>JAHRWZ010000101.1 GCA_019104865.1 Castellaniella sp. | reverse complement strand
CGCTACGCGGCGGGCGAACTCAAGCAACTGGTGAAATAAATCCTGATGAAGGCCTTGCTCCAATCCACCATCCAGTCGCTGCCCTTGCTGGGGCGCGGCAAGGTCCGCGACATGTACGCCGTGGGCGAAGACAAACTGCTCATCGTCGCCACCGACCGGATCTCGGCCTTCGACGTGATTCTGGACGATCCGATTCCCGGCAAGGGCAAGGTCCTGACGGCGCTGACCGAATTCTGGCTGAAGCGCCTGGGCCATCTGATCCCCACGCACGTCACGGGGATCGCCCCGGAAGACGTGGTCGCGCCTGAAGAACGCGACCAGGTCGCCGGCCGGGCCATGGTCGTCAAGCGCCTGGAACCCATTCTGGTCGAGGCCGTCGCGCGCGGCTATCTGATCGGCTCGGGCTGGAAGGACTACCAGGCGACGGGCTCTGTGTGCGGGATCGCCCTGCCGCCCGGCCTGCGTCAGGCGGAAAAACTGCCTGAACCCATCTTCACCCCGGCGGCCAAGGCCGAATTCGGTCAGCACGACGAGAACGTCGACTTTGCTTACGTCGTGGCTCAGGTGGGCTCGGATCTGGCGAACGAACTGCGCCGCGTGACCTTGGCGCTCTATGCCGAGGCGGCCGATTTCGCGCGCGGCCAGGGCATCCTGATCGCCGACACGAAATTCGAATTCGGCCTGGACGTGCGCGGCACGCTGCATCTGATGGACGAGGTCCTGACGCCGGATTCCTCGCGTTTCTGGCCGGCCGACGGCTATGCGGTGGGCATCAGCCCGCCGTCCTTCGACAAGCAGTTCGTGCGCGACTGGCTGGAAACGCAGGATTGGGACAAGACGCCGCCCGCGCCACGCCTGCCGGCCGACGTCATGGATCGCACCGCCGCCAAATACCAGGAAGCGCTTGATCGCCTGACGCAGGGGGCGGCATGACGGCGGCTCCCGCGTCGGAACGGCCGGGCGGTCTGGCGTCGCGGGGGACCGGCGGTACGGGATCCGCATCCGCCGCGCCGATCGTAGGCCTGGTCATGGGCTCTTCCAGCGATTGGGATGTGATGCGCCACGCGGCCGCCGTGTTCGACGAATTCGATATCGCCTACGAGGCCCGGGTTGTGTCGGCCCACCGCATGCCGCTGGATATGGTCGAATACGGCGCCCAGGCGGTCGCGCGCGGTCTGCGCGCCATTGTGGCCGGGGCGGGCGGGGCAGCCCATCTGCCGGGCATGATGGCGGCGCTCACGCCGGTGCCCGTGTTCGGGGTGCCGGTCCCGTCGCGCTACCTGCGCGGCGAGGATTCCCTGTTGTCCATCGTGCAGATGCCGCGCGGTGTGCCGGTCGGCACGTTCGCCATCGGCGAATCGGGCGCGGCCAATGCGGCCCTGCATGTCGTGGCCAATCTGGCCATGACGGACGCCGACCTGCTGCAACGCCTGCAGGACTACCGCGCACGCCAGACCGAGGCGGCCCGCGCCATGCGGGTACCCCCGGAGGCATCATGACGCCGGCCGCTTCCGGCTCCTGGTTGGGAGTGCTGGGCGGTGGCCAGCTGGGACGCATGTTTTGTCAGTCGGCTCAGGCGCTGGGCTATCACGTCATGGTGCTCGATCCGGCGCAATCCAGTCCCGCCGGCGGGGTGGCCGATCGGCACCTGCGCGCCGCGTATGACGATCCACGGGCTCTCGACGAGATCGGGCGGCTGTGCGTGGCCGTCACCACCGAATTCGAAAACGTGCCCGCCGACAGCCTGCGGCATCTGGCGCGACACTGCCTGACCACGCCGTCGGGCGACGCCGTGGCGGTGGCGCAGGATCGTCTGGCGGAAAAGGCCTACCTGAGGGCATCGGGTGTGCCGGTGGCGGATCATGCCGCCGTGCATCAGGCGTCCGACCTGGATGCCTGCGCGCAGACGCTGTTTCCAGGCATCCTGAAGACGGCCCGCTTCGGTTATGACGGCAAAGGGCAGGCCAGGGTGGCCGACCGGGCTCAGGCGCTGCAGGCCTTCGAGGCCATGCGTGGCGTTCCCTGCATCCTCGAAGCCCTGCAGCCGCTGGATACCGAGATTTCCGTGGTCGTGGCTCGCGGTCTGGATGGACGGGCGGTCTCCTATCCACCGGCGCGCAACACCCACCGGGACGGTATCCTCGCGCTGTCCGTGGTGGACGGCACGATTCCCGCGCCGATTGCCGATCAGGCGCGTGACCATGCCCTGCGGATCGCCGACCACCTGGATTACCACGGGGTGCTGTGCGTGGAATTCTTCGTGCTGCGCGACGGGCGGGTGATCGCCAACGAGATGGCGCCGCGCCCGCACAACAGCGGCCATCATACGCAGGACAGCTGCCTGGTCAGTCAGTTCGAGCAGCAGGCCCGCGTCATGGCGCGTCTGCCGCTGGGGTCGGCCGACATGCTCTGTCCGGCGGCCATGCTCAATCTGCTGGGCGATCTGTGGTTCGATGCCCGGGGGGCGCACCGCGAGCCGGATTGGGCGGGTGTGTTGACGGTGCCGGGCACGCGGCTGCATCTGTATGCCAAATCCGAGGCGCGCCGGGGCCGCAAGATGGGCCACGTGAATATTCTGGGACGCGACGCGGCGGAACTGCATGCGCGCATCGCCCGGGTGGCCGCCGTGCTGGGATTGCCCGATGCCTAAGGTCGATCAGACCCGGATCATCGAGGCCGCCCACCGTCTGGCTCAGGGGCGCCTGGTCGCCTTTCCGACCGAAACGGTGTATGGCCTGGGGGCCGATGCGGAAAATCCCCAGGCGGTGGCCCTGATCTATGCCGCCAAAAAGCGCCCGGCCAATCATCCGATCATCGTTCATCTGGCGCCGGATACGGATCCTGGCTACTGGGCGGCCTCGGTGCCGCCCCAGGCGCGTCAACTGATGGCGGCGTTCTGGCCGGGTCCGCTGACGCTGATCCTGCCGCGCGCCGCGCGTATTCCGGATGCCGTCAGCGGCGGTCAGGCCAGCATCGGCTTGCGCTGCCCTTCGCACCCCATTGCGCAGACCCTGTTGCATGTCTTTGCCAGCCTCAAGCCGCACGGCTGCGGCGGGGTGGCGGCGCCATCGGCCAATCAGTTCGGCCAGGTGTCGCCCACCCACCCGGATCATGTCCGCCACGAATTTCCCGAACTCGATGCGCAGGCCCTGATGATTCTGGAAGGTGGGGAATCCCAGGTCGGCATCGAGTCGACCATCCTGGATCTGTCGCGCCTGGATCAGGGCGTGGGCCCCACGCTGCTGCGCCCCGGGCACATCAACATCCTGCAGCTGGCCGAAGTGCTGGGCGATCTGCCGGCGCAGCCCGACGCTGCTGCGCCCCGCGTTTCGGGGTCGCTCAAGGCGCACTATGCGCCGCATACCCCGGTGACGCTGGTGGAATCGGCCGATCTGGCCGCCTGGCTGCGGTCGCCCGATCCGGCTGCCGCATTCGCCTCAGGCGTCGCGCGGGTCGAGACAATCGCGGCCGCCGGGCCGTCGGGCCTCGTTGTCCCATCCGGGCTTTGGCGGCCTCGCACGGCGGTCGTCATCCTGGAATCGCCCCCGGGTCCCGCACCCCGGAGGGTGGACTGGGTGGTGGTGCCCGCCGATCCGGTCGTCTATGCCCGTCGGCTGTACGCCTTGCTGCGGGAACTGGATGCCGCCGGCTATGACCGCATCCTGCTGCAGCGCCCGCCCCAAGACCCGGCCTGGCAGGGCGTCAATGACCGGATCGGGCGCGCCGCGGCGGCGTTTGGCGTGAGCAGGCCCTAAGCCTCCCCTGATACGGCAAGCATCAGACGCCCAGATAGCGGCTCAGCACGTCTTCCCGCGAGCCGAGCGCCGGGCTGCTGTCCTCGATCGCCACCACCCCCTTCTGAAGGATGATGCATCGGTCGGTGTGGGCCAGGATCTTGCGGTAGTTCCGATCGACGATCAAGGTGGCGACGCCGGCTTGCCGGATGCTGTGAATGACGCGCCAGATTTCCTCGACGACCAGGGGAGCGAGGCCTTCGGTTGCCTCGTCCAGGATCAGCATGTCCGGATTGGTGAGCAGGGCCCGGCCGATGGCCAACATCTGCTGTTCTCCGCCTGACAGTTGGTGCCCGCCGTGCCGCATCCGCTCGGCCAGTCGCGGGAATACCGTCAGGATCCTGTCCAGGGTCCAGGTGTTCTTCCCGGTATGGCCCGGCCCCGCAGCGACCAGCAGATTTTCCCGTACGCTCAGGTTGGGGAAGATGCCGCGCCCTTCCGGGACGTAGGCGATGCCAAGCCGCGCGACCTCGTGCGGTGGGCGCGGGCCTGGTGTCCGTTCGTGAAACCGGATCGTGCCCCTGGCAGGCCGGAGATGGCCCACCAGTGCGCGGATCAGGGTGGTTTTGCCCATGCCGTTGCGCCCCAGCAGGCCGACCGCCTCGCCTGCCTGGATCCGCAGGCTGACTCCTCGCAGGATATGGCTTTCGCCATAGAAGGTGTGCAGGTCCTGGGCTTCGACGATGGCCGTCATGATGCTTCTGTTCCCAGGTAGGCTGCCTGAACGTCCGTATTGCCGCGGATCGATTCCGGACTGCCATGCGCGATGACCGAGCCATTGACCATGACGGTGATGGTATCCGCAATCCGGAAGACGGCATCCATATCGTGCTCGATCAGCAAAATGGCATGTTCATCCCGCAGCGACTCGAGCAGTTGCAGCATGCGCTCGGTTTCCTCCGGCCCCATGCCGGCCAGCGGCTCGTCGAGCAGCAGCACCTGCGGTTCGGTGGTCAGGCTCATGGCGATCTCCAGCTGACGCTTCTTGCCGTGAGACAGGGATCCGGCCGGCTGATGCCGCAGGGATTGCAGTCCGGTTTGTTCCAGGACGCGTTCGGCGGCCTCGTTGGACCGCCGGCAGGCGGTGGCGGGTTGCAGCCAGCGCCAGAATCGCTGGTAGCCGGCCTGAGCGGCCAGGCGGCAGTTTTCGTGCAGCGACAGGCTGGGAAATATGGTCGTTCGCTGGTAGCTGCGGCCGACACCGGCCCGGGCGCGCCGTGGCTGTACCCAGCGGGTGATGTCCTGGCCCTGCATCCGGATCTCGCCGCTGTCGGCCGACAGTTCGCCCGAGAGCACGTTGACCAGCGTGGACTTGCCGGCGCCGTTGGTGCCGATCACCGCGTGGATGTTGCCGAGCGGCAAGTCGATGCAGACTTTGTCCAGGGCTTGCAGGCCGCCGAAGCGGCGCGAGACATTGCGGGCCGAGAAAACAATGGAATCGTTCATGGCTGTGGCGTGTAGGATGAGGTGGGCTCGGATAGAGCCGGGGTTTTCCGGCGTTTCCGGGGGCGATGCGACAGGCCTGCGAGCCCCTGGGGCAGCAGCGCGACCAGCACGATGATGGTCAGGCCGAATGTCAGGTGCCAGTGCCCTGCCAGGGCGCCGAAAAGGGCTTCGGATTGAAAGAGCTCTTCCAGCAGGATCAGGCACAGCGCGCCCAGCAACGCGCCCCACAGTCGCCCGCTGCCGCCCATGATCACCATGAGCAATACCAGCCCGGATTGTTCCCAGTTGAGCAGTTCCGGATTGATGAAGCCGTCCTTGGTGGCATGGAGCATGCCGGCGATACCGGCCAGCCCTGCCGCCAGAAGGTACGCCACGAATTTGTAGGCGAAAGTCGAGTACCCGGCGGCGCGCATGCGCTGCTCGTTGATGCGGATGCCGTTGAGTGCCGCGCCAAAGCGCGATCCCCCCAGCACGGTCAGAAAGATCCAGACCAGGCCCAGGGTGGACAGTACGAACAGGTAAAAGGCGCGCGGCTCGTCGATATTCAGCAGTGTCCAGTCTCCCAGACGCCATTCGGGGCGGAAATACAGATAGATCCCGTCGCTGCCGCCGCCGAATTGCGTGTCGTGGAATACGTAGTAGGCCATTTGCGCGAAGGCCAGCGTGATCATGATGAAATAGATGCCACGGGTGCGCAGGGACAGTGCTCCCGTGATCGCGGCATAGGCCATGGCGGCCGCCAGCACGCTGGGCACCAAGAAGAAGAAATTCCCCGCTCCGGATTCGGGCGCGAGCAGGGCGGTGGCATAGGCCCCCGCGCCAAAGAAAGCGGCGTGTCCCAGGCTGATCAGGCCGGCGCCGCCCACGAGCAGCTGCAGGCTCATGGCGAACAGGCCATAGATCATGATCTTGACGGCCAGGCCCGCGTAGTATTCGTTGACCACCCACGGCAGGATGGCAAGAATGCCGAGCGTGATCAGGATCGGGGCGGCGGTTTTTGTGATGCGCATGATTCAGCCTTGAGTGAAAAGTCCTTGTGGCTTGAATAGCAGAATCAAGGCCATCAGCAGGTAGGCCAGCATGCCGGCGATGCCAGGGAAGAACACCTGGCCGAAGGTATCGACGAAACCCACCAGCATGGCTGCCAGAAACGCGCCCCGGATCGACCCGATGCCGCCGATCACCACGATCACGAAGCTGATGATCAGGACCGAATGACCCATGCCGGGGTACACCGAAGTGACCGGCGCGGCGATGGCGCCGGCAAGCGCCGCCAGGGATACGCCGATGGCGAACACGATCCGGTACAGGCGCTGGATATTGATGCCCAGCGAGCTGATCATTTCACGGTTGCTGGCGCCGGCGCGGATCTTCATCCCCAGGCGGGTCCGGGTCAGCACCAGGTACATGGAGAGTGCGACCGCCATGCAGACGACCGAGATGAACAGCCGGTAGACCGGGTAAGTCATGACGCCGCCCAGCGTGATCGAGCCATCCAGCCATTCGGGGAGTGTCAGCCCGTGCACGTCGTTGCCGATCAGGATGCTGCGCAGTTCTTCGAAGACCAGGATCAGACCGTAGGTCATCAGGACCTGCTGCAGGTGATCCCGGGTATAGAGAAAGCTGAAGAAGGCCCATTCCAGCACGTAGCCCAGCGCGGTGGCCAGCAGGACGCAGACCACCACGGTGGCGACGAATCCGCCCCCCAGAAACTGCTGGACGACCGGCTGCAGCGCGAAGGCCATGTAGGCCCCGATCATGTAGAAGCTGCCGTGCGCCAGATTGATGATGCCCATGATGCCGAAAATCAGCGTCAAGCCGCTGGCGATCAGGAACAGCAACAGTCCGTATTGCACGGCATTGAGGCACTGGATCAGGAATATGATCGGGTCCATGGAGGGCGCTCCGGCTTACAGCTTGCAGCCGCGGGCGGGATCGGCGAGCGCTTTTGACGCAATCCCGATGACCTGGTTGGCGGTCCCCCGGACTTCCCGCAGGTAGATATCCTGAATGGGGTTGCCCGCCTTGGACAGCTTGAATGTGCCGCGCGGGCTGTCGATCGTTGCGCCTTGCATGGCCTGGCGCATGGCACCCTTCTGGCTGGCATCGCCCTTGACGGCGTTCAGGCCGGTTGCCAGCAGTTGGGCTGCGTCATAGCCCTGGACCGCGTAGACATCGGGCGCGATGGCCGGGTAGGCCTTGGTGTAGCTGGCCCGGAAGACCTTGTCCTTCGGGTTGTCCAGCCCGTCGGCGTAATGCAGGGTCGTCAGCAACCCCTGGGCCGCGTCGCCTTGCGCTTCCAGGGTGCCGTCCGTCAGGAACCCGCTGGCCAGCAGCGGAACGCGCGTGCGCAGACCGGCATCCGCGTAGTCCTTGACGAACTTGACCGCCCCGCCACCGGCGAAGAACGTGAACACCGCATCCGGTTTTTCGGCGGCGATCTCGGTCAGCAGCGGCTGGAACTCGACCTTGGGAAATGGCAGCATCAGGCGTTTGGTGACCTTGCCCCCAGCTTTCTCGAAACCTTCCTTGAAGCCGTCGGTCGCCTCTTTGCCGGCGGCGTAGTTCCAGGTGATCGTGATGGCCGTCTTATAGCCTTTTTCGCGTGCGACCTGGCCCATGGCGTAACCTGGTTGCCAGTTGGTGAAGGATGTGCGGAAGACTTCCTTCGAGCATAGCGGACCCGTGATGGCGTCGGCACCCGCGTTCGGGATGATGAGCGTGGTGTCGGCCGCCTTCGCCGCCTTGGCCAGGGCCAGGGCCACGCCGGAGTGCACCGTGCCCACCAGAATGTCCACCTGGTCGCGCTTGATGAGGCGGTTGGCGTTCTCCGTCGCCTTCGACGGGTCGGATTCGTCGTCCACCTTGAAGTATTGGATATCCTGGCCGGCCAGCTTGCCGCCTTGTTCGGCGACATAGAGTTTGAAGCCGTTCTCGATGGCCTCGCCGAGCTTCGCGTAGGTGCCGCTGTATGGCAGCATGAAGCCCACCTTGACGGTCGCGCCGGCTTGGGTGCAAGCCAGGCTGACAGCGGCAGCCAGCAAGGCGCGGGTGATGGTTTTTTGCATGGTTCTCCTCCGGGGTGAACCGCGTTACCCGTTATGGGGCCGGGCTTGCGGTTTGGGTTGGCTTATTGACTGTGGATTGCTTGTTGGGGGACGGTCAGGTTTTCCATGAACCGGGCCACCGCCTCGATGGTGGCCTGGGGTTGGTCGACATGGGGCGAGTGACGGCAGCCGCTCAGCACGCAGAGTTGCGTCTGCGGCGCCTGCCGCTGGATGCGCAGGATCTGTTCCAGGGATCCGTACTGGTCGTCCTCGCCCTGGATGGCCAGGATGGGGCAGCGGATCGACGGCAGGAAAGATTCGATGTTCCAGGCGCGGAATGCGGGATCCAGCCAGATGTCGTTCCAGCCCCAGAAGGCCGAGTCCGCATCGCGGTGGTAGCGGCTCAGCTTGTACTTGAGATCCGTTTTGAGATACGTCTCGCGCGCCTGTTCGATACTGGCGATGGTCTGGTTTTCCACGAAGACGTGCGGAGCCGCTACGGCAATGGCCTTGACGCGTTCAGGATACATGGCTGCGTAGAGCAGGGCGATCGAGCCGCCGTCGCTGTGGCCGAACAGAATGGGTCGCTCGCGATCCAGACCCAGGGCTTTGAAGAGGGCCGGCAAGGCTTCGCGCGCCTGGTCATGCATGAAGTGCGTGGGCCAGCGCATTGCCTCCGGCCTTGGGGTGCTGGCCCCGTAGCCATCGCGCGAAAACACCAGCCCCCGGCAGCCGGTGGCCGCGCACAGCTCATCCGGCCAGCTTTTCCAGAGCGCCACGGATCCCAGACCCTCGTGCAGGAAGACCAGCAGATCGGCATCACGCCGTTCCGGGGCGATGAGGCGGTATTCGATCTCCAGTGCCCGGTCCTGAAGCCGGATGGGAACGGTGGTCGGGCTGCTGGCGGATAATGTCGGCATGTTCATGGTCTTTACGCGGGGACGCTCTCGTGTTGCTGCCGCAGGCGGAAGCGCTGGATCTTGCCGGTGGCGGTCTTGGGCAGATCGTCCAGGAAGATGATGGTGCGCGGATATTTGTGCGGCGCCAGGTTGGATTTGACGAAGGTCTTGAGTTCGAGCTCGATGGCTTCGCTATGGGTCGTGCCGGGGCGCAGGACGACATACGCGATCGTCTTGATCAGGCCTTCGTGGTCGGGCGCGCCGATGACGGCGGCCTCGAGCACGAGGGGGTGGCGGATCAGCGTGCCTTCCACCTCCGCGGGAGAGACATACTGCCCGCTGACCTTGATCATGTCGTCGCTGCGGCCGGCGTAGGTATAGTAGCCTTGGGCATCCACGGTGTACTTGTCGCCGCTCTTGAGCCACTCGCCCAGAAAGGTATCGTGCGACTTCTTGCGGTTGTGCCAGTACATGAGTGCCGCGCTGGGCCCTTTGATGTACAGATCACCAATCTGGCCGACCGGGGTCGGGTTTCCGGCCTCGTCGCGCAGCTCGACCTCGTAGCCCGGGACGGGTTTGCCGGTCGTGCCGTAATGAATGTCGCCAGGCTGGTTGGTCAGGAAGATATGCAGCATCTCGGTCGATCCGATGCCGTCCAGGATGTAGCAGCCGAAATGTTCCGTGAAGCGGTCGCCCAGGTCCTTGGGCAGCGCTTCTCCGGCCGATGCACAAACTCGCAGGGTCAGCTGTTCCTTCGATGGCAGCTGTGGCGAAGACAGCATGCTGGCGTACAGGGTGGGGACGCCGCAGAATATGGTCGGGCGGTGGCGGGTCAGATGCTCGAACACGGCGTCCGCCGTGGGGCGGCCCGACAGCAGAAGGACAGTCGCCCCCACCGACAGCGGAAACGTCAGCGCGTTGCCTAGCCCATAGGCGAAAAACATCTTGGCGGCGGAAAACACGGTATCGCTCTCGCGCACGCCCAGGATCGGCTTGCCATAGAGCTCAGCCGTGTACCACAGGTTGCCATGCGTATGCACCACGGCCTTGGGCAGTCCGGTGGATCCCGAGGAGTACAGCCAGAACGCCGTCTCGTCGGTCTGCGTGTCCACGGGAGTCGGTGCGGGGGCCTGCGCCAGCGCGGCCTCGAAGTCGATCATCCCTTCAGACAGCGGCAGCTCTGGCTGAGCCACCACGATATGGGCGACTTCGTGGCTGACCTTGAGCATGGCCCGTTGCAGCACGGGCAGCAACGCCTGGGAGACGAAAGCAGCCTGGCAGCGGCTGTTTTGCAGGATGTAGGCGTAGTCGTCCGCGGTCAGCAGGGTATTGGCCGCGATGGGGACCACACCGGCCAGCAGCGATCCCAGGAAGCAGACCGGCCAATCCACGGTGTCGTGCATGAGCAGCAGGATGCGCTCTTCCCGGTGCAGGCCCAGTTGCTTGAGCAGGCCGGCGAATCGGATGCTGCGCTGCTCCAGTTCGCCGTAGCTGAGCGATCGCTGGCCATCCAGGTAGGCTGTTTTTGTTGCACGGCCTGCATTGAGGTCGAACAGGTGCCGTGCAAAGTTCAGTTGCTCCGGGCAAGGTGCCATGGTTGTCTCCGAATCATCGAGTTTGAATGGGTTGTCGGGTCGCGAGAGTCTCTTTCGCGATGCTCAAGCGGGTGTGATCTGGCCGAGGACGCCGGCGGCCCCTTGGATGGCGGCCTGGCGATGATAGAAATTCAGTGCGCGCAAGCCGCCGAGTTCCTGGCCGCCGCCCGCGCGGCCGGGGCCGCCGTGATTGGATTGCGGCATGGCGTTGCCGTGTCCGGTCTGGGTTTTGGCCGTATCGGGGCTGATCAGGTGGACGCGTCCGTGGCTTTCCGCCAGGTGTGCCGCCGCGTGCGCCAGTGTGGATGGGTCTTCGCCATAGACCGAGGCCACCAATGAGCCCATTCCACGCCGCGCCAGGTCCAATGCGTGTGCCATGTCGCGGTAGGGCATGAGGGTGGCAACCGGGCCGAACACCTCGGTCTGGTGGACCAGCGGATGCCGATCCGGATCCTGGGTGCCAAAGAGCGTCGGGGGCACGCAGGCGCTGTCTTCCGGGGCCTGGACGGTGATGCGGTTGCGGCCGTCGAAGAGCCTGTCGCAGGAGCCCGAGAGCGTGTCGATGCCGGTGTCCACCGCGGCGCGTTGGCTGCGGCTGACGAGGCTGCCCATGCGGATGCCCGGCGTGCGCGGGTCACCGACGGTGACTTTGGCAAGACGGGCCTCCAGTGCCTGAGCGACGTTGTCATAGCGCTTTGCGGGCACCATGATGCGGCGGATGGCGGTGCACTTCTGCCCCGATTTGCTCGTCAGTTCGCGCTCGACTTCGCGCACCAGTTGCTCTTCGGCCTGAAGGCTGCCGTCAGGGCCGAGAATGGCGCTGTTGATGCTGTCGGTTTCCGCGTTGAAGCGCACGCCGTCGCGCAGGATGCGGGGGTGCCCGCGCAGTTCGGCCGCTGTGTCCGCCGACCCGGTGAAGGACACCATGTCCAGCGGGTCGAGCGCATCGAGCAGCTCGGCGGGACGGCCACAGACGATGCTCAGGGCGCCGTCCGGCAGGATGCCGGCCTCGAGCACGTCACGGACCATTTCCCAGGTCAGCCACGCCGTCGCCGTCGCCGGTTTGACCACGATCGGCACGCCGGACAGCAGGGCAGGCGCGGCTTTCTCCCAGAGGCCCCAGGCCGGGAAGTTGAATGCGTTGATCAGCAGCGCCACACCATGGGATGGCACCAGGATGTGCTGGCTGGCGAAGGACCCGTCGCGGCACAGCGAAGCACGGTCGCCGTCGATCAGGCGGTGGGCGTCCGGCAGTGCGCGGCCCAGCTTCGCATAGTAGGACAGCGTGTACAGCGCACCGTCCACGTCGATCGAACTGTCGCGTTCGACGGTGCCGGAGTTTCGCAATGAAATATCCAGGTAGTGGTCCCGGCGGGACTGCAGTGTCTGATGGATCTGATCGAGCAGATCGGCTCGTTGGGGGTAGGTCATGGACCGTAGCGCGCCGCCGCCGTGGGTGCGTGCCCAGCGGTAACAGCCCGCCATGTCGATCCGATCCGCGCCGGCCCAGGCAAGTGTCGTGCCCAGCACCGGATCCAGAAGTGCCTGACGCGTGCCCGCCGACGCGGGATGCCAGGTGGATTCTGTGTGGTTCAGTAATTCGATGGTCATGATGGGTATCGGTTCGCGCGGGATTCGGAAAGGGACTGCGGGGATCGCATCCAATGGAAGTCGACGTTCAGTGGAAGTCGATTTCCCCGTTGGGCAGCAGATAGAGAACGTAGGACTCGCCCGACGAGACGGTCGGCCGGTGTGTGGTCTGGGGGCCGTAGACCAGCCAGCCTGCCGGGTGATCGTCGAAGCGGGCGTTGCCGTCGATCGGCAGATTCAGGTCGATTTCGCCGGATGGATGTGTGTGGCGGGGGCCGACCAGATTCTTCATGAGCACGATGTCGCACGAGAAACCGTCGAGTTGCGCATCGGGCGGTATGACGCGGCCATAACGGATGCCGCCGTGTTCTTTGGCACAGACCCAGCCATCGCGTGTGCCGTCGAGGCAGATCGTCAAGATCTGGTGGTACAGCGCGCCGCCGGCGGGGAATTTCCGGTTGAGATCCTCGCCCAGTGCGGCGTCGAGGGGCCTTCCGCCGATGAACCGGGTAACGGGCTGCAGCAGGTGAAGAAGCGTGTCATGGGTCATGGTGTAAGCGCTTTCGCCATGTTCCGTATGTGGGCGGAAATCCTGGCGATGGAGCGGCGGAAGTTTGTCGCGGTGTGCTTACAGTAAGTTCCGACTTGATGTGTGTCAAGCAATATAGTGCATATTTAATGAGATTCTAGGGTTTCCGATAAGCTGACGTTGGTATCGATCCTGACTTTCAAGAGGAGAATTCGCTGGAGAAGATGAATTGGATTTCATAAACTATGAAGAAAAAATTTGACTCACGTCAATCAGTGCATTATTATGCATAAAAATTCAGGTCGCATTGAAGAGATGCACAATAATTCATTTTCATGGAGAGATGACATGAGCCAAAATGTCCAGCGAATCGATTACCGCACCGACCCCAGCCAGTATCGGCACTGGTCGCTTTCTTTCGACGGCGCAGTCGCAACCCTGGCCATGGACGTGGCCGAGGATGGCGGCCTCAAGTCCGGCTATCGCCTCAAACTGAATTCCTATGATCTGGGCGTGGACATCGAGCTCCACGACGCCTTGCAGCGCATCCGCTTCGAGCACCCGGAGGTCCGCACCGTGGTGGTGACCAGCCTGAAGGACCGCATCTTCTGTTCGGGCGCCAACATTTTCATGCTGGGCCTTTCCACCCACGCGTGGAAAGTCAATTTCTGCAAGTTCACCAACGAGACGCGTAATGGCATGGAGGATTCCAGCCGCCATAGCGGCTTGAAGTTCATTGCCGCCGTCAATGGCGCCTGCGCGGGCGGTGGTTACGAACTGGCGTTGTCCTGCGATCAGATCCTGTTGATCGATGACAATTCCTCGGCGGTGTCGTTGCCCGAAGTGCCGTTGCTCGGTGTGCTGCCCGGGACGGGCGGGCTGACACGCGTCACCGACAAGCGCAAGGTGCGCCACGATCGGGCGGATATTTTCTGCACGCTGACCGAAGGGGTGCGCGGACAGCGTGCCAAGAGCTGGCGCCTGGTGGA
This sequence comes from Castellaniella sp., assembly GCA_019104865.1. Lineage (GTDB taxonomy): Bacteria > Pseudomonadota > Gammaproteobacteria > Burkholderiales > Burkholderiaceae_B > Castellaniella. Next base: position 51,900 of record JAHRWZ010000101.1, on the reverse strand, counting down.
CGATCTGATCAAGCCCGCCCATTTCCAGCAGGAAGTGATGGCCCGGGCGGCGGAGCTGGCCTTGCAGAGCGATCGTCCCGCGGATGCGCAGGGTGTGGCACTGACCCGGATCGAACGCGAAGACGGGGTGGATCGTCTGATCTATCGTCACGTCGAAGTCACGATCGACCGCGAGAACCGTGTGGCCAACTGGTTGTTGCGCGGGCCGGATGGCGATGTGGCCATGGACCCGGCGGCGATCGTCGCGCAGGGTGCGGCCTGGTGGCCTCTGCAGTTTGCCCGCGAACTCGATGATGCCATCCTGCAGATGCGCACCAACGAGCCGGAGATCGGCACCTGGGTGTTGCGCAGCCAGGGGGATGCCAATCGCATGCTGGAAGTCGACGGCGTACTCGCGCGGCTGGGGGACAGCCACTGGTTCGCGCGCGAAACCGTCGGCATGTTGCGCCGCACGCTGGCGCGTCTGGAAGTCACGTCCCGCTCGCTGTTTGCCCTGGTGGAGCCAGGTTCGTGCTTCGTCGGTACGCTCTTCGAAATCGCGCTGGCCTGCGACCGTAGCTATATGCTCGATGAAACCTCCGTCGAGCGGCCCGCGGTGGTTGCCCTGAGCGCCATGAACTTCGGCAGCTATCCCCGGGTCGATGGCCAGTCGCGCCTGCGTGCGCGGTTTCACAGCGAGGAAGCGGCTCTCGAGCCTTTGCGCGCACGCGCCGAGACGCTGTTGTCCGCGCGTGAGGCCGAGGACCTCGGACTGGTGACCTTCACGCTCGACGAACTGGACTGGGACGAGGAGATCCGGCTGCTGCTCGAAGAGCGCGCCGCGCTTTCCCCGGATGCGCTGACGGGGCTGGAGGCCAATCTCCGGTTTGGCGGTCAGGAGACCATGGAAACGCGTGTGTTCGGCCGGCTCACCGCCTGGCAGAACTGGATTTTCTACCGCCCCAATGCGGCGGGCGAGAAGGGCGCACTGAAGGTGTATGGCAAGGGCGAAAAAGCCAACTTTGACTGGGTCCGCGTCTGATTCGATGCGAACAGTTCAGCAATTCCACTAGGAGACAGCACCATGACTGGTATCGATTATTCCCAGAAGATCCCCAACAACGTGAACCTGTCCGAGGACCGCGCCTTGCAGCGCGCCCTGGAGCACTGGCAGCCCAATTACCTGAACTGGTGGCAGAGCATGGGGCCGGACGGTTCGCATGGCTTCGATGTCTACCTGCGCACGGCAACCAGTGTCAATCCCGATGGCTGGGCCCATTTCGACCACGTGAAGATGCCGGATTATCGCTGGGGTATCTTCCTGACGCCGCAGGACGGTCAGCGCAAGATGCATTTTGGCGAGAACAAGGGCAAGGACGTCTGGCAGGACGCCCCCGGCGAGTACCGCGCGAACCTGCGGCGCATCATCGTCACCCAGGGCGACACGGAACCCGCCTCGGTCGAGCAGCAGCGCCACCTTGGGCTGACGGCGCCGTCTCTGTATGATCTGCGCAACCTGTTCCAGGTCAATGTCGAGGAAGGCCGCCATTTGTGGGCCATGGCCTATCTGCTGCACCGCTATTTCGGCCGCGATGGCCGCGAGGAAGCCGATGCGCTGCTGCAGCGCAATTCGGGCAGCGAGGACAGCCCGCGCATCCTGGGCGCATTCAACGAGAAGACCCCGGACTGGCTGGCCTTCTACATGTTCACGTATTTCACCGACCGCGACGGCAAATTCCAGCTCAGCGCGCTCACCGAGTCCTGCTTCGATCCCCTGGCACGCACGACCCGCTTCATGCTGACCGAGGAAGCGCATCACATGTTCGTCGGCGAGTCGGGAGTATCCCGCGTCGTGCAGCGAACCGCCGAAATGATGAACGAACTCAAGACAGACGATCCCGCCGTGTTGCGCAAAGCGGGCGTGATCGATCTGCCGACCATCCAGCGTTACCTGAACTTCCACTTCAGCGTCACGATCGACCTGTTCGGCGCCGACGAGTCTTCGAACGCGGCCACGTATTACAGCGCGGGGCTGAAGGGCCGCTATGAAGAAAGCAAGCGTACGGACGATCATCAGCTGAAAAATGACACCTATCGCGTCCTCAAAGTCATCGACGGCCAGCTGCGCGAGGTCGAGGTGCCGATGCTCAATGCCCTCAATGAAGTGCTGCGCGACGACTTCATCAAGGATTCGGTGGGCGGTGTGAGCCGCTGGAACCGGGTGCTGGAAAAGCACGGCATCGATTTTCGCCTGATCACGCCGCACAAGGCTTTCAATCGCAAGATCGGCTCGCTGTCCGAGATCCGGGTGTCGCCGGATGGACATCTGCTGACCGAGGAACAATGGCGCGTGCATCAGGACGAGTGGCTGCCGACCGCGGAAGACCGTGCCTTCGTGGCGTCGTTGATGGGGCGTGTGGCCGAGCCCGGCAAATTCGCCAACTGGATCGCGCCGCCGGTCATCGGCATCAACCGCCAGCCGGTGGATTTCGAGTACGTTCGTTTCAACTGAGCGCCGGGCCGTGCGCCGGTACGGCGCGCGGCCATGGCCGGCATGGAGAGCCGTGATGTCAGAGAGCACGCAAATCGAGGTCATGAAGCAGCACCTCATCGATCCGGAGATCTGCATCCGGTGCAATTCCTGCGAAGAAGCCTGCCCCATCGACGCCATCACGCATGACGCCAACAACTATGTCGTCAAGCCCGATGTCTGCATGGCCTGTCAGGCCTGTCTCCCGGTTTGCCCGACCGGGGCGATCGACAACTGGATCCGTGTGCTGGCCCAGGAACCCTATCCGATCGACGAACAGTTCGAATGGATGTCTCTGCCGGTGGAAAAAACCTTGCCCGAGAATGCCGTGGAAATCCCGACCGGTGGGCGCCGGGAGGAGGGGCAAGGGACTTTGGCGGCCGCCGGTACGCCGGATGGCGGCGTGGTCGGCGAGCTGAAGCCGGGAGATGAGCTGATCGAGGGGCAGCCGGCAACCACTGCGGGTTCCAGCGTTCCACCCTGGAGCGCCGCGCATCCCTACGTCAATCTGTACACGCACAAGAACGTCGCCGAGGCGACCGTGGCGGGCAACTATCGCATCAGCGACGACAATGCCGAAAGCGATATCCATCATATCGTTCTGGATTTCGAGTCGCTGCCGTTTCCCGTGCTGGAAGGGCAGTCCATCGCTGTTTTCCCGCCGGGGCTGGATGCCCGCGGCCGTCCCTACTACGCACGGCAGTATTCGATCGCCAGCCCCAGGGATGGAGAGCGCCCCGGTTACAACAATCTGTCGCTGACGGTCAAGCGCGTGACCAGCGACTATGACGGCAATCCAGTGGCGGGGGTGTGCTCCAGTTATCTGTGCGATCTGCGCCGGGGCGACAAGGTCCGGGTCATCGGGCCGCTGGGCGCCACATTCCTGATGCCCAATCTGGATCGGGCCAATCTGCTGATGATCTGCACCGGAACAGGCGCGGCTCCCATGCGCGCCATGACGGAGCGCTGCCGCCGCCTGACCAAGCGCAGCGAGTTTCAGGGCCGGCTCATGCTGTTCTTCGGTGCGCGCACCCAGCACGAGCTACCGTACTTCGGGCCGCTCATGGGTCTGCCCAAGGGGTTCATCGACATCAATCTGGCCCTCTCGCGTGAACCGGATCAGCCCAAGCGCCATGTCCAGGACCTGATCGTCGAGCGGGCATCCGATGTGCTGACCCTGCTGCAGGACCCGAATACCCATATCTACGTGTGCGGCCTCAAGGGCATGGAGCACGGCACGCTTGCGGCGATGAAGGATATCGTCGAGGCCAGCGGCCAGAGCTGGCAGGAGCTGAGCGCAGGCTTAAGGGAACAGGGGCGCATGCATTTCGAGACTTATTGAAAAAGGCGGACGGGTCAGGAAACCGCCCACGGAGCCGGGCATTTTTCCAGGAATGCCGCGAACCCTTCCTGTGCTTCGGGGGTGCTCCGGATCCGGCTGTTGGTGGCGGCGCTGTGTTCCAGCGTTTGCGCCTCCACCGGACCAAGCGGCAGCTGGGTGAGATATTCCTTGATGGCCCGCTGGGCCTGAGGGCCCGCACCCAGCAGTTCGATCGCCACCGCCTGGATCGCCTCATCCAGTTCGGCGACGGGTACAGTACGATGGATCAGGCCGATGCGCAGCGCCTCGGCGGCATCGATTCTTGCGGCGGTCAACGCCAGCCGCCGGGCCTGGCGGTGGCCGACGGCATTGACCAGATGGGGGCCGATGATGGCCGGGATCAGGCCGAATCTGGCCTCGCTGACGGCGAAGCTGGCACTGTCCGCCGCCAGGGCGATGTCGCAGCAACAGGTCAGGCCGACCCCCCCGCCGAGTGCGGCACCCTGCACGCGGGCGATGGTCGGCTTGGGAAAGTTCGCGATGCGTTCCAGCATCCGCGCAAATCGCAGGGCATCGGCGTGGTTTTCCGCCTCGGATGCCTGGCCCTGGCGCCGCATCCACTGCAGGTCCGCGCCCGCGCTGAAATGCTTTCCCGCGCCTGACAGGACGACGATGCGGACGGCAGGGTCGACGGCGAGCGCGGCAAATGCCTGATCGAGTTCGGCGATCATGGTTTCGTCGAAGGCGTTGTAGACCTGCGGGCGCGTCATTTGAACTTCGCTGATTCCGTTGGCTGCGTGGTTCACGGATACGGAACTCGGGTGCGTCATGTTGGATGTCTCGATGGCCAGGCCCCGGGAGGGCGTTATTCCACGCTGGCCGGAACTCTGGGATTGACGACCGCGCGGACGGTGCGGCGCAGGATCTGGAAGGTCTGGTCCAGCGGCTGTCCGCTGGTATTGATGTGGAATTCCGCTTTGGAATAGAACGCCTGCCGGCCCGCGAGAATGTCCTTGAGGTCCTGCATGGCTTCCGGGTTGGCGGACATCGGCCTGAGATCGCCTTGGGCGATGACCCGTTTCATGTGGTCTTCCGGACTGGCCTGGAGCCAGACTGTCGTGCAGTAGGACAGCAGCAGGTTGAAGGTCGAGGGCTCGGAAACCAGTCCGCCCGGCGTGGCGAACACGCCTTCGGAGTAGATCTGGAGGGTTTCCTCCAGCGCTCTGCGCTCGTAGCGGCGATAGGCGTTCATGCCATAGAGGGACTGGATCTCGGCGACCGAACAGCCGGCGAATTTTTCGATCTCCCGGCTCAGTTCGATGAAGGGAAATCCCAGGTCGCTGGCCAGCAGTCTGCCCAGCGTCGATTTGCCGGCGCCACGCAGCCCGATCAGGGCGATGCGGGAGCTGCGTTGCGGGCTCTGCCCGCCGGTGCCCAGCATCTCACCGATGGCCAGACGGACCTTGCGCAAGGTGGCCTCGTCCTTGGTTTCCAGCAGTTCGCGGATGAGCAGCCATTCCGGCGACGATGTGGTGACGTCGCCGATGAGCTCGGCGAGCGTGCATTGCAGCGCCTGCGTGACCTGAAGCAGCACCAGAATGGATGCGTTGCCGACGCCGCTTTCGAGGTTGGCCAGATGCCGCTCGGACACGCCGGACGCGAGCGCGGTGGCCTTACGTGTCAGGCCACGCCTCGCACGCAGCGCACGGACGTGTTCGCCCAGGGTGATCAGGAATGGATTGCGCCCGGTGTCCAGGTCCGATCGGTCGCGCACCACCAGTGGTTCAGTCTCATCAATCATCGTAATTACATTTTAATGCATGATAAGAATTTTAGTGCATTAAATCAGGGCTGGCTATCCAATAACGGTCATATCCGGCAAGTGAGTGAGAACCAGTTAAACTGACCGATTGTGTTCTGTATCTAGGATTTTCCTGGATAACCGCTATGAAATTCAAGGAATTCGAACCGGGCATGGTTATTCGCCATGGGCCCGTGACTGTGACCGAAGCGGAAATGCTGGCCTTTGCCCGCAGTTATGACCCGCAATGGTTCCACGTCGATGAGAAGCGCGCCCGCGACAGCCGCTGGGGCGGTCTGATCGCCAGCGGCTGGATGACCTGCGGCCTGGCCATGCGCATGGCGTTCGAATCCGCGCTGCACGATTCCGAGTCCTTCGGCTCACCCGGCCTGGAACGGCTGCGCTGGATCCTGCCGGTGCGCCCGGGCGACCAGCTGCGGCTGGAGGCGACGGTGGATTCCAAGCGGATATCCTCCAGCCGTGAGGATCTGGGCATCATGCGCTGGACCTGGCGCCTGTTCAACCAGGCCGACGAACAGGTGCTGGAAGTCGAAGTCACCAGCCTGTTTGAACTGGAACTGCCCGGCCGCGCGTGATGGCCGGGGCGGGCCTGCCCGCCCATTTCCGCAGGACAGCCGTCACCGAAATACCACCGTGCGCTTGCCGTTGAGCAGGATCCGGTGTTCCACATGCCAGCGCACGGCGCGCGACAGCACCACGGATTCGATGTCGCTGCCGATGCGCGTCAGTTCCTGCGGGCCCATGGCGTGGTCCACGCGCTCGATGTCTTGTTCGATGATGGGGCCTTCGTCCAGGTCCCGGGTCACGTAGTGGGCGGTCGCGCCGATGATCTTCACCCCGCGCGCATGGGCCTGGTAATAGGGCCGGGCGCCCTTGAAACTGGGCAGGAAACTGTGGTGGATGTTGATGGCCCGGCCTTCCAGCGCGCCACAAAGATCCGATGACAGGATCTGCATGTAGCGCGCCAGCACGACCAGGTCGACCCGCTCGTGTTCAACCAGATCCAGGATCCGCCGTTCCTGTCCGGCGCGGTTATCCACCGAGACGGGCAGGTGGTGGAAGGGCAGGCCGTGCGCCTGGGCCAGGGGCTGGAAGTCGGGGTGGTTGGAGACGACGCCGGCCACTTCCGCCGGCATCTGCCCGCTTTGTACCCGGAACAGCAGATCGTTCAGGCAGTGCCCCTGGCGGCTGACCAGGATCAGCAGCCGCGCCTTGCGACGCGCGTCGTGAATCTGGAACTGCATGCCAAAGCGTTCCGCCACGCTGGCGAAATCGTCCTGCAGCGCGCCGATCGTTTCCTCGGCGGGCAGCGCAAAGTGCACGCGCAGAAAGAATTGCTGGCTGTCGGGGTCACCGAACTGCTGGGCGTGAATGATGTTGCCGTGGTGATTCAGCAGCCAGCCGGTGACGGTGTGGACGATGCCCATCCGGTCCGGGCAGGAAAGTGTCAGGATGTAGTCGTGCATGAAAAATCCGGGAGATGCGGGGGTCTGGGTCAGTTGCGCGACAGCGGTTCGCTTGCCGGGGTCAGTTCGAAGTCCCCCGCGTGGTAGATCAGGGGCGACAGCAGCTGGCGGTGGCAGTGCTCGACCTGACCGACGAAAATCGTGTGATCGCCGGCGCGATGGCGTTGTGTGTTGTGGCATTCGAACCAGGCTGCGCAGCGCGTGTCCCCCAGCATCAGAGTGCCGTTGGGGGCCCGATCCAGCGGCAAATCGGTGAAACGGTCAGCCTGGGGGCCTTTGGCGAAGCGCCGTGCCAGATCGATCTGGCTGGCCGACAGAACGTGGATGACGTAGCGATCCAACGACAGGAATGCCGCCAGGGACGAGGCGGTGTGTGTCAGCGCCCACAAGACCATGGGGGGGTCCAGGGACACCGAACTGAAGGAACTGATCGTCAGCCCCAGCGGGACGCCGGTGTCCGGATGTTCGGCCGTCACGATTGTGACCCCGGTGGGAAACCGGCCCAGCGCCGACCGGAAATACAGGGACGGGAAGTCCGCGGGAGTCGGGAAAGCTGTCATCGCGCTCATCAGGGGGCCAGGCGCGCCAGGCTCCAGGCCCCTGCGGCGTTCAGGGTGTAGACCAGGCGATCGTGCAGCCGCGACGGCCGGCCCTGCCAGAATTCGATCTGTTCGGCCCGCAGGCGATAACCGCCCCAGTGTGGCGGGCGGGTGGGGTGTTCGCCCAGTTCCTGCGTCAGGTTCAGGACCCGGGCTGCCAGCGTCTCGTGGCTGATCGGCTGGCTCTGGGGCGAGGCCCAGGCGCCAATGCGCGATCCCAGCGGCCGGCTGGCGTAGTAGACATCGGATTCCGCCGCGTCCACCTGAGTGACCGCGCCCTCGATGCGTACCTGGCGTTCCAGTTCCGGCCAGAAGAACAGCAGGCTGGCCTGGGGATTGGCGGCCAGGTCATGACCTTTGCGCGACTGATAGTTGGTGTAGAACACGAAGCCCTGGACGTCGAAGTCTTTGAGCAGCACGATCCGGGCCGAGGGCCGGCCGGCCGCGTCGGCGGTGGCGAGCGTCATCGCTGTCGGTTCGCGGACTTCGCTGTGCAGGGCCTGCTGGAACCACTGTTCGAACTGGGTATACGGATCGGCGGCCGCGGCGGATTCGAGCAGTTCGTATTTCTGGTAAGTCTGGCGGATATCGGCGATGGACATGATGCCTGTTCAGGAAGGGGAGTGTTCAGTGTCCCGTAGCGCGCCGGCGATGGCGCGCAACCGGCGGTCCGCGATGCCTGCGGCATCCAGGGCCTGCGCCGTCTGCAGGACGTAGTCGGTGCAGGCGCCGTAGCGCCCGTGCCCTTGGCGGATGACGGCGACTGTCTGTTCGAACGACAAGGCCGGCGCGTAGCCGGTATCCTGGCGGTCCATGGTGAAGACCAGCCCCGCCACGGGGCCGGCATCGGTATGGCAGTCGAGCCAGCGCGGAATATAGGCGGCGCTGGGCATTTCCCGTTGCCACAGGGCGTGCATGATCTCCGGTACCCGAGCTGCGGCGATCCGGTAGGCCCGGCCGGTGCAGGAGCCACCCAGACCCAGGCCGAAAACCAGCCCCGGACATTCGGGCGTCCCGCGATTGATGCGCGACCACAGGCACAGGGACCGGTGGTAGCCATGGATGCGTGCCCGTCGGGCTTCCAGGAAGGCGAATTCCGGGCGCCAGATCAGGGATCCATATCCGAAGACCCACAGATCGGATTGACCATCCCAGTGGTGGAGGGTCTGCCGGATGGATGCCTCGTGCCAAGCGGCATCCCGTACCCGGAATGCCTCGGGCGGCGGGGGCTGGCGGGACGGGCGGGGCGCGTGGGCGTTCACTGGATGGAAGGGCGGGGATCGGGAGAATGCTTCCTATTGTAGAGGACTTGGGGCTGGATATCCGGCGCGGTGTGGATGCAAGGGCATGGCAAAATGGAGCGTCTCTTTCTTGCGGATTTTTCGCTCCTTCGATGATGCCCGATTCCGATTCCCTTACGCCCCTCGGTCCTGCCTGCGACGCCGACCTGGAACGCCGGTTCGGTGGCCTGGACCGTCTGTATGGCGTGGGGGCCTGGCGGACGCTGGACGGGTTGCACGCGGTGGTGGCCGGGATCGGCGGGGTTGGCGCCTGGTGTGCCGAGGCGCTGGCCCGCTCGGGGGTCGGTGCGTTGACCCTGATCGACATGGACCATATCGCCGAGTCCAACGTCAACCGCCAGGTACATGCCTTGGGCAGCACGCTGGGGCAGGCGAAGGTCCAGGCCATGGCGGCACGGGTGCGGGATATCAATCCGGCGTGCCGGGTGACCTGCGTCGATGACTTCGTCGATGCCGGCAACGTGGGCGACATCCTGTCGGCGGGTCCTCGCGGCGTGCTGCTGGATTGCACCGATCAGGTTCCCGCCAAGATCGCCATGATTCTGTGCGCTCGCGAACAAGGTTGGCCGCTGTTGGTGTGCGGCGGGGCCGGCGGAAAGACCGATCCGCTGGCATTGCGCGCCGGCGACCTGTCGCTCGTGACGCACGACGCCCTGTTGGGCCGCATCCGCCAGGAACTGCGTCAGCGCCACGGTTACCCCAAGGGCGGCGCGGCCGGAGGCAAGCCCCGGCGCCGGGTGCCGCGCATGGCCGTTCATTGTCTGTGGTTCGACCAGCCGGTGGTGCTGCCTTCGGCGTGGGTTGTGACAGATCCCGATCTGGCTGCCGCTGCATGCGAGGCCCCTGCGGACGGCGATCGGCCCGCCGCCGAGCCTCGCGGCGCTCCTCAGGGCCTTTCCTGCGCCGGGTACGGTTCCGTGGTGACCGTCACGGCTTCCATGGGATTGGCGGCCGCGGACTGGGCGGTGCGCCAGGCGCTCAGGCAGGATGTCAGTCCCGCGTCAGCGTGACCGGGTACGGTCGGTGCTGACGATAAAAAGATTCGGAACGCAAGATTCAGAACACATCCATGGTTCGGGTTCCCGACGGGGACACATGGGCCAAGGGATGACACAGGAGACAAAACCATGCAGAAGATCCGCGAGTTCCATCGCCAGTCGGTGAAGGAAAAGGAAGCGTTCTGGGCGCGCGAAGCTCAGCGCATCCATTGGGAAACCCCCTTTGGACAGGTGCTGGACTATTCCCGTCCGCCCTTTGCGCGCTGGTTCGTCGGCGGGCGCACCAACCTGTGCTACAACGCAGTGGACCGCTGGCTGGACACCCAGGCCGATCAGCCGGCCCTGATCTGGATATCCACCGAGGTCGACCAGGAAATCGTCTACACCCGGGCCGAACTGGCGCGCGAGGTCAATGCGGCCGCCGCCATCCTGCAACATCTCGGGGTGACGCAGGGCGACCGTGTGCTGATCTACCTGCCCATGATTCCCCAGGCGGCCTTCTTCATGTTGGCCTGCGCGCGTATCGGCGCGATTCATTCCGTGGTGTTCGGCGGGTTTGCCGCGCACAACCTGGCGCAGCGCATCGACGATGCCCAACCCAAGGTCATCATCTCCACCGACGCCGGTTCGCGCGGGGGTCGTCCGATCGCCTACAAGCCCCTGCTGGATCAGGCGATCGGCCAGGCCGCGCATGCGCCGGAACATGTGGTGCTGGTCAATCGCGGGCTGGCTCCGATGGCGCTGACGGCGGGCCGCGACCTGGATTACGCCACTCTGCGCGCGCGTCATCTGGACGTGCAGGTGCCGGTCGTCTGGCTCGAATCCAACGAACCCAGCTACATCCTGTATACGTCCGGGACGACCGGCAACCCCAAAGGGGTGCAGCGCGATGTCGGCGGTTATGCGGTGGCCCTGTGCGCGTCCATGGAATACATCTACGGCGGCAAACCGGGCGACGTGTTTTTTTCCAGCAGCGACGTCGGCTGGGTGGTGGGGCATTCCTACGTGGTGTACGGGCCGCTGCTCAACGGACAGGCCACGATCCTGTACGAAGGCACCCCGGTACGCCCGGACGCGGCGATCCTCTGGCGCATCGTCGAAACCCACCGGGTCAATGCCCTGTTTTCGGCACCGACGGCGATCCGGGTCCTGAAAAAACACGATCCGGCGCTGTTGCATCGCCATGACCTCTCCAGCCTGGACCGTGTCTATCTGGCGGGCGAACCCTTGGATGAACTGACCGGCAGATGGCTGTCCGATGCCATCGGAAAACCGGTCATCGACAACTACTGGCAGACGGAAACCGGCTGGCCGATCCTGTCCGCCCAGCCGGGGGTCGAGGAAATCCCCGCGCGATTCGGTAGCCCCACCGTACCGGTGTACGGCTACGACGTGCGGGTGGTCGACGAATCCACCGGCCAGGACAGCGGGCCGAACCAGAAAGGCGTCGTGGCGATCGAGCCGCCGCTGCCCCCAGGGGCCATGAGCACCATCTGGGGCAATGACGAACGTTTCGTGCAGACCTATTTCCGGTCCTTCCCCGGGCGACTGACCTATTCCACGTCGGACTGGGGGCTGGTTGATGACGACGGCTACTGGTACATCCTGGGGCGTACCGACGACGTCATCAACGTCGCCGGCCATCGGCTGGGCACCCGCGAAATCGAGGAATCCGTCAACACCCATCCGGCGGTGGCCGAATCGGCGGTGGTGGGCGTGGCCGATTCGCTCAAGGGCCAGGAAGCCATGGCATTTGCCGTGTTGCGCAACCCGGATCTGCTCAACGAGGCGGGCGGCCGGGAACGGCTGGAAGCCGAGATCAAGCGGGTCATCGAACAGCGCAACGGGGCGGTGGCCCGTCCGGCGCGCATCCTGTTCGTCAACACCCTGCCCAAGACGCGGTCGGGCAAGGTCCTGCGCCGCGCCATCGTGGCCTTGTGCGAAGGCCGCGACCCGGGCGACCTGACCACCATCGAGGACCCCGGCGCCCTCGATCAGATCCGCGCGGCATTGTGAGTTCCCTGCGCCCCGGCGTGCGGTATCGCGAGGTCTGGTCCTGGGCCATGTACGACTTCGCCAATTCCAGCTACACCACGGTGGTGCTCACGACGGTGTTCAACGCCTATTTCGTGGGCGTGGTGGCTGCCGGCCGCAGCTGGGGGACGCTGGCGCTGACGGGGGCGCTGTCCCTGTCCTATCTGTCGGTGATGCTGGCGATGCCCGGCCTGGGCGCGCGCGCGGATGCCCGGGCCGGGCATCGCCGGCTGCTGTTCACTAGCACGGTGGGCTGCGTCTGCGCCACCGCGCTCCTGTCCACCGTGGGGCCGGGAAATATCGCCTGGGGCCTGCTGTGGCTGGCCGTGTCGAACATGTTCTACTGCGTTGGCGAGTCCGTGGTGGCGTCCTTCCTGCCAGGCCTGGCCCGTACCGAGGCCATGGGGCGCGTGTCCGGCTGGGGCTGGGGCTTTGGCTACTGCGGCGGCATGCTGGCCCTGGGCCTGTCCCTGTGGGTGGCGAGCGCGGCCGAATCCCATGGCCTGACCGCGCCGGTCTATGTGCCGTGGATCATGGGCCTGACCGCCGCCTACTTTGCCATCGCCGTCCTGCCGTCGGCCATCTGGCTGCGTGAGCCCCGGGGTACCACGATGACGACCGCGCCCATGGCAATGCTGGCGCAGCTGCGCTACGCTTGGCATGAAACTCGGCGGGATTTTCCGGATTTTCGTCGCCTGTTGATGTGCATCGCCAGCTACCAGGCCGGCATCACGGTCGTCATCACGCTGTCGGCGGTTTACGCCACGGAGGTCATGGGCTTTGGCATGCGCCAGACGATGCTGCTGGTGTTTCTCGTCAACATCGCGGCGGCGGCCGGTGCCTTCAGCTTCGGCTATCTGCAGGACCGGATCGGGCATAAAAAAGCGTTGGCACTGACCCTGGTTGGCTGGATCGCCATGGTGCTGCTGGCGGCTTCGGCCCATTCCGTGGACGTGTTCTGGGCGGCCGCCACGCTGGCGGGGCTGTGCATGGGAACCAGCCAGAGCGCCGGGCGGGCCATGGTCGGGGTCCTGGCGCCTTCCCATCGTCCCGCCGAATTCTTCGCCCTGTGGACATTTGCCGTGCAGCTGGCGGCGGTCGTGGGGCCGCTGACCTATGGTGGCCTGGTCTGGGCGACCCACGGAGATCACCGGGCGGCGTTGCTGGTCACCGGCCTGTTCTTTGTGGCGGGCCTGTGGCTGCTGGGCCGCCTTGATTTCGAACGCGGCAAGCGGGACCGGGATGCCGGCGCGGCCGCTGTGGCGTCAATTGTCAGGGTCGAGTAAGACTTGTGCGTTACGGTTGCACACGAAAGAATTCAAACATGATGTGGTCCACATCAACCTAAAGGAGCGAGCCAAATGCCTACGGAGATTGAATCGATTCTGGTGGAAAACCGGGTGTTTCCGCCCCCTGCCGATCTGGTCAGGCAGGCTAATGTGTCGGGAATGGAAGGCTACCAGGCCCTGTGCGATGAAGCCAAACGCGATCCGGATGCATTCTGGGCGCGCCTGGCCAATGAGAACCTGGTGTGGGACAAGCCCTTCACCCAGGTGCTGGACGAATCAAACAAGCCGTTCTACAAGTTCTATCCCGATGGCCGGATGAACGTCTCGGCCAACTGCCTGGACAAGCACCTGAGCACGCCGGCGGAAAACCGTGTCGCCCTGATCTTCGAGGCCGACGGCGGCCAGGTGACGAAAGTCACCTACAAGGAACTGCATGCCCGCGTGTCGCAGTTCGCCAATGCCATCAAGGCGCTGGGTTTCAAGACCGGCGAGCGCGCCATCATCTACCTGCCGATGTCCATCGAGGCGGTGGTGGCCATGCAGGCCTGCGCGCGCCTGGGCATCATCCATTCCGTGGTGTTCGGCGGCTTCTCGGCCAAGAGCATCCACGAACGCACCGTGGACGTGGGCGCCACGCTGGTGATCACGGCCGATGCGCAGCTCCGCGGCGGCAAGACGATCCCGCTGAAGGATGCCGTGGACGAGGCGCTGGCCATGGGCGGCTGCGAGGCCGTGCGCAAGGTCATCACCTACAAGCGCGCCGGTTCCAACGTGCAGTGGCATGCCGATCGCGACCTGTGGTGGCACGATGTCATCCAGGGCCAGTCCACCGACTGTCCGCCGGTTCCGGTCGATGCGGATCACCCGCTGTTCATCCTGTATACGTCGGGTTCCACCGGCAAGCCCAAAGGCGTGCAGCATTCCAGCGCCGGGTTCCTGCTGTGGTCGCTGATGACCATGAAATGGACCTTCGATGCCAAGCCGACCGACGTGTTCTGGTGCACGGCCGACGTGGGCTGGGTCACGGGGCACTCGTACGTGACCTATGGGCCGCTGGCCGCCGGCGTGACCCAGGTCGTATTCGAGGGCGTCCCCACCTATCCGGATGCGGGCCGCTTCTGGAAAATGATCCAGGAACACAAGGTCACGGTGTTCTATACCGCGCCGACCGCCATCCGGTCCCTGACCAAGCTGTCCGAGGCCGATCCCAAGGTCCACCCGAAATCCTATGACCTCAGCTCGCTGCGTATCATCGGCTCGGTGGGCGAGCCCATCAACCCGGAAGCCTGGGTCTGGTACTACAACAACGTCGGCGGTGAGCGCTGCCCGGTGATCGACACCTGGTGGCAGACGGAAACCGGCGCCCACATGATCACTCCGCTGCCGGGCGCCACGCCACTGAAACCCGGTTCCTGCACGCTGCCGCTGCCCGGCATCGATGCCGCGATTGTCGACGAGACGGGCGAAGAAGTCGAACGCGGCAAGGGGGGCTTCCTGGTCATCCGCCGCCCGTGGCCTTCGATGATCCGCACGATCTGGGGCGACCCGGAACGGTTCAAGAAAACCTATTTTCCGTCGGAACTCAAGGGCTACTATCTGGCGGGCGATGGCGCCCAGCGTGACAAGGACGGCTACTTCTGGATCATGGGGCGTATCGATGACGTGCTGAACGTCTCGGGCCACCGCCTGGGCACGATGGAAGTCGAATCCGCCCTGGTGGCGCACGAACTCGTGGCGGAAGCCGCCGTGGTGGGCCGCCCGGACGACACGACGGGTGAAGCCGTAGTCGCCTTCGTGGTGCTCAATGGTCCGCTGCCGCAGGGCGACGAGGCCGCTGCGATGGCCAAGCTGTTGCGCGACTGGGTGGCGAAGGAAATCGGCCCCATCGCCAAACCGCGCGAGATCCGCTTCGGTGAAAATCTGCCTAAGACTCGCTCGGGCAAGATCATGCGCCGCCTGCTGCGTGTAGTCGCCAAGGGCGAACCCATCACCCAGGACGTATCCACGCTGGAAAATCCGGGCATTCTGGAACAACTGGCCGAGGTGCGGTAACGAGTGTTGAAAGGCGCCCTGTGATCCAGGACGCCGGACACAGCCAAAGGGGCGGGATACATTCCCGCCCCTTTTTTAATGTGCCAGCCCCGGCAGCATCGCCTTGATCCCGCCGACCACCATCTCCACCGCGATCGCCGCCAGGATGATCCCCATCACGCGGGCCATGATCACCCGCATCTTTGTCGAGAGCAGCTTGCCGATCGATGCGGCGAAATACAGCACGATGAACAGCGCCGCCAGCACCGCCACCAGCACGATGCTAAACGCCACGTACTGGGATGACTGGCGCACCTGTGCCCCGTAGATGATCAGGGTAGTGATGGTGCCTGGGCCCACGATCAGCGGAAAAGTCAGCGGATAGAAGCCCGGATTGTCGTCCATCCCCGCTGCAGCCGCCGTGTTGGCGCTTTTTTCCTGGGTGGCGCGTTCGTGGGAGGTGATCGGCTGGCCGTTGAGCATCGACAGCGCGATGCCGATCAGCACAATGCCCCCCGCGACCCGGAAGGCGTCCAGCGTCACGCCGAAAAAGCTGATGATGTGGCTGCCGGCCACCGAGATGACGACGCACATGACCGTCGTGTAGAGCAGGATCGCCGTCGCGAGATTGCGCTGTTCGGCAAGAGTCCGATTGGCCGTCACCGCCAGGAACACCGGCAGGGTGAGAAACGGATTCATGATGGCGAACAGGGCGCCCAGGAATTTGGTGGCGAAAGCGATATCCATCGGTGATGGGCTCCCGCCCCTTATGCTTGAACGGTTTGACTCGGGCGCTGCGGGAATGGCGGCGCCCAGTGGCATTTTACATGCCGTTGTAGACCGGCCCCTCGCCGCCCTGAGGGGTCACCCAGACGATGTTCTGCGTCGGGTCCTTGATGTCGCAGGTCTTGCAGTGGACGCAGTTTTGCGCGTTGATCTGCAACCGGTCTTCGCCCGTTTCCGTCTTCACGAATTCGTAGACCCCGGCCGGACAGAACCGAGCCTCGGGCCCGCCGAACTTCGCCAGATTCACCTTGACCGGCACCGATGCGTCCTTCAGCGTCAGGTGCACCGGTTCGTTTTCGTCGTGGTTGGTGTTTGAGATGAACACCGAGCTGAGGCGGTCGAAGGTCAGCTTGCCATCGGGCTTCGGGTAGTCGATGCGGGCGCATTCCGCCGCAGGCTGCAGACAGGCGTGGTCGGGCTTCGTGTGATGGATCGTCCAGGGCATTTTGCCCTTGAAAAGCCACTGTTCGATGCCGGTCATCAGCGTACCGACCGTGCGGCCTTTTTTGAACCACTGCTTGAAATTGCGGGACTTGTTCAGTTCGGCGTGCAGCCAGGACCGTTCGAACGCGGCCGGGTACGCGGTCAGTTCGTCGTGGCTGCGGCCGGCCGCCAGGGCGTCGAAGGCCGCCTCGGCGGCCAGTGCGCCGGTCTTGATGGCCGAATGGCTGCCCTTGATGCGCGAGGCGTTCAGCACGCCGGCCTCGCAGCCGACCAGGACGCCACCGGGGAAGCACATCTTGGGCAGCGACAGCAGCCCGCCGGCCGTGAGCGACCGGGCACCGTAGGAGATGCGCTTGCCGCCCTCGAACGTCTTGCGGATGGCGGGGTGGGTCTTGTAGCGCTGGAATTCCTCGAATGGCGACAGCCAGGGATTGGCGTAATCCAGTCCGACCACCAGTCCGACCGCCACCAGGTTGTCGTTCAGGTGATACAGGAAGGAGCCGCCGTAGGTGTCCGAATCCAGGGGCCAGCCCGACGTGTGCATGACCGTTCCGGGACGCGACTGCGAGGGATCGACCTCCCAGAGTTCCTTGATGCCGATGGCGTAGCTTTGCGGATCGCGGCCGGCGTCCAGGCGGTATTTCTCGATCAGCTGGCGGCCCAGGTGGCCGCGTGACCCTTCGGCGAAGATCGTATAGCGGGCCAGCAGTTCCATGCCGGGCTGGTAGGCGTCGGTGTGGCTGCCATCGCGCGCCACGCCCATGTCGCCCGTCAGCACGCCGCGCACGGCGCCCGATTCGCTATACAGGATCTGCGCCGCGGCAAAACCGGGGAAGACGTCCACACCCAGCGATTCCGCCTGTTCGCCCAGCCAGCGCGTGACGTGGCCCAGACGCACGATGTAATTGCCGTGATTCTTGAAGCAATCGGGCAGCAGCCAGCCCGGGGTGCCGCGCGCACCCGATTCGGTCAGGAACAGGAAGCGGTCATCCGTGACGGCGACGTCCAGCGGTGCGCCCTTTTCCTTCCAGTCGGGGATCAGTTCGTTCAGGGCCTGCGGGTCCATGACTGCGCCCGACAGGATGTGCGCCCCGATCTCGGCGGCCTTTTCCAGAACGCAGACGCTGACGTCCTGGCCCCGTTCGGCGGCCAGTTGCTTCAGCCGGATGGCTGCCGACAGACCGGCCGGCCCCCCGCCGACGATAACGACGTCGTACTCCATCGATTCACGTTCAGTCATGATTGAATGGCTCCCGTTTCTTCATGATCGGTGCGCAGGGCCCGTGCCCGGCTGATTGCCGGCCATTGTATTGCAGAACTCGGCCTTGACTATCGCGTTCCGGAGAACGGATCGGCGGGTTCAGATGTGCGGGCGGCGCGGATCTGTCTCGTGTTGCACGTGGTCAGGTCATCTTCGAGAACAGTGTGCAATACCAGATCTCACTGACGATGCACGCCGCGTCGGCCACCGGCAGCATGTCGGCCGCCGCGTCCGGGTGCGCATACCAGACATAGGCCGACTGTTCGGTCATCGAGGCCAGTGCTTCCAGGGAGATCCGTGCCGGCATCCGGTTGACTTCGGTAATCCCGTGATCCCGTTCGAGCGCCGTGGCGACACGGATGATGTGGCGCTCGCGCATGTACCACCACATGTCGTTGTAACGCGGGTCCACCATCGTCGCTTCGATGAAGGCCCGCATGACCTTGCGATGGTTGCGGTAATGGGTCAGATAACCGAGGTTGGATTCCAGGATCGCCTTGCGCGGGTGGTCGCGGAAGATGTGAGGCTCGCCGGGCCGGCTGGCCGCGTACAGCTCGTTGTGGATGTCGTGGATGATCGCCAGAAAGACATCGTCTTTGTTGTCGAAGTATCGGTAGAGCGCGCCCATCGACAATCCGGCTCTTTTGGCCAGATCGCTCATGCGCATCGAGACGTAGCCCGCCTGTCCGAAGGTTTCTCGCCCGCTTGCCAGAATGCGCGCCAGGGTGGCTCGCCCCTTGGGGGTCGTGGGCTGCGGGAGGATGGGTTCGGGTGCTTTTTTGAGCATGGTCTGAATTTAAAAAAAAGTGATATCACTATTGCTTTTTAACGTAGCCTCACTTACAGTGCAAGTACAGAAGAACATAAAAAGACTCGAAAGTCCGGTCGATCGGTTTGCAGAGGGTGGTGACATGGTGCATCAGTCGGTTCCGAAGATTGTGGAGACAACCAACGATAGAGCGTGGATGCCGTTGGGCGCCGCCGGGGTCGTTTTTCGCCCCATCGAGGATAACGCACTGTCCACAATCCAGTCATGCACCCGTCCGGGGCGGCACGAGCATATTTCATCGAATTCCTTCAGCGCGGCAACCTGGCCTTGCGCGGGGATATCTACGGATTCTGATTTTGGATCAGAGCGTGACTGGATCATGGAGAAGCAAATATGAGCGGCATATCGGATGCGGATTTTCGCTATGAAGGGCAGGTGGCGATCGTCACCGGGGCGGGCAGCGGGTTGGGCCGTGCTTACGCGAAATTGCTGGCTGCCCGGGGAGCCCGGGTGGTTGTGAACGATATCGGCGTTCGACAGCAAGTCGATGGGTCATCCGTCAGTTCCGCCGAACTCACCGCGCAAGAGATCCGGAACGAGGGAGGCGAAGCCGTTGCGAACACATCGTCGGTCGCCACCCGTGAAGGCGGCCAGGCCATCGCTGACCTGGCCATGTCGAAATACGGGCGTATCGACATCCTCGTCAATAATGCGGGAAATATCTCGCTGACGTCCTTCAACAAGCTTGATCCCGCCGCCGCCGCGCCAATTTTCGATGTGCATGTCTGGGGGGCGTTCTATGTCACGCAGCCTTGCTATCAGCAGATGGTCAAACAGCAATACGGCCGGATCATATTCACGACCTCAGGGGTCGCGTTGTTCGGCAACGGCGGCATTGCACCTTATGCGGCGGCCAAAGGCGGCGTATTCGGGCTGCTGCAGGTCCTCAAGCTCGAGGGCGCCAGGCATGGCATCAAGGTGAACGCGGTGGCCCCCATGGCGTCCACGCAACTGACCGACGATGTCGAGATGCCCCAATATCATCAGGTCAGCGAGGACATGGTGGTTCCCGAACTTGTGGCCCCCGTCGTGGGTTATTTCGCGGCCCGCGAGTGCGCCTATACAGGCGAGACCTGGTCCGCAGGGTCCGGCTCGGTCGCCAGGCTTTTCGTCGCGCGGTCCCCGGGTTTCTTCAAACATCCCGTCCGCCAGGGCCGGCTGACGGTCGAGGATGTCGCGGGAAATATCGGGCGTATCCGCAGTGAAGAAAATTACACGACGCCGGAAAGCTGGCCGGCGGAATGGGCGCTGCTGGTCGATCAGCTGACGGGTCGTTGAGTGATTGCCGGAGTCAAAAATGGGCAGTGCTGAAATCCATGAATATCTGAGGAATCTCGATTTCGAAGCAGCGGGCAAGCTGACTTTGCCGGATCTTCTCGAAAAACGTACCCGGGCGACGCCGGATGCCATTGCCGTCAGATCGCCGGCGGGTCACATGAGCTTTCGCGAATGGCTGGATGGGGCGAAGGCCATTTCGGCGCGTCTGCGGCAAGCCGCCACCTATCGGCCCAATACCCCGGTTCTGGTGTGGGTGGATACGGCCGATTGCCGCAAAGTGGTCTGCGCGCAGCACGGCGTCGCGGATAGCGCCTGCATCGTGGCCCCGCTGGATGATCGCCTCAGCCTCACGGAGGTCAAGCGGTTCGCCAAGGATGTGGCGGCAACCGCAGTCATCGTCAGCAGGGGGTTGTTGCTGGCTCACAAGGACGAAGATCTGCGGGAGTTCTCCCTCGATGGCATGTCCACCCAGGGCAGTCCCCTGGATCTGCTGATCTTTTCCGTCGATGGTGGCGCTTTCCATCTGGTCGCCTCGGTAGAGGACGGGAAGGGCGCGCCGGCGGATACCGGGCGGTCGGATCGGGTTCGCCCGAAACCGGAGGATTGCGCGTTGCTTGCCTTTACCTCGGGCACGACCGGGCGGCCGAAGGCGGCGATGATCACGCATGGCGGTTGTGTTCAGCTGGCCGAAAGAATGGTCAATGGCGTCTTTGCCGCGCCGCGCGGGGGGCGCGCGATCGGCCCGGAAGATGTGATTCAGTCGCCGGTACCCGCCTATTTGCCCACCAGCATCGTCAATACCTTGTATGCGGCCGTGTTGGCCGGATGTCCCGTGAGCTACCGGGGGCGTAGATTCGATCCGCTGGCTGAGGAAAAAGAAATGGTGCTGGCCGGCACGACTGTCTATGCGGGGGCCCCGGCCCACTACGCGATGATGTGCCAAGGGCCGGTCAGCGATGACTCCAGGGCGTCCAAGGTACAGGTCATGACCACGAGCGGCGCGCCCATGACGTCCGCCCTGTACCAGTCGATGAAAGAACGCTGGCCGCGGGCGTCCATCGCCAACTGGTATGCCCTGAATGAAACCATGGTCGGGCAGACGCTCAATTTTGGCCCGGATATGGATCTTGATCCGACGGCCATCGGTAAGCCGATCTGGCCGACGGACCTTGCTGTTGTCGATGAAGCGGGGAATCCGTGCGCACCCGGCGATTCCGGCGAGGTCCTTCTCAGGGCGCCGGGGCAAATGGTGGGGTATTACCTGAACGAGGCGGAGACCAAAAAGCGCATCGACGGGGATGGCTGGATCCACACGGAAGATACCGGCTTCGTCGGCAAAGAAGACGGCCTGCTGCGGATTACCGGACGCAAAAGCGATCGCATCAATCGGGGTGGATTCAAGTTCTATCCCGCCGAAGTCGAGGAGGTTCTGCTGGGTCATGAGGGTCTGGCCGACGCGGCGGTCCTGGCCATTCCGGACCCGATTCTGGGACAGGATCTCGTGGCGGTCGTGGTCCGGGCTGCGGATGGCCGGCATGGGACGCCCGGTGAAACGGACGTCCAGGAATTCTGCCGGGAAAGACTGTCGCGCAACAAGGTCCCCAGCCGGATCTATTTCGTGGATCAGTTGCCAAGAAGCGGTTTTGGCAAGGTGGTCAAGAAGGAATTGATTGCGCTCTGGGAAAAAATGAAATCCCCGGAAGCCAATGGATTGCCGTGATTTATTTTGATTCCAACCCGAGAAAATAGGGAGACAGTGATGGAACCGTTGTTCTACAGCATGCAGGAAGTCGTCATCGCCGTGAAGGACCTGGACAAGGCCACCGATCGGCTCAGTGAAATCTTCGCGGCGCCCGCGGATGGTCTGGCCTCGGAACCTCTGGAAGGCATCGAGCTCATTCAGCGGGGTGTATGGATCGGCAATGAAAGAATTGCCATCGTCGCCGATTCGACCGGGACCGGCCCCTTGTCCCAAGCGATCGAAAAGCGCGGCGAGGGCGTCCACGAAATCTGCGTGCGGACGCGGAATCTGAACGAGGCGATTGCACATTTCAAGGCAAAAGGCGTCCGGCTGACGCGCGACGAACCTTATGTCCTGAAGAACTACGAATATCGCGGCGAAGTCTTCTCCGAGGTGCGGATCGTCTTCATCCATCCCGCGAGCTGCTACGGCGTGCTCGTCGAAGTTCAGGAATGGGTCAAGTAGCGGCCGGGTCGGTGCGATCGTTGGCAAGGATATGGGAATCATCATGAGCAACCAGCTTTCTCAGTTGTCCGGAACCGATCTCGGCGTCCATGTGTCCACGCATGAAGCCAACAGGGCAATCCTGTATGCGCTGGCCGTGGGTGCGGCGGCATCGGATCTGGATCTGGTCTATGAACGCGATTTGCGGGTCCTGCCGACATTCGGCTGCGCCCTGGGTCTGTGGGCTGTCGAGTCGGCGGGCAGGCTGGGGGCCTACGATCCCAAGGCGTCGCTGCATGTCGCGCAGAAAATTCAGATCCATCGGCCGTTGCCGGCCTCGGGACGTATCGAAATGCGTGGCCGGATATCTCATGTCTACGACAAGGGGAAGGCCACCTTGGTCGAGGTCGAAGTCGCTTCCGAATACTTCACGGCGACCTACACGGTTTTCCTGCCGGGGGTGGGCGGCTGGGGCGGCGATCGGGGTCCGTCGGCCTCCGCGACCGCGGATGTGGTCTATACCGAGACCACCGACACGGAGACCCGGCCCGAGCTGGCCGCTCTGTATCGTCTGACGGGCGATCTGCATCCGGTCCACATCGATCCAGAGGTCGCCCGCGCCAATGGATTCCCCCGTCCGATCCTGCATGGCCTCTGCACGCTGGGGATTTCCGCACGGATCATTGCCGGTCAGCATGGTGTCCATCCCGCGGATCTCAGCAGTCTGGAAGCCCGCCTGACGTCACCCGTGCTTCCCGGCGATTCGCTGACCGTGGCGTCGGGGAAAAAAGACGGCCGAATTTATTTCCAGACGCTTTCGCAGGGCGCAGTGGTGTTGGGAAACGGCCAGGCCGTATTTGGCTGACGAGAGAGATTCCATGAACCAAGTGACTATCAACGATATCGATGTGGCCTATACCGAGCATGGGGCCGGAGATCCGCTTGTGTTCGTCCATGGTCTGGCCGAAGACCGCCATACCTGGCGCGCGCAACAGCACGCGCTGGGCCGGTTCCACAGTTTCGCCTATGACCTGCGCGGCCATGGACAGACGGGCAACGGCGAGTCCGACGGAACTTTGGCGCAACTGGGAAACGATTTGCTGACTTTCATCGAGAAGGTCACCGGTCCCGCCACTGTCGTCGGGTTTTCGCTGGGGGGTACCGTCGCACTCTGGGCTGCTGCCGAACGTCCGGACCTGGTCCGGAAATCGGTCGTGCTGGGGACATCGTCCGTCGTCGGACGTTCAGCCGTGCCGTTCTATGAAGACCGGATCGAAAAGGCCGCCGATACCCGTACGGATGCATTCAAGGATGCCATGCGCGCCGACACCGACGCCGGGATCTTCAGGGCGCACGAGGCGCTGGATCGGGTCGTCGTCGCGCGCCTCGCCGCGGTCGGGGACGGCAAAGGCTACATCAATGCCGCCAGGGCCATGATGCGCCTGAATGCCGAGCCGCTGACGCCATGCCTGTCGCGGATCAGGACGCCGGTGGTGGTGATCGGGGCCGAACACGACCAGTTCTGCCCGCAGAAGGCGGCTTCAATCCTTCTGGATGCCTTGCCGGGTGCCGAATTCCTGTCCATTCCCGAAGCCGGGCACCTGATGAACGTAGACAACCCCGACGCGGTGACGGAAGCCTTGTCGAAGGCGCTGGGTCATTGAATCGGCGCGCTTTCTTTTCCCGTGCAGGCGGGCGTGCCGGAACCCCGGCCGCTCTTGCCGGCTTCAGACGACAAATGGTTTGATTCCAAGGAGATGATGAAATGAACGAACGCAAAGTGGCACTGATCACCGCCGCATCCGGAGCCGGAATCGGCAGCGCGATCGCCCGTCAGCTGGCGGAAGATGGCTACGACGTGGTGATCACGGATGCGCATGAGCGTCGCTGTCGCGAGTTCGCGGAACAATTGTCCAAGGAGCACGGGCGTCCCTTCATGGCGGTTCCCCTCGATGTGAGCGACGCGCAGGCTGTCGAGCAATGCGTCGCAAAGGTCGTCGCCGAGAAGGGCCGGATCGATGCCCTGGTCAACAACGCTGGCTGGTCCACCATTGCCTCGGTTGTCGACCTGGCCCTGAAGGACTGGCAGCGTTGCCTCGACATCGACCTGACGGGCACCTTCCTGACGATGCACCACATTTTGCCGTCGATGATCGCCCAAGGCGGCGGATCGATTGTGAACATCAGTTCGATCGCAGCCTACGAAACATCGGCCGAGCACGGAGCCGCCTATTCCGCCGCCAAGGCCGGTGTGCTGGCCCTGACCCGGGTGGCGGCGGCTGAAAACGGGAAGCACGGCATCCGCGTCAATGCCATCACGCCAGGCCTGATTTACAACGATTTCCTGCGCAAGATCTATCCGGACGAGTTTTTCAGCGGCTATGCTGAAAACCGGTCCCTCGTGGGCCGGGTCGGGCGTCCCGAGGACGTCGCCGCGCTGGTGTCGTTCCTGCTGTCCGACAAGGCCGGGTACATCACGGGCGAAGTCTATGGCGTCAGCGGAGGAGTCCATCCTCATGGCTAACGATGTCAGTTCCCTTTCTGTCGCGCAGCTCCTCGGTGCTTACCAAGCGCGCACGCTCAGCCCGGTCGAAGTTGCGCAGGCTTACTTCGCACGGATCGAAAGGCACGACTCCAAGTTGCATGCCTATGTTCAGCTGACCCGCGACCTGGCGCTTTCCCAGGCCAGGCAGGCCGAACGCGCCTATGCGGCGGGCAGCGCGGGTGCTGCCTTGGAAGGTGTTCCCATCTCGATCAAGGATGCCTTTCATGTCGCAGGCATCCAGACGACGCTGGGTTCCGAAGTCTATCGGGGCCAGATCTCCAAGAGCGATTCCGGACTGGTGCGCCGGTTGCGTGCTTCGGGGGCCGTCTTCCTGGGCAAGACCAATACGGCCGAGTTCGGCCAGTCCGCGACGACCGATAATCTGCTTGGCCCGGATACGGCCAACCCCTGGGACGTGACGCGCACGCCGGGGGGCTCCAGCGGCGGGGCCGCCGCGTCGGTCGCCGCGCGGCTCGCCCCTCTTGCCGTGGGGTCCGACGGAGGCGGATCGATTCGCATCCCGGCGGCATTCGCAGGGGTTTTCGGCCTCAAGCCGTCCGCGGGAGTGTGCAAGGACGAGGACGGTTTTCGGGCAATGTCCGAATTTGTCTCGGCCGGACCGATGGCCAAGTCCGTGGCCGATGCGCGGATTCTCCTGGGGGTGCTGTCTGGTTCGCGGTTCGATCGCCGGTCGACCAGAAAGCCCTTGCGGGTCTGCTATTGCCCGGCGCCGGAGAATCGTCCGGTGGATCGGGATCTGGCGCTGGCGGTGGAACGCGCGGCGAGGGTTTTCGAAGATCTGGGGCATCACCTTGAGGCAGATCATCCTCCCATCCAGGGTTGGGATGATATCTTCGGTCCGCTGGTGCTCGAAGAAGAGCACCGCGAACGGGGGCACCTGTTGAAGCTTTGTCCCGAAAAACTCACGCGCTACGAGCGGTCCACCCTCAAGGCGGCCTTGGTCCTGGACCCCGTCGATGTCGAGCGGGCCCGGGGCCTTCTGCCCGGCTTCCGCCGGCGGCTGGACGAGTTTTTCGATCGCTATGACGTCCTGCTTTCCCCGGCGACAGCCGTTCCGGCGTTTCCCCTGGACCAAAGGCCGAAGTTCATCGGTGACGTTGCAGTCGATTGGCTGTGGGGCGCGTTTCCGTTCACCGCGCCCTTCAATGTGGGGGGGGTTGCCGCTTCCGCGGTTCCCTGCGGCTTGGTGGGTGGCCTTCCCGTGAGCCTGCAGCTCGTCGTCAGGGCCGGAGCCGAACAGCTGCTACTGGATCTTTCTCAGGATGTCGAGGAAGCGGTGGCCTTGGATCGTCGTGGATTGGATTCGATCTGGACTTGAGACCTACAGGTGGCTCATGAGTGAAAACCTCGTAGAAGTATCGATTCAGGGGACGGTCCTGGTCCTGGAGATGAAAGATCCGGCCGCCAGGAATGCCTTGTCTCGCCGGATGCTGTCCGGTCTGGCGGATGCCGTCGAAGGTGGCGGTGCGGATATTCTCGGCATCGTGATCACGGGTGCGGCCGGCTGTTTCAGCGCGGGAGCGGATTTTCGGGAGTTGAAAGGCACTCGCCAGGATCTCGAGTATGACGAGGCGGTGGCCGGACTTGTCGCCTCGCTCCTGGCTTCGGACAGGATTGTCGTTGCGGCGATCGAGGGGCCGTGCATGGGCGCCGCGGCGGACATCGCCCTGGCCTGCGACTACAGGATTGCGGGCGAGGGAAGTTTCATGCAGATCCCCGCTGTGCGCCTTGGGCTTCTCTATAACCCGGAGGCGATCGATCGCCTCCGGCGACGCCATCGGGCGGATACCGTAGCGCGCCTGCTGCTGGCGGGCGAACGGTTCGATACGCGGGCCGCGCATGACGCGGGATTGTTCTCCCGGGTCGTGCCCCAGGGGGATGCCGTGCGCATCGCGCTGGAGGATCTGCGGAAACTCGAAGGTCGGCATTCGCAGGCCGTTCGGGCAACGAAACGGCTCCTGGCGGACCTGGAAGCGGGGCAAGCCGATATGGATCGCTGGCAGGCATGCCGGGTGGAATTGCTCGATTCGGAGCCGAGGCGGCTTGCCATCCAGCAGGCGCATGAACGTTTCGTCAATAAACCGGGTACCCATCGATGAATGACGGGGGGCGTGTCGCGGACACGTTCTCCGGCTTCGAGTGGTTGGCCGAACATAAGGAAAAAGGTGAGTCGGATGACAAAGAAAATGATGGCAGCCGTCATGCGTCAGCATGGCGGTCCTGAAGTGCTTTCAGTGGAAGAAGTCGCCCGGCCGGTGCCGCGCGTGGGAGAGGTCCTGGTCAAAGTCGCGGCATGTTCGCTCAGCCGGCTCGATATCTTCATTCGCGACGGGATGCCGGGCCGCCACATTGCCATGCCGCATGTGGGCGGATGCGATGTGGCGGGCTGGATCGAGGACATCGGCCCGGAAGTGACCGGACTGGACGTCGGGGCCGCGGTCCTGATCGACCCGTTCTGGAATGGCGAAATGCTGGGAGAGGCCTACTGGGGCGGTTTTTCCGACTATGTGGTGGTATCGGCGAAAGGCATCCTGAGACTTCCGGAAAACAAGCGATTCGTCGAATATTCCTGTCTGCCCACGGCCTATGGCACGGCGTACCGCATGCTCCATAGCCGTGGACAGCTGAAGTCCGGCGAGTCCCTGGTGGTCGTGGGTGCCAGCGGCGGCGTCGGGGTGGCCTGTGTCCAGCTGGGCGTCAGGGCCGGCGCCCACGTCATCGCCTGCACCAGCAGCGATGCCAAAGCCGAGCGGCTGAAGTCGATCGGCGCCCATGAATGCGTCGTAGCCCCCGACGGGCAATTCGGCAAGCAGGTCTGGAATCTGACCGGCAAGCAGGGTGCGGACGCTGTGGTTGATTTCACGGGGACGGCCACCTGGCTCCAGTCCCTGAGATCCGTGAAGCACGGGGGCAGACTGCTGTGTTGTGGCGCAACGACCGGGTTCGAAGCGAATACCGATTTGCGCTATTTGTGGACGCGGGAGATGGACATCCGGGGGTCGGACGGATGGAGGAACGAAGACCTGCGGCAGTTGCTGGCGATCATGGCCGGCAACGAGTTCGACCCGGTGGTCCACGCCGTGTTTCCGCTGAGCAGGATCCAGGATGCCATGCGTGAACTGGAAGGGCGTTCATGCTTTGGAAAGATCGTCGTCGTACCGGATGGTGTATAGGCGGGTTTTGATCATACCAACAGGAATTGACAGGAGACAGACCATGAAAACCAAATCGCTTTTCTTTGCCATTGCAATGGCATTTGCCGCCAACAGCTACGCTGCTGATCAAACCCTCGTGTTCACCTCCTGGGGCGGCACGACGCAGGATGCCCAGATGAGTGTCTGGGCCAATGGTTTTTCCAAGGAAACCAAAATCAAGGTCCTGCCGGATGGGCCCACCGACTACGGCAAGATCAAGGCCATGGTCGAATCGGGCGATGTGTCGTGGGATGTCGTGGATGCCGAGGGCGACTATGCAGTCAAGGCCGGCACGGATGGCATGCTGGAGAAGCTGGACTTCTCCGTGATCGACAAGAGCCGCCTGGATCCTCGATTTGTGACTGACTACGCGGTGGGAAGTTTCTACTATTCGTTCGTCATCGGGTGCAACAAGGATGCCGTCAAGGCCTGCCCGAAGACTTGGGCCGATCTGTTCGATCTGAAGAAATTTCCCGGCAAACGCACGTTCTACAAATGGTCCGCTCCCGGGGTCATCGAGGCCGCTCTGCTGGCTGATGGGGTGCCTGCCGACAAACTGTATCCGCTCGATCTGGATCGAGCCTTCAAAAAGCTGGATACGATCAAATCCAGCATTGTCTGGTGGAGCAGCGGGGCGCAATCCCAGCAGCTGCTTGCCTCGGCTGAAACGCCTTACGGGTTTTTCTGGAATGGCCGGCTCACCGCACTGGTGAAAACAGGTGTCCATGTCGAGACGTCCTGGGACCAGAACATCACGGCAGCCGACATGCTGATCGTTCCCAAAGGCGCAAAGCACAAGGAAGCGGCGATGAAATACATCGCCTATGCGACGAGTGCGGCCTCGCAGGCCAAGTTCGCGGAAATGACCGGCTATGCGCCTATCAATCTGGACTCGCCCGCGTTGATGCCGAAGGACATTCGTGCCACCCTGCCGGACAAGCAGGCTGCCACGCAAGTCAATGCGGATCTGACATATTGGGCGAAGCATCGCGACGAAATCGGGACACGCTGGTACGCGTGGCAAGCCAAGTAAGTTTTAGATAGCATCGACCGGGAAGCGGCAGTAATGCCGCTTCCGCCAACCAAGGTAGATCGATATGGCCATCCAGACCAGCAAGGCCACATTGCCAGGGACACGCCCAAGGGCCGTGAATCGGCGGCCGGGCGGAGCCGTCCCCTACATCGTGCCCGCTTTCATCCTGATCGTGCTCTTTTTCATAGTGCCCGTGGCCATGCTGCTGCTGCGCAGTGTGCTCGAGCCGACGCCGGGCCTGGAAAACTATGCCGTGTTCTTCGGCTCGACGACCTACCTGCGGGTGTTCACCAATACGTTTCTCGTGGCGGGTATCGTCACGCTGGTTGCGGTCGTGATCGGCTTTCCCGTGGCTTGGCTGCTGGCCATCATGCCGCGCGGTTGGTCCGCCGTTTTCCTGGCAGTCATCATCCTGTCCATGTGGACCAACCTGCTGGCACGCACCTATGCCTGGATGGTGCTGCTGCAGCGTACGGGCGTGATCAACAAGATGCTCATGGCGCTGGGGTTGATCGACCAGCCCTTGTCGCTGGTCAACAACATGACCGGCGTCACCATCGGCATGGTCTACATCATGTTGCCGTTCATCATTTTGCCGCTGATCGGTATCCTCAGGGCCATCGACCCCTCGACCCTGAGAGCGGCCGCACTCTGCGGCGCGAACAAGTGGCAATGCTTCAGTCGCGTGCTGCTGCCGCTGTCGATGCCGGGGATCGCTGCGGGTGCGCTCATGGTGTTCGTGATGTCGCTGGGCTACTTTGTGACTCCCGCCCTGCTCGGAGGAGCCTCGAGCATGATGCTCGCCGAGCTTATCGCGCAACTGGTGCAGTCGCTGCTCAACTGGGGGTTGGGAGGGGCCGCCGCCTTTGTCCTGCTGGTTGTCACGCTGGGGCTGTACTTCGTGCAGCTGAGGTTTTTCAACCCCTATTCCAAGAGGTGACCTATGCTGCTCGACTTCAATCGCCTGGGTGCGCTGCGCTACGTTCTGATTGGTATTGCGGTCCTGGTGCTGATGTTCCTGGTGCTGCCGATCGTTTTCATTGCGGCTTTGTCGTTCGGATCGTCGCAATGGCTGATCTTTCCGCCCCCGTCCTGGACACTGCAATGGTATGTCGAACTCTTCGCCGATCCGCGCTGGCTCTATTCCGCGCTGACCAGCCTGAAGATCGCCGTCATCGTCACCATTCTGTCGGTGGGGCTGGGTTTTCTGACGTCACTCGGGCTGAATCGCGGCAATTTCGCCGGAAAGGAACTGCTCAGGGCGCTCTTTCTGACCCCCATGATCCTGCCGGTCATTGTGCTGGCTGTCGCACTATACGCCCTGTTTCTGAGGCTGGGGCTGGCCGGTACGACGGTCGGATTCGTCATCGCCCACCTGCTGATCGCGCTGCCGTTTTCGATCATTTCGATCAGCAGCGCGCTTGACGGGTTTGACCGCTCGATAGAAGACGCAGCCATCCTGTGCGGGGCCAGCCCCTGGGAAGCACGCCTTCGCGTCACGGTCCCGGCCATCAGCCACGGATTGTTTGCCGCGGCGATTTTTTCTTTTCTGGCCTCATGGGACGAAGTCGTGCTGGCGATCTTCATGTCCAGCCCGACATTGCAGACGCTGCCCGTCAAAATCTGGACGACGCTGCGTCAGGACCTGACGCCTGTCGTGGCGGCCGTGTCCACCATCCTGATGGTTTTCACGCTCGTCCTCATGATTTCCCCAGTGATTTTCCGTAAGGTGCGTCAAAAATGACCCAAGCTTTTCTCAGCATCGAGGGTATCCGCAAGGACTACGGCTCCGTCACCGCCATCGAAAATGTCACGCTCGACGTCGCCGAAGGTGAATTCATGACATTCCTGGGGCCATCGGGATCCGGGAAATCCACGACGCTTTATATTCTGGCCGGATTCCAGGAACCCACGGAAGGCGACATCCTGCTCAAGGGTAAAAGCTTGCTGTCCGTCCCCTCGCATCAGCGCAATATCGGCATGGTCTTTCAGCGGTACACGCTCTTTCCCCATCTGACCGTCGGAGAAAACGTGGCCTTTCCGCTGCGGGTCCGCCGTTGCGACAGATCGGAAATCGAAGACCGGGTCCAGGCGGCGCTTAAGCTCGTACGGCTGGAGGGTTTCGCGGACCGCATGCCTGCATTCATGTCGGGTGGCCAGCAGCAGCGGGTTGCGCTTGCGCGCGCGCTGGTCTACAACCCGCCGCTGCTGCTCATGGATGAACCCTTATCGGCCCTGGATAAAAAGCTGCGCGAAGAAATTCAACTGGAGATTCGCCGCATTCACCAAGAGACAGGCGTCACCATTCTGTATGTGACCCACGATCAGGAAGAAGCTCTGCGCCTTTCCGATCGGATTTCCGTATTCAACCAAGGGCAGATCGAGCAAATCGGAACAGGGCAAGAACTCTACGCGGAACCGGCCACGCGCTTTGTCGCGGGTTTCGTGGGGGATAGCAACTTCCTGGACGCCAAAGTCCTTTCGGTGGAAGCTCACCGGGCCAAGCTGTCGGTATGCGAGGGCATCGTCATCGACGACGTACCCGTACAAGGCCAGGCTGGGGGCCGCGGAACAGCCGCCCTGCTGCTACGGCCGGAGCGCCTGTCGCTGTCTCTCGATCGCAGGGATTGCAGCCTGCCGGTCGTCATCCGGGACCTGACGTTCCTGGGCAATACCGTCGAGGTCAGCACCGAGACAGACCAGGGCCAAGGCTTGTCCGTGCGGTTGCCGTTCGGTCATTCGGTCATCCCAGAACTTGCCCGGGGCAACCGGGTCTGGGCGCACTTCGACTCGAAGGCAGCCCACGCATTCCTCTGAGGCGCCGCGGCGCGCCTCATGTGATTTTCTCAAACCGCTGTTGTATCCTGCCGGTATCGTGGTGGGCATAAAGCCGTTGCGCATCAAGCGCGACCGCTTCGGTGCCGATCGACCTGCAGGCGCTCGCGCGCTGCATTTCAGCCTGATTCATGGTTCTTTTCAGTCTCGAAGGAAACGTCGTATGGATAAAGTCTATGAAAGCGCTACCGCCGCATTGCGCGACATCGTTGCCGACAATCAGATGATTGCCGTCGGCGGTTTCGGGCTGTGCGGGATTCCCGAGGCCCTGATCGCCGCGCTGCGCGATTCGGGGGTGCATGGCCTGACCTGCATCAGCAATAACGCAGGTGTCGATGGTTTCGGTCTGGGTCAGCTGCTGACCACGCGCCAGATCAAAAAGATGATCGCCTCGTATGTGGGGGAAAACAAGGAATTCGAACGCCAGTACCTGGCCAAGGAACTGGAACTGGAATTCACCCCGCAGGGAACGCTGGCCGAAAAACTGCGCGCGGGCGGTGCCGGCATTCCGGCATTCTTCACCCCGACCGGGGTGGGTACGGTGGTGGCCGATGGCAAGGAAACCCGGGAATTCAATGGCCGCACCTACCTGATGGAACGGTCCCTGACACCCGATATTTCGCTGGTCAAGGCCTGGAAGGCCGACCGCAGCGGCAATCTGGTGTTCCGGCGCACAGCGCGCAACTTCAATCCCAACGTCGCGATGGCGGGCAAGATCACCGTCGTCGAAGTCGAAGAAATCGTGCCCACGGGCACCTTCGATCCGGACCAGGTGCATCTGCCGGGTATCTATGTGCACCGGATCGTGCTCAACGCACATCCGGAAAAGCGCATCGAACAACGCACCACCCGTCACTAAGGAGGCAGATCATGGCTTGGGATCGCGAACAGATGGCCGCGCGCGCGGCAAAAGAACTGAAGGACGGTTTTTACGTCAATCTGGGCATCGGTCTGCCCACGATGGTTGCCAACTACGTGCCCGACGGCATGGAAGTCTGGCTGCAGTCGGAAAACGGCCTGCTTGGCATCGGCCCGTTTCCCACGGATGACGAGGTCGACGCCGATCTGATCAATGCCGGCAAGCAGACGGTGACGACGCTGCCGGGTTCCTCGATCTTCGCCTCGGCCGATTCCTTTGGCATGATCCGGGGCGGCAAGATCAATCTGGCCATCCTGGGCGCCATGCAGGTCTCCGAAAAAGGCGATCTGGCAAACTGGATGATTCCCGGCAAGATGATCAAGGGCATGGGTGGTGCCATGGACCTGGTCGCTGGCGTGGGCAAGGTCGTGGTCCTGATGGAACACGTCGCCAAGTCCAAGGACGGCACCGAGTCCCTGAAACTGCTGCCCGAATGCACCTTGCCGCTGACAGGCGTGGGGGTGGTCAATCTGATCATCACGGATCTGGGTGTGATGGAAGTCGCCGGCGACGGGCTGCGCCTGCTCGAACTGGCACCGGGCGTCGGCATCGATGAAATCCGCGCCAAGACCACCGCCAAACTCGATACGTCCGCCGTCGCCTGAAGGAATCATCGTGACCCTGTCGCATTCCCCGGCCAGCCCCGCTGACCGCATTGCCGCCTTGCGCGGGCAGCTGGCCTTGGCAGGCCTGCAGGCCTGCCTGGTGCCTACAGCGGACCCGCATCTGTCGGAATACCTGCCGCAACACTGGAATGCGCGGGCCTGGCTCTCGGGCTTCAGTGGTTCGGCGGGTAGTTTGCTGGTCACGGCGGATTTCGCCGGCCTGTGGACCGACAGCCGCTATTGGGTACAGGCCGAATCCCAGTTGCAGGGGTCGGGCATCAGCCTGATGCGGGCGGGGGCGCCGGATGTCCCCGATATGCTGGACTGGGCCCGGGACCATCTCGGTCGCGGGGATCGGCTGGGCGTCGATGGCCGGGTGATGGACCAGGCGGCCACTTTGCGCTGGCAGTCCGGCCTGGATAAGGTCGGTGTCGGCCTGGTGCTGAATCTGGATCCGGTCGATGCGGTCTGGGCGGATCGCCCGGGTTTGCCGACCGCCCCGGTCTACGAACACCTGCCGCCGCACGCCTGCCGTACGCGCGCCGACAATCTGACAGCCGTGCGTGCCGCCATGCGGGCGCAGGGCGCGGATCTGCATCTGTTGTCCACGCTTGACGATATCGCCTGGCTGCTGAATCTGCGCGGCGCGGATGTGGATTACAACCCGGTCTTCCTGGCGCATGCGTTGATCGACGGGCAGCAGGTCCGGCTGTATGTGGCGCCCGGCAAGATTCCCGTGGATCTGGCGGATCGCCTGGCGGCCGATGGCGTCGTGCTGCGTGACTATACGGCGGTGGCGGCCGATCTGGCCGCGCTGGATGCCGGCGTCCGGCTGTTGATCGATCCGGCCCGGGTCACTGCGGGGACGTTGTCGCACGCTCCCCAGGCGCGGCTGATTGAATCCATCAATCCGTCCCAGTTGCTCAAGTCCATCAAAAACGCCGCCGAGGCCGCCAATATTCGCGACACTATGGCGCAAGACGGGGCTGCCCTGTGCGAGTTCTTCGCCTGGTTCGAGGCCGCGCAGGCAGCGGGCGAACCCGTCACCGAAATCGATGTGGACACGCATCTGTCGGCGGCGCGCGCCCGGCGCCCCGGCTTCGTCAGCCTCAGCTTTGCCACGATCGCCGGCTTCAACGCCAACGGCGCCATGCCGCATTACCGGGCCACCGAGACGCATCACGCCCTGGTCCGGGGTGACGGGCTGCTGCTGATCGATTCAGGCGGTCAATACCTGGGCGGAACCACCGACATCACGCGCGTGGTGCCTGTCGGCACGCCCTCGACCGCGCAGCGGGCGGACTACACCGCCGTCCTGCAGGCCCACATCGCTCTCGCACGGGTGCAGTTTCCCGTGGATACGCCGTCTTCCGTCCTGGACGCGGTGGCGCGCACGCCCTTGTGGCGCCGTGGGCTCGACTACGGTCACGGCACCGGGCATGGGGTGGGATACTTCCTGAACGTCCATGAAGGCCCGCAATCGATCTCGGTGCGCAGCCATGCGCGGCCTCATCAGGACATGAAGGCTGGCATGCTGACCTCCAACGAACCCGGGCTGTACCGCGATGGGCACTGGGGCATCCGCATCGAGAACCTGGTCCTGGCAGTGCCGGTGGCGCAGACGGCGTTCGGATCTTTTCTGGGTTTCGAGACCGTCACCCTATGCCCGATCGACACACGCTGTGTGGTGCGCGAGCTGTTGTCGTCCGACGAACTCGACTGGCTCAACGGCTACCACGAGCAGGTGCGCGAGCGCCTGCTGCCGCTGGTGGACGGTCCAGCCCGGGATTGGCTGCTGGCGCGCACCGAGCCAGTCTGACGGCACATGAGAGCAGCCGACGACATTCAGCATCGTGGCCTGACCACCGACATGGCGACCACGCGGTTGCGCCTGGAAGGTCCTAACGAGTTACCCCGAGCCGGCAGTCGCTCGGTCTTTCGCATCGTGCTGGAAGTCTTGCGCGAACCGATGCTTATGCTGCTATTGGCCGGCGGATTCGTCTATCTGCTCCTTGGCGACCGTACCGAAGCGCTCATTCTTCTCATCTTTGCCACTTTCTCGATCGCCATCACGGCCGTTCAGGAAACCCGTTCCGAACGTGCCCTGGAAGCATTGCGCGATCTATCCTCGCCCCGCGCCCTCGTGATTCGCGATGGCGCGCGGGTGCGCATTGCCGGCCGGGAGGTCGTGCGAGACGACCTGCTGGTGCTGGAAGAGGGCGACCGGGTTGCCGCCGATGCGATCCTTGTCGACGCAACCGACTTGCAAGTCGACGAATCGCTGCTGACCGGAGAGTCGTTGCCCGTAGGCAAGGCGGTCGGCGTGTCGCAGGCCGCGGCACCCGAGCCGTCCGATGCGCGATCGCCTGGCGGCGAAGATCAGCCCTATGTCTATTCCGGCTCGCTTGTCATCCGTGGCAGCGGGGTCGCCCGCGTCCTGGCGACCGGCACGCACACCGAAATCGGCAAAATCGGCCAGTCGTTGGCGGGATTGGACATCGAAGCACCTCGTTTGCGGAGCGAAATCACCCGGATCGTGACCTGGTGCGCGGTCGGCGGTACTTTGGTGGCGTGCCTGGTCGTGGTGCTTTACGGACTGTTGCTCGGTGGGTGGCTCGAGGCCATGCTGGCCGGGATCGCCGTCGGCATGTCGCTGCTCCCTGAAGAATTCCCGGTCGTGCTGGCCGTATTCATGGCAATGGGCGCCTGGCGGATAGGAAAAGTCGGTGTGCTGACCCGGCGCGCGGCAGCCATCGAGACGCTGGGCTCGGCAACTGTGCTTTGCACCGACAAGACAGGTACGCTCACGGAAAACCGGATGGCGCTTGCGCAGGTCTGGCTCCCATCGGGCGAGGCTGTCATCCTTGAAGCTGGAAAGCCCGTCTCGGATAGTTGCCGCAAACTCATCGAAACAGCGGCACTGGCCAGCGCTCCTCATCCATCCGACCCGATGGAAGTCGCGCTTCACAATGCCCGCGATACTTTCGCCCCTGCCGAATCTTCCGGCACGACGCCAATCCACAGCTATGGGCTGCGACCGGATCTGCTGGCAATGTCGAATATATGGGATGACGGCCAGGCGCTGACGATCAGCGCCAAGGGTGCGCCGGAATCGATCATCCGCCTGTGCCGCCTGTCGGCCGATGTAACACAGCAAGTCCTGAAAGCCGTCGAGGATATGGCCACGCACGGGATCCGCGTGCTGGCGGTGGCGACGTCAACCGCGCCCGACCGCCAGTGGGCGGATTCACAGCTGGGCTATCACTACACGCTGGCCGGTTTGGTCGGGTTGGCCGACCCGCTACGCGCCAGTGTGCCCGGCGCCATCGCCGAATGCCGCAGGGCCGGGATCCGCGTCGTGATGATCACGGGCGATTATGCCGCCACAGCTCGATCGATCGCCTCGCAAGCGGGCATCCAGGATGGGGAAGTCCTGGTGGGAAGCGATCTGGAGGCTCTCGATGACGAACAGCTCGCGGCACGATTGAAGAGGGTCACCGTATTCGCGCGGATCATGCCCCAGCAGAAACTGCGCATCGTCCAGGCATTCAAGGCACGCGGTGAAGTCGTTGCGATGACTGGCGATGGCGTCAACGACACGCCATCGCTCAAAGCAGCGCATATCGGCATTGCCATGGGAGGGCGGGGGACGGATGTTGCGCGTGAGGCCTCCGCATTGGTGCTGCTGAACGATGATTTTGCGGCGATCGTTCAGTCCGCCCGGCTGGGCCGCAGAATTTACGACAACATCCGCAAGGCCATGGCGTTTATTTTCGCTGTCCATATCCCCATTGCCGGGCTGGCGCTTCTACCGCTGTTCTTTGGCCTGCCCATCCTGTTGGGGCCGATTCATATCGCCTTGCTTGAAATGGTGATCGATCCGGTCTGTGCGCTCGTGTTCGAAGCCGAACATGCGGAAGACGATGTCATGGAGCGCGCGCCACGCGATCCGGCCGAGCGCATGTTTTCGGCCCCCATGCTGGCCTGGAGCATCATGCAGGGCGGTATTGCTTTCGCGATGCTGGGCGGCGTTTTTCTGGCTAAAACCTGGGCGGGGACACCGGAAGTCGAGGTCCGGGCACTGATCTTTTTCGGCTTGGTGGCCCAGATCATCGCGCTCATCCTGGTGAATCGCTCTTTTCGGGCATCGTTGCGTGTTGCTTTTCTTCGCAAGAACGCAGCCCTGGGGTATGTCGTGGTGGCAGTGGCCTGCGTGGCCGGGCTCGTCCTGTTGCTGCCGCAGGCCCAGGCGCTTCTGATGTTCGGCTCGATTACCTGGGGCGACATGCTCCTGGCCTTGGGCCTGGGTATTGGGCTGCTTCTGTTGCTTGAAGTGTGCAAGCCCCTGGTGGCACGGGCCATGTCATCAAGGGCTTCTTCTACGTATCGCAAAATCGGGAGTGCATGATCAGGGCGGTCTGGCGACCGGATCATAGCGGTTATAATCTCGATTTCCCGCTGCGCCCGTCCACACCGGGCATCTATGAAATGACCAAATACGTATTCGTCACAGGGGGGGTTGTTTCCTCCCTGGGCAAGGGCATTGCCGCAGCCTCCCTGGCTGCCATCCTGGAATCCCGCGGGCTGCGGGTGACAATGCTCAAACTGGACCCCTATATCAACGTGGACCCGGGCACCATGAGCCCGTTCCAGCACGGCGAGGTCTTCGTCACCGAAGACGGCGCCGAAACCGATCTGGATCTGGGCCACTACGAACGCTTCGTGTCCACCCGGATGCACAAGGTCAACAACTTCACCACCGGCCAGATCTACGAATCGGTGCTGCGCAAGGAACGTCGGGGCGACTATCTGGGCAAGACCGTTCAGGTCATCCCGCATATCACCAACGAGATCCAGGACTTCATCGCGCGCGGCGCGGAGGCCGCCTGGAACGGCCAGGCCGACGTAGCGATCGTGGAAATCGGCGGCACGGTGGGCGACATCGAGTCGCTGCCCTTCCTGGAAGCCGTGCGCCAGATGAGCCTGCGCCTGGGGCGCAACCAGTGCGCCTTCATGCATCTCACGCTGGTGCCGTTCATTGCCTCCGCCGGCGAACTGAAAACCAAACCTACCCAGCACTCGGTGCAGAAGCTGCGTGAAATCGGCATCTATCCGAATGCCTTGCTGTGCCGCGCCGACCGTCCGGTGCCGGACGAAGAGCGGGCGAAGATCTCCCTGTTCTCGAATGTGCCGCTGGATGCGGTGATCTCCGTCTGGGATGCCGACTCCATCTACAAGATCCCGTCCATGCTGCATCAGCAGGGTCTGGACAGCCTGGTGTGCGATGCGCTCGCCATCACGCCACCGCCGGCCGATCTGACCGTCTGGGACCGCCTGGTGCACGATCTGGAAAACCCGCGCGATTCCGTCACCATCGGCATGGTGGGCAAATACGTCGATCTGACCGAGTCGTACAAATCCTTGTCCGAGGCGCTGATCCACGCCGGTATCCATACCCATTCGCGGGTGGATATCGTGTACCTGGATTCCGAAGAGATCGAAACCCAGGGCACGGGCTGTCTGGCCGGGCTGGACGCGGTCCTGGTCCCCGGGGGCTTCGGCAAGCGCGGCACGGAAGGCAAGATCAAAGCCATCCAGTATGCGCGTGAAAACGGCATTCCCTACCTGGGCATCTGCCTGGGCATGCAGCTGGCGGTGGTCGAATTTGCCCGCCATGTGGCAGGGCTGGGCGGCGCCAACAGCACGGAATTCGATCCTTCGGCCGCGCACCCGGTGGTGGCACTGATCACCGAATGGCAAGACCGCGAGGGCAAGATCGAACGCCGCGACAGTTCCTCGGACCTGGGGGGCACCATGCGCAAGGGCGCCCAGCGCTGCCCGGTGAAACCCGGCACACTGGCCTTCGAAATTTACGGCCCCGAGGTCAACGAACGCCACCGCCATCGCTACGAGGTCAATAACGTCTACGTGAACCGCCTCGAAGAAGCCGGCCTGGTCATCAGCGCCCGCACGCCGACGGAAAATCTCCCGGAAATCATGGAGATCCCCAGCCATCCCTGGTTCATGGGGGTGCAATTCCATCCGGAATTCACGTCCACGCCGCGCGACGGCCACCCGCTCTTTACCAGCTACGTCCAGGCGGCGCTAGCTTATCAGCAACGTCAGGTCAACAAGGCCTAGGAGACGCCATGCAACTGTGTCATTTCCAGGCGGGACTCGATCATCCGCTGTTCCTGATCGCGGGGCCCTGCGTCATCGAATCGCGGGAACTCGCGTTCGAAACCGCCGGCATCCTGCAGGAAATGACGCGGACGCTGGGCATCCCCTTCATCTATAAAAGCTCCTTCGACAAGGCCAACCGCAGCTCCGGCGCCTCGTTCCGCGGGCCGGGCATGGACGAGGGGCTGAAGATTCTGGAAGACGTGCGCCGGCAGCTGGGTGTGCCGGTGCTGACCGACGTCCACGAAACCGGCCAGGCCCGCGAGGTCGCTTCAGTCGTGGACGTGCTGCAGACGCCGGCTTTCCTGTGCCGGCAGACGGATTTCATCCAGGCCTGCGCGGCGACCCTGAAACCGGTCAACATCAAAAAAGGCCAGTTTCTGGCACCGGAAGACATGAAGCAGGTCGTGACCAAGGCCCGCGCCGCCGCCATCGAGGCGGGCGGCGATGGCCGGAACATCCTGGTCTGCGAACGGGGGGCGTCATTCGGCTATCACAATCTGGTGTCCGACATGCGGTCGCTGGCGATCATGCGCGACACGCATTGCCCGGTGGTGTTCGATGCCACCCATTCGGTGCAGTTGCCGGGCGGGCAGGGCACCCATTCCGGCGGCCAGCGCGAGTTCGTGCCGGTGCTGGCACGGGCCGCCGTGGCGGTGGGCATCGCCGGGGTCTTCATGGAGACCCATCCGAATCCTGAAAAAGCCCTGTCCGACGGACCCAATGCGGTTCCGCTGGGCAAAATGCGGGAACTGCTGGAAACCCTGGTCGCGCTGGACCGCTGCGTCAAGCAGGGCGGTGCGGCGGCGCTGTCCCTATAGTGGTTTCCATCGCGCGTGCGGCAGCTAGGCGCCGCCGCGGATCCTGCCGGTAATATCGTGCCAGCAGGTCGTACCAGTCGGGCCAGGCCCGGGCCAGCGGCTCCGGGTCCGTGAAAAACCCTTCCGAACTGACGGCGAAGAACTCGGCCAGGTCCGAGGCCGCATAGGGATCGAGCGGCAGACCCGCATACCAGGGTTCGGCGGCGTCGGATTCTGGATCCACGTGCAGCGGAATGGCCGTTTCGACCGCGTCCAGGCGGGCGTTGAAGTCCTCGAATGCATGCTCCAGCACGTGGTGCCAGTGTTGCGGATCCAGACCGTGGTGCGCGCGCAGTTCGGGCATGCCGTCCGCGCCGCCTGCGCGCTGGTCCAGCTTGTGTGCGAATTCGTGGATGACGACGTTGGTGCCGTCTTCGCGATGGATGTCTTCCCAGGACAGGATGACCGGGCCGCCTTCCCAGGATTCCCCCGAGGTCTCCATCGTGTATTCATGCACCACGCCGGCGTTGTCGACTTCGATGCGCGGCACCAAAAAGCCGCCCGGGTAGACGACGATCTGTGTCCAGCCCTGGTAGAGCGATGTATCCAGACCCAGGATCGGCAGGGCGGCTTGAGCCGCGATCGCATGGCGCATCGCCGGCGTGACCGTCAGGCCGTGAGTTCCATGAAACGATTTACTGGCCAGGATCCACGCGGTGCGCTGGCGTAAGGCCTGGCTTTCGGCTTCCGACAGCCCGCGCAGGAATTCGTATGCCCCCAGGATGTCCCGCCAGACGTCCGGGGTGAGCGCCTGCGCCTCGCGCAGGACGGCCGCGTGACGCGCGCCACGTGAAGTCAGCCAGCGCAGCATGATTGCGTCGTTCCGGGGTAGCCAGGCGGCATGGGCGTGTCAAAGCCCGGCGTCGTGTGCTCGGAGATCCTCATGAAGTACCATTGTAGTTGGATTCGATACCGGAACTCCTTTCATTCGATACCGGAACCCGGCGGCCAGGATGGATATTCCCCCGCTACAATAGCGGGGTTTCATTGAACCCACCACACAGGCAGGACGGTCAGACCATGAGTGCAATCGTAGACATCATTGGGCGCGAGATTCTGGATTCGCGCGGCAACCCCACCGTGGAATGCGACGTCTTGCTTGAATCCGGTGCCATGGGCCGCGCCGCGGTGCCTTCGGGGGCCTCGACCGGGTCGCGCGAGGCGATCGAACTGCGCGACGGCGACAAGTCCCGCTATCTGGGCAAGGGCGTGCTGCGTGCCGTCGAACACGTGAACACGGAAATTTCCGAAGCCCTGATGGGGCTGGACGCCCAGGAGCAGACCTTCATCGACCGCACGCTGATCGATCTGGACGGCACCGACGACAAGAGCCGCCTGGGCGCCAACGCGATCCTGGCGGCCAGCATGGCGGTGGCCCGCGCGGCGGCCGATGACGCCGGCCTGTCCCTGTACCGCTATTTCGGCGGCAGCGGCCCGATGCAGATGCCCGTGCCGATGATGAACGTCATCAATGGCGGCGCGCATGCCAACAACACCCTGGACCTGCAGGAATTCATGATCCTGCCGGTGGGGGCGACCAGCTTTCGCGAGGCCCTGCGCATGGGCGCGGAAGTCTTCCACGCCCTGAAAAAGATCATCGGCGGCCAGGGCATGTCCACCGCGGTCGGCGACGAGGGCGGCTTCGCCCCGAACGTGGCCAACCACGAGGCCGCGATCGAATTGATCCTGAAGGCCATCAGCGAGGCCGGCTACGAGGCCGGCTCCCAGATCCTGCTGGGGCTGGATTGCGCCAGCTCCGAATTCTACCGGGACGGCAAATATCACCTGGCCGGCGAAGGCGGCATTGCACTGAACTCGCAGGATTTCGCCAATCTGCTGGCCTCCTGGTGCGACAAATACCCGATCGTCTCGATCGAGGACGGCATGGCCGAGGACGACTGGGACGGCTGGCGCATCCTGACCGAACAGCTGGGCCGCAAGGTGCAGCTGGTGGGCGACGACCTGTTCGTCACCAACACCAACATCCTGAAAAAGGGGATCGAGCAGGGCATCGCCAACTCCATCCTCATCAAGATCAATCAGATCGGCACTCTGACCGAAACCTTCGCCGCCATCGAGATGGCCAAGCGGGCCGGGTACACGGCCGTGATCTCGCACCGTTCCGGCGAAACCGAAGACTCCACGATCGCCGACATTGCCGTGGCGACCAATGCCATGCAGATCAAGACCGGTTCCCTGTCGCGTTCCGATCGCATGGCGAAATACAACCAGTTGCTGCGCATCGAGGAAGAACTGGCCGAAGTCGCCGCCTACCCGGGCGTTTCCGCCTTCTACAATCTGCGCTGACCGGGCACCATGCGCTTGCTCAGCCTGGTCCTGCTGGCGCTGACGCTGGCCACCCAGTACCCCTTGTGGTGGGGCAAGGGCGGGTGGCTGCGTCTGCGGGACTTGCAAACCCAGGTGCAGGCCGAAACCGACAACAACCAGGCGCTGACCGCCCGCAACAATGCCCTGCAGGCCGAGGTCCAGGATCTCAAGACCGGGATTTCGGCCGTCGAGGAACGCGCGCGCGGCGAACTGAACATGATCCGCCAGGGCGAATACTTCGTCCAGATCCTGCCCCGGCCGGCGGATTCGCATTAAGCAAAATGGGTCATGGCCCTGGCTGACAGACGTCCGGGCCGCCGTCTGGCGTGCCCGGCGCCGATGACCCTGCGGAAGTCCCGGATGGCCCGGCGGCGCCGGATCCATCCGTCAGCGGCCAAGATGGCAATGCGTCCGCGCCCGATGGCGACTGATTTGTGCCGCCAGGTATCCCTGCGTCGGGGGTGGCGATCGGCGGGGGCTTCGGCGGTCGGGGATTCGTCGGCCCAGGCGCGCTGTCATCCACATAGCGGACCCGCCCGTCGGCCAGCGCTGGCCAGAGGGCCGGATGGGACTGCATGGCGATGCTGACCTGCCGTCGGAAGGGCAGGTGGCCCGCCGTCATCATCTGGCGGTTCAGCGCATCATCGCTCAGCGGTGCCAAAGCCCGGACGATGACAGTCATGCCGGGCAGCAGGGGGCGCTGCGGCCACCCGAGTTCCATCACCAGCGTGTTCGCCTCGTGGATGGTCACGCCTGATCGAGGGCCGCGGCCCTGGGGCCAGCCCTGGGCCTGACGGCGCGCCTGTTGCAGCGCCTGATAGTCGTTGCGGATCAGCGGCTGTCCGCGAAATGCGCGAGGCCCCTTCACGTCAGGGTCGGCGTGCTCCGCGAAGGCGGCAGGCGAGGGTTGCACGATGTGGATCCGCCAGGGGAATCCCAGCGCCCGGCGCTGCTCCGTCAGTGCGCGTGCCAGCGCCCGCGAGTCCGGATGGGTCATCCGCAGGCCGTGCTCGAACGCGTCGGCGATCGCCTGGGGGTTTGCCTGGCGTGTCGCGCCCACGCGGGCCGCTTCCACCAGCACCAGGCTGAGCGTCTGACGCAGCGTCATCCAGTGTGCCAGTTCGACTCCCCCCAGACCCAGCAGCAGGACGGGGATCAGGGCAATCAGGAATTCCGCCATACCGGCGCCGCGCTGATCCAGCC
Source organism: Castellaniella sp. (assembly GCA_019104865.1). Classification (GTDB taxonomy): domain Bacteria; phylum Pseudomonadota; class Gammaproteobacteria; order Burkholderiales; family Burkholderiaceae_B; genus Castellaniella. Next base: position 8,024 of record JAHRWZ010000101.1, on the reverse strand, counting down.
GGCCTCGTGCGGCCGCGACGTGGCGGAAAGCGACATCGGGCCGGGGAACGGTTTGTAGAGGGGGAAAGATGGAGTCTCGCATGTGGGGCCCTGATGGAGGGGACAAGGCCAGTATGCGGGTGGCGGACGTGGGCGGGCAGTGCCAGAACTACGCTAGGTTGAAATGAGCACGAGGGTATCGGGTGTCCCGCGCGTTGAGTGGTATCGGTAAGGTCACCGCGGCGGCGGCCAGTGTCGCGGTACAACCACCGCCGGTTTCAGTGGAGGGAATCCGATCCCGGCGCCTGCAGCCGTTCGCTGGCATCCAGAAACAGGGCGGCGCAGTCCACCGCGTCGAAGTCATAGGGTTTTCCGCAGAAATTGCAATCGATATGGACATGGCCCTGCTCGGTCAGAATGTCTTCGATTTCGGCTTGGCCCAATGAACGCAGCATCGCGGCCACGCGGTCGCGATTGCAGGGGCAGTACCAGTGCACGTCCTGTTCAGGAAAAGCCAGCAGGTCGTCTTCCCAGAACAGCTTGTGGATCAGCGTGTCCGGGGTTTCCGCCAGCAGTTCTTCGGGTTTGACGGTTTCCGCCAGTGTCTGGCAGTGGGCCCAGGTGGCCTCGGTGGATTGCGGGTCGACCGGTGCCGCGCCCGGGGCACTTCCTGTGGGCAGGCGCTGCAGCAGCAGCCCCGCGCAGTGGTGCGCGTCGGAAGCCAGCCACAGCCGTGTCTCCAGCTGTTCGGAATGCTGCATGTAGTGTTCCAGGGCGGCGGCGACGGTGTGGCCTTCCAGGGACACGATACCCTGGTAGGGACTGGCACCCGCCTGGCGTCCGGCCGGATCCAGAAGCACCGAGAAGCGGCCCTGGCCGTCCGCGTTCAGAAGCTGCTGCAGAGTGATGTCATCCGGGATCGCCGATCCAGGATCCCGCAGGTGCGCGGTGGCGCGCAGCTGCAGCTGGGACGTGCATTCGACCATGATCAGGCGCACAGGCCCGTTGCCCTGCAACTGCAGCACGACGGATCCGTCGAACTTGATGTTGCCGGCCAGCAAGACGCTGGCCGCCGCCAGCTCGCCCAGCAGCCGCGCCACGACGGGCGGAAGATCCTGGTGGGCAAGCCCGGTCTGCCAGGCTCGGCCAAGATGCAGCACCTGAATACGGGTGCTGTGGTCGGTCGTGAGAAATTTCTTCAGGATGTCGGTCATGATTTTCCGGCGCGTGGCCCCAGGTCGTGCAGTTCCGTGCCCAGCAGGCGGTCATGCAGGAATTGCCCCTGAGGGTCGAACCAGGTCCAGAGAAAGATGGAAAAGGGTGCGGCGACGATCAGCAGGTCGAGCGACGGCAATCCGGTTGCCTGGGACAGACCCGCGATCAGCAAGGCTGCCAGCAGCGGCAGCGGCCAGAGCAGCACGTAGCGCAGGACCATGCGCGAGCCGCGCAGTGGCTGTCCGCCACGATCCGTCAGGCGGATGTTCCAGGTCTTCATCGGCAGAGTCTGACCGCCACGTCGCCAGCAGGCCAGAAAGTAGACGCCAATTGCCAGAAACAGGAAGACCTGACGGGCATGGCGCAACATGAGGCCGCTGCGGCTTTGCGTCAGGGTGTCGAACAGGTAGCCTGCCAGAAATACGACGCCAAACAGCAGGACACCCTCGTACATCATGCAGGCAAAGCGTCGCAGGCGCGCCGGGGCGGGGGGCACCGTGCCCGGTCGGGCGGCGAAAGAGTCGGACATCGTGGGAGAATCAGCTTGAAAACACAACATTATCCCACGCGTTGGCGTGTGCCTCCGCGTTTCGGTCTGTCCGGCGGGTCGGGCGAAACCGGATCCGCCCGATTGTCAGGGAAACGGAATAAGTGAAAGGCCGCTCCGGAAGGAGCGGCCTTTGCGCAGAACCCGAAGTGATCCGGAGGATCAGTGGGCAGTGCGGACCGTGTGGTGCGCGCGGGATTCCGGGGCCTTGAAGAAGCCGATAGCTGTCTGGAACAGATGCTTCAGGGCGCGATCCAGCGCGTATTCCTGCTGCGCCTCGATGGCTTCGGCCAACAGTTGGCGTTCCATTGCGTCGGTCAGGCGGATATCGGAATTTTGCAGCGCTTTCATGGCAAGCCTCTTTGCTTGAAAAGAGCGTTTCGCTCGGGTTAACCCTATTATAGGGTTTACCCTAGTTCAAAAGCAAGCCGTATCCTCCGGTCAATTTTCATGCTGCGCTGCAGTGTCGTAAAAACCCCTCATGTGGGCTTACGGTAGCTGGAGGTCACCAGGTCGAACTGGAACAATCGGCAGTCCAGGGCGCCATTGTGCAGCGGGTGGCGGCGCCGGGCCTTCAGGCGCAACTGTCCGGGCAGATCCAGGTCACTGGTGATGATGTTGAGTTGCCAGCCGCCAAAATGCTGCTTGAGCTGCGTCGCCCATTCCGACCATAGGGTCGCTTCGCTGTCGTTCAGACGTTCGCCATACGGAGGATTGGTGACGATCCAGCCCGACTCGGCCGGCGGCATCATGTGGCGGACATCGCAGACCTCGAAGCGGATGGTGTCCGGGCTCAGGTGGGCCCGATCGACGTTGGCGCGGGCCGCCTCGATGGCTGCCGGCTGGATGTCGCTGCCCACCAGGGGTTGCTCCAACTGCGGGGCGATGTGGGCGCGGGCGTCATCCTTCAGGTCGCGCCAGAGTCTGGCGTCGTGGGACCGCAAGCGCTCGAAGCCGAAGGGGCGCCAGATGCCGGGGGGCACGCCCAGGGCGATCCAGGCCGCTTCGATCAGAATGGTGCCACTGCCGCAGAACGGATCCAGCAGAGGGCTGTCGGGCATCCAGCCCGACAGCGCCAGCAGGCCGGCGGCGAGATTCTCGCGCAGCGGCGCCTCTCCTTTGTCCAGGCGCCAGCCGCGCTTGAATAGCGACTCGCCGGAGACGTCCAGATAGAGCGTGGCCTGCCGGGCATCCAGAAACAGATGGACGCGGGCGTCCGGCCGGACCGTATCGATGTCGGGGCGGGCGCCTTCGCGCTCGCGCAGGCGGTCGCAGATGCCGTCCTTGGCGCGCAGATTGCAGTACTGCAGGCTGCGCATCGGGCTGCCGATGGCTGAGGTGTCTACCCGCAGCGATTGTTCAGGGCCGAACCAGCGTTCCCATTCGGTCTGCCGGGCCAGTTCGAGGATGTCGTCCTCGGTGTGGATGTCGGCCTGGGCGACTTGTACCAGGACGCGGGTCGCCAGGCGTGAGTATAGATTGGCCCGCAGCACGCCCTGCCAGTCGGCCTGGAAGTGGCAGCCTGCGCGTCCCGACCGGACGCCCCCGTAGCCCAGTGCCTGGAGTTCCAGCGCCAGAGCTTCCTCGAGGCCGTGCGGGCAGGGGGCGAAGACGTGAAAGGTTTCCGCGCTGCGTGGGGTCCGCGCTGCGCGTGGCTGGCGCTGGATGCGCGGGCGAGTGTCGGCCGGGGTGTCGGCCGACCCCGCGCGCGCCGGTCCGGATGCGCGCGGCGCGCGGGCGGGCTTGTCCCGGCGATCCGGGCGATCAAAGCGATCGGGGCCGGCTGCCTTGTCCGGGCGGGCAGGTCTGCCGGGAGCAGGGGCCTGGTCCCTTTCGCCGGGCCGGGCCTGCTGGGCGCGTTCCTGCAAGGCTGCCTGGCGGGCGCGGGCGCCCGAGCGTGCGCGGCGCTCGCCTTCCACCGGTGCGGCGGTTCCAGTTTTCTTGGTCAGACTCAGCGTCTTGCGGGGGGGGGAATCGGTCATGGAATTCAGAATGGTTTGACGACCACCAGGATCAGGATGAGCAGCAGCAGCAGGACCGGGATTTCATTGAACCAGCGGAAATATCGGTGGCCGTGCCGGCAGGATCCGGTGGTGAAGGCCCGCAGATGGTGGCGGCAGGCAAGATGAAAGACGATCAGGGCCAGAACGGCCAGCAGTTTCGCATGCATCCAGCCCTGGCCCTGACCGATGCCATAGCCCAGCCATAGTGCGAGGCCGAGGATCAGCGCCAGGATGGCCAGTGGCGTCATGAAATGGTAGAGGCGCCCGGCCATGCCCAGCAGCACGGCGCGGGTGCCGGGGTCGCCGGTCTGTGCCAGGTTGACGTAGATGCGCGGCAGATAGAACAGGCCCGCGAACCAGGACACGACGAACAGGATGTGGAAGGTCTTGACCCACAGCATCGTCAACCTCGCAACTGGCCTTCGCCGGTCAGTACCCATTTCTGGATTGTCAGCCCTTCGAGCCCGACGGGGCCGCGGGCGTGCAGGCGGTTGGTGGAAATTCCGATCTCGGCCCCCAGACCGTACTCGAAGCCGTCCGCAAAACAGGTGGGCAGGTTCACATAGACCGAGCTGGAATCGACTTCGCGCTGGAAGCGTTGGGCGGCGGCGATGTCCTCCGTCACGATCGATTCCGTGTGTTCGGAGCTGTAGCGGGCGATGTGGTCCATGGCTTCGTCCAGGGAATCGACCACCCGGACCGCCAGGATCGGGGCCAGGAATTCGGTCGCCCAGTCTTCCTCGGTGGCAGGGATCGACCCCGGCAGCAGGGCGGCGGCGCGCGGGCAGGCGCGCAGTTCCACGCCCAATTCCGCGAACCGGGCCCCGGCCCGAGGCAGCCATTGGCTTGCGACGTCCGCGTGCACCAGCAAGGTTTCCATGGCGCCGCAGATGCCGCAGCGATAGGTCTTGGCGTTGACCGCGATCTCCAGGGCACGGTCCAGGTTGGCCGCGCGATCCACGTAGACGTGGCAGTTGCCGTCCAGGTGCTTGATGAGCGGCACGCGGGATTCGGCCGACAGGCGGGCGATCAGGCCCTTGCCGCCGCGTGGGATGATGACGTCGATGGTGTCGGTCATGGTGATCATCTCACCGACCGCCGAGCGGTCCGGGGTGTCCACGACCTGGACGGCCTGGGGTGGCAGGCCGGCGGCCCGCAGGCCTGCCTGAATGACCGCACCCAGTGCCTGGTTCGAGTGGAAGGCTTCGCTGCCGCCGCGCAGGATCGTGGCATTGCCTGATTTCAGGCACAGGGCCGCGGCATCGATGGTGACGTTGGGGCGGGATTCGTAGATGATGCCGATCACCCCCAGGGGCACCCGCATGCGCGCCACGCGCATGCCGTTGGGGCGGATGACGGTTTCGCTGAGGCTGCCGACGGGATCGGGCATGGCGGCGATCTGCGCCAAGCCCGTTGCCATGGTGTCGATCGCCTTGTCGGACAAACGCAGGCGGTCCATCAGGGGCGCCTCCAGCCCACGCTCGGCAGCGGCCTGCAGGTCGCGCGCGTTTTCGGCTTGCAGCCAGGCCCGGCGGCTTTGCAATTGATCGGCCATGGCCAGCAAGGCTGCCGATTTGGCGGCGCCCGATGCGGTGCGCATCTGGCGCGCGGCCTCGCGGGCCTGTCGGCCCAGGGTCTGTAAGGAGGAAACCGTGGAGGTATCGTTCATGACAGCTCGGTCAAAAAAATTCAGGAATCAGGCGCGGCGCGTGCCCACGACGGCCACCCGCAGCACGAGTCGGGCCAACTCGTCCCAGGGATCCCGCAGGCGTCCATCGACCGGGATGCCCTTGATGAGGCAATCGATCTCGTGGGCATGCCGCACAGCCGCGGGCCACGCGGATGCCGGTACCCGGTGCAGGGCCTGCCGGATCAGCCGCTCGCGCGTGCCGAAGATGCGCTGCGCGCGCAAGGCCGCGTCCAGGCCATGGTCGGTGCCGGCGCTCAGGCGTGCCAGGATACGGATCTCCTCGCCCACGGCCCAGAGCACAAGCAGTAATGCCTCGCCTTCGCCCCGCAGGCCCGAGAGCACCGTCAGTGCGCGGTCTGCCTGGCCAGCCAGCATGGCATCGCGTAGATCATACAGATTGTACCGGGCCACGTTCAGAACGGCAGCCTGCACCTGGTCCAGGCTGAGCGGGCCCGCCGGGTACAGCAGGGCCAGCTTCTGGATCTCTTGGTGGGCCGCCAGCAGGTTGCCTTCAACTTTGTCGGTCAGCCAGGCCAACGTCTCGGCATCCGCGGTGTGTTGCTGGCGCCCCAGGCGGCCGGCAATCCAGCCGGGCAGCGTCGCCCGTTGCACGGTCGGCACGTCCAGCCAGGTGGCGTTGTTTCTGAGGGCGAGCACCCACTTTCCCTGCTGCGTGGCCTTGTCCAGCAGCGGCAGCCGGATCAGGATCCGGACGTCGGGCAGGGATCCGTCGCCCGCCATGGATGCCAGCGCCTGCAGGGCATCGGAGCCGGACTTGCCGGGCTTGCCGGTCGGCAGGCTGATTTCCAGCATGCGCAGGTCGCCGAACAGGGATGTGTTGCGTGCCGTCGCCAGCGCCGTGCTCCAGTCGCTGCGGGCATCCATCACCAGGTGGGTACGTTCGCCGCAGCCCTGGCGGATCGCGGCTGCGCGATAGGCGTCCGCCACTTCGGTGACCAGCAGAATCTCGTCGCCCGACAGGACCGTGCAGGGGGATAGCGCATGCCCGGACGCAAGCTGCGCAATGAGCTGATCGGCGTCGGGCGCGCGCGTGGCCATCAGTAGGTCAGACCGCCCGGACTGGCCGGACTGGCCGGGGATCTCCTCTGGCCGGAGCGTTGGATCGTGTCGCCGGGCAGCGGCACGACCGGCCGGTCGGCGGCATTGCGGTAGGCTGCCTGGACGTCGGGTGCGCTCATGCGGCGCAGGATTTGGTCGATCAGGCCGTTGCGCATGTCCTTGAAGGTGCGCGTGATCTCGCTTTCCTTGGCCTGGACGATGCGATCGTTGTAGGGCAGTTCGCGCACGCTGCGCAGGGTCGTGGGCGCCAGCAGCACGTGCCCGGTCCGGTCCAGCAGCTCGAAGCTGAAGTTCAGATCCAGTTCGTATTCCTCGACACGGCCCTCCGCGTCGATGGACAGTTGCCGTAGATTCTGCGTTTCGGTGATCTGATGCAGATAGACGTCTGCATCGGTGCGGCGGTCGGTGAATCGCGTGTCCGGCGAATTGGCCAGCACCGTGCGCTTCAGGCGTGCGCCGAATTCCGCATCCAGATCGATGTTGGTATAGATGCTGTGAAAGGGCAGCGGGGTGGCCCCCTTCAGGTGGAAACCGCAGGCGCCCAGCGCCAGCAGGCACGCCAGGCCCAGCATCAGGCGCAGGCGGCGGGCATGGGCGATGAGGAAGGTCATGGATCTCATCCGACGACGTTGACCAGGCGGCCAGGGACAACCACGATGCGCTTGGGAGCGCGACCTTCGAGGAACCGGCTGACGGCTTCGTGCGCCTGGGCCAGGGCCTCGATTACTGGCTTGTCGGCATCCTGGGGGATGCTGATATGGCCGCGGACCTTGCCGTTGATCTGCAGGACCAGTTCGATCGTATCGGCCCGCAGCGCGGCGTCGTCGACAACGGGCCAGGGGGCGTCCAGCAGATCGCCGTGGATATCGGCGTATCCCAGATCGCGCCACAGCTGCCAGGTGATGTGGGGAACCACCGGGTACAGCACCCGCAGCAGGATGGAGGTCGCCTCGGACAGCGCGGCGCCGCCAACGCCCGCCTGAGCGGCGGCTTCCAGTGTGTTGAGCATCTTCATGGTGGTCGATACCACCGTGTTGTACTGGATGCGTTGGTAATCGTAGTCGGCCTGCTTCAGCAGACCATGGATGCTGCGGCGCAGCGTTGCGGCGGCTTCGTCCAACGCATCCCAATTGGTGGGTGGCGTCAGGTGGCTGCGCAGGGTGTCTTGCTGTGTCTGGCAGAAGGTCCACAGGCGGCGCAGGAAGCGGTGCGCGCCCTCGACCCCGGAGTCCGACCATTCCAGGGTTTGTTCCGGGGGGCTGGCGAACATGACGAACAGGCGGGCTGTGTCCGCGCCCAGGCCGTCGATCAGCGATTGGGGGTCGACGCCGTTGTTTTTCGATTTCGACATCGTGCCGATGCCGCCGTAGTCGATGGTCGAGCCATCCGATTTCAGGCGCGCGCCGACGATGGCACCCTTGTCGTCGGTGAGGTTTTCGACCTGTTCTGGCCAGAAGTATTCGATCCCGCCGCGCTCGTTTTTGCGTGAATAGATGTGGTTGAGCACCAT
>JAHRWZ010000057.1 GCA_019104865.1 Castellaniella sp. | reverse complement strand
CATCCATGCATATCAGCGCAGGACATCATTCGCATGGTGGTGGGGGTTGGATTCGAACCAACGTAGGCGCAAGGCCAACAGATTTACAGTCTGCCCCCTTTAACCACTCGGGCACCCCACCGAAGCGAATTTCGAATTATGAAGATGTTTTAGGATGATGTCAAGCGCCCTGGTCCTGCTGGTCCATGACCCGCCCCATTCCCTGGCGATCCAGCAGCGCGTCCAGGTGTTCCCAATCGACGAATTCGATGATCAACTGGCCGCCCTTGCGCGCCGCCGCCTTGATCCTGACTTTCGTCGCCAGATGGTCGGACAGGCTCTTTTCCAGACGCTCCAGATCACCGTGACTGGGCTTGGGCTCGGCCTTGGCGACACGGCCGGCAGGCGTGGCCACGGTTTCGTCGTCCTCGCGCAGGGCCCGCGCGACCCGCTTCTCGGTTTCGCGCACCGACAGGCGACGGGCGACGACTTCGTGGGCCAGCAGAATCTGACGCGCGGCATCGGTCGCCAGCAGGGCTCGGGCATGGCCCATGTCGATGTCGCCAGCCAGCAACATCGTCTGCACCGGCCCCGCCAGATTCAGCAGGCGCAGCAGGTTGGTGGTCGCGGATCGGGACCGGCCGATGGCCGAAGCGGCCTGTTCGTGCGTCAGGCCAAACTCGTCAAGCAGACGGCGCACGCCATGCGCCTCTTCCAGGGGGTTGAGATCTTCGCGCTGGATGTTTTCAATGAGCGCCATGGCGGCCGCGTTTTCATCGGCAACCTGACGCACCATGACGGGGATTTCATCCAGCCCGGCGATCTGCGCAGCGCGGAAACGGCGTTCGCCGGCAATGATCTCGTATTGCCCGGGATCCGTCTCCAGGGGACGGACCAGGATGGGCTGCATGATGCCCTGCGCGCGGATCGAATCGGCCAGGTCATTGAGGGCGCCCTCATCCATGCGGGTACGTGGCTGATAGCGACCAGCGCGCAGGACCTTGATCGGAAGATGACTGGGCGCGTCATGCGCACCGCGGGCGCCCACCGCATCGAGGGCGCCATGATCGGCGCCCAACAGGGCGTCCAGGCCGCGGCCTAAACCCTTCTTTCGTGTTGCCATGAGGAAATTCCTTTTCGTTGACGCGGGGCCGGATCAGGCGGCCCGCCGACGGGCTTGCCCACCAACCCGGCGGATCAGCTCTTCGCCGAAGTGCAGATACGCCTTGGCGCCACGCGACGATTTGTCGTAGACCACACCCGGCATCCCGTGGCTGGGGGCTTCCGCCAAACGCACGTTGCGGGGCACGATGGCCTTGAAGACTTTGTCCCCGAAGTGGGACTCGAGCTGGGCCGAGACCTGCTGCTGCAGTGTGACCCGGGTGTCGAACATGACGCGCAGCAGGCCGATGAGTTCCAGATCCGGATTGAGGTTGCGATAGACGCGTTTGATCGTATTGACCAGATCGGAGAGCCCTTCCAGCGCGAAATATTCACACTGCATGGGGATGATGACCCCATGCGCACCCGCCAGGCCATTGAGGGTCAGCAGGGACAGGGTCGGCGGGCAATCGATCAGAATGAAATCGTATTCCTGGGCTACCTGTTCCAGTGCACTTTTCAGCCGGGTTTCCCGGCTTTCCATGCCGACCAGGTCGATTTCCGCACCAGATAGTTCGCGGTTCGAAGGCAGCACGTCGTAGTTGCCGGAATCTGAGTGGATTCTGGCATCCGCTACCCGGGCTTCACCAATCAGCACCTGGTACAGGTTGATCGTTGCGCCGTTTTTGTCGATCCCGCTACCCATGGTGGCGTTACCCTGCGGATCCAGATCCACCAGCAGCACGCGCTGGCCATGCATGGCAAGAGATGCGGCAAGGTTGATCGCGGTGGTCGTCTTGCCGACACCGCCCTTCTGATTCGCAATACAGAACACGCGGGCGGATGGCTTTGGGCTATCGACAGTCATGGGATTCCTTCAATCCGAGTTCCAACAGACAACGCTGCGCGGTCATTTCCGGCACCCGCGGTTCCACATGGGATTTGACGCGCCAGTCCGTGGAGGATTCCAGCGCGGTTCGTTCGTCTTGCGGGTATTGACCTTTCATGGCCATCAGGACACCTTCTGGCGCCCGATGATGCGCCGCGACCCGGACAAAATCGCTCAGTGAAGCGAAAGCCCTGGAAATGACGATGTCGGCCTGCAAACTGTCCATGGATTCGATTCGACCATGGACGGCCTGTACGTTCGTCAGCCCCAGCACCCCGGCCGCCTGGCGGATGAAAGCTGTTTTCTTCCCAACGGCATCCACGCAAAAGACCGTCCAGTCCGGCTGGCAGATAGCCAGAATGATACCCGGTAAGCCTGCCCCCGAACCCATGTCCGCAATCCGGGTGTCACGCCCGGCTCGTCGAGCCCGCAGGGGTGGGACGACTGAAAGACTGTCGAAGACATGCTGGACCAGCATGTCTTCGGGATCACGGATGGCGGTCAGGTTGTAGGCTTTGTTCCAATGCTGCAATTGCTGCAAATAAGCCAGAAGGCTATCCACGAGACGCGGATCCTGGGTTATTCCAAGCATCTGGAGCGCAGAGCCAAGCCGATCCCGAAACTGTGGAAAATTCCCGTTCATGCGGTTCTACGCCCCCGTTGCACCCGCTTCAGGTGAACCAGCAACAGCGAGATCGCGGCAGGCGTAATACCGGAAATCCGCCCGGCCTGACCAACTGTGGCCGGGCGCGCAGCGCCCAGCCGCTGGCGGACTTCCGCCGACAAGCCGGGAATTTCGGTGTAATCAAAATCATCAGGAATGCTTTGCCCTTCATGGGCCCGCTGACGTTCGATCTCCAGCCGTTGGCGTTCCACATAGCCGGCGTATTTCACCTGGATGCCCAATTGTTCGACCCGATCCGCTTCCACAAGACCGGGACCCGCCAGGAGTGACCCCTGCGCATCCTGCAGACGCATGAGCTGTTCATAGCCCACGTCCGGACGCTTGAGCAAATCCAGCAGACTGGGATGGCGATCCTGATGCTGCAAAGCCAGGCGCTCACGGTCATGAGCTCCCAGTACGGCAGGATTGATGCGTGTTTCCTGCAGGCGTTGGATCTCCGTGGCCACAGCATCGCGTTTGCGACTGAACGCGTCCCATCGTATGTCGTCGACCAGACCGAGCGCACGGCCAATGTCGGTCAGACGCTGATCCGCGTTGTCTTCGCGAAGACTGAGTCGATATTCCGCCCGCGATGTAAACATTCTGTATGGTTCTGTAACACCTTTTGTTACAAGATCATCCACCAGAACACCTAGATACGCGTTCTGCCGGGGAACAATCCAGGGTCCCTTTCCCTGGACACGCAAGGCAGCATTGGCTCCGGCAAGCAACCCCTGAGCCGCTGCCTCTTCGTATCCTGTTGTGCCATTGATCTGCCCGGCGAAGAACAACCCGTGAATGGATTTGGTTTCCAGCCAGGCATGCAGATGACGCGGATCAAAATAATCGTATTCGATCGCATAGCCTGGCCGCATGATGCGGGCATTTTCTAAGCCAGGCAGACTTCGCACCAACGCAAACTGAATGTCAAAGGGCAAACTGGTAGAAATGCCATTGGGATAGATTTCGCACGACGAGGCCCCTTCCGGTTCTAGAAAGACCTGATGACTTGTCTTGTCGGCGAATCGATGAATCTTGTCTTCAATGGAGGGACAATACCGAGGACCGACCCCTTCGATAGTCCCTTCGTCGCTATACAAGGGAGAACGATCCAGACCGGATCGGACAATAGCATGGGACCGTTCGGTCGTATGGGTAATCCAGCACGGCACCTGACCCGGGTGCATGTCCGTCCGTCCCAGAAAGGAAAAAACCGGCACAGGATCCAGATCGCCTGGTTGTACCTCTGTCTTCGAAAAGTCGACGCTCTTGGCATCGATGCGCGGTGGCGTCCCTGTTTTCAGGCGCCCCTGAGGAAGATTGAGTTCCTTCAGCCGTTGTCCGAGACTCGTGGCTGGCGGGTCCCCCGCGCGACCCGCCGAGTAATGAGACAAACCAACATGCATCAGACCATTGAGGAAGGTTCCGGCCGTCAAGACGACCGTTTTGGCACGAAATACCAGACCGATTTGTGTTTTCGCACCAACTACCCGATCCCCGTCCAGAATCAGATCCTCTACCGCCTGTTGAAAGATCAGTAGATTTTTCTGTTCCTGCAGAATCATCCGGATCGCCCGGCGATAGAGGGAACGATCAGCCTGAGCGCGCGTAGCACGGACAGCAGGTCCTTTCGACCGATTTAGAATCCGGAACTGGATGCCAGCGTGATCAGTTGCCCAAGCCATCGCACCACCCAAGGCATCCACCTCTTTGACCAGATGCCCTTTACCAATTCCTCCGATCGATGGATTGCAGGACATCTGACCCAAGGTATCCATATTATGGGTCAGGAGTAGCGTTGAAGCACCCATCCGGGCCGCTGCTAATGCGGCTTCAGTTCCCGCATGGCCGCCGCCAATCACGAGAACGTCGAATTCATCGGTATAGTTCATGAGAAATAACAAGAGGGAATCTGAGCATTATACGTCTCAGCCGGTCACCGACTGGATGTTCCACGTGAAACATCTATTCTGAGTGTGACCGGTACAGCAAGCCAAACGTTAGACGCAGTCGCATTCAATGTAAAACAATTGACGATGACATCGGGTGCACGGCAACCGCCGCCATAATCACCCAATCATGCCGTAATTTCTGTCATATTCAGGCCCCCGGGAGTGATCAGTCGCGACATCAGTTGCCGCTAACGAAAACGTCGTATGGAGGACTCCTGCCCAGGGGACTGAGCAAATGGGCAGATGCTCGACTCGCACTAACTCGACCACAGACATCGAAGACGATCCTAGCTGGTCTGAAACAGCACCACACATGGCCACCGAAACCCCTAACTTTGCCGTCCCACATTCAGCAATGCCAAAATTTTAGGGAGCACTGACGCGTCACCAGAAACCGGATAGGTGACTATCGTGATAGACAGAGCAATAACAGACGGGAAAGGGCGATGCCAGTACAAACTGGCTTCAACAGGAGAGGAGCGTAGGCAAGCTTGGTTGGAAGCTATGATGTTCCACGTGAAACATCGAAAATTTAGCTTTCAACCTAGAATGGGGACAACCCTGTGGACAACATCGGGAAAACCACGTACAACGTATCCGATGTCAGACGTCTCTGTGCTCCTGGGAAACACGTCATGCGATTTCACAGCCGTGTGACGGGTATGAAAAAAGGCACTCTGCGAGTGCCTTTCTGATCAGACATGCACCTTACAGCGGGCGGATCTCGGCAGCCTGAGGACCCTTAGGGCCTTCTTTGACTTCGAATTGCACCGCCTGGCCTTCGTTCAGGCTGCGATAACCGCGGCCCTCGATGGCGGAGAAATGCGCGAACACATCGGAGCCACCAGCGTCCGGTGTAATGAAGCCGAAACCTTTTTCAGCGTTGAACCACTTGACTTTGCCCGTTTGAGCCATGATCAGGAACGTCCTAATAAATGTGAGAAAACAACAATGAATCAAGAACGCGGAAACGAAACAGATCGTGCCTGAGTAGCGGAAAGCGACAGGGCAAGCCTACTGCGAGACGTGCGTACTGCTTGAATTGCATTGCAACAAAGAGAATAACCATGCCCGAATAAAAGTCAAATCATAGTTTTCCCTTAGATTCGATTGTATCCACAGCGGCAATTTTGTGCAGAACAATTCAACAAAAACAACCCAAAACACCCTTTAAACAACGAAAAACATGATCAATCTCATATCCAAACTTCCGTTGGTCGGCGACACCATCTTCAATGAAATGAGCACGTTAGCCCGGGAACACCGGGCCATTAACCTGGGACAAGGCTTTCCAGACTACCAGCCACCTGATGGTTTGATCCAGGCTGTGTGCAACGCCATGCAAGAAGGCCCGAATCAATACGCCCCTATGGAAGGCATTCCGGCATTGCGCGGGGTCATCGCGGATAAAGTCCAGGGGCAGCACGGCCGCGCCTATGACGCCAATACCGAAATCACCGTGACCTCGGGCGCGACAGAAGCTCTGATGAGCAGCATTCTGGCGCTCGTTCATCCGGGAGACGACGTGTTGTTGATCGACCCGGCTTACGATCTGTATGCCCCGGCGATCACCCTGGCGGGCGGCACGCCACAGCGTGTCGCATTGCGCACGCCCACCGAACAGCACTCTGGATTTCTGCTGGACTGGACTGCCGTTGAAGACGCGCTGACGAAAAAAACGCGTCTGATTGTCTTGAATTTTCCGCACAATCCAACCGGCATGACCCTGAAGGAGGCGGATCTGGATGCATTGGAACAGATCGTCGCTCGTCACGACATATTGCTTTTGTCGGATGAGGCGTACGAGCACATTGTCTTTGACGGCGATACCCATCGAAGCCCGGTTTCGCGCCAGATTCTGGCCGAGCGTTGTGTCCTGATCTCGTCATTCGGGAAGACCTTTCATGCCACAGGGTGGAAGGTCGGCTACTGCTGCGCTCCAGAAAAAATCAGTCGCGAGATCCGGAAGGTGCATCAATACACCGTCTACTCGGTCAACACCGCCGTCCAGGCCGGCATTGCGACGTATCTGAAAACCGAAGCGTCCCTTGGGGCATTGTCAGGGTTTTACCAAAAGAAACGAGATCGACTCGTCGAAGGTTTAAACGAGACGGTGCTAAGACCGCTGCATTCCGAAGGGACGTTTTTCCTGCTGGTGGACACCCGTGCCCTGGGGAAACAACAAGAAAAAACGCTGGCACTCAAAATTTTGCAGGAATGCGGTGTCGCGACCATCCCGGTATCGGCGTTCTATGCGAACCCGCAAGCGACTGAAGCCAACCACCAGTTGTTGCGCCTTTGTTTTGCAAAACAAGATTCTACGCTGGATTCCGCAGTCGAGCGCTTGCAGTTGTTGAAAGCCTGCTGAAAGCGGGCGTGGCTTGCTGGTGATCCTTTTGTTTGTTCCTTATCTTCTATATTTAACTGATAAGAATAATGGGTGTCTGTGGATAACTCGCATAAGTTGGATTCCTCTTAAAATTCAAATACTTGACCTATTTTTTGAAGTGCGGATCTCTGTGACTCGAAGGGGGATGATTTGGGGACGGTTTTCGAATCCAGGTTCAAAACCCGCCTTTTGAACAAAACTTCCACAAGTCATCCACATGCCCCCACCCAGGGCTATCCACAGGCCTGGATCCGTTCACCGTGTCGGACATGACCAGTTGGCGATGAACGATGCTCGTTGACCGAGCTTCAAAGTTGGTACCCGATCCAGATCCACCGCATCAGTGATTTGCTCGACCCAAAGGCCGGATTTCAGCCCGCCGCCGCATGGCACTGTCTTTTTTAATAATTTTCTTTATCAAGATAGTAAAGATAATGGAGCCTTGTGGATAAGTCGAATAAGTCGTTTTCTTTAATTAAATCAAAGACTTGAATTGATAATTCCTGTGGTTTTCAGTGTTAAAAGCGATAGGATGAATTGTGGACCGATTCTGGGAATTGAACTACAAGGTGGTTTATCAACATCTTGTGCACATGAAATGCACGTCAGAGATCTCCTGTGCTTGTCCACAGGCAAGGAATCTTCTGAACAAGGTCAGCTTGTCGGAATCTGATCGCCGTTGTCGAACACCAGCTGGCGTTCCGGCCATAACATCGCAGCCAGTCGAAAGCGGATGCCGTCGGGTGAACCGTGGGCGGTGCGTTCGCTCCAGCGTGCACCTACGGAATAATCGATGCAGTATGCCTGCCGATGCAATCCGTGCCAGGCGGTGGGGCCAATGCCGCGGAACAGCCGGCTGTAGCGCCAGGTGTTGGGGGTGGCGGGGTCGAACAGGCGCCAGTAGTGGCCGATGATGACCGGGCTGGGATCCGGGTCCTGATCCCACCAGGCGATCCGGTCCGAATACCGCCAGCGGTGTCCGGAATAAAACGGCTGCGGACTGCGGGCTTCGATACCTGATGTCATGCGTTTGACGGGATTGAGGCGCTGTTGCAGCGATTCAAAGTCCGCCACCGCATCCAGATAGGGGGGGGGATCATTGGGATCTTCCAGTTGACTGGCCCAGCGTTCGCGTTCTGCGAGATAGCGGGCCCCCAGGTCGTTTCGACGGGCTTCATGCTGTACCTTCAGATCCCAGTCGTGGATCAGTTCCAGGATGTGCCCGCAGGGGACGGCCGCCACCGATTCGATACCGGTGGAATCCCAGGCCGCATGCACGATGCGCAGATCCGGCAGGCGGATTGCCAGGGGCAAGCTGGACAGAAAATCGCGGATATCCGGTCGCTGGATTGCCGTGGCGCGCGTAAAGGGCGCATAGTAAGGCGCGTCCGAATGTTCCCGGCTATCGAAGAACCAACCCGATCCGTCCTTGGCGTCGTTGGCCAGCAGATTGATTTCGTGGTTGCCCAGGATGGCCAGGGCGTGCCCCTGATCGATCAGGTCGCGGACCCGCGCAATGACACCCACGCTGTCGGGGCCCCGGTCACAGAGATCACCGATGAAGATCAGTAGGCGGTTGCTCGTGGCCGGGTCGTGTTTCAGTTTTTCCAGCAGTGCATCGAGCGCCTGCAGTTCGCCATGGATGTCGCCGATGATCGCCAGCGGTTGTTCCGGAAGGGTATGGACAAGTGTCTGGTTCATGTCCCTATTCTCCTTCCGGACAGGATTGGGGACAATGGGCGCAGACCCGTGGCCTGAATCTCCTTGCAGGAGGGCATCCATGAACCGGTATGACGTCAGCGGATGGCAGAACAGCTACCAAGAGGGCTCTGGCGGCGAGGTTCTGAAGAACAAGCAGGGAATCGTGTCGCGCGACGATATGAATCATGCGGAACTGATGTTGCTGCGCAAGCTTTATGTGTCGGTCCTGCGGGAACGTCTGCCGGCCGGTGCGATCACGGTTGCGCAGATTCGCGAATGGCACCGGCGCTGGCTGGGTAACATCTATGCCTGGGCGGGGCACGAGAGGTCGGTGAACATGAGCAAGGACGGGTTTCCGTTCGCGGCTGCCGACCGTATTCCAGCGCTGCTGAAGGAGTTCGGGCAGCGGTACCTGGCACGCTATACCCCGTGTTTTGCCATGGATCGGAGGACTTTGATCGAAGCCATCGCCCTGACCCACGTGGAATTCATCCTGATTCATCCGTTTCGGGAAGGCAATGGCCGGATTTCGCGGCTGCTTGCGGATGTCATGGCGGTACAGGCCGGTATGGGGCCGCTGGACTACAGCGCCTGGGAATCGGGCCGGCCGCGATACATTCAGGCGATTCAGATGGGACTGACGGGAGACTATGAGCCAATGAAGACGTACGTCGATCTGGCTCTACCCGGCGAGCGCCAGGCAGGCGGGGCATCGGCCCAATGATCAGCCCGGGGCCGGGCCTGCCAGGTCGAGCGCGGGAAAACGGCAGTCGGATTGCAACTGCAGTTCGATTTCCTGGATGGGTTGCCCGGTTTCGATGGCGGTCGAGCTGGCGACTGCCCGAACGATACGCTGCATGTCCACGGCAGGTGCCGCAGCGAGTAGATCAGGGACGATGGGAAGGGTGCAGGAGAGCATGGCCCATTATACTGCGCAGTGGTTCGAAATGCCTGATTTCAGAAGGAAAAAGCCAAGTTTCGCCTGGGTCTGCGGGAATTTGGCGACGTTCTTTCCCCCTGCGGCCGATCCATTGAAATCCGCATCGGGCGGAGCATCCCCTGGATTGGCGGATGCGGATGAAAATTCATTCAAATACTAAGTGATATCTAAGTCTTTCAGTGTAAGCTGTGCGCCACCCGCCATTTTTGGCCTTTGCTTGAACGGAATATCCGTATGTCGCAAACATCTCCCGATCAGGACGCTTCGTCCAAATCGTCGCTCGACGCCACCTGGCAGCGTCTGGCAAAGGCGCAAGTTCTGCGACGTCGGGCACTGGGGGTACTGGCCGTCGTGGCGGTCTGCGTTTTGCCATGGATCGGTTCGGCCTGGCCCGAGCACGGCTGGGTGCATCAAGGGCTGGAATGGCTTGGTCTGGCGTTGATCGTGGTGGCTGTGCTGGGACGCTGCGGCTGCATGTTGTATCTGGGCGGACGCAAGGGCGCGAACCTGGTTGCCGAAGGGCCGTATTCGATCAGCCGCAATCCCTTGTACGTATTTTCCATCCTGGCGGTTCTGGGCATCGGATTGCAAACGGGCAGCCTGACGGTGGGCATTGTGCTCGCGCTGCTTGCGGGGCTGATCTTTCACTGGATCATCGGCGAGGAAGAGCAACTGCTGCGTCAGGCGTTCGGCACATCATTCGACACATATTGCCAACGCGTTCCCCGGTTTTTCCCGAAATGGTCGTTGTGGCAGTCTCCCCAGCACGTCGACGTCGACTTGCAAGGGGTCTGGAAAACGGTGCGTGACGCGCTGCCGTATTTCCTGGCGATTCCTGTTTTTGAGGCCATCGAAATGGTTCAACAGGCAGGTTGGCTGCATGTATACTGGTCGCTGCCCTGACGACCTAAGTCACATCTGATTCTGTCTTTGTAGTCTCTTGATTGTCAGCCAACTGGAGACCCGCATGCTGAAAAACAAAAACATCCATGCAATCCCGCTGGTGCAGAACTTGCGGGGCTACCAGGCCCGTTATCAGGCTGACATTCATCGGCTGGTGGGATTGGTGCATGGGGCTTCGCCCAGTCTGTTTCTGCGGGAACTGGCTATCCGGCCCAAGACCGTAGGGGCCATCTGGCCCAGTTCCCGGCAGCTGGCTGGTCATATGGCCGCGGTGGTTTCCGCCCATGGGGATGGGCTGGTGGTCGAACTGGGCGCAGGCACCGGTTCGGTAACCCAGGCATTGCTTGATCGCGGGGTTTCCGCCGATCGGCTTTGGGTGGTTGAACGTTCCCCCGCTTTCGTTCGGCATCTGCGCCGTCGTTTTCCCGGCCTGACAGTCGTCAAGGGCGACGCCGCTGATCTGGGATCCCTGCTGCCGGCCAACCGGCCCGTGGACACAATCGTGTCCAGCCTGCCGCTGCGGTCGTTGCCCAGTGATACCGTGACCGACATTCTGGCTCAGTGTCGCCAGTGTCTGCGGGCTGACAGCCAATTCGTGCAGTTCACCTATGCTGTGTGGGATCGCGATACGGGGATGTTCGACGGTTTCGTCGAAGACGACAGCCGGTGTGTCTGGCTGAACCTGCCACCGGCCAGGGTCCGGGTGTTCAAACGCGCCTTTTCAGCGGAATCCTGACGGTCACCTTCAGCCCTGCGCGGGCTTCGGTGTTCGAATAATCCAGGTGGATACTGGCGCCCAGACGGGTGACGATGGTTTTCACGATGGCCAGCCCCAGGCCGGAACCAATCTGTTCGTTGCCAGGCACCCGATAAAATGGGTCAAAGACCCGTTCCCGCTCTTCCGCAGGGATCCCGGCGCCTGTGTCGGAAATGCACAGTTCGATGGTTTGCGCCGTGGCTCGCGCCGAGAGATCGACATGCCCTCCCGCAGGGGTATAGCGGATCGCATTGTCGGCGAGATTCCTGACCAGGGTCGTCAAGTCCAGCTCGTTGACATCGATGCGTATGTCCTGCGCCTGTGTCACGCCGATATCGACCTGGCGGGATTCGGCCAGAGGCATGAGGACCTCCAGGGTGCGGCGGTAAAGGTCGAGGATGGAAACCGGCGATGTCTGGGTGTCGGCAGGCGATTGTGCCTTGGCCAGGCTCAGGAGTTGGTCGAGCAGATTGCGGTTTCTCCGGATGCCTTGGCGCAACGCCGCCAACCGTTCCCGCGTCGAAGCGGGCAGATCCGAATCATCGAGGTGTTCCGCCTGCAACGACAGGGCGGTCATGGGTGAGCGCAATTCGTGGGCGGCATCCACCACGAAACGGCGCTGATTTTCCTGGGCCTGGGCGACCCTGGCAAGAAGACGATTGATGGCGATGACGAAAGGGCGGACTTCGGTGGGTAGATGGTGATCGTGAACCGCGCGCGGGTTCTCGTCGGAGCGCCGGTCGATCTCGCGGGATAATGCCGTGATCGGCTGGAACATTTTCCGCACGAGGTTGGTCACCATCAGCAGCAGGACCGGTACCAGGATCAAAAATGGCATCAGGGTGCGCAGCGCGCTATTGCGAGCGATTTCATCGCGGAAAGCGGTTTCCTGGGCGATGGCGATCCGTTCTCCGGTGGTCGAGGTCCTGATCAGGACACGATACATCCCGCCATTGGAATTCAGGGTATGCAGTCCGTCGGAAAGGCGATCCGGCAGGACCAATGTGCTGTTGGCGTCCCTTCCTGACCCATCAGGTCGGGTATTGGTCAGTCGCTGGATGAGCACATGGGAATCGTTGTCGCCGTCCACGAGATGAGTGTCGTTGGTCTGGGACAACGGTGACAGGTGCTGCTGATCCACCAGCCCTGCAATCTGGTGCAGCACGTCGTCCTGAAGTTCGTGCGCTTCATCCAGAGCCGAAAAGAAGGAAAAGGTCCCTGCGACCACGGCAACGACGATGATCGCCACGGAGAGAGTGAAGGACAGCCTGAACCGCAGCGAAGCCTTCAGGTGTCTTTTGAGACCATCCATCCCAGCCCCCGGACATTGCGGATCACATCGTGCCCCAGCTTGCGTCGTAGGGCGTGAATCAGGAATTCGACGGCATTGCTTTCGACTTCTTTTCCCCAGCCGTAGATGCGGTCTTCCAGGTCGGCGCGTGACAAAATGGCGCCAGGCACCATAGGAGATCGCAATCAGTGTGCCAAACGCGACGGCCCCCCAGACGTAGCCCAGGCTCAGCGCCTCGGTCGCCAGGTCCACCGCCGCCGTGCCCAGCGCGAAGGTGCACAGGATGGCCGTCCAATAGAACAGTTCCCGGCGGCGCGACACGATGTCGTGGATGGACAGTGTGTGTTCAACCCGGTGCCAGATGACAAAGATCGCGACCAGCACGACGGTGAGCCAATAGATCCAGGGGGTGTAGCGCTGCCTGTGCAGCTGGATGACGAGTGCGGCGATCAGTAGCGCGGCCATGATCGTGCGGGTGACTCTTTGGCCCCATCCGGCGTCGATGGCAAGGAAATCCGCCGCTGATGCGGACTTAGGGGAGACTGAGGATGCGTTACAGTGGACTTTTACGAACGTAACGGGGGTATTTCATGGCAAAGGATATCGTGCTGGCAAGTGATGGATCCTCGTACAGCCTGCAGGCTGCGCGTTATATCGTCGAGGCGCACCTGCTGCCTGAGGGTGGGGCAGTCCATGTCGTTCACGTCGCCGCCAATCTGCCGAACAATGTGGTGCGCTTTATCGATCAGCAGGTGATCCAGGACTGGTATCGGGAAGAGGCCGACAAGGTCCTGACGCCGACGGCGGGGATTCTGCGCGAAGCGGGGGTCCCTTGCGTCACGGTGCCGCTGACGGGGTTTGCACCCAAGGAAATCGCGCGCTATGCGGACGAAATCGATGCCCATATGATCGTGATGGGCGCGCATGGCCGCGGCGTCCTGTTGGACGCCGTTCTGGGTTCCGTGGCTGGACGGGTGCTGTCCATGACGCGGCGGCCCGTGCTGCTGATTCAGCAGGCGGGGGCCGCCGCCCGGCCCGACTAACGCTCCAGCCCGGCCCGATGCTCTTCGTAGTGGATGGCGGTCAGCACGGCGGCCCGCCTGAAGGGCTCTGGCGGCATCCAGTTCGGTTTGTCGAGGCTCAGCACGTCGGCGAGTTCCTGGGACTGCACGCCCATCATCATTTCGGCAAGCAGCTTCCCGTAAATCGAGCCTTTGAGTACGCCGGCGCCGTTGCAGCCCAGCGAGGCGTAGAGGTCCTTGGCGACTGGCCCGAAGTAGGTTGCGCCGTTTCGGGTCAGTGCGGTCACTCCGCCCCAGACAGATTCGAACTCGTGGTTCTTCAGGTTCGGGTAGCGTCTGCGATAGCAGTCGGTGAGCATGGCGCGCACCTTGTCCATCGACTGCGCCGTCTCGTAGGAATAAGCGCTGCGGACCATGAAACGCCGGTTCTGGATCTTGCGCAGCGTCGTGCCCAGGCGATTGGCGGGGATGAGTCCCCATTCCGGGGACTCGCCGTGCAGGGCCAGATGCTCGTCGTCAAGCTCAGGGGTCATGCCGGCATACGTGAAAATGATGACGAGGCGGTCACGCGCAATGCCCAGGCGCTTGGCGAATCCGTTGTTCGCGAGCACGATTTTGCCGGCGCGGACCTGATGGCCGGGGATCGAAATGTCGTAGGGACCGCTGCCCCGGATTTCGCTGACAGGGTTGTCTTCCCGTAATTCCACGTTGGGCGGCAGCGAGTCGGCAAGCCCCCGGACGAAGGCTGCCGGCTGAATGAAAATATTGTGTCCCGTGTGGATGCCGTAGCGGTAGTAGCGTGAGCCTGTGACGGCTGCCAGCTGCGACCCCGAGAGCTCTTCACATTCGATGGCGCAATCCCTGTAATGGGCGGCCGCGGCTCGCAGGCTGATTTCCCCGTGGTGAGTAGCCGCCCCGTGGTATTTGCCTGCCACATCCCAGGCGCAGTCGATGCCATGAGTCTGCACGATATCCCGCAGCCAGTGCACGCCCGCTTCATAGACGCGCGTTTGCTTGCGCATGGTCTCGGTGGGGCCGGTGTGACCCGAGAGTTTCGTGTTGTGCGGCAGGCTGATGATGAAGCCGGAGTTGCGCGCCGAAGAGCCCTCGCCCACTTGAGAGGACTCCAGTACAAGCACCTGTTTTCCGGGGTTGAGCTCCCCAAGGCGGCGAGCAGCGGCCAATCCGGTGTAGCCAGCGCCAATGACGACGAAATCATAGGATGCCTCTGTCGGGTGTCCGGAAGTCAGTTGTCTTTTAGGCAAAAGTGCATTCCACCCCGAGCGATTCTCATAGGTGGGGTAGGTGGTGATACGCGGCACGAAGGGCTCCTTGAACGGAAGAGGGCCACCCGAGGAATTTTTGGGCGGCGCGCCGGGGTAGGCTCTGTGTGGGCGCGCCGGACTTGAATGGTTGACGGATCAGCTTTGTCGTTCAAGGCTTTTCATGACTTCGGCCTGAACGGTCTCCCAGATTCCGGCCTTCAGATCGGTGTACTTTTCACTGAGCTGTACGTCGGCGTTTCTGGGATGAGGGAGGTCATTGCGGATGTCTTGCACGATGCGCCCGGGTTGCGCGCCCAGGATCACGATGCGTGTCGACAGCAGAATCGCTTCGTCGATGGAATGGGTGATGAAGACGATGGTCTTCTGGCTCTTCTCGTAGATCGAGACGAGCTGTTCCTGCAGTACCTGACGCGTCATGGCGTCCAGTGCGGCGAAGGGCTCATCGAGCAGGATGACATCCGGGTCGTTGGCCAGGACGCGCGCAATCGATACGCGCTGGCGCATGCCACCCGAGAGTGCCTTGGGATACGCGCTCGCAAAGCCGGAGAGCCCCACCATCTCGATGTATTTCATCGCGTGCGCCTCGCGCTCGCGCTTGGGGACCCCTCGCAGCTTGAGCCCGAATGCCACGTTCTGAACGACCGTCATCCAGGGAAACAGTGCGTATTGCTGAAACACCATGCCGCTGCTGGGATCGACATCCTTGACCTCGTGGCCATTGACGACAATGCGTCCGGCTGAGGGCGGCGTGAATCCGGCGATCAGGTTGATGAGTGTCGATTTGCCGCAGCCCGACGCGCCCAGGAGCACCAGAAATTCGCCTTTTGCCACTTCCAGGTCGATGTTCCGCAGGACTTCGAGTTCGCCGAACTTCTTGCCGACGTTTTCGATATGAATCATTGCCATGTTTGTGTCTCCCTTGCCTTAGCGCTGCCAGGCGAGAAGCCGGTTCTCGATGAGGCGCCAGAGAACGTCGATCACGAGCACGGTGATGCTGATCATCACCATGCCAAGCACGACGGTATCGGTCTGGAAAAATTCCTTGCCGTTCATGATCATGAAGCCGAGGCCTGTCTTGGCCGCGACCAGCTCCGCCGAAATCACGCAGGTCCAGGACAGGCCCAGAATGATCTTGAAGCCGCTGATGATCTGGGCCAGGCTGGCCGGCAGGATGACTTCCCGCATGACTTGCACACGGGTTGCCCCCAGATTGCGGCTGGCCAGGATCAGGACCGGATCCACGTTGCGCGTGGCTTCAATCACGTACAGAAGCGCCGGTGCGATGGTGCCCATGAAGACGATGCTGTATTTCTGCGTCTCGGTGATCCCGAACCAGAGAAGCGAGAGCGGGATCCAGCTCATGGATGGGAGCGGCCGCAGCAATGAAATGAACGGGTCGAAGACGGCGCAAAAGCGCCGGGATGTGCCAAGCACCACACCCAGAGGGATAGAGACGGCCACCGCCGCGAAAAAGCCCACCATCACGCGCCGGGTCGAGGCCCAGATGTTGACGGCAAGTGTGCCGGATTCCGTATCCCGGAGACCGCGCATCAGCACGTCGGTGGGTGCGGGAAGAAATATGGGATCGACAAGCCCGGTTCGGCAGGCAAACTCCCAAATGGCGAGAAACACCAGCACAGAGACGGCGCTGATGGTAACGAGGTTCCTTTTCTTGTCTGTCATGACATGCTCGGCAGGCGCGGCAGTGGGTATTGCCACGCGGATTTGTAGTGGGGTGCGGGGGGCTGCCGGGTGCCACGCTGAAATACGGCGGCGCACCCGGCGTGCTGCCTGGATCAAACGAACTCGGGCGTAATCCAGTCGCTGACCTTGGGGGCCTTGTCGATCTGCTTGTAGGTGACGAGCATGTCGGCCAGCGCCTGCAGCCCCGTGACGAATTTTCCGGTGGGGCTCAACAATTCCTTTTGCTGGGCCAGGTCATACCAGTCCGCATCCCGAACAGTCTTGGCCTGTTCCGGTTCACTCAGTTTCGTGAGCTCGGTCAGAACCTTTGCGCAGTCATCGGGTTTGTCGCGCAGCTGTACACAGGCACCGAAGTAGGCGGTGAGAAATCGCTTCAGGGTTCCCGGGTGCGTTTTCTCGAAGGCCGTGCGGACCACGAGAATATCCGGACCGGGGGTGACACCGTACTTCTTGTAGAGGCTGAAGCTGGTATCGTCGTGCAGCAGTTTCATGCCGAGCATGGCCTTGATGGTATTGAAGTACGGGGTCCAGGTGGCACATGCATCGATCTGCTTGGCTTTCAGTGCCGCAGGGATTTCGGGGGCGCCGACATTGACGATGCTTACGTCCTTGTCGGGTGTCAGTCCGTGGCTCGCAAGGAGGTCGAGCACCAGCAAGTGGCTGCTGGATGCAAAGGTCGTACCGATCGTCTTGCCCTTCAGGTCCGCCAGGGATTTGACGGAGTCATGCACGAAAAGGCCTTCGACACGCCCGAAATTTTCGGGGATGCCGATGATCTGGAATTGACGTGCGCCGCGTGCCATCAGGGCAATGGCGGAAACGACACCCGTGCCCGCGATATCGATGTTGCCCGCCATCAGCGCGGTCATGCGGGAAGAGGACGTGCCGAAGGATTCCCACTTGAAATCGAATCCTGCGCGTTTGAATCCACCATCCTTCATCCCGACGTAGGCGGGGTAGTGGCCCAACCAGGCCGAACCGCCGTAAATGACAGGCAATGGACTGTCCGCGGCGAGGGCGCTGCGTGAAAACGCCAGGGGAAGAGTCGTGGCGCCGATCGCAGCGGTGGCTGCCGTGAGAAAGTGCCGGCGGCTGATGGGGTGGTTCATTTGATGTCTCCTTGCTGGTTATGTGACGTGTGGGATCTTCATCCAGGGCATGTGCCGCTTGATCTCTGGTAATACATACTGGGTAATGGCGTCTCGGCTGCTGCGGAAAATCCGGTCTGCCGCTTCTTCGTTTTCACCCTCGCGGTAGATGAGGTAGATCATGCGCAGCAGCGCCGGACCGGGGAGC
Source organism: Castellaniella sp. (assembly GCA_019104865.1). GTDB lineage: Bacteria > Pseudomonadota > Gammaproteobacteria > Burkholderiales > Burkholderiaceae_B > Castellaniella. The sequence goes on along the minus strand of JAHRWZ010000057.1, from coordinate 21,267 downwards.
GGCAACAGAGCGATGCGATCGAGGTGCGCCGCGCCCTGGATCACGCACAACGGCGAAGTGATGGCCCAGCCCAGGCCGTTGGCGATCATGGCAAGCACCACGTCCGCGGTATCGATCTCGACAAAATTGGGGATGTTCACCGCGCATCGGCGCAGGTACCGTTCGATCTTGCCGCCAAAATGCGAACGGGCGCTGAAGCGGATGAATGGCAGCGTGCGCACGCAGCCATTCAGATCCAGGCCGCGGAATCGCTCGCCGAGTTCGCGGGGTACGGCGATCAGGAAGGGCTCCTGATACAGCGGCAGGCGCACGAGGCCGTCCATATCCTCGTTTGGATCCGATGAGATGATGAGATCGAGCTGTCGGTTCAGGAGCCCGCGCGCGTGCGTGTTGGCCAGCCCCGACCAGGCGCGGATGTGGTCGGTGCTTTTGACCATGTCTTTCAGCAGGTACGGTCCCACGGTGGCGGAGAATGAATCGATCATCCCCAGACGGACCTCGACGTGGCTCAGGAGGGCGGCCTCGCGGGTTTGGGCAATGAGCTTGTCCATGTCGGCCACGATCTGGCAGGCGTTGCGGTTGAGTGACACGCCGGCCTGTGTGAGTCGCAAGGGACGCTTGGTTCGATCGACGATGCGGGTGCCCACCGTGCGCTCGATGCCCGAGATGACCTGCGAGATCGCGGATTGTGTCAGGCCCAATGTTTTGGCTGCCGCCGTGAAGCTGCCACTGACAGCGACAGCCATCACCACGCGCAGTGCGCGGATGTCCAATGTCTGGGTTTCATTCGATGTCATAACTTGGTCCATAAGTGATAATAGAATGTATGGATGAAAAACCGCTGTTTATATGAACAACATTAGTATTTCTAATGATAATGTTTTGACAAGCTGATGGTGTTCATGGCTGCGACGTTCAGCGGCGACCTGTGGCATCACACGAGGCGTCCGCCACCGGCGAAAGGGCGGCATTCCTGGCCCGGTACGTGTTATAAGTCGCTTCGAACGCAGCAACCCGAACAGTCCACCCCATCACACTGCCATGTCCCTACCCGCACGTTCCGCCGGGTCTACCCTCATTTCCCGTATGGGTCAGCGCTACGCTTTCGTGGTGGTCGGCGTCATCTTCTTTTGTCTGCTGTTCTCGGCGGGGCTGCGCGCCACGCCCAGTGTGCTGCTGGACCCGCTAGAGCACTCCTTCGGCTGGAGCCGGTCCGTCACCTCGCTGGCAGCCGCCATCGGCATTTTCTTCTACGGCATGGCGGGCCCGTTCGCCGCTGCGGCGATGGACCATTTCGGTCTGCGGCGCGTCCTGTTGGCGGCTTTGGTTGTCATGGCGGCCTCTTCCGCCGCCAGCGCCTACATGACTCAAGCATGGCAGCTCATCGCGCTGTGGGGCGTGTTCTCGGGAATCAGCTCTGGTGCCGTGGCGACGGTGCTGGCCGCCACCATCGCCAATCGCTGGTTCAAGCAGCATCGTGGCCTGGCCATGGGCATCCTGACCGCCAGTACGGCAACTGGCAACCTTATCTTCCTGCCTGTGCTGGCGAGTCTGGCCTCGTCCACGGACTGGCGGCGCGCCGTCTGGGCTGTGGCTGCGGCCATGGTGCTCATGGTGCCGCTGGTCTGGCGGCTGGTGCCTGATCGGCCGGCCGATGTCGGCCTGCGGCCCTACGGCGATGATTCGGCACATACGCCTGCAGCGACCGAGCCGAAGACCGGTCTGCTCGCCGCCGCCTTTGGGGCGCTCAAGCGCGCCAGTCGCACTCGCGCCTTCTGGCTCTTGTTCGCCACTTTCTGGGTCTGTGGGTTCACCACCAACGGTCTGGTGGGCACACACATGATTGCTATGTGCGGTGATCACGGCATCCTCCCCGTCCAGGCCGCGGGCCTGCTCGCGCTGATGGGGGTCTTCGATCTGGTGGGCACCACCGCCTCGGGCTGGCTCACAGACCGCTATGACCCGCGCAAACTGCTCTTCGTCTACTACGGGTTGCGCGGCATCTCGCTGATCGTGCTGCCCTACACCGATTTTTCGTTTTACAGCCTTGCCATCTTTGCCGTGTTCTACGGCCTGGACTGGATCGCCACGGTGCCACCCACGCTGCGCCTGGCCACCGATGTCTTCGGTGATCGCGACGCGCCCGTGGTGTTCGGCTGGATTGTCGCCGGCCATCAGATCGGCGCCGCCACAGCGGCGTGGATGGGCGGCTATGCGCGTGAAATCACCGGCAGCTATCTGACGGCCTTCGTGCTCTCTGGTGCGACCGGCATCATCGCCGCCGTGATCGCGCTGATGATCAGCCGCCAGCGCGCGGCGGGTGCGCTGGCGGCGGTTTGACCCTTTTCCTGCAAGATGGTTTATCTTTGTATGGCGCCGTGCGCGGCTGGCTGGGTATTTCAGCATCTTGGGAATCATCCATGAAACGTATCAAGATTTCTTTCCTGGCCATCCTGATCGTGCTCACGGTGCTGTGGCTGGCGGCCGATACGTTGGTGCCGATCCCATTCACCTATTTTTCGTTCCGCACGGTATTCATGCAGTACAGCGGGGTGATCGGTATTGGCGTGATGAGTATCGCCATGATGCTCGCACTGCGCCCGAAGTGGCTGGAACCTCACCTGGACGGGTTGGACAAGACATATCGGCTACACAAATGGCTGGGCATCACGGCCTTGGTGGTGGCTGCCGTTCACTGGTGGTGGGGGCAGGGCACCAAGTGGATGGTGGGCTGGGGCTGGCTGGAAAAACCCGCGCACGCGTCTGAAGCGACGGAAACCCTGGGCGTGGTCGAGGGTTGGTTTCGCAGCGTTCGGGGATTGGCGGAATCCGTGGGCGAATGGGCGTTCTATGCCGTCGTCTTGTTGATCGTTCTGGCGCTGGTCAGACGATTTCCCTATCACCTGTTCGTCCGGACGCACAAATGGATCGCTGTGGCTTATCTGGCATTGGTCTTTCATTCCGTGGTGCTCGCCGACGTGGGTTATTGGGCGCAGCCGGTGGGTTGGCTGCTGGCGGTCTTGCTGGCAGGCGGCTTCGTCGCGGCGCTGTTGACCTTGACGGGGCGGATCGGCGCAGGTCGCAAGGTGCAGGGAACGATCGCCGCCCTGACCGACTACCCGGCGCTGCGGGTGCTGGAAACCACCCTCGTGCTGGAACCGGGCTGGCCCGGCCACGCGGCAGGGCAGTTCGCATTCGTCACCTCGGATCGCCACGAAGGCCCGCATCCCTACACCATCGCGTCGGCCTGGGATCCGGACGACCGGCGCGTCGCCTTCATCACCAAGGCGCTGGGCGATCACACGGCCCGCTTGCGGGAGCATTCGCGCGTCGGCATGCCGGTGACGGTGGAAGGCCCCTACGGCTGCTTCGACTTTCGCGACGAGCAGCCCCGGCAGATCTGGATCGGTGCCGGCATCGGCATCACGCCTTTCGTGGCGAGACTCCAGCGGCGCGCCGCCAGACCAGAGGCAAGGGCGGTTGACCTCTTTCACCCGACATCCGAGTTCGACCAGGATGCCATTGGCCGCCTCACGGCGGATGCCGCAGCCGCCGATGTGCGTCTCCATCTGCTGATCAATGGCAAGGATGGACGCTTGAATGGCGAACGCATCCGCGAGGCCGTCCCGGAATGGCGGACAGCGAGCATCTGGTTCTGTGGGCCGCCGGCGTTTGGCCAGGCGCTACGACAGGACTTTCTGGCCCATGGACTGGCTCCCGAACACTTCCACCAGGAATTGTTTCAGATGCGGTGATGGTGGTTGGATCCCCCTGTAGGAGAACTGTCAGCCTCTAAAGGCCGCCTCGATGGCGGCGATGTCGATTTTGCCCATCTTCATCATGGCGTCGAATGCGCGCTTGGCGGCTGCCTGATCCGGATGCGTGATGGCCCGAATCAACGCCACTGGGATGATTTGCCAGGACACACCCCATCGATCCAGGCACCAGCCGCACTGATTTTCCCGGCCGTGATTGCCGGTGATCGCCTTCCAGTAGTGATCGGTTTCCGCCTGGTCGGCGGTAGCGACCTGGAACGAAAACGCTCCGTTATGGGCAAAGCCGGGCCCGCCGTTGAGTCCCAGGCAAGGAATCCCCATGACGGTAAATTTGATCGTCAGCACGTCGCCCTGCTTGCCGGCTGGGTAGTCGCCGGGTGCGTGATGGATCGCATCGACGGAGGAATCCGGGAAGGTCCTGGCATAGAAACGTGCCGCGTCCTCGGCATCGCCGTCGAACCAGAGACACACCGTGTTTTTTGTTGGCTCCCTCATGGTGAAGATCCTTTCATCCCGCTTGAACCACGTTGATCATCCACGGCGTGCCGAAGCGATCTTTGGTCATGCCGAAGCCCGGCGACCAGAAGGTGCCGGAAAAGGGCATGACGACCTGTCCTTTTTGCGCCAGCGCGTCGAACAGGCGCTGGCCTTCGGCCACGTCGGCGGCCTGGATGGATACCCAAAGTCCTTGCGGTGGCTGATAGCCACCACATGTGGTGTCCGCGCCGGGCATGGCGTCGGAACCGAACAGCGATTGGTCCCCCATCTGCAGATGCACGTGCATGATGCGATGCCTGGCCGATTCGGGGATGGGCGGCGCGCCGGCTGACGGCGGCATCTCGCTGAAGGTACCCTGGTAGACGATCGTGCCGCCAAACAGTTTGGCGTAGAAGGCAAAGGCTTCGGCGCAATTGCCGTCGAAATTGAGGTAGGGGGTGAGCTGCATCAGGATCTCCTGGGGTTGTCGTGAACGATGAACCGGAATGAGGACGCTGTACACTTATCGACAATATGAAAGTTTAGGTGGACACTGTCCACATATAAATTGTTTCCAGATGTCGGATGACTCCTTGCTCCCCGCCCGTCGTGTTCATCGACGCGGAAACTTGCGCGCCGCGCTACTCGATGCGGGCGTTGCGCTGGCGCGCGAGGGCGGGCCGAGTGCTGTGGTGCTGCGCGAAGTCACGCGGCGCGCCGGCGTGGTGCCGAACGCGGCGTATCGCCATTTCGAGAACCACCAGGCATTGTTCGAAGCGGTGCGCGGGGTTGCCTTGGCGCAGTTGGCGCACGCCATCGAGGCCGAGATCGAGGCGGTGCAATCGGACGACCTGCGCCTGCACGCCCGTGCTACGTTTCGTGGCGTGGGTCTGGGCTATCTGCGCTTTGCGCGCCAGGAACCCGGCCTGTTTCGCACTGCATTCGCCGCCCGGCCGTTTGATGTGAACGAGTCCCACGGAGACCAGGAGTCGGCGCGCGGCGCCAGCGGCATGGATCCATTCCAGTTGCTGGCCAGCGCACTGGACGGGATGGTCCATGCCGGCCTGATGCCCCCCGAACACCGCCCGGGGGCGGAGTGGATGGCCTGGTCGGCGGTTCATGGCATGGCGTTCCTGGTGCTCAACGGCCCCTTGCGGGGACAGGGGGAAGCCGAGTGCCAAGCGCTGGCCGAGCGGCTGGTCGCCATGGTCGAGCGCGGGCTGCTGGCGGAAACCCCTGCTCGTGGGTAGAGGTCAGGAGGGTGTCGGGCGCCGATGTGCATAATGATGAATTTCAGCCATCCATCGCCCGGTGTCTTCCCCATGTTGATCTACGACGCGCATAGTCCCGCCCCCCGCTGCCTGCGGATGTTTCTGCTGGAGAAGCGGCTCGAGATCCCGGCCGTAAGGGTCGATGTGATGACGGGAGAAAATCGCGAACCGGGATATCTTGCGGTCAATCCGACGGGTCAGACGCCTACGTTGCGGCTCGACGACGGTTCCACTCTGTCCGAGGCGGTTGCTATAGCGGAATACCTGGAGGAACTGCATCCGACGCCGGCGCTCGTCGGCCATACTGCCGAGGAACGCGCCCAGACGCGTCAATGGTGGCGCCGTGTGGAGCTGAACGTGACGGAGTTCATCCACAATGCCTACCACTATGCGGAGGGGCTGCCGCGTTTCGAATCCCGTATTCCGGTCGTTCCGGAAGCAGCCGCCGGGTTGAAGCGTGTGGCCCAGGATCGTCTGCGCTGGCTGGATGGCATGTTCGGGGACGGCCCTTATCTGTGCGGTGACCGCTTTACCGCCGCCGATATCTGGCTGTACGTCTGGCTGGATTTCGGCAATGGCGTGGGCCAGGCATTCGATCGCAGCCTGCCCAGGATCGGGCCGTGGTTCAATCGGATGGAAAGCCGGCCGAGCGCTGAAGGCAGCCGGGCGCTCCTGGCCTGAAGCGCAACGGCAAGCACTATCCTGGCGTGGATAACGGCAGGACGGCTTGTCCAAGCACTCGGAACTCGATGTCAAAGTGCCCTGACAATACAATCGGCCTTTTCACAAGGAATCAACATGACTATTTCCATGTATGCGGCATCGGTACCGGTGCTGAAGCAAATGCTGCACAGCCTCGATGCCATCCTGAGCAAGGCAGAGGCCCACACCGCGAACAAGAAAATCGATCCGGCGGTGCTGCTGCAGGCGCGCCTGTATCCCGATATGTTCCCCTTGGTCGTGCAGGTGCAAATTGCCAGCGACAACGCCAAGGGCATCGCCGCGCGCCTGGCGGGAGTCGACATTCCGTCGTTCCAGGATACCGAGCGCACGTTTGAAGAGCTGCATGCCCGCATTGCGAAGACGATCAACTTTATCGATACCGTCAAGCCCGAACAGGTGAACGGCAGCGAAGAGCGTGACGTCGTCGTGTACAAGGGTGCGCCGTATGAAATGCAATTGCGGGGGCAGACCTACCTGATTCATTTTGGCTTGCCCAATTTCCTGTTCCACGTGACAACCGCTTATGCCATCCTGCGGCATAACGGCGTTGAACTCGGCAAGAGCGATTTCATCGGGAAATTCTGACGTCGGCACGCTTAGCCATTGCGCCGCAGAACAGGTCGTGCCGCCGTCCCCATCTCGAAGCAAACACGCCAGCTACCGCGATCACTGAGGCGTTGTTGCTGGCGTTTCGGTCGACAGGCGCTGGAGGCGATACAGCCGTTCGCGCTGCAACGTCTCGGACAGCGGCTCGGGCGTGCGGCCCAGCGCAACGGAATCGGCGGCCACGGCCTGCACGGCGGCTTCCAGGCGTGATGATCCTGCCCGCCACCAGTCGGCCAGCAACTGATCGGGGGAATACACATCCAGCCCTTGGCGCCGCAATTCGGATCGATTGAAGTCCTTCAGGTTCCACGTCATCACCTGCACGGTGGGAGAGCCTTGCAAGCCGCAGCGCGCGCGCCGCGCCAGGCCGGTCGCGATCACGTGAAAATCTTTCGGGTCGCTGTAGCGCAACCCGGCTTCGTAGGGGGCGGTGTTGGTCTCCATTGCGCCGGGGAAGCGCTGGTTCATGGCATTCCATTGTGCCGCCAGTTTTTCAGGCGAAATCTGCCACACGCGCGCCGCGTTGCGGCGCCATTCCTCGCCGATGCGTTCGGTCCAGACCGGCTGGAATACACCCTGGTCGGCCACACGCAACAGCAATTGGCGCTGCAGCGTGGACATCAGCACGCAGGCATCGAGGATGACGAAAGGAGGGGTGTGGCAGGACATGGGAGGCGGTTTATGCTGGCGTAGCCCGGAGGTGCCGGTCAGATTTTCTGCACAGAATTTTCACGGTCCTTGCGCCACCCGGCCACCACACTGTATATCGTCGTGCGCGAGACGTCGTACGCCCGCGCAATGTCCTCGATCCGCATTTTTTTTGCGTCGACCTTCGTCACCACCTCTTTGATTTGAGCTGCTGTCAGTTTGGGGCGACGCCCCCCCGTACGGCCACGCGCGCGTGCCGCGGCAAGCCCTGCCTTCGTGCGTTCGCGAATCAGGTTGCGTTCGAATTCCGCCAAGGCGGCAAACACATGAAACACGAGCTTGCCGGAAGCGCTGCGGGTTTCAATGCGTTCAGTCAGGCTCTCAAAGGCAACGCCTTCGTGTTCAAGGTCGCCGATGATGCGAACCAGATCCGGAAGACTGCGTCCGAGCCGATCCAGCCGCCAGACCACAAGCGTGTCACCGTGGCGCAGTGCCCGGAAGCATGCTTCCAGCCGCTTCCGCTGCACGTTCTTGCCACTGGCGACATCGGTATAGATTCGTTTCTCCGCGACTCCCGCCTTCATGAGCGCGTCGAGCTGTAGGTCCAGGTGTTGTTCTTCTGTGGAAACCCGCGCATAGCCCACGCGCCTCCCAGCCCCTGATGTTGGATGTGTCATAGTGGGCGGCATTGTATGGTAAACGGAGGTTTCCTGTACCTTTCCAGGAAGTCTCAAAATACTAGCATGAAACAGATATTTACAGTGATTTTCGGAGCAATCTGCCACCATCTTGTCATGGTCCCTGAAACCTCCGTTTCATGGACTTCGACACCATGTCACTTCTGCGCACGAACACCGCCACCGACAAACAAGGGTTCGACCGGAAAGAAAAAAAATCACACTTCGGAAAGTCGGGGTTCGGTTCAAACGCACCCGATTGCAAGGAAACGTGGTTCCACGCAGTTTTCAACCAGATGACGGTGGGAATCGCTCTGACCGACATTCGGACGGGCCGTTGGCTGCAGGTCAATCAAAGGTACTGCGACATCGTCGGATATTCGCCGGACGAGCTGCGCATCATGGACTTTCAGGACCTGACGCATCCCGACGACCTGGCGGCCGACCTCGCACAAGTGGCGCGGATGCGCGCCGGGGATATCACGAGCTTCTGTATCGAAAAGCGCATGTGTCGTAAGGATGGCCGGATCGTGTGGGTCAGCCTTTCCACTTCCGCGGCGTGGGACACTGAAGAGCCCTTCGGTTTCTACATCGCCACCATCCAGGACATCACAGCTCACAAGCTCGCGCGGGAACAAGCCAAAGAAAATGAACAGACGCTGCGTAGCAGCCTGGAACATCTTCCCGTCGCTGTTGCCCTGGTCGCGGACAATCAAACAATCATTTATCGCAATCGGCGTTTCGAGTCTCTGATCGGGTATACCGCCAGGGATGTCCCCGATATGGAAAGCTGGTGGCGGGCCGCATACCCCGAGCACACTGCTCGGGATCAGGCCCGCAGGTTCTGGACCCAGCGGCGCGAGCGCGCACGTCAGGGCAATGGCACGATCGAACCCTATGAAAAAAAGGTATTGTGCCGCGACGGAGAGATGCGCCACGTCAAGATCGGCGGTGCGCTGACCGGCGCCGGTTACCTCATGACGCTGGAAGACCTCAGCAGCCACAAGGCGGTTCAGCAGCGCATCGAGCGGCTCTCCTACTATGACCCGCTCACCCAGTTGCCCAATCGCCGCCTGCTCCTGGAACGGGCGCCAAAGACACTGGCGGACAGCCGGTCCAACGACCGGTGGGGCGCCGTATTGCTGCTGGATGTAGACCGTTTCAAGCTCCTGAACGACACGCTGGGACGCGACTATGGCGATGCATTGCTCCAGCAAATTTCGCAGCGTCTGCTGAGCTTTACGGAGAACCGTTACCTTGCCGCTCGTCACGGAGATGACGAGTTTGTGGTTGTTCTCGACAACCTGGCCCGGCGATCAGAAGACGCCGGCTCGGGGGCCGCCGAAAGAGCGCGGCAATTGCTGCGGACCCTGCACGCGCCCTACGAGCTTATGGGCATACCCTACCAGGCATCGGTCTGCGCAGGAGTCGCGCTGTTCCATGGCGAACAGGATGACGTGGACGAACTGCTCAAGCGCGCCGGCCTGGCCGTCAGCCAGGCCAAGGCCTTCGAGTGTGGAACGTTTCGCTTCTATGATCCGCAAATCCAGCTGGCCGTCAACGACCGGGCGCAACTCGAAGCCGACATCCGGACGGCCCTTGAACAGCATCAGTTTGAAATTTTCTATCAACCGCAAATGCATCAGGACCGCGTGGTTGGCGCCGAAGCCCTGGTGCGCTGGCGCCATCCCGAGAAAGGTTGCGTATTGCCGGCCTACTTTATATCAGTAGCCGAGGAGTCAGGCTCGATCCTGCAGCTGGGGACCGAAGTGCTTTACGGCGCCTGCCGACAGCTCGCCGCCTGGGGGCACCAGCCGGTGCTGAACAAACTGACACTATCGGTGAACGTCAGCCCTCGCCAGTTCTACCAGAATGATTTCGTGTCCCAGGTGTTACGCATCCTGGCGCAGACGGGCGCGAAGGCGAAACGGCTGAAACTGGAACTCACCGAGCGCCTTTTGCTGCGCGACGTTGAAGGAACGATCCAAAAAATGGCGCAATTGCACACGCACGGTGTGCGGTTCTCTCTGGACGACTTCGGAACGGGGTATTCGTCGCTTGCCTATTTGAAGCGGCTCCCCCTGGATGAGGTGAAAATCGATCAGAGCTTCGTGCAGGGCGTGCCGGGCAACTGCAACGATGTGGCTATCGTGCGCAGCATCATCTCGCTGGCCCAAAGCCTCGGGCTGTCTGTAATGGCCGAAGGGGTGGAAACCGAGGAACACAAGCACTTCCTGGAACAACATGGCTGCGAGAGATACCAGGGGTACCTGTTCGGCCGGCCGGCTCGCGTGGATGTGTTCGAGGCGCTTGTAAAGGACTTGTAGCAGGTTCCATACCGGGCGCGGCGGATGCTCCCGGCGAAGAGGGGGGCATCCGCTGGCTGACCACGCTTTCGTCAATACCCCACCGTGAAACGCCGGCGACTGTGCTTGGGCGTTTCCAGCTCATCGACGAGCGCGATCGCGAAGTCTTCCATCGAGACCCAGCTCTTGCCGTCCGATCCTACCAGCAGCTGGTCCAGTCCCAAGCGAAACTTGCCGGTACGCGTGCCGGGGACGAATTCGGCGGATGGGGAAAGAAACGTCCAGTCCAGTTCCGTCTCTTTGCGCAAGACTTCGAGAAACGTGCGTGCGGCGGTCGCTTCCGGTTTGTAGGCATCCGGAAAACCCGGGGCATCCAGCGCCTGCACCCCCCGGGCGACTTCCAGCGTGCCCGCACCGCCCACCACCAGCAGGCGGGGGACTGCTGCCTGCTTCACGGCGGCAATCAGCGTCACAGCGTCAGCCGTGGCGAACTTCAGGGCGCTGAACACCGCATCGCAGCCTTTCAACAAGGGCACCAGTTGGTCTTGCCGATTGGCATCGGCGTTCTCTAGCACCAGTTCCGGCTGGCGGGGGATTTTACTGACGTCGCGGGCAATGCCCGTAACCTGGTGCCCGCGCCGTAAGAGTTCGGCGAGCAGACGCGAGCCGACGCGGCCCGTGACGCCGATCAAGGCAACTTTCATATTGACCTCCAAAAAATCATTTGCGTAAAGAGAGCCAGATTCGCAGGCGCCGCCATGGCCTGGCAGGGGCAGTGCCACGGCGGGAACCGCGAGGAACACCGAACATTCGCAGCCCGGAAATCTTGTGCGGTAAAGCCCCCAGGAGCAGCATAACGCCGTCGAGCAACCGCACATCAGGGAACTTGTCACCTCGCTCAAGGACGGCAACGTGCAGGGTTGCTGGAACGTCAAGAACCTCTTTCAGACGGCGATTTTCATCCAGAAAGGCATGCTTGGCGTGATGGACGATATGGTGCTCGTCGGCAAAAGTCTGAAGGGCGTATATAGGGAAGTGATAGATCTGGTACACCACGTCGTGGGACTCTAAAACACAAGGTTCAGGTGAGCTGGAGTGGCTCCCACTGTGGGTCAACGCAGGTTGAGAATTGACGCCTGGGGCCATGTTCAATGGCGGCCCACTCCATCAACCGTGTACAGCGTGCGGATCATGGCGAGAATCCTAGCCGACGGCCCTGGAAGGTGCCTGTGTGCTGCCTGATTCAGGACTATAGGCGCCCCACCCCCCGCCGATTGCGCGGATGAGGTCGACCACCGTCCGGGCGCGATCGCCATCAAGCTGCACGGCCGCACGCCGCTGCTGCAAAACCACGCGATCCGCGTCGATCACGTCCAGATAGCTCACCAGGCCCTCGCGATACTGAACCTGCGACAGGTGCGCTGCCTTGGCCGCGGACTGCACTGCGGCATCCTGCACGCCGGTCTGCTCGCCCAGGATGCGCAGGCTCGACAAACCGTCCTCCACCTCCCGGAACGCGCCCAGTACCGTCTGGCGATACGCCGCGACTTCCTCCTCGTAATGAGCCCGCGCGAAGTCCACTCCGGCCTGTCTCCGGCCCCCGTCGAAGATCGGGAGCGACAGCATGGTGCCGACCAGCGGCCCCAGCAGGAACGTCCGGCTGGACCATTGGAACAGATCCCCCAGCTCGGAGGACTCATATCCCATCGCCCCCGTCAGGCTCAAGCGAGGGAAGAACGCAGCGCGCGCCGCGCCGATACGCGCATTGGCAGCGGCCATGGCCCGCTCGGCCGCCGCGATGTCAGGTCGGCGTTCGAGCAGGGACGAAGGCAGCCCTGCGGGTATTCCGACTGCCACGCGATCCAGCGCGCGGGGCGGCAAGGAGAAATCGGCAGGCGGCTCGCCCAGCAGAACGGCCAGGGCATGCTCGGCCACCGAACGCCGGCGCGCGATGCCCAACGACTCCGAGCGGGCCGTCGCCAGTTCGGACCTGGCACGCACCACATCCAGCTCCCCCGTGTCGCCCTGCGCGTAGCGGCGCTCCATCAGATCCAGGGCCTTGCCGCGCAAATCGACGGTGCCCCGATACAGCGCCTGCTCGGCGTCCAGCTCGCGGATCAGAAAATATGCCTGGGCGACGTCAGCCTGCAAAGCAAGCTGCACGGACCGGAACAAGGCCTCGCTTTGCTGCGCATCAGCCGTGGCGGCATCGACCGTGGAGGCAACCCGCCCAAACAGATCCGCTTCGTAGGAAATGCCTGCCTGCGCACGCCACACGGTGACCGGCGGATTCGATGCATCTGGAGACAAGCCCTGCGAGACGTTCGAGGCCCGCTGGCGGGTCGCGCCGAAACCGGCTTCCACCTGAGGCATCCGCTCCGAGCTCGCGCCCTTCTGCAGGGCACGCGCCTGCGCCACACGGGCGGCGGCGGCCTTCAAATCCTGATTCGCCGCCAAGGCCCGCGCCTGCAGGGCGTCCAGCCCGGCATCATTGAATATCGCCCACCACTTGCCCCGCGTCATCGCGTCCGAAGGCTGCGCCGCCTTCCAGCGCTGGGCCGCATCGGGCGACAGCGAGGCCTCTTTGAACGCCTTGGGAGTGTCGACGGAAGGCCGGTGGTAATCCGGTCCTGCCGCACAGCCCGCCAGCAGCCCTGCCAGGAGAGCGAGAACAAGAACACTGCGTAAGGATGTCGTCATGGTCAATTCTCGATTACTCCGTATGGATGGCCAGCGCAGGAGCCTCATGCGCTGCGGCCGAATGCAGGCGGCGGCGCCCCAGCGAGCGCAGCAAGACATAAAACACGGGCGTCAGGAACAGGCCGAACAAGGTGACGCCCAGCATGCCGAAGAACACGGCGATCCCCATCGCATGGCGCATCTCGGAGCCTGCGCCCACCGATGTCACCAGCGGTACTGCGCCCATGATGAATGCGATGGAGGTCATCAGGATGGGGCGCAAACGCAGGCGGCTCGCTTCGACGGCCGCCCGGACGGTCGGCACGCCCTGCAACTCCAGCTCGCGTGCAAACTCCACGATCAGGATGGCGTTCTTGCAGGCCAGGCCGACCAGGACCATCAGGCCGATCTGCGTAAAGATGTTGTTGTCGCCCCCTGTGAGCCACACGCCGGTCAGGGCCGCCAGGATGCCCATGGGCACGATGAGGATGACCGCCAGCGGGAGGATCAGGCTTTCGTACAAGGCGGCCAGGACCAGGAACACCAGCAGCACGCTGATGGGAAATACCCAGATGCCCGCATTGCCCGCCAGGATCTGCTGATACGTCAGGTCCGTCCACTCGAACTTGACGCCGGGGGGCAGCGCAGCCGCGGCGATGCGCTCGGCCGCGGCCTGCGCCTGATCCGACGAATAGCCCGGCGCGGGTCCGCTATTGATGTCGGCGGCCGTATAGCCGTTGTAGCGCACCACCATCTCGGGCCCGAAGCCGGGCGTCACCTCGACCAGCGACGACAGCGGTACCATCTCGCCCGAACGGCCGCGCGTCTTGAGGTTCAGGATGTCTTCAGGCCGGGAGCGGTACTGCGCATCGGCCTGCGCCCTGACCTGATACACGCGCCCGAACCGGTTGAAGTCGTTTACATACAGCGACCCCAGATAAATCTGCATCGTGTCGAACACGTCCGTGATCGGCACGCCCAGCTGCTTGGCCTTGACGCGGTCCAGATTCACATCGACCTGCGGCACATTGATTTGATAGCTGGAAAAGGACGGCCCCAGCTCGGGCGTCTGGCGTGCCCGTGCAAGAAACGCCTGTGCGGCCGCATCCAGTTTTGCGTAGCCCACCCCGGCACGATCCTCGATCTGCAGCTTGAAGCCGCCGACCGTGCCCAGGCCCATGACGGGCGGCGGTGGAAAGACGGCGATGAACGCCTCCTTGATCCCCGAGAACTGTCGGTTCAGGCTCGCCGCGATGGCATTGGCCGACAGGGCGGCACTGCGGCGCTTCTCGAAGGGAGCCAGCGTCACGAAGACGATCCCCGCGCTGGAACTGTTGGTAAAGCCGTTGATGGACAGGCCCGGGAATGCAATGGCGTCCTCAACCCCGGGCTGCTTCAGGGCGATATCGCCCATGCGGCGAATCACCTTCTCGGTGCGATCCAGGGACGCTCCGTTGGGCAGCTGGGCGAAACCGATCAGGTACTGCTTGTCCTGGGCTGGCACAAATCCGCCCGGCACGATATATGAAACCCCGACCGTCAGCGCCAGCAGGACCGCATAGACGCCCATGAAAGATGCCTTGCGGGCCACCACGCCCGATACGCCGCCCGCATAGCGGTCGGAGCTGCGGCCGAAGAACCGATTGAACCGTCCGAAAAAACCGCCCAGCAGCCGGTTCGTCGTGCGCGTGAGCCAGTCGGGCGGCTCGCCATGCCCCTTGAGCAGAAGAGCCGACAGCGCGGGCGAGAGCGTGAGCGAATTGAACGCCGAGATCACCGTCGAGATGGCGATGGTCATGGCGAACTGCTTGAAAAACTGACCGCTCAGCCCCGTCATGAAAGCCAGGGGCACGAAGACGGCCACCAGCGTCAGGGCGATCGCGATGATGGGGCCGCTGACCTCGCGCATGGCGCGATAGGTGGCGTCGCGCGCGGACAGGCCCCCGGCGATATTGCGCTCGACGTTCTCGACCACGACGATGGCGTCATCGACCACGATGCCGATGGCAAGCACCAGACCGAACAGGGACAAGGCATTGATGGTATAGCCGAATGCCAGCATCAGCGAAAACGTCCCCACGATGGACACTGGCACGGCCAGGAGCGGGATGATGGATGCGCGCCAAGTCTGCAGAAAAACGATCACCACCAGTACCACCAGGGCGATTGCCTCCAACAGGGTCCGGATGACGGCCTCGATGCTCGAGCGCACAAACTGCGTGGGGTCGTAGACGATGCTGCTTTTGACCGACGCCGGGAAATCGGCCGACAGCTCCTTCATGGCCGCGCGCACCTGATCCGATACGGCCAGCGCGTTGGCGCCCGGCGACTGCATGATGGCCATCCCCACAGCGGGCTCGTTGTTCAGCAAGGAACGCAAGCTGTACTGGGCCGCGCCAAGCTCCACCCGCGCCACATCTCCCAGGCGCGTCACCCCGCCGTCCGCCGAGGTCTTGAGGATGATGCTGGAAAATTCAGCCGCCGTCTGCAAGCGGCCGTGCGCATTGACCGACAGCTGCATGGGCATATCGGCCAGGCTGGGTGATGCGCCGATGGTGCCCGCCGCTACCTGTATGTTCTGCTCGCGGATGGCCGCCACGACGTCACTCGCAGTCAGCCCGCGCTGTGCGACCTTCCGGGGGTTCAGCCAAACACGCATCGCGTAGTCGCCCGACCCCCATATCTGCACCTCGCCCACACCAGGGATGCGCGCAAGCCTGTCCTTGATGTTGAGTACTGCGTAATTGCGCAAGTAGGTGACGTCGTAGCGATCGTCGGACGAGAGCAGATGCACCACCATCGTCAGCGTCGGCGAGCTCTTGACCGTCGTCACCCCCAGCTTCTGCACCTCCTCAGGCAACCGGGGCAATGCCTGGGAGACCCGGTTCTGCACCAGCTGCTGGGCCTTGTCCGGGTCGGTGCCGAGCTGGAAATTCACCGTAATCGTCAGATTGCCGTCGCTATTGGCCTGCGACTGCATATAGAGCATGTGCTCCACGCCGTTGATGGATTCCTCAAGGGGCGCGGCGACCGTCTCCGCGATGACCTTGGGGTTGGCGCCGGGATACTGCGCGTGCACGACCACCGAGGGCGGCACCACTTCGGGATACTCGGAAATCGGCAGTTGAAACATTGCCAGGCCGCCGGCCAGCAGAATCAGGACCGACAGCACACCGGCAAATATCGGCCGATCGATAAAGAACTTTGAAATATTCATCAGTCATCAACCCTGTGCTCAGGAGTGGTCCGCAGGTGTCGCCGCCGACGCGGCAGGCCCCGACTGGGCAAGATCCGAATCGCCGGATGCCGGTACCGGTTCCGGCGTCACGAGATCGCCCGGCCGGACACGCTGCAGGCCGTTGACGACGATGCGCTCGCCCGCCTTCAGCCCCGATTCGACGACTCTCAGGCCGCCCTCGTCCGCACCCAGCCGCACTTCGCGGTAAGCCGTCTTGTCGTGCTGGTCGACAACCAGCACGAAACGCTTGTCCTGGTCTGTGCCAACCGCTCGCTCATCGATCAATAGGGTCGAACGGGGTGCGCCGCCGCCCAGCTGGATACGCGCATACAAGCCCGGCACCAACGCCCCGTCGGTGTTGTCGAACAGCGCCTGCACGCGGATCGTGCCCGACGAGACATCGAGCCGGTTGTCAATCGACGCCAGCCTGCCCACGCGCGGATAACCGCTCTCACCGGCCAGGCCCATCCGGATCGGTATCGACTGCACCCCCGTCTTGCGGGCCGGATTGACGACTTTCAGGAAGCTTTGCTCGTCCACGTCAAAGGCGGCATACATGCGGGACATCGACACCAGCGAGGTCAGCGGCACCGCCCCGGCCCCCGCCGTCACAACGTTCCCGACGGTCAGCGCCGCGCGCGATACCCGGCCCGAAATGGGCGCGACGATCCGGGTGTGCTCCAGATCCAGATCAGCCGATTCGAGTATTGCCCGAGCCGCCAGCAGATTGGCGGCTGCCTCGCTCGACGCATTGCGCTTTTCGTCATAGTCCCGTTTCGCGATAGCGTTGTCCGCCAGCAAGCGCTTGCCCCGTGCCAGGTCGGACGCCGTGTAGGCGGCCCGCGCGCGCGCCGCCGCCAACTGGGCCCGGGCACGATCCACTGCGGCCTGGTAAGGGCGCGGATCGATCGTGAACAGCGGATCGCCCTGGCGCACGAAGCTGCCGTCGGTAAAGTGCACGGCGGTCAAGGTACCCGACACCAGCGGTCGGATGTCCACGCGCTGGACTGCTTCGAGCCGACCCGAATAATCGTGCCAATCAGTCATCATCCGGCTGTGAACCGTCGCGACATCGACAGCCACGGCCGCGGCAGGTGGAGAGATCGCAGCCCGGGCAGTTCCCGTCCGCAGATGAAATACGGCAGCGCCGATAGCGGCGAGAGCCACAGCAATGAACGCTGCGGCGTATCGATTGGATTTTGACAACATGATGGTCCTCGGGTGGCGCGTCGAAAAACCCGCCGTATGCAGTACAGAAGAGTCGGCGTATTATTGATTGTTTGAATAGGCAGATAAATATCTGTTTTCTGACAACTCTATTCGGAATAAGCAAATAATGGATCGCTTTCAAGCTATGCAGGTTTTCACCCGTGTCGTCGAAGCCAACAGCTTTACGCTGGCCGCCGATACGCTCGGGCTTCCGCGCTCGACCATTACGACCACGATCCAGGCGCTGGAGCGCCAGCTGCGATCCAGGCTGCTGAATCGCACGACCCGGCGTATAAGCCTGACCCCGGACGGCGCGTCCTATTACGAACGCTGCGTGCGCATCCTTGCCGACGTAGAGGACGCCGAGGCCTCGCTGCACGACACTACGCAGGGCCCACGCGGCCGCTTGCGCATTGACACGCTGCCCTCGATGGGGCGGCTGATCCTGATCCCGGCGCTATGCGACTTTCATACGCGCTACCCCGACATCGAACTGGCCATAGGCATGAGCGACCGGGCCATCGACCTGGTACAGGACGCCGTGGACTGCGTGGTTCGCGTCGGCGAGCTGAAAGGCCCCACCCTGGTCGGCAAGCGCATCGGCACCCTGGAAATCGTGACCTGCGCCGCGCCCTCGTATATCGAGCGCCACGGCGAACCGAAGACAGTCCAGGAGCTGGCCCAGCACCAGGCCGTCCACTATTTCTCCAGCGCAACGGGCAAGGGCATCGAAGACTGGAGCTTTCTGGTCGACGGCAAGGCGGTCGACGTGAGTGTCAACGGCAACATCTCCGTAAACGACTCTGAGGCATACTTGACATGCGGGCTGCAAGGCTTTGGCCTGATCCAGCTGCCGCGCTACATGGTCACGCCCTATCTGCAAACAAGCGAGCTGCACGAGGTGTTGACGCCATGGGCGCCCGCCCCCCTGCCAATCTCCGTGGCGTACCTGTATAACCGGCACCTTTCACCCAAGGTGCGCGTGTTCGTCGACTGGGTCAGCGAACTGTTCCAGCACTGCCCACGCATGAGAGACTGTACCGGTGGCAAGGGCTTCAGCCCCGAATGCGCCTTTGCGCCACAAACGAAAGGCGGTTCGACCATCCGAGATTTCCTGGTGCACGACGACATCGAGGAAGCCACCTTCTAGGTGGAACGCACGGCCGTACGATTTTGGCTCTTTCCGGAATCAGCGCCACCAGCTATGGACGCGCAAGTTTGCGGTCGCTACTCGCCCTGACAAAGTCGATGAAAGCCCGCAATGGGGCGGGGACCAGACGCCGCCCGGGATAATATAAGAACGGCCCCGAAAACCTCAGCCACCATGGCTCGAGCACGGGCTCAAGTGAGCCGCAGTCAAGATGCGGCCGCAACCAGTCCTCGAAGAGATAAATAATGCCGCAACCTGCGACGGCCGCCTCAACGGCAAGATCGGTGCCGCCACCCGCTCGCACAACGAGCGGCCCCGCCGGATCCACGCGCACAACCTTGCCATGGCGCTCGAACTCCCACGGGGGCATCGACCCGCTAGCGAAACGGTGACGCAGACAGGCATGGCTCAGCAGTTCGCGGGGATGCTTCGGCCGACCATGCTGTTCAAGATATGTCGGAGAAGCGGCGCTGGCAAAGCGCTGAATGCGCGGCCCGATCGGTACCGCAATCATGTCCTGCTCCAGCCTCTCGTCATAGCGAATGCCAGCATCACATCCGGCCGCAATCACGTCGACGAAGCTTTCCTCGGTAATGATCTCTATCTGAATTTCCGGATAGGCTGCGAGAAACGGGGGCACGATACCACTCAATACCAGCCGTGACGCACTGACCGGCACGTTAAGGCGTAGCGTACCGGCGGGTTTGTCGCGAAAACCATTCACCACGTCCAGCGCGGCCTGCATCTCGCCCAAGGCCGGACCAATCCGCGCCAACAAGCCCCTGCCCGCCTCGGTTGGAACGACGCTGCGTGTCGTGCGATTGAACAGCCTCACGCCCAACTGCGCCTCCAGGCGGCGCGTCGCCTCGCTAAGCGTCGAGGCGCTGCTACCGCTGATACGTGCGCCCTCGCGAAAACCTTTGGCACGTGCCACCGCTACGAAGGCGTTCAGATCTTCCAGATGGACCTTCATTGCCCACTCCTTCACTGTTCGAAAATCCGCACAAGATGTGCAGACTACATGGGATTATCACAATAGCGGGAAGCGCTTACTCTACTACGCATCATCTTGTGTTTAAAGGAAAACCACCATGTCCATGATCAAACAATCCGGCACCTTCACTCTGGGTGACCATACGGTAGCGCGGCTCGGCTATGGCACCATGCAACTGGCTGGGCCCGGCGTGTTCGGCCCACCCAAAGACCGCGGCGCGGCACTGGCCGTGCTGCGCGAAGCCGTTGCACGCGGCGTCAACCACATTGACACCAGCGATTTTTACGGCCCTCACATCACGAATCAGCTCGTCCGCGAAGCCCTATTCCCTTACCAGGACGATCTCGTCATCGTCACGAAAATTGGTGCAATACGCGGCAATGACGGATCGTGGATTCCGGCCATGTCGCGCGAAGGCCTCGCTCGGGCAGTTCACGAAAACCTGCGCAATCTGGGCCTGGATACTATGGAAGTGGTGAACCTACGCCTCATGTTCGACACCCACAATCCCGCCGAAGGGTCGATCGAAGAGCCGCTAACAGCGCTGGCAGAACTTCAGCGGCAGGGTCTGGTACGCCACATCGGCCTGAGCAACGTCACTCCGGCACAAATCGCGCAAGGGCGCGGGATCTGTAAGATCGTTTGCGTTCAGAATCATTACAACGTGATGCACCGCGAAGACGACATCCTGATCGACAGCCTCGCACAAGACGGGATTGCCTACGTGCCTTATTTTCCACTTGGCGGGTTCACGCCATTACAGTCCGCAACCTTGTCCAGCGTTGCCGTACGCCTCGGCGCCACACCTATGCAGGTCGCGCTAGCCTGGCTACTGCGCCGTGCGCCCAATATTCTTGCCATTCCAGGCACTTCGTCAGTCGCCCATCTGCAGGAGAACCTGGCAGCGGCCGAGCTCGTGCTCCCGGACGACGCCGTCAAAGAACTCGACCATGTGGTGGATGCTGCCGCTGCCTGATCCTGGGGTGACTACCGCTGCTTCAGCCAAAAAAATGACCGCAATCAAGCGGTCATTTTTCTAAGCGCCAAGAGTGGCCAACTTTTCCCACAAAACTTGGCCAACTCTTCCGAAAACTAACACCATGTTGGTTTCCAGAAAAGTTGGCCAGAGCTCCCATTGATTTCTAAGGGATTTTTGGCATGTCTTCGCGGAAAACCTGGCCAAGTGTTCATGAATAGTTGGCCAATTCTTCCGTCCACGTTACCCCCGCGGACACATGGAGCTCATAGCAAGGTGACGCTCTGAAGGGAGCGGTCGCTGGCTTCGCATGATGCGGAGTGGTTAATGTTCAGTATGCCTGAACGGGGAGCGCGCGTCGCCCCAATTTACGAGGGGTAGCGAAGAGGCCCATGCGGGGGCTGTCATTAATTTCGTGTTTGAGGCATAACATGACGCCAAGGAGTGTCTATGCCACGCAAACCAAGAACCCAGCCAGCCGCGCTGCCGACCATTGCTCCAGAGTTGCTGGAGTCGTTCGGTCACGGTCCGATGACG
>JAHRWZ010000044.1 GCA_019104865.1 Castellaniella sp. | reverse complement strand
GATCTGGTCGCTCATGCCCAGGCCGTGACGCCCACCGATGCGGTTGGCCTCCAGCATCAGTTCGACCGGGTCGGCGTATTCGACCCCATTCAGGGCCACCGGCTGGCCCTGCTCGAAGCGCACCGTGACTTCCTCGGCCTTGACTTCGACCTCGGGCTTCCAGAACGCCACACCCATGATGGGCTGGACGATGCGGATGCCGGAATTCAGGTGTTCCAGATCCTTGGCCTCGTGCGTGGCGCCCAGCATGTTGGAGTCCGTGGAATAGGCCTTTTCCGCCGACATCTTGTAGTCGAAGCCGTTTTCCTGCATGTACTGGGACATCTCGGCGCGGCCGCCCAGCTCATCGATGAACTGCTGGTCCAGCCAGGGCTTGTAGATCTTCAGGTCCGGATTGGTCAACAGGCCGTAGCGATAGAAACGCTCGATGTCGTTCCCCTTGAACGTGCTGCCGTCGCCCCAGATGTGCACGTCGTCCTCGCGCATCGCCGACACCAGCATGGTGCCGGTCACGGCGCGGCCCAGCGGCGTGGTGTTGAAATAGGTGACCCCGCCCGTGGAAATGTGAAAGGCGTTGCACTGCAGCGCGGCGATGCCTTCGGCCACCAGCTGGGCGCGGCAATCCACCAGACGCGCACCCTGGGCGCCGTAGCGCAGGGCCTTGCGGGGGATTTCGTCGTAATCCTGCTCGTCGGGCTGTCCCAGGTTGGCCGTGTAGGCAAACGGAATCGCGCCCTTGTTCTTCATCCACAGCAAGGCAGCGCTGGTATCCAGCCCGCCCGAAAAGGCGATGCCGACCTTCTGCCCGACCGGCAGGTTCTCGAGAATGGTTGTGCTCATGGGGATCCGATTAGGCAAGAGTCAAGACAATCCGCCATTATATCGTCGCCCCCAGGGGTATCTGTCCTGTGCGGGCATTCCACGCAGTCGCGATCCGAATATTCCCGCATGAGCAGTCGCACACTGAGAGAAACTTCTATGCTAGAATTTCGGTCTTTCGGGGACGTAGCTCAGCTGGGAGAGCGTCGCGTTCGCAATGCGAAGGTCGGGAGTTCGATCCTCCTCGTCTCCACCAGAATACAAAAACCGCCTGATTTTTTCGGGCGGTTTTTTTTCGTCCGCCTTTTCCGGTTGACAGCGGATCCCCGTGACGCGGATAGGTAGCGGACGGCCAGCAGCCGACACCGCCAGGTGGGCACGATCGTTCTTCGCTTCAAAGCCGCCGCGAAGCGCGGAATCATTGGCCATGATATGGTGCTTCAGTGTGAACGCCCACAGGCTCGATGGCCTGCCGTTGGCCATACCCCCCAACTGGAAAAACCTGAAACCATGAACGATCCGGCTTCAGTCGAACAGGCCGATGTCTTTGCCTTCCTCGAAGACCCCCATACGCACGGCCTGTCGGAACCAGTGGTGCGTGTGGATACCCACGGCGCCGCGGTCTTCCTCGCCGGGCCGGACGTCTACAAGGTCAAGCGCGCCGTCCGCTTTCCCTACATGGATTTTTCCACGCTCGAAAAGCGCCGCACGGCCTGTGAAGCCGAGATTTCCGCCAATCTGGCAAATGCACCGGACCTCTATGTCGGCGTCGTGCCCATTACCCGGGACGCCGCAGGACTGCATATCGGGGGCTCTGGCACCGTCGTTGAATGGGCGGTCCACCTGCGCCGCTTCGACGAAACCGCAAGCCTTGATCGGCTTGCCGACAAGGCTGCGCTAGGGGCCGAACTCGTTGGCAAGATTGCCCGCGCGATCTTCATGGCGCACCAGCGAGCCCCTGTCCGGGATGGCGTCGCCGCGACGCACGCGTTGCGCTGCCTTCTCTCCGAAACCGTGGACGAACTTCACCAGACACCAGATTTGTTCCCCGGCGACAACGTCGGCGAATTCGGTCGGCGGCTGGTGTCGGCCTTTGATCGCGCCGAACCACTGCTCCTTGAACGCGCCGCAAGAGACCAGGTGCGCCGCTGCCACGGCGACCTTCATCTTGGCAATATCGTGCTGATAGATGGCGAGCCGATCCTGTTTGACGCGCTGGAGTTCAATGAGGCCATTGCGACGTCCGACGTCCTTTATGACCTCGCCTTTCCGCTCATGGATCTGTGCAAAAGAGGCCTTCGCACAGACGCCAACCAACTCCTGAATGGCTACCTTTTCCTGTCTGACGACATGGCGTTCCAGATAGAGGGCCTCGCGGTGCTACCGCTCTTTCTGAGCCTGCGTGCGGCGATCCGTGCCAAGGTCATGGCCGCGCAGTTCCATCAGTCCCTGAAAAAGACAGCGCTGCGCGACACGGCGCTGGCCTATTTCGACGCGGCGGTAAACTTTCTCTCGCCCGCAGCACCCTTCCTCGCCGCGATCGGGGGCCTGTCCGGGACGGGCAAGTCTTCGCTTGCGGCGGCCCTCGCGCCGGAGATCGGCCTCGCGCCTGGGGCGCTTCACCTGCGCAGCGACATCGAGCGCAAGCGCATTTCCGGCGTCAGTCAGGAAACTCGGCTTTCGACGGAAAGTTATCGCGCTCAAATGACCGCGGAAGTCTATGCAAACTTGAATGAATTCGCGGCGGCGGGGCTTCGCGCCGGACGGGCCGTCATTCTGGATGCAACGTTTTTGCGGCCCGAGGATCGCACGGCGGCGCAAGCCATTGCCGCGAGCGCGGGCGTTGCCTTCGCCGGGTTCTGGCTCGACGCTCCCGTCGATCTCCTGGTTCGGCGCGTGGCGCAGCGGGTGGGCGATGCCTCGGATGCCACGCCTGCCGTGGTGGTGGCTCAAACGAAGGCGGAACTTGGCGCCATCACCTGGCATCGCCTGGATGCGAGCCAGCAGCTTCCGAACCTGAAACACGCCGCGCTGGAATTCATCATCGCGAATCAGCCCCACACACGCCCACCAAAAGAATAAGCCCCCATGCCACGCATCCTGCATACCGCCGACTGGCAGATCGGCCGTCAATACAGCCGGTTCTCGCCCGATGACGCCGCCATTCTGGCCGATGCGCGCTTCACCACGATCGAACACATCGCTGCGCTGGCGTCACAGGAACAGGTCCATGCGGTGCTGGTCGCGGGCGACGTCTTCGATGCGCAGACCGTGTCGGACCGCACCATCCACCGCCTCTTCAATGCTCTGCAAGGCTATGCGGGTCCCTGGATCCTGATCCCCGGCAATCATGATGCGGCGCTGGCCGAAAGCGTCTGGAGCCGTGCGGAACGGCTGTCCGCCATCCCCGCCAATGCCCACGTCTTCCTTCAACCCGATATCCACGAATTCGCGGACCTGGGGCTGGCTGTGCTGGCCGCGCCATTGACCCAGCGCCAGACCTATCAGGATCTGACGGAATGGTTCGACACCGCCGAAACGACGCCCGGCCTGCTGCGCATCGGCCTGGCGCACGGCAGCGTCCAGGGCCTGCTGGCGGAAGACATCGATTCGTCCAACCCCATCGCGGCGGATCGTGCGCGCCGTGGCCGCCTGGACTATCTGGCACTGGGCGACTGGCACGGTATGAAACAGGTCGACGAACACACCTGGTACAGCGGCACGCCCGAACAGGATCGCTTCAGGAACAACGGTGCCGGCCAGGTGCTGCTGGTCGACCTGCCAGGCGCCGGCCAGGCACCGATCGTGCAGCCCTACCCTATGTCCCAGTACCGCTGGGACAGTTGGGAAGAGCCCCTAGCGGTCGCATCGGACGTCGAGCTGCTGATCCAGCGCCTGAACCAGCTGCCATCGGTCGCGGTCCTGGACCTGGCGATCTCGGGGCACATTGATCTGGCGGACGAACACCGCCTGCGACAGGCGCTCTCGGCGACTCAGGGCCGATGCCGCAGCCTGCAATACGATCTGACCGAGCTGCGGCTCATCCCCTCCGATGACGACATCGCCGCCTTGCAGGCCGATGGCTACGTGGGCGACGTGATCGCCGACCTGCAAAATCGTCAGCAAGGCGACGATGCGCAAACCGCCAGGGATGCGCTCGTTATCCTGTCGGGGCTTCTGCGCACACGGGCACACCCCGAGGCACAGGCATGAAACTTCAGCGCATCCGAGTCGAACAGCTGCGGCAATTTCGAGAACCGCTGGAAATCACGGGGCTGGCCCCGGGGATCAACCTGTTCACCGGGCCGAACGAATCGGGCAAAAGCACCCTGGTGCGGGCGATCCGCGCCGCTTTCTTCGAGCGTTTCAAATCCGGCAGCATCGACGACTTGCAGCCCTGGGGCGACTCATCGGCCTCACCCAGCGTGCAACTGGCATTCGACTGGCAGGGCGAACGCTGGGAACTCAGCAAGAGCTTCCTCAAACGCAAACGCTGCGATCTGACCATCGCCGGCCGCCGATACAGCGAAGAAGAAGCCGAGGAACAGCTGTCCGGATTGCTGGGCTATCAGTATCCCGGCCGGGGCGCCAGCAAGACCGAACACTGGGGCATCCCGGGCCTGCTGTGGATCGAACAGGGTTCCGGCCAGGACATCCACGAATCCATCACCCACGCCGGCGATTACCTGAAGTCGGCCCTGGGGGAAAGTCTGGGCGAAGTCGCCAGCAGCACGGGCGACGAGCTGATCGGTCAGGTGACGCGGGAACGGGCACAATTGCTGACGGCCACCGGGCGTCCCGCCAACGACTATGCCAAGGCCATCCAGCAACACGCCGGGTGCCAGGAACAACTGGATTCACTCAGCCGGGACATCAGCACCTATCGGGATCTGGTGGATCAGCTGGAAACGCTGCGCCAGTTGCAGCATGAGGACGCCACCCGCCCCTGGGAACGCTACCACCAGCAAGCCGAACAAGCCACCGCCAGGCTGGCCGAGGTGCAAGGCTGGCTGCAGGCTCAGGCGCGCGCACGGCTGGAACTCCAGCACGTCACCGAAAGCCAGCGGCTGTGCCGCGATCAGTTGGGATCCTTTGCAAAGCAGCAAGGCGATCTGGAACAACGTGCCCGCGACCGGCAAAAGGCCATCGAGGCGCTAGACAGCCAGGAAACCCGCCGCGCCGGGACCGAGAGCCGGCTGGCTCAGGCGAAATCCGCCTACCAGGCAGCGGACCGGGCCTGCCGGCAAACCCGTCAGCTGGAACACCGCCACCGACTTGACAGCGAACTGCGACAGCTCGATCTCGACCTGGCCCAGACCGAGGAAACGCTGAAACAGGCACGCACGCTTCAGGCTCAACAGCGGGAGCAGCAGGCGCAATTGCACGGCAACCGGGTCGATACCGCGATGTTGACGCAGTTGCGCAAGCTCGGCCAACAATTGGCCGAGCTCGACATTGCGCAACAGGCCATCGCCACCCGGCTGCATTTCGACCTGCTGCCCGCGCAGCACATCCTGCTGGGTGACGAACCTCTCACCGGCGAAGGTCAGCGCCTGCTGATGGAACCCGCCGACCTGGACATCCCGGGCATCGGCAAACTCAAGATCCAGCCTGGCGGCGAGGACATCGCCGACCTGGCGCGGCGCCGGCGGATCGCGCAAGACAAGCTCACCGCCCAATTGAACGAGGCACAGGCTGAAAGCCTGTCTCACGCCGAAGAACTCGGTGAACGGCACAGGGAACTGCGGGAAGACATCCGCCGGGGTGAACTTCTGCTGGGCAGCCTGGCAGCCAGCGGCATCGACGATCTGCTCGGCCGGCAGGCATCCGGCATGCAACGACGGCAGGCCCTGCAACAGCAGTTGGCAGACCTTCCGCGGCCCACCGGCGCGGATGTCAGCCTCGCCATTGCGGAAAGCCGGCTGGAGACAGCGCGCGAGCAGTTGCAGGCGGCCGAACAAGGCGTCAGCCACTTCGAACGGGACCACAGCCTGGCCAGCCAGGCTGTGAAAACCGCCCAGGAAGAATGGCGAAAGCTGAACGATGCGCTGCAGGCGCCAGACCGCCGGCAGCGCGAGACCGAACTGAGCGGACAACTGGTGGAACTACGCGCGCGCGAAGCCGCTCTGCAGGCATCGGTCATCCGGCACCAGAAGCAAATCGAGGCGGCCCAGCCGGACATCCTACGCCAGGACGTCCAGCGATTCACCCGCACCGCGGAGACTCTGGAACAGGAAGCCCGACAGCGATCCCTGGAACTGGCAAGTCTACGCAGCAAGCTGGAAACCCTGGGTGCCAGCGGCCTGGAAGAACAGCACGCCGAGCTGACCCTGCAGTTGCGGCACATTGGCCGGCGCCGTGACCAGCTCGAACACCGCGCCGCCGCGCTCGACCTGCTGAAAACCAGGCGACAGGCGCTGACACAACGCATCCAGGCCCCCTTGCAGCGGCATCTGAATCACTATCTGCAGCTGCTGTTTCCGCAGTCGCACCTCGAGGTCGATGAGGATCTGCAGCCTAGGCTGCTGGTGCGCGAAACCCATGGCCGGGAAACACAGGACGATTTCGCGGCCCTGAGTTTCGGCGCACGGGAACAGATGGGCCTGATCAGCCGGCTGGCCTATGCCGACCTGCTGAAGGAAGCCGGTCGCCCTACCCTCATCATTCTGGATGATGCCCTGGTGCACAGCGACCCGCAGCGGCTGGCGCACATGAAACGGATCCTGTTCGATGCGGGCCAGCGGCACCAGATCCTGCTGTTCACCTGCCACCCCGACAACTGGAGGGACCTGGGCGTTGTGGCAACTACGCTACAGTCACTGAAACCATCGAACCATTCACGACCTTCGAACCATTAACCATTCAAGCATCAAGGTTATAAACAGTCATCCTGGCTGGCCGGGATGACAATGTCCTTTCCAGCAAACAGCCAGCACAAACAGATGACGGGGGAATCGGGCATGGCACAGTCGGCACAGCGACATCAGTCTTCCGAAGCTTGGCCTGCCATGGCGACTGCTGCGCTGCGCGTGGCCTTCGGCATCATCTGGGTGGCCAACGCCGCCTTCACCTGGACCTCGCAGTTCGCCACGAACTACGTCGGCTACCTGCACAATGCGGCCCAGGGGCAGCCCGCCTGGTCAGCCTTCTGGTTCGATCTGTGGATCGCACTGATCACACCCAACGCGGGGCTGTTCATCGGCCTGACGCGATTGATCGAAACCGTGCTGGCGCTGGCCCTGGTGCTGGGAATCGCACGCAAGACCACCTACGTCGCCGGCGCGCTGTTCAGCCTGCTGATCTGGAGCACCGCCGAGGGATTCGGCGGCCCCTACGCCGTGGGTGCCACGAACATGGGCACGGGCATCAGCTACGTGCTGATCTTCCTGGCCCTGATCGCCATCAATTACCGCTCCGGATCCAGCCCCTACAGCCTGGATTTTTATCTGGAAAAACGCTGGCCGGGCTGGCGCCGGATCGCCGAATGGAGCGCACAGGCACCATTGGAAACCCCCCAACCGGTGTCCTGGCGCATCCAGGTCCCGGTCCTGTCGGGCATCGTACTGCTGTTGTTCTTTCTGATCGCCGGGCTGCACAGCAGTCTGAACGTGCGGGCGCCCTCGCCCGCCGCTGCGGCGGCGGCCGTATCGCCGCTGTCGCTAGCCTCGAAAGAACCCATCGCCAAGGCACGGGATGCCAACCTGCCGCCACTGACCGACGGCCCCAGAGTGACAATCAATATCGACGCCAGCGATCAGTCGGTGGCCATCGCCAGCGGCGTGCAGTATCAGGCCTGGACATTCGGCGGCACGGTGCCGGGCCCGGTCATCCATGTGCGTCAGGGTCAGACCATCGACGTGGTCTTCACGAACCACGGCACGATGCAGCACTCGATCGATTTTCATGCGGCGCTCACACCGCCCAGCCTGCACTTCGTGGATATCCGGCCCGGAGAAACCATCAAATTCTCCTTTGTCGCGAAGGTCCCCGGCGCCTTCGTCTACCACTGCGGCACTCCGCCCGTGCTGCTGCATATCGGCAACGGCATGTACGGCGCGATCATCGTGGACCCGGAAACGCCACTGCCGCCGGCCGCCAAGAGCTACGTGCTGGTCCAGGGCGAATGGTATACCCAGCAGGTGTCGGGCAAGACCATGGGTGGCGACTTTGAAAAGATGCGCAAGGAACAGCCCGACGAAGTCGTCTTCAACGGCGTGGCCTTCCAGTACCACGACCACCCCCTGCCGGCCGCCCCTGGCGAACGGGTGCGCCTGTACATGGTGAACGCGGGTCCGAACCTCTGGAGCTCCTTTCACGTGATCGGCGCGATCTTCGACAAGGTCTACCCGGATGGCGACCCGGCACACGCGCTCAGCGGCGTCTCCACCTATACGGTCGGCCCGGGCGCTGGCGCGGTGTTCGACCTGGTCTTCCCGGATCCGGGCAAATATGCCTTCGTGGACCACGACATGGCCCATGAGATCATCGGCGCCCAGGGCATCATCGACGTGCAGGCCCCCGCCAGCGCCCCGGCGCAAACCCCGCCGATCGAAAAGGCAACCCCGGCAGCCAGCGCCGCCGCCCCCGCCGAACCGGCAGGCCCGTATGCCTTCGATGCCGCGCGCGGTACTGCGTTGTATACAGCCAACTGCGTCGCCTGCCATCAGGCTACCGGTGCCGGGCTGCCGGGAGCCTTCCCGCCGCTCAAGGCCGATCCGGCGGTGCTGGATCCCGATCCGACCAAGCAGATCCACACCGTACTGCACGGACTGAGTGGCGAGGCCATTGGCGGCATCAACTATCCCAGCCCGATGCCGGGGTTCGCGGCTACACTGAACGATCATCAGATCGCCGACATCATCAATCACGAACGAACATCCTGGGGCAACCAGGCAAAGCAGATCACGGCCGAACAGGTCAAGGCCGAGCGCGCAAAATCCCCCTGAGGCGGGATCAGCGACGGGCGCCGCAGGATTCTGAACTTCCGCGACGTCCGCCTGTCCAACCCTCAGAAGCCAAGCAGGATAACCTGAGGTCAAACCGCCACCGGCGCACAATCCGTCCTTACGCAAGTCCACGCCGGCCGACGTCTGACCCTCCGTCTGGAGAATCGCCGTGACCGATCGCAATCAGGAAACCGAACGGCAACGTTCCAATTTCGTCGAGTCGCTGGCTGACTATTCGCGCAAGCAACAGGCACAGCGATGGGAAGGCAGCTTCAGCGATTATCTGCGTGACATCGTCACCGCCGATCCGGCGCGCGCAGCCCGCTCCAGCCACCAGTACATCTGGGACATGATCTGCTGGCGCGGTGTCGAGGCTTCGAAGCCAGGCGGCGCCGCCACGCACTACAAGCTGTTCGAGGACGACCTGTTCGGCATCGATCAGGCGCTCGAGCGGGTTGCCAATTACTTCAAGGCCGCCAGCGAAGGCTCCGAAGTCGGCCGGCGGCTGCTGCTTCTGCTGGGGCCGCCATCCGGCGGCAAATCCAGCCTGGTGACCTTGCTGAAACGCGGCCTCGAAGCCTACAGCCACACCGATGAAGGGGCGCTGTACGCCATCCAGGAAAGCCCGATTCAGGAATCGCCCCTGCTGCTGATCCCGCATGGAAAACAGGCCGAATTCAAGGAAACCTACGGGGTAGCGATCGGCGGCGAGTTATCGCCCTTCACGCGCGCGCTGCTGGATGGAAAATACGACGGCGACTTCGCGCGCGTACCGGTGCACCGCATCTTCATCGACGAAGCCGCCCGCAATGCGGTGGGCACCTATGCGCCGCACGACCCCACCACGGCGGATATCGCCGACCTGGTCGGTTCGGTCGATCTGTCCAAGGTGGCCGAATACGGAGACGAAGGCGACCCGCGCGCCTGGTCATGGTCGGGCGCGGTCTACGCCGGCAACCGCGGCCTGCTGGAGATGATCGAGATCCTGAAGGTCAAGCGCGAATTCCTGTATCTGTTGCTGACCTTGACCCAGGAACAGCTGGTCAAAGTCTCCCGCTTCCCGCTGATCTACATCGACGAGACCATCGTTGCCCATACCAACATGGCCGAATTCCGCCGGTTCCTGCAAGAAAAGGAAAACGAGGCGCTGCTCGACCGTATGGTGATCGTGCAGGTCCCCTACACGCTGTGCTACACCGACGAGGCCCGCATTTACCACAAGCTGACCTCCACGACGCCGTCCTTCCGGCAAGTCCATCTGGATCCCCACGCGCTACAGGTCGCGGCCGTCTTTGCCATCCTGACGCGCCTGAAACCGTCGGAACGCCAGGACCTGGACTTGAGCAAGAAGCTGCGCATCCACGCCCACGAAGCCGTGGAAGGAATCTCGGATGCCGAAGCGGAACGCATCATCCGCGAGCAGCCCGATGAGGGCATGGACGGGGTGTCGCCGCGCTTCATCGTCAACGCCCTGGCTGGCGCCATCAGCCAGTCCGAAAGCAAGAGCCTGACGGCGATGGAAGTCATGCTGGCCATCAAGGACGCCATCGAGTCGGATGCGCGCATGGATGCCAAGGACAAGAAACAATGGACTGACTTCCTGGTGACGACGCGCAAAGAGTTCTACAACCGCTGGGTCAAGGAAGACGTGCACAAGGCGCTTTTCGTGTCCTTCCAGGACGAGGCCCAGGAATTGCTGGACAAATATCTCGACGAAGTCGAGGCGGTCCTGGAAAACCGCAAGGTGGACGACCCCATCACCGGCGAGGAACGCGACGCCGATGAACGGTTCCTGCGCAGCGTGGAAACCAAGATCGGCATTTCCGATTCCGGCAAGACCTCGTTTCGCCAGGAAATCGTGCGCAAGGCGCTGAATGCCTACAAACGCGGCGTGAAATTCACCCTGGCCGAACACGCGCGACTGCGCGAGGCCATCGAACAGTACCTGTTCGAAGAGCGCCGCGACGTGCTGCGCCTGGTGACGTCCAGAGTGCGCGCCGATACCGAAACCATGAAGAAGATCTCGGCCGTCGAAGAACGTCTGGTCAACGACTACGGCTACGATGCACACAGCGCGCACGAGGCGCTCAACTACGTCACCACGCTGCTGGCGCAGGAATAGCCGGAACACGAAAGGCCGACATCATGACCAGGCCCGCATACCGGCAGCTTTCCAATCTGGCGCAGGCGCACCATTGGTACGACCTGTTTTCGCGCGGAGCGCGCGACTGGCTGCGGCACAACGAAAAGGTTCGGGATGCCGTGCGCGAGCAACTGCCCGAGATGATCGCGGGCGCGGACATCCTGAGCCGCCCGTCCAGCCACACCGTGCGGATCCCGGTCCATTTTCTGGAGCACTACCGCTTCCGTCTGAACACGGCGGACGAACAATCCGGTGTGGGCCAGGGCGGAGGGCGCCCGGGCGACGTCTACCAACAAGGGCAGGACGACGCCGCAGGCCAGGGCGGCCAGGCCGGAGCGGGGGGAGACGGCGGGGGCGAGCTACGCTTCATGCTGGAACTCAGGATCGAGGACATTGTCGACTGGATCTGGGACGAGCTGCATCTGCCCGACCTCAAGCCGCGCGCCAGCGACGCCCTCCGGGACGAGGAACTGGTGCGCGAAGGCTGGAGCCGGCATGGCCCGAATTCACGTCTGGATCGGCGCCGGACCCTGAAGGAAGCCATCAAGCGCCGGCATGCCCAACCGGACAATCCCGCGCCATTTTCCGATGAAGACCTGCGGTTCCGGCAACTGGCGCGGCGCCAGCGCCCCGCAACCGACGCGGTCGTGACATTGGTGCTGGACGTATCGGGTTCGATGGACCCGGAACGGCGCAAGCTGGCGAAATCGTTTTTCTTCTGGGTCGTACAGGGCCTGCGCCGGCAGTACGGCAACGCACTGGAGATCGTCTTCATTGCGCATACCGACGAAGCCTGGGAATTCACCGAAGAACAATTCTTCCAGGTCGCCGCCACGGGCGGCACCACGGCATCCAGCGCATTCAAACTGGCGCTGGATATCTTCGCCAAGCGCTACCCGGCCCGGCGCTACAACCACTATCTGTTCTACGCCTCGGACGGCGAGAACTTCGCCGACGACCAGGAGCTTGCCGGCAGCCTGCTGCGTAAACTGGGCGACATCGTCAATTTCATGGGGTTCGTGGAAACGCCGCAGAATCCGCATGAATCGGGACAATCCGAAACAGGCCGCCTGTTCCGCTCGCTGGAATCGCGCCATTACCCGGTCGGCACCTATACGATGCACGAACGCGGCGACGTCTGGAACGCCGTGCGCCGCTTCTTCCAGCGCGAGGCAAGCGCCAACGCGGCCGAGGAGACCTGACATGCAAGCCGCACACGCTCAAGGCCTCGAACAGCTGACGCGCTACATGCCGAAGATCGAGGCCCTGGCCGCGCGCAACGGGCTTGTGTATGACCCCGTGGACTTCGAACTGGTGCCCAACACCTTCATGATGGAAGTCGCCGTGTACGGCCTGCCTATCCGCATGCCGCACTGGTCGTTCGGCGTGCGTTACATCCACCAGCACGTGCAGCACCGGATGGGCGGCTCACACATCTTCGAGGTGGTGTTTCCAGGCAACCCCAACCGCGCCTATCTGGTCACCGACAACGGACTGGCACAGAACACGCTGGTGACCGCGCACGTCCTGGGACACGCCGATTTCTCCAAAAACAACGCCCTGTTCGCACGGATGCAGAAACAGGTGGGTTATCACATCGTGACCGAAACGGCGGAACGCGCGCGCAGCATCCAGGCTGCCATCGAGGAACACGGGCAACGGCGCGTAGAGGCCGTCCTGGATGCCGCGCTTGCGCTGGAACAGCACATCGACGTGGACCAGCCGATCCACCGGCCAGATTACCAGACCCACATCATGCCCAAGGCAGGCCAGAAACCCACAGGCTTTCGTTCACGCTATGCAGAATTGCCCGGTGAAATCACCCCCCCCATCCAGCGGCGGGAACGCGCGCCCATCCCGCCGCATCCGGAATCCGACCTGCTGTGGTTCGTGGCACGTTACGCACCCGACATGGAAGGCTGGGAACGGGATATTTTTCTGGCGGTGCGCGAGGAATCGTTCTATTTCTATCCGGTATTCGCCTGCCAGATCATGAATGAAGGCTGGGCGAGCTACTGGCACGCGCGCCTGCTGCGCGAAGCCAATTTTCTGCCCAACGACCTGTACCTGGACGCCATCAAATCGCATTCCGACGTCATCCGTCCCTATGCCACGGGCAAGGACGTCGCACTGGCGCTCAATCCCTACCACGTCGGCTTTACCATGTGGGAACACATCATCGAACACGAAGGCCTGGACACTGCCCTGCGGATTCGCGCCGAAGAGGACGACTTCAGCTTCATCCGCAATCATCTGGACGAGGCCCTGGTCGAGAAACTGCAATTGCTGAGCTACCGCGCCCGACACGACCGGACGACGGGAACCCGCGTGGAAATCAAAAGCGCGGACATCGAGACGCTGTGCGAACAGCTGATCGCCCCCAAATTCAATTTCGCCGCGCCGCACGTGCAGGCCGTCGCACTGGGCAATGACGGCAGCCTGATGCTGCGCCACGACCATGTGGCCGATGGCCGCGGCCTCGATCTGGAACGCGCCCAGAAAGTGCTGGAATACCTGGCTCTGGTGTGGCGCCGCCCGGTGGCGCTGGAAACGATTGACGAGGCCGGCAATTCAAAGACGCTGACCGCGCACTGACAGGTTCCGGTCACGTCGTCGCCCAAGAGCCACGACCGCAGGTCTGATACGCGCAAGTCGATCACGCCATACGCTTCTGGCACAGCACCAGCACGACCGCCGCGGCGGCCAGCACCGCGATCATCCGGTAAAGGTCATCACTGGCCAGCAGCACGGCCTGCCGCGAGATCTGGCCATCCAGCCAGGACGCCGCCCATTGCCCGGCCAGCGCGGGGTCCAGCCCATGCCCCTGCAAGGCAAGCTGCGTCTGGGAAAACCAGGACTGTGTCTGGGCGTGCGCCAGCTGCCCTACCAGTTCTTCATGCAGGGCCGCCTGCCGGTTGGTCAGAATGACCGCCCCAAGAGAAGCCGCCAGCGAACTGGCCATCTGGCGCATCAGGTTTTTGGTCTGATAGCCGTGCGAGAACTGCTCGGCGCTCAGGCTACGAAACGTGGCCCCGGCAACCGGAATCACCACCAACACGCCAAACAGGCCCTTGAGGATGATGCCCGGCAGTAGTTGGGCTCGGGCAACCCCGTCGGGCAATGCCGCGAACCACAGCGCCGCCCCCGCCATCAGAATCAGTCCAGTCACGATCAGCGGTTTCTTGCGCGCCAGGCGGGCACCCAGCCGCAGATACACCAGGATGCCGCACAGACTGACGAGCCCCGCCATGGCGTTGAGCCAGCCGACCGCAGCCACCGGCATCCGCAGGGCCTGTTCGGCGAAGACGGGGAACAGGTACCCGCTGAGATAGCTGATCAGGTAGTACACGAAATACAGGATCAGCCCGATGCGATACACCGGATTGCGCAGCGCATGCAACTGAATGACCGGGCGCTCGTGGCGCCACTGATGCCGCAGGAACACTGCCAGCAAAGCCATGCCGCCGCCGGCCAGCAGCAGCGGCCGCAAAGGCTGGGAGAACACGTCGTAACGCGCTTCGCTGCAGGCCAACTGCAAGGCCGCCACCCCCAGCCCGAACACCACCAGCGG
This sequence comes from Castellaniella sp., assembly GCA_019104865.1. GTDB lineage: Bacteria > Pseudomonadota > Gammaproteobacteria > Burkholderiales > Burkholderiaceae_B > Castellaniella. Next base: position 93,267 of record JAHRWZ010000044.1, on the reverse strand, counting down.
CTGCAAGACCGGCCTTTCCACGGACGCACCGGGGCCCATATCCGGCAACCATGAGCCGATCGGGTTGTGAATCCCTCACTGCGCTTGATATAAGGCAAATGGGGAAAACCCCGAGCACCGTACGATGGCCTTTTCGCAGGCCCCACCAGAGTGGGCTTCCACTTTACGTACGACAGGCCCCTATCAATCAGGCAGACGATGTCAACGACACCCACCATCGCACAAAAGACTAACCGCTTCGATACCTGGCTGAACCAGCTGCGCCTGTGGCAGAAATTCGCCCTTCTGGCCGTTTTCGGCGTGGTCCTGGTTGCCGCGCCAACCATCCTGTTTCTGACCGGGTCCGGCAAGGTCATCCAGGCCACCCAACTGGAATCCCGGGGACTTGTGCCATTGCGCCAGACCCTGGCGATTCTGCAGCTGACCCAGCAACATCGCGGCCTGTCCATGCTGGTGCTTAACAACGACGCATCGGCCGGTGCGAACCGCCGTGCCAAACAGGCCGAGGTGGATCAGGCGTTCGCAGCCCTGGATGAGTCCCTGCGACAAGGTACCCAGGATCCGGCCCTGACGGCCCTTTGGCAGCGAATCCGCGAAAATTGGGATGCCCTCCGCGCCAAGGTCAGCCAGGGATCCATTTCCGCGACCGACAGCTTCGCGGCGCACACTCGGCTGAACGCGGACCTGTTGCGCGTTAAATCCCTGCTGCTGCAGGATTACGGGCTGAGCTTCGACCCGCAGGCCCAGAGCTACTACCTGATCGATGCAGCGCTGAACCAGGCCCCACGCCTGACCGAGATCTTCGGCCAGACACGCGCCATGGGCGCCGGGCTGCTGGCGCGCGGCAATGCCACGCCCGAACAACGCATCGAGATCCGGGTCCTGATCGACCGGGCAAAGGAACATTATGACGGTCTGACCGAGGCGCTGGACAATGCCACCCGGCTCGATCCACAGCTCAAGGACGCCCTGTCCGCGGCGGGCCGGGCCGCACTCGACAGCGCCAACCAGGCGATCCAGCTCGCTCAGGAGCGGATCATCAAGGCTCAGACGCTGCAATTTCCCGCAAGGGATTATTTCTCGCGGTTCACGACCGCCATCGACGCACAATTCCAGCTCAACGATGTGGCACTGGCCCAGCTCGACGGCGTGCTTGCCACACGGTCTGACCACCTGATCACGACACGGTATCTGCTGGGCAGCCTGATCGTGCTGCTCAGCCTGCTCGCAGGCTACATCAACCTGCGCATCACGCGCGCCCTGTTGCGCCAGTTGGGCGGCGAGCCGGCGTATGCCGCCTCCATCCTCGACCGCATCTCCGACGGAGACCTGGCCGTTCCGATCCAGCTGCGGGCGCAGGACCGGTCCAGCCTGTTGTATGCCATGCACGACATGCGCGACCATCTGGCGGCCATCGTCGGCAATGTGCGCAGGGGCGCCAACTCGATCGCCTCTGCCTCGGCCCAGATTTCCGCCGGCAACCTGGACCTGGCGGCCCGTACCGAACAGCAGGCCAGTTCGCTGACAGAAACGGCAGCCACGACGGAACAGATCACCGCCACTGTCCGGCAGAATGCCGACAATGCCCAGCAGGCCAACAGTCTGGCCGCCGCAGCCGCGCGCACGGCCACCAGCGGCGGCGCGATCGTGACCCAGCTCGTCGACACGATGCAGGAGATCAATGCCCGATCCGGGCAGGTGGCCCACATCATCGACGTGATCGATTCCATCGCCTTCCAGACCAACATCCTGGCCCTGAACGCCGCTGTCGAGGCCGCCCGCGCCGGCGAACAGGGGCGCGGTTTCGCCGTGGTCGCCGCCGAAGTCCGCGCACTGGCGCAACGGTCGGCCGCCGCCGCCAAGGAAATCAAGGGGCTCATCGACACCTCCGTCGCGGCAACGGCCCGAGGCAACGAACAGGCCGCCCGGGCGGGCACCACGATGCAAGCGATCGTCAACGACGTGAACCGCGTCACGGACATCATGGGCGAGATCAGCGCCGCCAGCCGCGAACAAACCACCGGCATCGAGGAAATCAACGCCGCCGTCACCCAGATGGACGACGTCACACGCCAGAACGCTAGTCTGGTCGAGGAATCCGTAGCGGCCGCCGCCAGTCTGAAGGATCAGGCCGACACGCTGGCCCGCCTGGTGGCCACCTTCCGGCTCGGCCCCCAGGAAGCGGACAACCGGCGGATCCACGCCCAGCCCGCTCCAAGCCTGAGCTTCAGCGGCTGATCCGGATTAGAATGGCGGCACTCACTCGTGCCGCTTTCATGAATCTCACGTCCACCCATCGCGCCGCCCGCCTTTGCCTGGCAGTCCTATTCTGCCTGACCTGGACCCTGACTTTCGCTGCCCCGGCCGATAATGCCGTCAGCGCCGTACCCGCGTCACAGCGATCCCTCGATTCCGCGTCATTACCGGCGGCATCGACGGCCCTGCCGCCCGCCCCGCCGCAGCCTGCGGCGGCCCGAACCGCCGATTGCCGCCGCGGCTCTGTGCTGGGTTTCGTCGCGCACCCGGATGACGACCTCCTCTTCATGAACCCGGATCAGCAGACCGCCATTCACCAGAGACAATGTGTGCGCGTAGTCTATCTGACGGCCGCCGATCGCGGCGAAGGCCAGCCCTACCTGCAGGCGCGCGAACGCGGGATCATGGCGGCCTATGCCGAAATGGCCGAGGTCGCCAATCGCTGGGTGACGGACGGCTGGCGGGTCGGCGGCAGGACGCTGGTGCGCCACACCCTGCGCGCCGCTCCCGGGGTGCAGTTGATCATGCTGCGCATTCCCGACCCGTGGCTGGGCCATGGCTGGGGCAGCCTGACCCCGCTGAGCCAGCTGGAATCCGTCGCCGGAACCGACGTCCAGGCTTATGCGCCCTATCAGGAAACCTATACCCGCAACAGCCTGGTGACGCTGCTGGCCGCCATCATCCAGACGGAAAACCCCACGCTCGTGCGGCTGATGGATGCCTCGATCGAGATCCCCTACACGAAACTCTGCTGGCGCTGCCCCGGACACGATCACCCGGATCACATCGCCGGTGCCCGGCTCGTCCAGGATGCCATGCGTCTTGTACCCGGGCCCTACGCCCACCAGGCTTATCTGGGCTACCCGTCCCAGGAACGGCCCGCGAACCTGACGGATATCCAGAAGGCGAGAAAGACCGCCATCTTCCTGCACTACGTGGCCAACGACACGCGCGACTGCGCGGCCAATATCATCTGCTCGCGGCCACATGGCCCCGAAGCAGTCTGGGTCTGGCGGCAATACCGAATCGCGCCGGACAGCCCGGGCATCCTGGCGAATCCCGCTTCGCCGCATCTCGCCGCCGAATAGGACGCGGCGCACGCCCCGAGCCTACGCCGGGGCTCGGACCGGCCGGCATCGGATGATCCGGTCAGGCGGACGTCGGGCCCCGAGCGGGAGCTTCCCACATGCCTTCGCACAAAGCAGTTTCGTCCGTCTCGTCCAGTTCCCCCGCCTGGCGTGCCTGATCGATCAGGTCCGGGCGGCGGGCCGCCGTCAACCGCAGGGACTGCTGTCGACGCCAGGCGGAGATCCGGGCATGGTGGCCGGACAACAGCACCTCGGGCACTGCCGAATCCCGCCAGACTTCCGGGCGGGTATAGTGCGGGCTGTCCAGCAGGCCGCTCAGCGCCGGATTGAAGGAATCCTGCTCCGCGGACTGCGCATCGTGCAGCGCCCCCGGCAGCAGACGCACCACGCTGTCGATCAGGACCATGGCCCCCAGTTCCCCGCCCGACAGTACGAAGTCACCCAGGGACACTTCCAGATCGACGTGGCGATCGATGAAGCGCTGGTCGATGCCTTCGTAGCGCCCACACACGAAAATGGCGCCGGTGCCACCCGCCCAGGCACGCGCCTGGGCCTGCCGGTGCACCGGGCCCGCCGGGGACAACAGCACCACGGGGGCCAGACAATCATCCCGATCCGCCCCCACCTGCCGGCGGGCCAGGCGGACCGCATCGACCGCGAGCGTCAACGGTTCGGCCATCATGACCATGCCTGGTCCGCCGCCAAAGGGGCGGTCGTCCACGGTGCGATGCACGTCCGTCGTGAAGTCCCGGGGATTCCAGGTATGCAGCGACCACAAGCCGCGTTGATGCGCCCTGCCGCTGACCCCCTGATCGCGGATGGCCGCGAACATCTCGGGAAACAGCGTGATCAGATCAAAACGCATACGTGATCCTTTCCGAAAGCGTCGCCACGCCGGATACGCCGGCCGGATAAGGCCAGACGGCGATCAGAAATCGACGGGCCAGTCGCTTTCGATCCGTCGGGCCGGCAAGTCCACCCGCTGGATATGGGCGGCCACAAACGGGACCAGCTCGTGGACAGGCCGCCCCCGGGCATCGGTTCGCGCCTGAAAGACGCCAGTCTCATCCACCGCGCCCCGCGTCACCTGGAGGACGGCGTGGGCGCCGTTGTCCAGCACTTGGTCGACGCGCCCCAGCGGCATGGATTCGCCGGAATCGCCCTGACCAAAAAAATCACAGCCAATCAGATCGACCCAGTAATATTCCCCGTCCTCGGCGGCCGGGAAAGCCGTGCGCGACACCCAGACGGTGTGACCGTGCATGGCTTCGGCAACATTGCGGTCCGCGACGCCTTCCAGCTGGGCAACCAGGAACTGCCCGCCATGACGGCGACAACCCTGGACCCGCATGCCGCGCGGACGCGAAAATGCGCCTGATTCCAGAACGGAATCAGGCGCCTTCAGCCACCAGACCGGTGAATTCAGCAGGGCTTCGGCCTGAGGCGAATACGGCTGGACCTTCAGCCAGCCGCGCACCCCATGCGCCGTCACCACCCGGCCGACCTCGACCAGGTCATCCGGAACGGAAACATCCGGGCGGACGTCGTCCGCCGTGACAGATTGCCGAGCCACGCCTGGATCAGGCCGCGGCCGCAACCTTGGCGGAGTATTCCTTCACCAGACGATCGACGGTTTCGGACAGCTGGGCGCCGTTGGACACCCAGTGCTGGACGCGATCCAGGGCAATGCGCAGATTTTCCTGACCTTCACCGGCCACGGGGTTGTAGAAACCCACGCGTTCGATGAAACGGCCATCGCGGCGATTGCGCGAATCGGCAGCAACGACATTGTAGAAGGGACGCTTCTTCGAGCCGCCGCGGGCCAGACGAATCACAACCATTGATAATCCTTTGATAATTCGGTGTAAAACACGAAATTCTAGCATCAGGCACCCAGATTCCGCAACGGGTTCTCTGGATGCCTAACGACCAGGCCATGAAAAACAACACATCCCGCCGTCAAGCAGGAACGCCACCGACGGAGAAACCCACGTCGGCGGGGAAAATCCATCTAACGCCGCCTGAGGTAATGAACCGTGACGGCTTCTTCGCGAGTCTCCTGCGCCAACAGAGCATTGCCCGTCTGCTGACAGAAGGCCTGGAAATCCCGGACCGCATGCGGGTCGGTCGTCAGCACCGCCAGCACCTGCCCGCTTTCCAGGCGGGACAGGGCTTTTTTGGTACGCAGGATCGGCAGAGGGCAATTCAACCCCCGAGCATCGATTTCCTGGTCGGCTTGCGGCAACACATCGGCCATCAGGCGGCCTCCTCCAGGCGAGCCGCCAACCAGGCTGGCACACCCGCCAAGGCGCCATCCAGCGATGCGACATCGGAGCCGCCCCCCATGGCCATGTCCGGACGCCCGCCGCCCTTGCCGCCCACCTGGGTCGCCACGGCGCCGACCAGATCACCGGCCTTGACGCGCGCCGTGAGTTCAGGACTGACCCCCGCCACCAGGCTGATTTTGTCATCCGTCACGGCGGACAGCAGGATCACGGCGCGTGGCAGTTTTGACTTGAGCTGATCGACCATGCCACGCAACGCCTTGGGATCAACGCCGTTCAGGCGGGTGGCCAATAGTTTGACCCCTGCCACGTCGATGGCTTGCCCCGCCAGATCGGAGCCTGCGGCGGCGGCCAGTTTATCCTGCAGCCGTTCCCGTTCCCGTTCGATCTGGCGGGTCTGCTGCTGCAGGGCGACGATGCGTTCGGGTACACCGGCCGGCTGCGTCTTGAGCAGACTGGCGGCCTGATCCAGCACCCCTTGGGTCTGCTGGACCCAGGCCAGCGCATTACGACCGGTGATGGCCTCGACCCGGCGGATGCCGGCGGCCACGCCGCCCTCGGCGACGATCTTGAAGAGGCCGATATCACCGGTGCGGGCAACATGTGTGCCGCCGCACAGCTCGCGGGAAAAGCCAATGTCCAGCACGCGCACGACGTCGCCGTATTTCTCGCCGAACAGCGCCATCGCGCCGCCCGCCACGGCCTCGTCATAGCTCAGATGCTGCGTGACCACCGCCTGATTGCCCAGCACCTCGTCGTTGACGATGGATTCGACCTGGGCGATCTGTTCAGGCGTCATGGGCGCGTCGTGGGCGAAGTCGAAACGGGTCTTGTCTGGATCGACCAGCGAACCGCGCTGCTGCACGTGATCGCCCAGCACCAGGCGCAGGGCTTTATGCATCAGATGCGTCGCGGAGTGATTGCGCATGGTGTCGGCCCGGCGCTGAACATCGACGTGTGTCTGTACGACATCGCCCACCGACAGGGTGCCTTCGAGCAGACTGCCGTGATGACCGAACACCGTGCTCTGGATCTTCTGGGTATCGGCGACCTGAAAGCGCGCGGACGCGCCGCTGATCAGGCCTGTATCCCCCACCTGACCGCCGGATTCCGCATAGAACGGCGTCGCGTCCAGCACGACGACAGCATCCTGACCCTGGGCGATCGACGGTACGGAGGCCCCGTCGACGTAGAGCGCGGTGACGGTCGCCTGGCCGTCCAGCTGTTCATAACCATCGAAACGCGTCGCCACGCCATCGTAGGCGAGGTCGGCGGCGGCTTTGAACTTGCCCGCCGCGCGGGCCTGTTCGCGCTGACGCGCCATCGCCGTCTCGAAACCATCCAGATCGACCTGGATCTTGCGTTCGCGGCAGATGTCGGCGGTCAGATCGACCGGGAATCCGTAGGTATCATACAGCGTGAAAAGCGTCTGGCCGTCCAGCGGCTGACCCGTCGGTAAATCGGCCAGGGCCGCTTCCAGGATCCGCATGCCGTTTTCCAGCGTTTCGCCGAAGCGTTCTTCTTCCTGGCGCAGCACCTGCTCGACGCGCGCCTGCTGCGCGGCGAGTTCGGGATAGGCTGCACCCATCTGCGCGACCAGGTCGGCCACCAGCCGATAGAAGAACACGCCCTTTTGCCCAAGCTTGTGACCATGGCGCAAGGCACGTCGGATGATGCGCCGCAGCACATAACCCCGCCCCTCGTTGCCGGGGATGACGCCATCGACCACTAGAAAACTGCACGCGCGAATGTGGTCGGCGATGACCTTCAGCGAGTTGTCCGTCAGATCTGCCGTGCCGGTTTCCCGGGCCGCGGCGCGGATCAGGTGCTGGAACAGGTCGATGTCGTAATTCGAATGCACGTGTTGCAACACGGCGGCGATGCGCTCCAGCCCCATACCGGTATCGACGCAGGGCTTGGGCAACGGATTCATCGTCCCCTGGGCATCGCGTTCGAACTGCATGAACACCAGGTTCCAGATCTCGATATAGCGATCGCCGTCTTCTTCGGGCGATCCCGGGGGGCCACCCCAGATCTCCGGGCCATGATCGTAAAAAATTTCGGAGCACGGACCGCAGGGGCCTGTATCGGCCATCTGCCAGAAATTGTCCGACGCGTAGCGCGCACCCTTGTTGTCGCCGATGCGGATGATCCGTTCCGTGGGCACGCCCACCTGCCGCGCCCAGATGTCGTAGGCCTCGTCGTCTTCCTGGTAGACGGTGACCCAAAGCTTGTCCTTCGGCAGGCCGTAGACCTCGGTCAGCAAGGTCCAGGCATACAGGATGGCATCGCGTTTGAAGTAGTCGCCAAAACTGAAATTGCCCAGCATCTCGAAGAACGTGTGATGACGCGCGGTGTAGCCGACGTTCTCGAGATCGTTGTGCTTGCCCCCGGCGCGCACGCAGCGCTGCGCCGTCGTGGCCCGCTTGTACGGTCGGGTGTCCTTGCCGGTGAAGACATCCTTGAACTGGACCATGCCGGCATTGGTGAACAGCAGCGTCGGGTCATTGCCAGGCACCAGCGGCGAGGACGGGACGATCTGGTGTCCCTTCGACTCGAAGAAGGACAGGAATTTCTGACGGATTTCGGATGTTTTCATTCGTTTGGCCGCAATGGGGGAAGCTAGCCTTCCATTATAGGATGAAGAATGAATGGCTTTTCGTATGCATGGCTTTCCGCGCGATGCGGCCACGGGCGCGGTCCCATTCACCCCGGCCTGCATGCACACACCGGGGATGACGGGAAAGACAAAAACGGCCTACAGCGCCTCGATGGCCGGATAGAACTCGCGGTTCTCGCGCATCATGCGGGCATGCACGTTTTTCAGCACCACGTTGGCGTCGGTGCGAAAGCCATCGGGATCCTTCGTCAGCAGCGTGGCATTGCCCCAGCGGCGCGCAAAATTGATAAACGCACTGGCAATGCCATGCATGTCGTTCTGATAAGCCCGGCTCATGCCGGCCATGCGCTCGTCGCCGCTGCGCTCCAGCGAGGGATACAGGATCCGATCCTCGACAGCCAGATGCTGGGTCACCACCTGCGACAGCGCTTTAAGATTGTGGGCAATATCAACCGCGTGGTCGGCAACGCCCTGATGAGCCAATTTTCGCAGCGCCGCGATGCCGCTCAGGATTTCAACATGGTGGTTCTTGAAGCGATCGATATTCATGACGAGATTTCCTCTTCCAGATGAAACGACCGTTTCGGCCGCATAAGATGTATTTTAAATAAACCTTATGCAACGCACAAGATGCGATTAAGGTCTCGCGACGTGCCCGAGCCCTACAACAGATTGTCGTAGTCGGTTTCGCCCGCGTCGGGTGCCCAGGAATGGCTGGACAGCCAGGCGCGGATCCGGGCCACCGCCTGGGAACGCAACTGGGATACACGGCCTTCCGTGACCCCCAGGACCGCCGCGATTTCCTTCTGGTTCAGATCCTGCTCGAACTGCAGGGACAGCAGCAGCTGTTCGCGTTCCGGCAGGTTGCGGATGGCCGCGATCAGCACATGACGCAACCCGTCGCGCATCAGCCAGTCCAGCGGATTGTCGGCGCGGCTGCCTGCCGCTGCATCCAGCACAGCCGTCCCATCCTGGCCTTCCCGATGCTGCGCCAGGTCCTCGACCATCAGAACCTGCACACCCTGGGCATCTTCGAGCAGGGACCGATATTCCGCCAGATCGACCCCCATTTCCGCTGCGATTTCCGTTTCGGTGGGCTGCCGCAGCAGCCTGTGGCGCAAGATCTGCACGGCCTCCTCAATCACGCGCGCCTTGGTTCGCACGCTGCGTGGCAGCCAGTCCTGACCTCGCAGCTCGTCGAGCATGGCGCCGCGAATCCGCGTGATGGCATAGGTCTCGAACTGCGCATCGGCTTGCTGCTGATAGCGGCGCACAGCGTCAAGCAGCCCCATCATGCCCGCTTGCATCAGATCATCGAGTTCAACGCTGGCTGGCAGCCGGCCGATCAGCGCCAGCGCCTGCCGGCGCACGAGTGGCGCATATTGAGCAATCAGCTGGTCCTCGGAATGAGGCATCGCGCAACCCATGACACACAAAATAAAACTGGCAGTATGCACCAAGCCGGCCTGAATCATCATCCTGAGCAGCCTTGCATTCACCCGGGATTTTGAGGGAAAGGCGGCATTCCCCAACTCGGGACCGGGACTTCCGGCCACCCTTCTCTAAACTTTTACAGTTTCGCGCCGTTATGTTCGACTGAGAAACCAAGCCGGATGGCATCGGGCGGCGACGCGCCGGTCATTCTTTCGGAACACGTGGACCACTTCCGCAAAGGAACTTGCATGATTCACTCGATCGGAAACCAACTGACCGCCGCCAGCCTGGGGCTAACCCCCGCCGCGTCCGAACGCACCGGCGCCAAGCCCGAACCGGCCACCCAGGTCACCCCCCCCGAAAACGCGCAGTCCAGCCCGTTTCCCCAGGCCGACCAGCAGAACCCGACCGGGAAGGCCTCCCCGGAACTGCCGAAATCCTCGCTGGAAAAGGCTCTGGAATCGGTCAACGACAGCCTCAAGGCCTGGTCCACCGGCATGCGTTTCGAGATGGATAAGGATGCTCACCGCCTGGTGGTCTCGATCGTGGACAACGACACCGGCAAGGTCCTGCGCACCATCCCGTCCGAGGCCGTCCTGCGCATCGCCAGAATGATCGTCCAGTTGCAGGGCTCGGGTGTCGACACAAAGGCCTGAGCCGCCACGCCGTCAAGTCCCTGAACTATCACTGAATCGCACCGCACCCGCCGGTTTTGCCACCCGCAATTCCAGGCATAATGGATCAAACGGAGTACGCACCATGGCAACCATCTCTTCCCTCGGAATCTCGGGTCTCCCGCTGAACGATCTGCTCACCAATCTGCAGAAAAACGAAAGCCAGGTCCTGACTGTCATCCAGAACCGACAAATCGCTGCGCAATCCAAGCTCTCCGCCTATGGCAAGCTGAAGGACGCGATCTCCGCATTCCAGAAAACCGCCAACGCACTGACCACGGCCGGCACTTTCGGCGCGATCGCCGCCACCCCCGGATCCGATGCCATTTCCGCCACCGCGACCAGCCAGGCGATCCCGGGTCAGTACTCGATCCAGGTCGACTCCCTGGCTTCGACTCAGACCATGGTGTTCGGCGGCCGCGCCGATCGCACGACCAATATCGGCACGGATGGCACGCTGAATCTCACCATCAACGGCAAAACCCAGTCCATCGATCTCACCGGCAAAAGCACGTCCCTCGACGGCCTGGTCAGCGCGATCAACGGCGACCCGAACATCGGCGTCAACGCCACCCTAGTCAACGACGGCAGCGGCACACCCTACCGCCTGCTGTTCACCAGCCGGCAAACCGGCACGGCCAACGCCGTCACCTCGGTCTCGGTGACCAACAATGCCACCCTGGACCAGTTTCTGGGCTATGACGCGACCACCAACGCCAATAACAACGGCAACGCGGGCTTCAGCGTCCAGGCCGCCACCGACGCCAAGGCGCAGATCAACGGCATTGCAATCACCAGCTCGACCAACACCATCGATAATGCCATCGATGGCGTGACGCTCACCCTGAACAAAACCACAACGACCGCCACCAGTCTCAGCCTCGCGCAAGACAGCTCGGTCGCCAAGAAGGCCATCCAGGATTTCGTCAAGTCCTACAACGACTTGCTGGGCACGATCAACACCCTGACCGCCTACGACGTCGGTAGCCAGACCTCCTCGGCGCTGACCGGGGATTCCGTGGCGCGATCAGTGCAGACCCGCATGCGCGATGCGGTCTCCGGTGGCTTCGATGCAAGCCTGGGCACCAACCTGGGCCAGATCGGCATCACCACCGACCCGAAGACCGGCCAGCTGCAGATCGACGATACGAAACTCAGCCAGGCGCTGGCCAGCAACAACAGTGGCGTGAAATCCCTGTTCACCAGCAGCACCGGCATCGGCACGCGGGTCAGTGCCACGGCCGACGCCTTCACCCAGTCGGGCGGCACCCTGACTGCGGCCACCGATGGCCTGAACAAGACGATCACCGACATCCAGAATCAATACAACGCGACTTCGGACCGCATCAACCAGCGCATGGACACCTATCGTAAACAGTTCAGCCAGCTCGACGCGATGGTCAGCCAGATGAACTCGCTCGGCAGCTACCTGACGCAACAACTCGGCGCCCTGAACGGCACCAGCACGAAGAAATAACGCATCATCATGACCTACGCGCCTCGCTCCCGCACTGCCCGGGCCACCGGATCCTACGCCACGATCGGCCTCGAAACCGAAGTGCTCAGCGCCTCGCCGGAACGGTTGATCTCGCTGCTGTTTCGCGGCGCCCTGACCGCGCTGGCACAGGCGCGTCACCACCTGGGCAATGGCAACATCGCGGAACGCGGCAAAGCCATCTCCAAGGCCATCGACATCGTCGATTCCGGCCTGAAGGCGGGCGTCGATACCGAACGCGGCGGCGATATCGCACGCCTGTTGATTGCCTCCTACGAGATCATCATCCGCGACCTGATGCTGGCCAACCTGCACACTGACGCAGTCAAACTGGCGTCGGCCGAAAAACAGCTCTCCGACCTGGCTGATGCCTGGTATACCGCCGTCGACCCGACGTTCAGCGAATCCAGACCCAGCCACTGAGTGCAAGCATGCCGCAAATGACCACGCCACACGCCACGGTGCTGCAGCACTACCAGTCCATCGCGGATCTGTCCACCCGCATGCTGGCCGTCGCGCAATCCCAGCAATGGGACATGCTGGTGGAACTGGGCGTGCAATACCAGGAAGCGGTCGAACGACTGAAACAGCTGGACCCGCTAGACAACGATGAAAAGGCCGCCCGCCGGGAACTGCTGACGCGCATCCTGGACGACGATGCTCACATCCGCCGGCTGGTTGCCCCCGAACTGGACCGCCTCGGCCATCTGCTGGGAACGATCAAGCGCCAGCGCACGGTCCTGCAAGCCTACTACAGCACGGTACGCCCCCTGTAACCCATGAGCATCGGTGCCCCGTCCAACCTCGGCACACTGCTGATCCAGCGGCTGGATGCCGCACTCGGCACTACGCTGGGGCAACAGGCCAATCTCGTGTCCGGCGCCGGCCCACAGGCGGTTCCACAGCCCGGCAACCCGGAAAGCCCCAACGCGCTGCAAAACCCCACCCAGCGCCATCCCCGCGAATCCGTCGATCAGGCCAACGCCGAAGGGCAGCGCAGGGCCACCGCCGGCAAGGCCGTGCGGGAAATGCAGCTGGACAACCTGCTGGGTCGCTCGAGCACCTTCAAAGGCACGACGCAATCCGCCCCCACCACCCTGGGCTATGCGGCCCGCATCATCCTGGCGCTCATCAACGAATTCCCTCAGGCCAGCCAGATGATCCAAGGCCGCTCACCCCTCCTGTCACCATCCGGACCGGACAGCCCATCAGGAACCCCCAGCCAGCCGGGCGCCGCAGCGGGCTCCGGTGCGGGCACGCCACCGCCAGCCGGCTTGTCCGGGCAGGCCGCCGGCGCCACGCGGATTTGGGCCCAGATGGCGCCGGCACTGAACCAGCCAGGCGCACTCGCCGCCCAGTTTGCCCAGGCCCTGTCGCAGTCGATCCAGCACAGCGGGCTATTCTACGAATCGCACCTGACGCAACTGGCGACAGGCAGGACTCAGGTCCAGGAACTGCACCAGGAGCCTCAGGGGCGGCTCGCATCGCAGGCCGCACCCCCAGGCATGCCCGAACCGGCAGGCAACGGCGGCCAGCCCGCCACCCTGGCGGCGATCATTCAGCAGGCACAGGCCGCCACGGCGGTCACCACCCAGGACCCGGGCACCCAGGCGCCAGCCCCCCCCCAGCAAGGCGCCCCCGGCCAGACACATGCGGGACAACCCCCGGCCGGATCCGCCACAGTCCCCGGCATCGATCCCCAGGCCCAGTTCCTGGTTCGCCAGCAACTCGAGGTCCTGGCCAACCAGAGCTTCGTCTGGCAGGGCGAAGCCTGGCCCGGCGCCGACATGCGCTGGGAAGTTCAGCGCCGCCTGCCCGGGGACGAGCACACACCGGACACCACACTCGAACACTGGTCCACCCGGCTGACCCTGCGGCTGCCAACCCTGGGAGAGGTCCAGGCGCGACTGAGTCTGTCCGGCGATCAACTGGTCATGAGACTGACCGCGCCGCAATCCGCCGACCGGCTGAGCGAGGCCATCGAACCCCTGCGATCACGTCTGCTGGCCCAGGGCCTGCAGGCCAGCCAGCTAGCCGTCCTGGATCAGGATCCCGATGCACAAGCCACGGGGATGAGCCGCCTTGCCGCCGGCCAGGATTCTTCAGATCATGAAATCGCAAAACCCTGATGCTCACCGCCCCGGCGCGGTTGCCCTGGCCTACGATCCGACGGATTCGGCGCCGCGCGTCGTCGCCAAGGGGTACGGAACGCTGGCCGAGACCATCATCCGCACAGCCCGCGAGCACGGCCTGTATGTGCATGAATCCCCCGAACTGGTGGGTCTGCTGATGCAGGTGGACCTGGACGCGCACATCCCGCCCAAACTGTACGTCGCCATTGCGGAACTGCTGGCCTGGCTGTACGCCCTGGACACGGAAGGCCAGAGCGTAAAGAAACCGGACCAGGAACAGCCGGACAACGCAAAATAAGCGCCGGGCCAGCCGACCTGAGCGCAATCCGGTCGGCGGGCATCAAAAGCGCCTGCCCGACGGGGCTTATACCGCCATGTTGGCGATTTCCTTATAGGCCTCGACCAGACGGTTGCGGACCTGGACGGTAGCCTGGAACGATAGCCCCGCCTTCTGCAGATCGATCATCACGTTGCTCAGTGAAATGCCGGGATCCCCCATTTCGAAGGCTTTTGCCTGCGTGTTGGCGGCATTCTGCGCCTGGGATACCCGATTCAGGGAGCGGGACAGCTCGGCCGCGAAGCCGCCCTGCGAATCGACCCCACCCACCCGCGGCTGAGCCGACGCCCCTTCCGAGGCGCGCGCCACAGCGCGCATTTGGGACAGCAGGTTTTCAACACTGGCCAGGGCCTGGGAGGTGATCATGTGGACGCTATCGGATAAGGTTGCTGACAAACAGTGTGTGGCCGAGCCAGCGGCCGGCACCGTTGTAATATACGCGGCCACCTAGCCGACCGAGTCCCCCAAAAGCGGGAACAAGAGCGGACAGTTCATCCGATTGCACAGCGAGTCGACTGACGGGCACTGCCTCTGTCAGCCCCCGATCGCAGCTACCTGTCAGGAGATCAGCTTAACTATGCCCCAAAACCCGGGCTTTTCCGGGCTTGTCCGAACCTCGTTCGACGCCATAATGGCCGCCATCATTTCCCCATTCCGCCGCACCAGCATGCACATCATCCAGACCACCGGTTTCTGGCCCGGGCGCTGCCTCGCACTCTCTTTCGCATTCCCTGCCCGATGAACCCGATTGCCGACTGGATAACCAAGAATCCCGCCCTGGCGCGACTGACCGCGCTGCCGCGCCCCGTGTTGCTGGGCATCGGCGCAGCCGTCGTCGCCCTGCTGGTCGTCGCATCCCTCTGGATGCGCGAACCGGACTACAAGACGCTGTTTTCCAATGTGGAATCACGTGACGGCGGCGCCATCGTCGGCATTCTGAACCAGCGCAACATCCCATACAAGTTCGCCGACAACGGCGCCACGATCCTGGTGCCGGCCGATCAGGTATACGCCTTGCGCCTGCAGCTGGCCGAACAGGGCCTGCCTCGCGGCGGCAGCGTCGGATTCGAGCTGCTGGACAAGCCCCAGTTCGGGGCCAGCCAGTTCACCGAACAGGTCACCTACCAGCGTGCCCTGGAAGGCGAACTGGCCCGCTCGGTCGAAGCGCTGCAGCCCGTCAAGTCGGCGCGCGTGCATCTGGCGATTCCGCGCGAGTCGCTGTTCGTGCGTGACCGCGAGGTTCCGACGGCCTCGGTGCTCGTGACACTGTTCCCCTCGCGCAGCCTCAGCGAGGCCCAGGTTGCCGCCATTACCTGGCTGGTCTCGTCCAGCGTACCAAAACTGAATGCCGAAAACGTCTCCATCGTCGACCAGGACGGCCACCTGCTGTCCAAACCGGGCGGCGAGGCGGGTCTGGACACATCGCGGCGCAACTTCATCAACGACATCGAACAGCGTACCAGCCAGCGCATCCTTACATTGCTCAATCCCATCGTGGGGCCGGGCAACGTCCGTGCGCAGGTCAGCGCCAGCGTCGATTTCTCGCAGCGCGAGCAGACGTCCGAGGTCTATCGGCCCAATGAGACCCCTGGCACCGCCGCCATCCGCAGCAAGCAGACCAGCGATTCGATGCAAAACGGCGTGTTGCCACCTG
Source organism: Castellaniella sp. (assembly GCA_019104865.1). Lineage (GTDB taxonomy): Bacteria > Pseudomonadota > Gammaproteobacteria > Burkholderiales > Burkholderiaceae_B > Castellaniella. Next base: position 77,292 of record JAHRWZ010000044.1, on the reverse strand, counting down.
CGGGCGTCCCGGGCGCGCTGACGAACCAGCCACCCGCCAACGCGACCGCGCCGATTCAGACCGCACAGGCCAATCAGCCAGCTCAGGGCCCAGGAGCCCAGGCAGCCAATGCGCCCGGCGGCGCCCCGGGCGCCACCACGCAGGCGGTGGGCACCAGCTCCACCCAGCCCACCCATGGCTCGGCGCGCAACGATGCCACGGTCAACTACGAGGTCGACCGCACCATCAGCCACGTCAAGCACGAACTCGGCACCCTGCAGCGTCTGTCGGTCGCCGTGGTCGTAAACTACCGCGAAAAAGACGGGGACCCGGCGCCGCTGGACCCGGCGGAGATGGACAACATCAACGCCCTGGTCAAGCAGGCCATGGGCTATTCCGTGGATCGTGGCGACACACTCAGCGTCGTCAACAATGCATTCACGAACCAGGAACCCGCCGTCAAGCCCTGGGAAGACCCGGCCTACCGCAGCCTGGCCCTGCAGGTCCTGAAGGTTCTGCTGGTTCTGGCGGTCCTGTTCTTCCTCTGGCGCTCGGTGATCCGGCCGATCGTGCAGGGCTTCGCCAACGCCCAGGTCGAGCGGGTCAAGAACGAGGCGCACCTGGAAACCATGCGTGAACAACGCCGTCAGGACGAGGTGCACGCATCCGAAATGAACCGCTACGAGGAAAACCTGGACACTGCCCGCCAGCTGGCGCAACGCGACCCGCGCGCCGTGGCCATGGTATTGCGAGCCTGGATGGACCCCAAGAATGCCAAACCCTGAAACCGACCTGACCCGCTGTGCCATCCTCATGATGTCACTGGGTGAAGACTCGGCCGCCGAAGTCTTCAAATACCTGTCCTCGCGCGAGGTCCAGCTGATCGGCACGGCCATGGCCAACCTCAAGCAGGTGACCCGCGCCGAGGTCGATGCGGTGCTGGAAGACTTCCGCCGCGAAGCCGACCAGTTCATGGCGGTCACCCTCGGCTCGGACGACTATATCCGTTCCGTCCTGACCAAGGCGCTGGGCACCGACCGCGCCGCCGGACTGATCGAGGACATCCTCGAAGGCGGTGAAGGCACCGGCTCGGGCATCGACGCCCTGAACTGGCTGGAACCGGCCAATGTCGCCGAACTGATCGCCGACGAGCACCCACAGATCATCGCCACGATCCTGGTCCACCTGGAACGCGACCGCGCCTCGACGGTCCTCGCCCTGCTCAACGAACGCCTGCGCAACGACGTGATGATGCGCATCGCCACCTTCGGTGGCGTGCAACCGTCGGCGCTGCACGAACTGACCGACGTGCTCAATGAGGTCCTGTCCGGCCAGGGCGCGAAGCGCTCGAAGATGGGTGGCGTACGCACCGCGGCCGAGATCCTGAACTTCATGAACACCACCGAGGAAGAAGCGGTGGTCAGCAGCCTGCGCGAGATCGACGCCGATCTGGCGCAGCGCATCGTCGACGAAATGTTCGTCTTCGACAACCTGGCCGACGTCGAAGACGCGGCCATCCAACTGATCATGAAGGAAGTCGATACCGCCTCGCTGACCATCGCGTTGAAGGGCGCCAGCGAAGAGCTCCGCGCGAAGTTCTTCAAGAACATGTCCAACCGCGCCGCCGAAATTCTGCGCGACGATCTGGAAGCCCAGGGCCCGGTGCGCATGTCGCGCGTCGAGACCGAACAGAAGGCCATCCTCCTGGTGGCCCGCAAACTCGCGGATGCCGGGCAGATCAACCTGAGCATGGGCAACGATCAGTATGTCTGACAAACCCTCCGCGGATCTCCAAAGGCGCGCCGACTGGCAGCGCTGGGATATGGAATCCCTGGAATCCCTGGAATCCCGGAGAGTCTCGCACAATCGCCGGACAACCGACACCGAACGCCACCAGGCGGAGATCCTGCGCCGGCGGGCGCAAGCCCTGGCCGATGCCCGCCAGGAAGGCATGGCCAAGGGTCACCAGGCCGGGTTCGAACAGGGTCTGCGCGAGGGCCACGCCCAGGGGCTGGAATCGGGCCACGCCGAAGGCCACGCCCAGGGGCTGGAATCGGGCCGTGCCGAAGGCCATGCCCAGGGTCTCGCCGAAGCCCGCATCGAGGGCGCGGCGCAGGCCCGGGAACAGGCGGCACGCCTGGACGCCCTGGCCCGGGCGGGCGCGGACGCGATCAACAACCTGGAACAGGAAATCGGCCAATCGCTCATCCGGCTCGCGACCCGGATCGCCGAGCAGGTGCTGCGCACGCAGATCCACGAACATCCCGACCACATCCTGGCCGTCGTCCAGGACGTCATGCAGGGCCGGCCCGAGCCCGGCGCACCGCTGAACCTGCGCCTGCACCCGGATGATCTGGATCTGGTGAACGCTTTTCTGCGGCAGAACCCCGATCTGAGTGGCTACCGCCTGATCGCCGACGAGCGGATCTCGCGCGGCGGCTACATCGCGGAAACCGCCCTGGGATCCGTCGATGCCACGCTGGAAACCCGCTGGCGGCGCGTGATCTCGGCACTGGGCCAGAAGCCCGGACAGCCATGACGGCGCCCGAGGCACCGCTGGAATCGGCGGGCGCCCGCTGGCGCGCCCAGCTGGAAATCTGCGAGCAGCGGGTCGAGGCCCGGCAGGCCACGCGGCGCCAGGGCCGCGTCACCCGCGCAACAGGCCTCGTCCTGGAAGCGACCGGCCTGCAGTTGCCCGTGGGGGCGGCCTGCAGAATCCAGGTTTCTCCCGGACGCGACCTCTGGGCGGATGCCGAAGTCGTCGGGTTCCATGCCGACACACTCTACCTGATGCCGCAAGGCGACATCACGGGCCTGCCTCCCGGTGCGCGCATCGTGCCGGCGGAAACTCTGCTGCTCGACCCGGTTCCCCTGCCTTCGACCCTGGATCTCGAACCGGCCGCCACCATCAGCACGGATCAGGCCCGCCACCTGCCGGTCGGCTATGCGCTGCTGGGACGGGTTCTGGATGGCGCGGGCCGGCCGCTCGACGGCAAGCCGCTGCCCACTGACCTGGATCTCGCACCACTCAGCGCGACACACATCAACCCCCTGTCCCGGGCCCCCGTCGATACCGTCCTGGATGTGGGTGTGCGCGCGATCAACGGCCTGCTGACGGTCGGCCGGGGACAGCGCATGGGTCTGTTCGCCGGTTCCGGCGTCGGCAAGAGCGTGCTGCTGGGCATGATGGCCCGCTACACCCGGGCCGACGTGATCGTTGTCGGCCTGATCGGCGAACGCGGCCGCGAGGTCAAGGAATTCATCGAATTGAATCTGGGTGCCGACGGCCTGGCCCGCTCGGTTGTGGTGGCCGCGCCTGCCGACGTATCCCCGCTGCTGCGCCTGCAAGGCGCCGTCTACGCCACCCGGCTGGCGGAATTCTTCCGCGACCAGGGCAAGCACGTGTTGCTGATCATGGATTCGCTGACCCGCTATGCCATGGCCCAGCGGGAAATCGCCCTGGCCATCGGCGAACCGCCGGCCACCAAAGGCTATCCGCCATCCGTCTTCGCCAAGCTGCCGGCGCTGGTCGAACGGGCCGGCAATGGCGCCCCCCAGGGCGACCGCGCAGCCGGGTCGATCACCGCGTTCTATACCGTGCTGACCGAAGGCGACGACCAGCAGGATCCGATCGCCGACTCGGCCCGGGCCATCCTGGACGGCCATATCGTCCTGTCGCGCGCGCTGGCCGAGTCCGGCCACTACCCGGCCATCGATATCGAAGCCTCGATCTCGCGGGTGATGTCGGCCATCGTGCCCGCCAGCCAGTTCCGTTGTGTCCATCAGTTCAAGCGCATGGTGTCGCGCTATCAGCGCAACCGCGACCTGATCGCCGTGGGCGCCTATACCGCAGGCAACGATCCGGACATCGACCAGGCCATCGAGCGCTACCCATGGCTCGAAGGCTATCTGCAGCAGGGCATCGACGCCCAGGTGGACTACCCTACGGCCGTCGCCGCCTTGTCCGGCGTCCTGGGTCTGGAGACGAACCATGCCGCATGAAACACCGTTGGACGTCCTGATCAACCTGGCGCATGACAAGCTGGACGCAGCCGGACGCGCTCTGTCGGAACTGGGTGAAGAGCGGCGCAATGCCCAGAAACAGCTCAGCACGCTGGACACCTACCGCGGCGATTACACCCAGCGCCTGCAGGACACCACCGCAGGCGGCGTATCGGCCTCGAATTACCACAACTTTAGGCACTTTATCGCCACATTGGACGAGGCTATTTCCCAGCAAAATAGCATCATCGCCCAGATCGACACGCGAATCGAAGCGGGACGTCAGCGGTGGCACGATGAAAAGCGCCGCCTGAGTTCCTACGAAACGCTCAAGGCCCGTCAGGTGCGCCAGCTGCAGTACCACGAGCAGCGGCGGGAACAACGGGCCAGCGACGAAATTTCGGCCAGTCTGTACCGACGTACGCGACAGCCTCACTGAATCCGCTCCCGCCATGAACATGCCCGTTCTCCCTGCAAACCGCCCCAGCCCGTCCCCCTCCGAAGGCGCGGCGCGCCCGGCGGATGCCGGCTCGGCCAACGACGCGCCGGCCTTCTCGAACGTCTTGTCCAGCCAGCGTGGCGCGACCGCCCCGGACAAACAGGAATCCACCTCCGCCGCCGGGCGTCCTCAGACGGAAAAGACCGACCGCGCCGACCGGCAAGAGACCCCGGGGCCCGACGAGACCCTGGCCTTGATCCTGAATAGCGTTGCCCTGCCGCTGATGCAGGCTCTGCCTCAGCCACCCGACGCCACCCGGCGCACGACCCCCGACAGCCAGACCGGCGGGCCCGGCCTCATGCGGGCTGCGACCCGCGCGGCGGCTGTCTCCACATTGGCTGCCTCCACAGCAACTGCCGACAGCGATACGCCAGCCGATGCGCGACGCGCCACCGCGCCGTCAGGGCTCGATTCGCACCAGCCGCGCGACAATCGGGGCGCCGTCGCGCTGAACAACAAACCGGATCAACCCGTCCCGCTCACTGGGGCCGAGACCGCCCCCACCACCGCGACCCTCCGGGTCGCCGCCAGCAAAACCACAACCGTTCTGAACACGCGCACCGAAGCGGTCACGGACAACCAGCGCTCAGGGCAGGGCTTCACAACAGACGCCACCGGACCTGTGCGACATGCGCAGCTTGCGACCCAGCCCGCCGTCGCACCGGATATTCTGGCTGCCGCCGCGCAGGCCGCCCCCATCCAGGTACCGTCGCTGCCAGCCGCGCCCGCCACGGCAGCCACGTCCACGTCTCAGATTTCCCTGTCCACCCCCCTGGATCACCCTCAGTGGCCGCAGGACTTCAGCCGCCAGATCCTGAGCCTGACCCAGTCCGGCGTGTCGGGCCATACCGTCCAGATGCACGTCAACCCGCCCGAACTCGGGCCGGTGCACATCACCCTGCATCTGGGCGACACGATTGCCCAGGCATCCTTCGTCTCGCCGCATGCCAGCGTCCGCCAGGCTCTGGAAAACGCCCTGCCCCATCTGGAACAGCAGATGGCCCAGGCGGGTCTGTCCCTGGGGCAATCCAACGTCAGCGACCAGCAGCCAGGACAGCAACAATTCGCCCAGCAGCCCCAGCAGTCCCGCTCGCCAGATGGCGCCACCTTCAGTCTGGATGGCGGACCGGTCTCGGGGCTCGACACGACAACCCTGTCCGCTCCCTCGCGGACAGCCGCCCGTCCCAACTCGCTGGTGGACACCTTCGTGTAAGGCCTGCCGTCGACCGGACGGACTCAGCCGCTACAATGCCTTTTCGCCCATACCCTCGAGACACCTTGACCCGGAACCATGCTCAGGCTACTTAAATTCATCCTTCTGCTCATCATCATCATCGGCGCTTCGATCGGCGGCACGATGTTGTTCATGAACAGGAGCAGCATGTCCACGCCATCCGCCGCCCCTGCAGCCGGTGCGGCTGCGCCTGTCGCCGTTCCGGCCCCCATCTTCGCCGAACTGGAACCCTTCACGGTCACGCTCTACGGCGAGACCCGCAACCGGATTCTGTACACCGCCATCACGCTGCGCCTGAACGACGAGGCCTCGCGCAAACAGATCCAGGACTACATGCCCGAGGTCCGCGACCGCATCCTGAAGGTGCTGTCGGCGCAGGAACTGTCCAAGATCCAGACGCCCGAGGGCCGTCAGGCCCTGAGCGGGGCACTTAAGACAGAATTGTCGCGGCCCTTCACGGCCCAATTGGCCGGCCCGCACGTGGCTGACGTGCTGTTCACGGCATTCGTGGTGCAGTAATGCCATACCAGAGCATGCTTTCCCAGGACGAGGTCGATGCCCTGCTGGCCGGCGTCACCGGCGAGGAGTCCTCGGGTCAACCGGCTACCGAAGGCCCCCTGGATGGCGTTCGGCCCTACGACCTGGGTTCCCCCGACCGGGTCGTGCGCCATCGCATGCAGACGCTCGAACTCATCAACGAGCGTTTCGCGCGCCGCCTGCGTTCGATGTTCTTCACCTTCATGCGCCGCAATGCGGACATCACCGTCAATACCATCAAAATCCAGACATACGCGGATTTCGAACGCAATCTGCCGGTGCCCAGCAATCTGAATATGGTGGCCCTGAAGCCGCTGCGCGGCACGGGCCTGTTCACCTACGACCCGAACCTGGTATTTCTGGTCATTGACAGCCTGTTCGGTGGCCATGGCCGCTACAACACACGGATTGAAGGCCGCGACTTCACCAATACCGAACAACGCATCATCCGCCGGCTGCTGAGCCTGACCCTGGAAAGCTATGGTCAGGCCTGGGAGGCCGTCCATCCGATCGAATTCGAATATATCCGCTCGGAAATGCACACCAAGTTCGCCAGTATCGCTTCGGGCAACGACGTCGTGGTAGTGTCCTCGTTCAACATCGAACTGGGGTCTTCCGGCGGCAAGCTGAACGTCTGCCTGCCCTACTCGATGCTGGAACCCATCCGCGATCTGCTGACGCGGCCGCTGCAACAGTCCGCCGCGGATTCCATCGACCAGCGCTGGACCCAGCAACTGTCTCGCGAAGTCCGCAGCGCCGAGGTCGAGATGAGCGTGGAATTCGCCCGCATCGAAACCTCCATCGCCGAACTTCTGCACCTGGCGGTCGGCGACGTGCTGCCCGTCGATGTCAAACCGAATGTGACGGCCCGCGTCGGAGGCGTTCCCGTGCTGGAATGCGGTTACGGGACTTTCAACGGCCGTTATGCTCTGCGCGTGAACAAGATCCTCGCCACGCCCGGGGATTCCGACAAACTGCTAGCCCGCACGAAGAAATGAGCGACATCAAAGACGACGACACCCTGGACCCCACACAATCGGGTTCCCCCTCCAGCAACACAGAGGACGACTGGGCCGCCGCCCTGGCCGAGCAGCAGTCCGCCCACGATCAGCCCACTCAGGCGGCCGGCCTGGGCGCGGAAGACGACTGGGCCGCGGCGCTTGCCGAGCAGACCGCGGCTTCCCAGCCGGCTGCGGGCGCTCCCGCGGCGCAAGCTGCCTCGGCACAGGTCTTCCAGCCGCTGATGGGGCAGGCTGGCGACAGCGACAGCGACATCGACATGATCATGGACATCCCGGTTCAGCTGTCGGTCGAACTGGGGCGCACCCGCCTGACGATCAAGAACATCCTGCAACTGGGCCAAGGCTCGGTGGTGGAACTCGACGGCCTGGCCGGCGAGCCCATGGACATCTTCGTCAACGGCTACCTGATTGCACAGGGTGAGGTCGTGGTCGTGGACGAGAAATACGGCATCCGCGTCACCGACATCATCACGCCTTCGGACCGCATTGCGCGACTGAACAACCGCCGCTGATCCGCCATGGACCAGGCCCAGATCCTGCGCGTCATCCTCGCCCTGCTGTTCATCCTGGGGCTGCTGCTGGCGCTGGCCTGGGCGGCTCGGCGCGGTGGCTGGCTGCGCGGCCCATCGGGTGCCGCCAACCTGCGTATTCTGGGCACGCACAGCCTGGGTACCCGCTGTTCGATCGCCGTAGTCCAGATCGACGATACCCGCCTGGTATTGGGCGTCACCGCCCAGCAAGTCACGCTGCTGCACACCCTGCCTGCGGCGCCCGATGCCCCCCCCACAAGCCCCACAGGAAATTTTGCCGACACACTGGGCAAGACCCTGTCGAGATCCTGATGTCCGTCCGTCCCGCTTTCACCCGTCAGATCGGGCTCTCACAACCGGCTTCATGCGCCTTGCGCTGGCTGTCGGCCGGGTTTCTGATTCTGCTGATCTGGCCTGGCAGCACCCTGGCACAGGCAACATTACCGGCGCTCACCGCCACACCAGGCCCGAATGGCTCCGAAACCTGGTCGCTGAGCGTGCAGACGCTGGTCATGCTGACCATGCTGTCGTTTCTGCCGGCCGCCCTGTTGATGATGACCAGCTTCACGCGCATCATCATCGTCCTGGGTTTGCTGCGCAATGCGCTGGGCACCGGTGTCTCGCCGCCGAACGCCGTACTGGTCGGACTGGCGCTGTTCCTGACGTTCTTCACCATGTCGCCGGTCTTCGATCAAATCTACACCCAGGCCTATCAGCCCCTGGCTGGCGACAAGATCACCTTCGAGCAGGCGCTGGACCGGGGCGCCGGGCCGCTGAAGACCTTCATGCTGCACCAGACCCGCGAGGCCGATCTGAGCATGTTCGCCGACATGGCGAAGGTCGGCCCGCTGGAGACCCCCGAAGCCACCCCGCTGCGCGTTCTGGTCCCGGCCTATGTCACCAGCGAACTGAAGACCGCTTTCCAGATCGGGTTCACCATCTTCATCCCGTTCCTCATCATCGATCTGGTGGTCGCGAGCCTGCTGATGGCCCTGGGGATGATGATGGTGCCACCCGTCACCATCTCGCTGCCCTTCAAGCTGATGCTCTTCGTGCTGGCCGACGGCTGGCACCTGCTGCTGGGGTCCCTGGCCCGCAGCTTCTACCAATGAGAGGTGCCGCATGACGCCCGAAGCCGTAATGTCCATGACCTACCAGGCCCTGCGCGTGGCCTTGGTGATGGCGGGACCGCTGCTGCTGGTGACGCTGCTGGTGGGCCTGCTCATCAGCATCTTCCTGGCGGCCTCCCTGATCAACGAAATGACGTTGTCGTTCATCCCCAAGCTGCTGGCGGTGGGCGTGGCGCTGGTGCTGCTGGGTCCCTGGCTGATCACCACGATGGTCGACTACATCCAGAGCCTGTTCAATACCATCCCGGGCCTGGCCAGCTGATGCCCCGCCCGCCGGATCCGCATGCGCGCGGCTGACCGACCAACGATCAGGACACTCTTGACGATACACACGGCGCGATCATGATCGACTTTCAGGTCAGCCAGCTCTATGACTGGATCAACGGCCTGCTGTGGCCGCTGTTTCGGATCGCCGGGCTGGTGGCGCTAGCCCCCATCCTGGGCGAATCCAGCATCCCCGTGCGCATCAGGATCGGCCTGTCGGTCGCCTGCGCGATCGTGGTAGCGCCCCTGATCGGCCCGCTGCCCGATATCCCGCCCGCATCCTTCGCTGGCTTGCTGATCGCGGCCCAGCAGATCCTGATCGGCATGGCGCTGGGGCTGTGCATGCGGCTCGTGTTCACGGCGGCCATGATGGCCGGCGAATTCGTCGGCCTGCAAATGGGGCTGGCGTTCGCCTCGTTCTTCGACCCGACTACCGGCGCCAACACGGCCGTGCTGTCGCGCCTGATCAACCTGGTCGCGATGCTGATCTTCCTGGCTGTCAACGGTCACCTGCTGATGCTCGACGGCCTGGTGCGCACCTTCGATATCCTGCCCATCGGCGCGTCCCTGAATCCCAACGGCTGGGGCGCGCTGCTGGACTGGAGCGGCCAGCTGTGGGTCTCTGGCATGCTGCTGGCTCTGCCGCTGATCATCGTGCTGCTGACCATCAACCTGGCCCTGGGCATCCTGAACCGCACGGCGCAACAACTGTCGGTGTTTTCCGTGGGTTTTCCGATTTCGCTGACGACCGGCCTGATCATGCTGTCGATCGTGCTGCCCCGCAGCGGCGATTTCCTGGCTGAGCTGTTCCAGGACGGCTATCAGGCCATGGGGCGGATCGCCCGGGGATTGGCCGGGCTCTAGTGTCCCGACGCTCGCGGGGCGATGCGGTTACGGGGTCTTTGGCCGCAGGTCGTAGCTTGTGCCAGGCACCACCTGGGTTCCCGCCGGCAGCAGCGGCTGGCTGGACGGGACGCCTGCGCCGGCCGTCGGTGTGGCGGCGACACCCGCCGTGCCGGGCGAAGCCGGTACGATCGGTGAGGGCGATGAGACTGGAATCGGCTCGGAGGCCCCGGTCTCGGCGGATGCTTGTCCGGCAACGGGCATGGGCTTCCCCTGCGCCGCTGCCGTACGATCCCGCGCCTGCGCAGCCTCGCGATCCGCTTCTTCTGCCGTTCTGGGGTGGTGCATCATGGGCAGGTTGACGCTGTTTTCCACCCGCTGAAACGTGCCGTCCGGTCCGAAACGCAGCCAGACTTCCTGACGGAAATAGACTGCATCGGTTGCGACGGTACCCGTGTAGCCCCAGCGAGCCAGCACCGAGTCGCCCTGTTGCCAGACGTTCGTCGGCTGGGCACCCAAGTCCTGGGCAGCCTGCTGCAGTGTGGTGCGCCCGACCACGATCCGGTCCAATCCGCCCGTGTTGAAAGTCTGGCCGGTGACGGAGCACCCCGCCAGCAGCACCGCCGAAACCACCAGCGCGGCCAGCGGCAAGTGCCCACCACACGGGGTAAGCCGCCGGGCCCAGGGAAATGACATGTTCAAGATTGCTCCCAATTCTTAGTGTCGGGGGACGCCCGCATGGCGCCCGTGTTTTGCTATTGCGCCGCCTGAGCCGCTGCCAGGCGCGGAACGGGTCCCGCGGCGGGCTGCGGCAAACCGCGACCAGGATCCGCCGAAACTGCTGCGAAATCCCGGACCCTGGCGGCGTCCGCTGTGGCCTGGCTGAGTTGAAACACGCCCAGGGACTGTTCGATCTCGGCCGCCAGGGATTCCAGCGAACTTGCCGCAGTGGCCGCCTGTTGCACCAGCAATGCATTTTGCTGAGTCACCGTATCCATCTGCGCAATGGCCAGATTGACCTGGTCGATCCCAGACGATTGCTCGACGGTGGCCGCCGTGATCTCGCTCATGATGTCGGATACCCGGGTCACCGCCTGGACGAGTTCCCGCATGGTTTCTCCCGCCCGGTCGACCTGCGCCGATCCAGCCTGGACCCGGCCCACGGAATCGTCGATCAGATCCTTGATTTCCTTGGCGGCGGAGGCCGAGCGCTGCGCCAGCGCGCGAACCTCGGCCGCCACGACGGCGAAGCCGCGACCTTGCTCGCCCGCGCGGGCGGCCTCGACTGCCGCGTTGAGCGCCAGGATATTGGTCTGGAATGCAATGCTGTCGATCACCCCGACGATATCGGCGATCTTGCGCGAACTGTCCGAGATGCCATCCATGGTCTGGACGACTTCATCGACCACCTGGCCGCCCCGTGACGCGACCTGGGATGCCGTACCCGCCAGTTGATTGGCCTGCCGCGCATGATCGGCGTTCTGCTTTACCGTGCTGGCAAGCTCTTCCATGCTGGCGGCCGTCTGCTGCAGCGCGGCCGCCTGCTGGTCGGTGCGGCTGCTCAGGTCCTGATTGCCGGAGGCAATGCGGCGCGTGCCCTCCGTCATCTGGTCCATACGTCCCCGCACCCCGAGAATCAGCGTTTCCAGCCCATCGCGCATGTCCTTCAGGCCATGCAGCAACAAGCCGATCTCATCCCGCGATTTCGGGAAAATGGCGACGTCGAGATTGCCGTCCGCCATCTTCCGCAGATGCCGCCCCACGCCCTGCAGAGGCCGCAGCACCGTCCGGATCAGGATCCGGTACGTCAGCAGCGCCAGGACGATCGCGACGATCAACAGGCCCAGAAAGCCCTGATGGGCCCAGGTGTACAACCGCGCGAGGGATTCACGCGATTCGGCGCTGCTATCCTGGATATATTGGTCGAACTGACCGAATGCTCGATCCATTCCGCGCGCCGCGGTGCGCAGACGCCCCCGCTTGATGGCTTCGAATCCCTTGGCGTCCTGCCTGGCCGCCAGGTCGCGCAACTGCGCGACCTGAGCCCAATAATCCTTGAAGGACGTGGTCAGGATATGCAGTAGGGTCTGCGTCCGCTCGCCGCCCAGGGCGCCCGACGCCAGGAGAGCGTCAATGTGGTCGTGCGAGCGCTTCAGCAACTGATCGGCTTGGCCGAGTTCCCAGAGGCGCTGCGTTTCATTGGCGATGCCCAGGGCGCCTTCGATCTGCGTGGCAGCCTGCTGGGCGTAGATCAGGGCGTTCTTCACATCCGAATTGGCCTGCACGCCTATGGCGGCCAACTGGCTGATGGTTTGCTGGCTTTGCTGCTGGACAAACCACGCGCTGCCCACCGCCGCGAAGGTCAGCAGGGACAGCAGCCCCACCACCAGCGTCAGCCGGGTCTTCAAGGACAATGTCGCGGACCGCCATTTCGGAAAACGGATTCTCATGTCGCCTCACCCTTCTGGTTATCGTCAGCATGCCATACGCATGCTGCTTCTCTTCCAAAGAAAATAGGGCCTTGTGGGCCCTATTCACCTCAAATGCCCGGACCTGTGCAACCACACATCCGGCGGCATCAGCGTCCTGCGTCGCTGCCTTGTTTACCCACGGTCATGCGGGCTTGCCCATCTTGAACAGGCTCAGGCCCTGGATCGTCTGAAACGCCAAGCCGGCGCCTTCCAGCGCCATCTTGCGCAGATTGAGCTGCGTCGTGGCCTGGTAGTAATCCAGGTCTTCCAGGCCAGACAAGGCCTGGGTAAAGCCCAGCCCGCGCTGACTGCCGCTATCATTGAGGGCGGTTAGTTCGTTCATGCGCGCCCCGATCGAAGCCCGCACAGTCAGGACGTTGTCGTAGCTGGAGGCCAGTTGCTGCATGCCTGTGTTCATGACGTTGCGCAGGGCGGCCGAGGCCTTGTCGTCACCTTGTGACGGCGCGTTCAGGGCGGCAACCAGATTGTCGAGTGTCTGGAAGATGTTCGCGTTCTGGGTCTTCAGCGGATCGACCGTGAAAGCATCCCCGTTGGCGGGTGTGCCGGACAGCTGAACCTTTGTGCCGCTGCCCAGGTCCATTTCGGTGGCGTTAGCCGCCAGGGTATGGTTGACGGGCGCCGCCACGCTAGGCGGGACGACCGAATGATCGGTCACAGTGACTGTGTAATTCGTCGTGCTCGTGAAGGACACCGCATAGGAATACCGGGCGTCGGGATTGGCGGTACGGTCCGCGATGTAGGGCCCGCCCAACACTGCGGTACCAGTATTGGCGGCTGCCGCCGCACTCGCGTAGGCCATCGTTCCCGGCTGCGCCCGCTGAAAGACGTCCGAGCCGATGTCACTGCCGGCGATCTGGCGGGTGGCATCGGCCTGGATCTTGCGCTGCAGGCCGTCGCCCAGATAAGTACCCGCCCCATCAAACGCGGGCGAACTGCCCTTGGATCCGGAAAACACATACTGCCCATTGCCATCAGTCGTATTGGCGATGCCCATGGCGGTGTCACGCGCATTCTGCAACACATTCGCCAGCGTCTGCCGGTCCGAGTCCGACAGCGTGCCATTGCCCGCCTGTACCAGACGGGTGCGCACGTCCACCAGCAGGTTGGTCAGGGAGTTCAGCGCGTCTTCCTCGGTGCCCAGATTCTGATTGGCAACCGCCCGGTTGCCGGCATACCGGGCATTCTGCGCCTGCGACTGCGAGATATTGATGGCCTGGGACGCCCCCAGCGGATCGTCGGCGGGCGTGACCATCTTCTGGCCGGAGCCGATCTGCTGATACAAGTGCATCAGGTCGGACTGCTGAGCGTTGATGGTGTTCAGTCCGGTCTGGAATACGAGGCTGGTGCTGATACGCATGATGAATTTCCGATGAGACTGATGCGGCTTAATTGCGCAGATTGAGCAGGGTATCGAACAGGGTGGAAGCCGTATCGATCAGGCGCGCAGCGGCCTGGTACTGCTGCTGAAATTGCTGCAGGTTGATGTATTCCTCGTCCATGTTCACGCCGGACACCGCCTGCTGCGCCGCAACGTTCTGCTGGATCAGAGAATTCTGAGCCTTCTGTGCAGTGGTATTCGACTGCGTTTTTACCGCCACGTTGTTGACCAACTGGGAGTAGGCCTCATTCAGGCCCATGGCCCCCTGCCCCGCCGGACTGCCGGACGGACCGCCCAGGACCTTTTGCGTACGCAACTGGGCCAGCTTCAACGCGTTGTCGCCGTTGGCCGAACCTGCGGGACCCCCAGCCCCCCCATTGGCGGTGGCGTCCCAGCCCGCCGCCGCGACCTTTGCCGGGTCGGTAATGGAGACGTTCATGCCGCCGCCGGCGGCCCGGGTCGGCTGGATCAGCCAGGAATCCCCTGTGGCCGCGCCGGCCACAGGCGCCGTATCGAATGTCACGCCATCGAAGGTCGCATTGCCGCCACTGGGAATGGTTCCCAGCGCCGTGCCGTCGGGTACGCGGGTCACGCTGTAATTCGTACCGTCATAGGCCAGACGATAGTCCTGGTTGGTGAGCTTGGATACATCCTGGATAGACGCGCCCGGATTGGTTGTAGTCACATTTCCGGCATTCCCGATGATCTTGGGCGCCGAAACCGTAAAGAAATCCGTACCCGGCGCGCCCGAAGAGTCATAGCCTTGTTTATGCTGACTATTGATGGACATGGAAATACCCAGCGCCAGGCGGCCCAGATCATTCTGGGTGGAATCCAGCACGTCCGAGCGGAACGTCAGCAAGCCCCCCAGCTTGCCGCCAGAGATCAGGCTGTCGCTCATCTCGATGGGTTTGGGCTTGCCGGTTGAATCGAGGACAGTGTAATTCACTGCGAGGCGGCTAGGGTCGGCCTTCGAGGGCTGCACCTGCAGGTGAAACACCGTGTCTCCGCCCAACACAGTCTGGCCATTACCGACGGTGATGTTGAAGCGATCATCCTGCTCGTAGACCTGGATGTTCACCAGTTGGCCCAGTTCACTGGCCAACTGGTCACGTTGATCCAGGAGATCGTTGGGGGGCTGGTTGGGATTGGTGGCCTTGGCCGTCGTGATCTGGCGGTTCAGATCCTGGATGCGGTCCAGGTAGCTGTTGACCTGCGTGACGGTAGTGTCAATCTGGGTGTTGACGTTCGCGCGCTGACTATCCAGAAAGGCGTTGGCATCGCGGACCTGCGAGGCGAGGCTGTTGGCCCGGCCGAGCAGTTCCTGGCGGGCGGCCACGTCAGCGGGCGATGTCGCCACCGCGTCCAGGCCGTCAAAGAACTGCTGGATGTTGGGCGAAATCCCCACCGTGCGATCCGCCACCAGATTGTTGACCTGGCTGACCTGATCGCCGTAGCTCTTCAAGGCCGCGCCGCGAGTCTGGGAAGCGGTCAGCTGACGATACAGGAAGGCATCATAGGACCGCTGGACGCTGACCGCCTGTACTCCGCGACCGATCCAGCCCGCCGATGTGGAGGTAGCCCCGGCCGTCTGTACCAGCACCGATTGGCGGCTGTAGCCATCGGTGGCCGCGTTGTTAATGTTGTGCCCTGCGGTGTCCAGACGGTTTTGTGCAACCAGCAGGCCGGCCTTGCCCAGATTCGCCAGATTCATGTGCTGAAATCCTGTCAGTTTGTGCGCGTGCCACGAAGGCACGCCTGAAAATTCATCTAGTTTCGTAACGGCACGGACGGCGGAAAATTTAGCGGTCCGACCTGCCTGCCCACCTGGCGACCCCGATCCGCACCCTGCTGTCCGGCCCCGCGCTGATCATCACCGGGCGTTGAAATAGCCCATGATGGAAATCAGTTTGTCCGCATAGGACGGATCGGTGGCATAGCCGGCGGCCTGCACCTTGCGGGCCGCGTCCTCGGCGGAACGCGCCGTCATTACAGCGCTGTAACGATCGCTTTGGCTGATCAGGTTCGCGTAGTCGGTCAGGGAATCGGCATAGGACGCGTACGCCCGGAAGGGCTGCACCATCTTGCGTGGCTCGCCATCCACGTATTCAGTCGTCATGGCCTGCACGACCTCGCCATGCCAGCCGCGCCCGGCCTTGATGCCGAACAGATTGTGGCTGCTGGATCCATCGGGGCGCGTAATTTCCCGCTGCCCCCAGCCCGACTCCAGCGCGGCCTGGCTCAGAATCAGTTTGGCGGGTACGCCACTGCGCCGCGACGCGACGTCCGCAGCAGCGGCCATCTGATCGACGAAGGTGCGGATATGGTCCGGCGCCCCCTGAATGGCGCTGCTGACCTTCTGACCCAGGCGACGCTGCGTCAACACGTCGATCAGGGACGCAATCGAATCCGCGACCTGCCGGCGCCCTTCGCCGATGCGGGATTGCAACCCCGGCAGACGCGAACGGGCGGCTTCGGGCGGATTCGCCAGCGGATCCGCCGCCTTCTGCCCTGAATTGCCCTGCATCTGCGCCATCAGCGCATCGGCAAGCCCCAATCCTGGATTCGCCAGGGCCAGCGCAGCCTGCTCGTCGCCGAGACTGCGCGCCATCCGTGTGGCCTGGGAGTCTAGCAGCGTCGGCATCTGATCCGAGGTCTGGCGCGCCTGTTTCAGCATCATCTGGATGAACACTGCCTCGAACTGGCGCGCGACTTCGCGCTGCTTGTCGGCCGGGGCGTTGGCACCCGCCTGCACGCCACGCTTCAGCGTGTTCAGGCTGCTGAAATCCAGGACCGAAGGCTGGGCACCGGAACTTGGCAGCGGCGTCTGTGTCACGTAAGTCATGGCCGTCCTCAGATCACTTCCAGATCGGCACGCAGCGCACCGGCACTCTTCAGGTTCTGCAGAATGGACAGCAGATCCTGCGGCGTGGCCCCCAGTGCATTCAGGGCGCGCACCACGTCAGCCAGATTGGCGCTGGTGTTCACGCGCTTGATCGCCCCGCCCTGCGTCTGCATCTGAATCTGCGTGTTGTTGGTCACGACCGTCTGGCCACCGCCGAACGGCGTGTTGGGCTGGCTGACCTGCTGCTGCGGGCTGATGGCGATGGACAGATTGCCATAGGCAACGGCGGCCTCGTCGATCATGACGGTGCGGTTCATCACCACCGAACCGGTGCGGGCATTGATGACGACGCGCGCGCGCGCCGGCGGCAGGCTGACCTGCAAATTTTCCACCTGGGACAGGAAGGTCAGCTGCCCCTTCGGATCCATCGGCGCCCGCAATTCGATCGTACGACCATTGACGGCCGTCGCCGTTTGTCCGCCGAACCGGCGGTTCAGTGCCGCCACCACGTTTTGCGCGATGGCGAAGTCGCTGGTGTTCAATTCCAGGCGTACGACGCCGTTCTGAGCATAGGAAGTGGGGACACCGCGCTCGACGATGGCACCATCCGGGATGGTGCCGCCATTGAGCTGATTGACCTGCACGCTGGCGCCACCCTGGGAGGCACCGGCGCCGCCCACCAGCAGATTGCCCTGGGCGAGCGCGTAGACCTGGCCATTGGCGCCCTTCAGCGGAGTCATCAACAAGGTGCCGCCGCGCAAGCTTTTGGCATTGCCCATGGACGACACCACCACGTCTACGCTCTGCCCCGGTTGGGCGAACGCCGGCAGGCGTGCAGTGACCATGACGGCTGCGACGTTTTTCACCTGCATGTTGGTGCCCTGGGGCACGGTCACGCCCAGTTGAGACAGCATGTTGGTCAGGCTTTGCTGGGTGAACGGCGTCTGGCGGACCTGATCGCCGCTGCCATCCAGCCCGACGACCAGCCCGTAGCCGATCAGCTGGTTTTCACGCACGCCGGTAAAGGACGCCAGATCTTTGATCCGCTCGGCCCGGACGATCGGCAGCAGTAGGGTGGACAGCAGCACCCCGGCGGCGAGGCGCCGAACCAGGGAACGAAGAAAAGGCTGGTGATCGATGATCATGTCGTCAGAACGGGGCAATATTCAGGAAGAAGCGCTGCAGCCAGCCCATGGTCTGGACTTCGTCCATCACACCTTTGCTGCGGTACTCGATACGGGCATCAGCCACCTGGGTCGAGGACACCGTGTTGCTGCCCGTGATGGAACGCGGATCGACCACGCCGGAAAACCGCACGTATTCGCTGCCGCGGTTGATGGCGATCTGCTTTTCGCCGGCGATCTGCAGGTTGCCGTTGGGCAGCACGCCGATGACTGTGGTGGTCAGGGTGCCAGTGAAGGCATTGGTGGCGCTGCTGGAACCCTTGCCATCGGATTTGTTGCCGCCGGTCGCCTGGAAGTTCTGTTGCGCGCCGACTTCATTGGGCAGGATCGCCGGCGAGATCCCGATGTTCATGCTGGCATTGCCGCTGCGATTGGTGCTGGTACCCACGCTTTTGGCCGCGTTGGTCTTTTCCTGGATCACAATCGTGACGATATCGCCCACGTTGCGCGGGCGCCGGTCCTCGAACAGCGGATAGTTGCCATAAGCCGTCGGCTGGTAGATGGAACCATTGGCCTCGGCGGCCGGCGCCGCAGGCGGGGGCGGGGGCGCCGTCAGCGGTCCGGTAACGACGGGTTCGGGTGGCACCAGCGCGCAACCCGACAGGGCCAGCGCGAAGACAACAGCACCGATCGCGGCGCCACGGTGCCGGCAAGGCTGCGACAAAAAGCGTGTGCGACGCGCCGTCATGTCATCCCGTGCCGCCCGCGCCCCTGCCTGGGCGTCAGACCGATGATTGCCCAGGGGGCGATCTGATTGTTCGTGGACCATCCTGTTTACATCTGTGTCAGGCGGGCCAGCATCTGGTCCGACGTCTGCACCGCTTTGCTGTTCATTTCATAGGCGCGCTGAGTGGTGATCATGTTCACCAGTTCTTCCGCCACATTGACGTTGGACGTTTCCACATAGTTCTGCAGCAGGACCCCGGCGCCTTCCAGCCCGGGCTGCAGCAAATTGGCCGGACCTGAAGCGTCGGTCTCCACATACAGGTTCTCGCCCTGGCTTTGCAGGCCGGTGGGGTTGATGAAGGTTGCCAGCTGCAGCTGGCCTACCTGAACGTTGGTGCCCGTCGCGCCCGGTTGCGTAACCGACACGGTGCCGTCGCGCGCGATCGTGATGGACAGGGCATTGTCTGGAATGTTGATGCCCGGCTGAATCGGATACCCGCCCGCAGTCACCAGCATGCCGTTCTGATCGCGCTGGATGCTGCCGTCGCGCGTGTAGGCAAAAGACCCATCCGGCATCTCGACCTGCAGAAATCCGTTGCCCTGAATGGCGACATCCAGGGCATTGCCAGTTTGCTTGAGATCGCCCTGGGAATGAATGCGTTCGGTGGCCACGGTGCGTGCACCCGTGCCTAGCTGCAGGCCCGAGGGCAGCTGATTGGCCGCACCCACGGCCGCGCCCGGCTGGCGAACGGTTTGATACATCAGGTCTTCGAATACGGCGCGGCTGCGCTTGAAGCCCGTAGTGTTGACGTTGGCTAGGTTATTGGAAATCACGTCCATGCTGGTCTGCTGGGTTTCCAGACCGGTCTTGGCGATCCACAAGGAACGAATCATGTCAGGGGGTCCTGTTCAAGAGCGAAGGGCTTCAGCCCGCCGCCGAAAGAATCGAATTGCCGCGCTCTTCGTTGGTGCTGGCGTTCTTGATCACTTGCATCTGCATCTCGAACTGGCGCGCATTGGAAATCATGGCCACCATGGCGGCCGCCGGATTGACGTTGCTTTTTTCCACAAACCCCGGCGCGATCTTCACGGCGGGATCTGCCTGGGCCGGCTGACCGCCCGCCACACGGAACAGACCGTCATCGCCGCGCACCAGCTGGTTCTTGGCCGGGTTGACCAGTTTCAGCTGCGCCAGCAACTGGATGTCGCGGGGATTGTCGCCCGCGCCCAGCGCGCTGATCTGGCCGTCGGTCGCAAACGTGATGCTGCCGCGGTCGGGGACTTCGATGGGTCCGCCCCCGTTGGAGAGCACCGGCAGGCCGGTCTGGGTGACCAGCTGGTTCTGCTGATTGACAGCGAATTCGCCCGCGCGGGTGTAGGCCTCGCCCTGAGGTGTCTGGACCGCGAACCAGCCATCGCCGGCGATCGCGGCATCCAGCGAATGGCCAGTCTCGACCATGGCGCCCTGGCCGAACTGGCTGCCGGGCGTGGACGCTACCGTGCTGACCCGTGTGGGTAATTCGCCCGCTTGCGGCACGACCGGCACCGAGCGGTAGATGGCCATCTGTTCGCGAAAACCCGTCGTGGAGACATTGGCCATGTTGTTGCTGATGACCGACTGCTGTTCCAGGATGCGGGCGGCGCCGTTGGACGCCGTGTAGAGAATGCGATCCATACCGTTTCGCCGCGTCAGCGCATGGCCATCAGCGTCTGCATGATCTGGTCCTGCGTCTTGATCGTCTGGGCATTGGCCTGATAGGTGCGCTGGGCAATGATCATGTTGACCAGTTCCTGCGACATGTCCACGTTGGATTCTTCCACCGCCTGGCCCTTGATGGTGGCCATGCCGTTGACGCCGGGCGTGCCCAGCAGGGGCTGACCGGAATTGGCGGTTTCCGCCCAGGCATTGCCGCCCACGGGCTGTAAGCCTTGCAGGTTGTTGAAATCCGCCAGGGCGACGAAACCCATGACCTGCTTGGCCCCATTGGTGTAATTGGCCACGACGGAGCCATCGGTACCGATCGAGGTGCTGGCATATTCGCCGGAGGCGTAGCCGTCCTGGATGAAATTGGTCGTATAACCGCCGGCGAACTGCGTCGACCCCGCATACGCAACGGTTGCCGTCAGCGCATTGGCCCCCGGCGGGGCAAAGTTGATGGTCCCGGTCGGTGCGGGACTGGGCAGCGCGCCGGACGAAGCGAAATTCAGCGTGGCGGTGCCCACGTTCGTCGGGCCCGTGCCGTTATCCCAGAGATACGTGACCTGCCACGTATTGGGCGCCGTTTTCTGATAGACCTGATCGACCCGGTGGGCGATCCCCAGCGAATCGTAGACAGTTGTCGGAAACGACGTCGAATAGGTGGATGACTGGGTGAGGTCGGGCGCGGGAACCGGCGCAGCGATGATCGGCGCGCTGGCATCCAGATTCAATTTATCCGTAATCGAGGTCGTGGCCTTTGGGCTCATGTTGCCCAGCGGCACGGTGAGTCCGACCTGAGTGCCCAGAATCGGCCTGGGCGGTGTGGCCGACATGTCGGCCTTGTAGCCCATCAGCTGCTGGCCCTGGGCATTGACGATATTGCTGTCCTTGTCGGCGAAGAACTGGCCGTTACGGGTATACAACGTGGCGCCGCCATCGGGCTGCCGCACGACGAAGAGCCCTTTGGCGCCATCGATGGCCATGTCGAACTGATTGCCGGTCGTCGATACCGTACCGGACGTGAACCGCTGGTTGATGGAGGCCAACTGAACACCCAGGCCCACGCGTGAATTGGCGTAGACGTCGGAAAAGGTGGCGGACCCGGACTTGAAGCCCACGGTGCCGGAGTTGGCGATGTTGTTGCCGATGACATCCAGGTTTTGCGAGGCGGCATTCAGACCGCTCAGACCTTGACCGAAACCCATGAGATTGACCTCTTTCAGTGCGTACTGCGTTGATTCGGGTTGAAACGGCGCGGCTATCGCGTGCCGCCCCGGAAATTACATGACCTGCCGGATGTCCAGCAGGGAAATCTTGTCGCCCAGCGCCAGATTCAGCTTCAGGCCGCCGGTCGTATAGGCCGTGCTGCTGACGTGACCGTAGGTCAGCGCCTGGGCCGACACCGGTTTGCCGGTGGCATCGGCGGCATCGATCGATACCGTATAAGCGCCCTTGGGCACAGTGGCGCCGGTCATGTCCTTCCCGTCCCAGGCCAATGGATAGACACCCGCGTCCTGGGTGCCGAGTTCCGTCGTGTAAACGACATTGCCGCCGACGTCCCGAATGGTGACCGTGGCCTTGGTTGCGGCCGACATCAGGTCGATGCCAAAAGCCGTGGCAACGCCGTCCGCCCCGACGGAGACCTTATCCCCCGGGTAGAGGATGTCTTTGCCAATCAGACCGGCGGCCTGCAGGGACTGGGACATATCCATCTGGCCCGACAAGGCCAACAGGGTATTGTTGAGTTGCTGGATGCCATTGACCGTGGACAGCTGCGCAATCTGCGACGTAACCTGAGCATTGTCCATCGGGTTGAGCGGGTCCTGATTGCGCAACTGCGTCACCAGCAGGGTTAGGAACTGGTTCTGCGTACCGGACATCAGACTGCTGGTCTGCGCTCCGGCCAAGGCGGCAGCGGCGCTGGGGTCGGTGCTGGAGACGTCGGAGACGGAAGCCATGGCTAGTATCCTTATTGACCTAGGGTAAGGGTCTTGGCCATGAGAGATTTGGCCGTGTTGATGACTTCGACGTTGGCCTGATACGAACGTGAAGCCGAGATCATGTTGACGGTTTCAGCAACCACATCGACGTTGGGCAGGGTCACGTAACCCTTGGCGTCGGCCAGGGGGTTGCCCGGATCGTACTGCACGCGCGGCGGTGCGTTGCTTTCCACCACGGACGCGACCCGCACGCCGCCGACTGCCTCGGACTGCGTCGACGGCGTCATCTGGAACACCACGTGGCGCGCCTTGTAAGGCTGCCCGTCGGGGCCTGCGGCGCTGTCGGCGTTGGCGATGTTGCTGGCCGACACGTTCATGCGCTGGGACTGGGACGCCAGCGCGGAGCCGGCGATCTGAAAGACACTGAAAGTGGACATGGGATCTTTCGGGTTCCGAAGCGTTTACTGCTGCATCGCGGCCAGCAGGGATTTGATGCGCCCGTTGAGCACCTGCAGGTTCGTCTGATAGCGCATGGTGTTGTCGGCGAACTGGACCCGCTCGGCGTCCATTTCGACGGTGTTGCCGTCCAGACTGGGCTGCGATGGCGTCCGATACAATTCCTGAGCGGGGCCACTGGTATGGGCACTGGCGGGAATGTGACGCGACGAGGTCAGCGTCAGGGATGTGTCCGGCAGGCGCGGCAGACCGCCCTCGCCCATCGCCTCGCGCAGCGTGGCATTGAAATCGATGTCGCGCGCCTTGTAGTTGGGCGTGTCGGCATTGGCGATGTTGGTCGCCAGGATTTCCTGGCGCTGCTGACGCAGGGACAGTGCTTTCTGGTAGAACTCAAAGTCTCTGCCGATTCGATCGATCATGGCGTGTCGTGCAATTCGGTGAATGGGGTACGCATCCACCGGGCACCAAATGATCCCTGACCATTCGCGGTTTGAGCGCACAACAGCATCGTAAGGGCTGGCACGGTTCCATAAAGACTCAAACAAAGCGGGGTTTGAAGTCCTATTCAGACAATGCAGTCAATCCTGAGGCCGGCCGGGGAAGCGGGCATCAGCCAGAGACACGCCGACATCCAACGCGACGCAAGGTTGCGGGCCGCCCTGGTCCGGGCCTTCTTCTACAATGGCCCATATGCCCATGATCACGCTCTCACTCCTGTTTCAGGCCCGGCACCGCACCCCGCGGCCGCCAGACTCTTCGCTGCGATCGCGCATCGGGGCATCCGGACACGCCGCGCCGCTCAGGAGAGCATGGCGCGTGGCCGCCTGCCTGATGGCGGTGCTGCCGGCGGTCTCGGTAGCCCAGACCCGCGCGACCGCACCTCAGGTTCAGGATCCAGCCACGGTCGTCGCGCAGGTCGAATCCCTGATCCGGGACCAGGCCGCGTCGTATCCCGGTTCGGTCACCGTCGCGGTCGATGCGCCCAGGCTGAGCAACCAGCCCCCTTGTGACAAGCTCGAGGCTTTCCTGGCAGGTTCCAGCGGCCTGCAGCCGCGCACCCCGGTCGGCGTGCGCTGCCTGGCTCCCCAGCCCTGGACAGTCTATCTGCAGACCAGCGTCCAGATCATGGGCCGCTATTACGTGGCCAGCCACGTGATCGAACGCGGCAGCGTCATCGGTCCTGCGGATCTCGACGCCCGCGAAGGCGATCTGCTGCGGCTACGCCGCGTCATCAGCGACCCCGGGCGGATCGTCGGCTGGATTGCCAACCGCCGCCTGCGCGCTGGCGGCGCCATCGAAGCCAGCGCCTTGCGGGATCCAAACGCGATTGAACGCGGGCAGCAGGTCCGCACCGTGGCCCGGGGAATCGGCTTCGAGGCCTCGGGCGAAGGCCAGGCGCTGGAATCCGGCGGCCCGGGTGCCCGCATCCAGGTCCGTACGCCCAATGGTCAGATCATCACCGGCACGGTGATCGACGCCCATACTGTTCAGGTTATGATGTAAGTCGGCGTCCCCCTAAAGATTTCCCCATGCCGGTCGTAACCAGGGATGCACCATATGACCCTGTCCTTTCACCCGGAGACGAGCCTTGAAAGTCAATTCCACTTCGCCCAACCCCCTGCTCGGTGGGGTGACCGGGGGTACGCGCAGTGAAAACGCCCCGCATGCCGCATCCGTGGCCGGTGGCAGCGGGCCGAAAGTCGACCTCAGCCCAGCAGCCCGCCACTTGGCGGCCCTGAACGACAGCGACGCGGACGTCCAGGCGGAACGGGTACGTCAGATTCGCGACGCACTGGCGTCCGGTCAACTGACGATCGATCCGGGCCGTATCGCCGACGGCCTGCTGGCCAGCGTGCGCGAATTGCTAAAATAGGGCTGCCACGCGGCGGGCATTTCTTGGTCCAGTCGATTGGCAACCTCGATGTTTTGCCGGAATCTCCTGCCATGAGCCATATCGATGCCCTGCTCCAGTGCGTGGACGAACAGTCCGAGCTACTGAACGACTTCATCCAGACGCTGGAAGCCGAAGGCGCCATGCTGCTGGAAACGCCCTCAAACGAAGCGCTGGGCACCCTGACCACCCGGAAAAACGATTACGCGCGCCGCCTGGGTGAACTGGACCAGGCGCGTGCCGCAGCCCTGTCCGGGCTGGGTCACGCCGATGACCGCGCCGGCATCGATGCCGCCTGCGAAGCGCACCCCAACCTGCGTCCCGTTTTCGACGCCCTGTTCGCGCGCGCCGAACAGGCCAGCACCCTGAATCAGGCCAATGGCCAGATCCTGAAATCCTTCATGGATCACAACCAGCAGGCGCTGGACACCTTGCGCACGCTGATGGGCAAGGATCTGTACGACGCCCGGGGGCGGCTGTCGCGGTAAGACCCCGCAGTCTCCAACACCCCAGAGTGCTGTGCGGTGAATCCGTACTGCACCCTAAACCGCCAGCAATTCCTTCAACGCGTACAGCTTCAATAAGCCGGCAGGCGACTGGCGGGCCGACAGCTGCTCGGCCCCCAGCATACGGGCGACGACGCGAGCAGCCGGCGCCAGTGCCGGATCCTGCACCAGCCGCCAGGCGGCCAACCCGAGCTGGGCAGCCAGCACCGCGCGATCGAGCAAGGGTTCGCGGCCCTGCGCATCCGCCAGCCATGACGCGGCCAGACGCCAAGCGGCATGGCATTCCTGGCGCAGCACGAGCGCCGCTGCGATCCGATCCGCAGGCGCATCACCCGCCTGGCCCACCAATGCATGCCAGACACGCACAATGCGGCCATCCTGGGGATCGACGGCCCGCAGGGAGAACAAACGAACACCCAAGGAAGGCTCACCGCGCGTGCGCAGCTCAGCGGCCCCCAGGCCCGCCCACCAGGCCACGTCCGTCCCGGCCAGTCCGGACGGGGTGAGCAGACGGGCAAAGACATCGCCCGGCAGCGGCTGGAAGACCAGCCGCTGGGCCGACGCCGAGACCACGCTGGCCTCGTCTTCCTGGTAAATGCGGGTACGCGCGCCGCAGGCGGAGATCCACTGGAATCCTTGTCGGTCGAGGTCCCGCAGCAGCGCCTGGCTGCCGCCCTCGAAGACGTGCCAGGGGGCGGGATCCGGGCCTTCGGATTCGAGCCCGACCTGATGGCGCAGTACCTCGATGGCCGAAGGCGCAACCGACTGGGCGCCCTGCGGGCCGTACCAGCCATCGGCCATGCCCACCTGCTGGGTGCCCGCGGCCAGCGGCCGGCAACGGCCGTCGAACCAGGCCGTCGCTGACCAGGCGCCGCGCCGCCCTTGCCAGGACAAGGCCTGGCGATCGTGCACGATCAGGGGAGACTCGGATTCTTCGAGGCCTGTCCGTGCGACCCGCCGCAGATGGTCGATGGCATCCACCGCAGCCGGAAGATCCCCGGCGGCGCGGCTATGCCAGAGGTCGTAGCCTTCGGACAGCACGGGATCCTCGTCCAGCAGGGCGACGGCGGCACGCAGCTGTTCCAGCCCCAGGGAATCGCCCTGCGCCGACTGGGTCAGCAGCTGCGGCAACAGCACCTGCTGACGCCGCCGCCCGGCAATGGCATCCGCGCTTTCCACAGGCTGCGTGATCGACATCAAAGCGGCCAGATCCGCCTCGGAGGGCGCGAACTGGGTGCGGGCGGACTGCATGGGCGCAAGCGCCCGGTCCACGAGTTCGGTTGCGGTCAGGAACTGCAGGTTTTCGGGGACTTTTTGCCCATCGGACACATAATGGATCGGCAATCGGTAGCGGATGGTGGTGTCCAGCACCGCCCCCAGGCAGGCGGCTTCATCGATCTTGGTGATGATGCAGCCGCGCAGCGGCGTGCCACCGTCGCGAACATACGAACGGGCGACTTCGTCCAACGTATCCCCATGGCTGGAGGCGTTCAGGGCCAACAACCGCTCGACCCGGCGGCCGGCGCCCGCCAGCAGGGCGGCCTGGTCCGTGACATAGCGGTCGCGCTGACTGATCCCCACGTTGTCGATCAACACCGTCTGATCGGGACGGACCGTCTGCAGGACCCGCCGCAATTCATGCACGTCCTGGACAACGTGTACCGGCACACGCATCATCTGCCCGTAGATCTTCAACTGCTCGTGCGCGCCGATCCGGTAAGTGTCGGTGGTCAGGAGCACCAGGCTGTCCGGACCTGCGCGCCGCACGCAGCGGGCCGCGAGCTTCGCAATCGTGGTGGTCTTGCCAACCCCCGTGGGGCCGACCAGGGCCAGAGCAAGCCCGGGCTGCCACAGGGCGTCCTCGGAGGCCAGAACCGGCAGGTGCTTGACGAGTTCGCCGCGCGCCCACTGCAGGGCGGCCCGTGTGCCGCCGAGTTCCGGCATGTTCTTGAGCATGGCGCGCAGCAGTGTGGTGCTGAAACCAAAACGCAGCAGTCCCTGAAAGAGCGTGACCGCCTGCGGCGAACGGCGCAATTGATTGCCCCACAGCAGCTCGTCGATCCGGCTTTCGAGGGAACCCTTCAGGTCGTCGATCGCGCCCATCAGGCCGTCGCCTGGTGCGACCGCCGGCGTCGGCGACCGGGCGGGTGCCGACACAGACGCCGCAGGAACCGTGGGAACGGCAGCCGGCGCGGACGGCACCGACACGGGGGTCCGTGCGGCGACCTGGTCATGATCTGGCAGCGAGGTCGGATCCGTGGCGAGGATCTCGACCCCGCCATTGACCCGCTTGCTGGAAATGATGAGGGCATCCGCGCCCAGCGCCAGACGAACCTGGCGCATGGCCTCGCGATTGGTGGCCCCGAAAAAGCGACTGATGTTCACGCAGGACTCCCGCCGATGACGGCCGTGACCCGGATGATACGCTCCTCAGGGATCTCGGCGCTGGAGAGCACCGCCATGTGCGGCAGATGATGGCGCAGGAAGCGCGACAGGGACGCCCGCAGCATGGGTGGCACAACCAGCACGGGTGCATTGCCCTTGTCTTCCTGTTCCTGGACGTGCCGCTGGGCCTCGCCCAGCAGGTTTTCCGCCAGCCCGGGTTCCAGCGCGCCGCTCGCGCCCAGCGCCTGCATCAGCACCCGCTCGAGGCGCGAATCCAGTCCGATGACCCGTAGTTCTTCCTCGCCCGCGAACCAGTGCTGAATGATGGCCCGGCCCAGGGCCACCCGGGTCTGCGCCAACAGCTCGTCCTGGTTGGGGCCGGTGCCGGCCGGATTAAGGCTGGCAAGACGCGGCGCATATTCGGTGACGGTCTCCAGAATGCTGCGCATGTCGCGGATGGGGACTTCCTCGTCCAGCAGGCTGCGCAGCAGATTCTGCAGCTGCGGCAGGGTGATTGTCTTGGGCACCAGATCCTCGACCAGCTTGGGCACGTCGCGCCCGACGTGGTCCAGCAGCTGCTGCGTTTCCTGGCGGCCCAGCAGCTTGGCGCCATACCGGTGCATCAGGTGATTGAGATGTGTGGCCACGACGGTCGCGGCATCCACGACGGTGTAACCCGCGATCTGCGCCTGCTCACGCAGGGACGCGTCGATCCAGACGGCGGGCAAGCCGAAGGCCGGATCCTTGGTTGGTGTTCCCTGGACCGGCGCCGTCACCCCGCCCGGATCGATGGCCAGCCATTGGCCGGTCTGGGCGACGCCACGGCCGATCTCGACGCCGAAGAGCTGGATGCGGTAATCCGTCGGTTTGATCTCGAGGTTGTCGCGGATATGCACCACGGGGGGCAGAAAGCCCATCTCCTGCGCGAATTTCTTGCGCAGGCTGCGGATGCGATGCAGCAGCTCTCCGCTTTGTTGATGATCCACCAGCGAGATCAGGCGGTAGCCGACCTCCAGGCCCAGCGGATCCACGGTAGAGACGTCATCCCAGCTGGCCTCGGAGGCTGCGGCGACGGCGGCAGTCTGCTCCTGGCTGGGCCTGGAAGCTGCCACCTTCCGTTCCTGCTGCTGGCGCTGATACAACGCCCACCCCCCGCCGCCGAGGATGGCGGCCAGCAGCAGGAACGCGACGTGCGGCATGTTGGGGATCAAGCCCATCAGGGTCAGGATCCCGGCGGTGATGAACAGGACATTGGGATTGGCGAACAGCTGCCCCAATATCTGTTGGCCCACGTCCTCGTCAGTCGCCACCCGCGACACCACCACACCCGCCGCCGTGGAAATCACCAGAGCCGGAATCTGTGCCACCAGTCCGTCACCGATCGTCAGCAGGGTATAGACGTTTCCTGCGTCACCCAGCGACATATTGTGCTGCGCCACCCCGACGATCAGGCCACCGATGATGTTGATCACCATGATCAGTAGACCGGCGACGGCATCCCCGCGCACGAACTTGCTGGCACCGTCCATGGCCCCATAGAACTCGGCTTCCTGGGAGACTTCGCTGCGGCGTCGGCGGGCATCGTCTTCGCCAATCAGACCGGCATTCAGGTCGGCATCGATGGCCATCTGCTTGCCGGGCATGGCATCCAGGGTGAAGCGCGCGCCGACTTCCGCAATCCGGCCGGCGCCCTTGGTGATGACGATGAAGTTGATGATCACCAGGATGATGAACACCACGATGCCCACAGCGAAATTGCCGCCGACCAGGAAATGGCCGAAGGCCTCGATCACGTGGCCTGCGGCGGCCGGACCCTTGTGGCCGTTCATCAGCACCACGCGGGTAGAGGCCACGTTCAGTGACAGGCGCAGCAAGGTGGCAAACAGCAGCACCGATGGGAAGGCGGCGAAATCCAGCGGCTTGCGGGTGAACATCGCCACCAGCAGGATCATCACCGACAGGGCGATGTTGAACGTGAACAGCAGGTCCAGGACGAACGGCGGCAAGGGCAGGATCATCATGCCCAACACCATGAGGATCAGCACCGGCCCCGCCATCAGGCGGGCATGCCCGAAACCTTGGGTCTTGAGAAAATCCAGGAAATTGTTCATGAGACGAATGCGGGGGCCGCTTCAAGGCTGCGTTGCGGATCGAGTTCGGGAGGGACCGGCAGTGTCTGCGGTGCAGGTGGCAGTGTACCCGAGCCCTGCCGCCAGTTACGGACCTGATAGACCCAGGCCAGCACTTCGGCCACGGCGGCATACAGCGCAGCTGGGATTTCCCGATCCAGTTCAACGTGATGATACAGGGCACGCGCCAGCGGCGGCGCCTCCAGGCGGGCAACCTGATGTTCCTCGGCCAGCTTGCGGATCTGCGCGGCGATCAACCCCGCGCCCTTGGCGACCACCATCGGCGCGCCCCCCTGCCCCTCGCGGTAGCGCAAGGCCACTGCATAATGGGTGGGGTTGGTCACGACCACATCAGCATCGGGCACCGCGCTCATCATGCGCCGCCGCGCCATGGCACGCTGCTGCTGGCGGATGCGGCCCTTGACGTGCGGGTCGCCTTCGCTTTCCTTGTGTTCCTGCTTGACGTCCTCGCGCGACATGCGCAGTTGCTTGGCATGGTTCCATAACTGCCAGGGCACGTCGATCAGAACGATGATGATCAGGGACGATGCGATCAGCAGACTGCAGGTCGCTGCCAGTTCAAGCCCCCGGGCTAGCCCCTCGGTGGGCGGCATGTGCGACAGCGCGAGCATATCCTCGCGATAGGACCAAATCACCTTCACCGCCACGTAGCCCACCAGGACGGCCTTGCCCAGCGTCTTGATCAGCTCGATGAAGGTCTGCATCTGGACGAACCGCTTGAGCCCCTTGAGCGGGTTGAGGCGCTCGAACTTGGGCTCCAGCGCCTTGGACGACAATAGGAAACCGCCCAGGGCGACCGATGAAAAAACCCCGACGACCAGCAGCAGCCCCAGGATGGGCAGAATCACCAGCAAGCCCTGCCAGGCCGAGACCGCAGCCACATTGAGCATGACGTCGGGATCCCGCACGATCCTCGGATCGAACCACAAGCCGCTGCGCAGCACGCCCTCCAGGGCGCGAAACAGCGACCCGCCGCCGAACCACAGGGCACCGATGCCGCTGATCAGGGCCATGAACGTGCCCAGTTCGCGCGAACGCGCAACCTGCCCCTCCTCGCGCGCCTTTTCCAGGCGCCGGGGCGAGGCGGCTTCGGTCTTTTCGAGATCGCTGTCCTCGGCCATCTGGTCGGGCGCCCGTCGTCAGTCAGAAACCCAGGCTGGCCAACAAGTCGTCCACCTGATCCTGATTGGCCACCACGTCGTTCTTGCCTTCGGCGTTCACGACCGGGCCATTGAGCAGCGATTGGGTTTCCTCACGCTTTTCCTGAGGCGCGTTGTCGATCAGCACCTGGACGAGTTCGGTCTCGATGGTACCAATGACCCCCAGCATCTTCATGATCACCTGGCCGGTCAGGTCCTGGAAGTCCTGGGCCATGATGATTTCCATCAGATTGTTCTGCGAGGCCTGGGTCTTTTCAGGGACGCCCTTGATGAAGGCCCGGGTGTCGTCCACCAGCGCGCGCGCCTGATCGAGCTCGACCGGATGCGCGAACCAGTCCTGCCAGCGCGTATCCAGCGCCCGCGCGTCGCTTTGCATCGTTTCCTGCCAGGGCTGGATCTGCTCGGCGGCATTCAGCACACGGTTGGCTGCCTGCTCCGTCATCTGCGCTACGTAGTGCAGCCGGTCGCGGGCGTCCGGAATGGCATGCGCGGCGTCCTTGATGGCCTGATCCAGACCCAGTTCCCGCATGCTCATGCGCAGCGTACGCGTCAGATGGGCGATCCGGTGAATCAGGTCCAGCGAAGGCGCCTGGAAGTCGATCTGCCCGTTTTCCGTCTGTTCTGCAGTCATGATGCGCCCCTTACAGTTTCTCGAAGATCTTGTTGAGCTTTTCTTCGAGTGTGGCCGCCGTGAAAGGCTTGACCACATAGCCGCTGGCGCCAGCCTGGGCCGCCGCGATGATGTTTTCCTTCTTGGCCTCGGCCGTGACCATCAGCACCGGCAGCGTGGCCAGGTTCGGGTCGGCGCGGATGTTCTGCAGCATCGTCAGACCATCCATGTTCGGCATGTTCCAGTCGGACACCACGAACTCGAACCCCCCATTGCGCAGCTTTTCCAGGCCGATGGCACCATCTTCCGCCTCGTCGACGTTTTCATAGCCCAGGTCTTTGAGCAGATTCTTGATGATCCGGCGCATCGTGGGGAAGTCATCGACGACCAGGATTTTCAACGTTTTTTGAACCACAGGTCACACTCCAGTCAATAAATGAAGCAAGGTAGGCAGGGAATCCTTGCTGTTGTTCACACCCGGTGCCCGTAGGCGCCCGCACTTTTCAGAATCCGTTCACTGATCTCGTCCAGCGGGACGGCCTCTTCGGCGGCGCCGATCAGCAAGGCCTCGCGCGGCATGCCGAAGACAATGCAACTGGCCTCGTCCTGGGCAAAGGTCCGCGCCCCTGCCTCGCGCATGGCCAGCAACCCCTGAGCACCGTCCTTTCCCATGCCGGTCAGAATGACGCCCACCGCGTTTTTCCCTGCAACCTGCGCGGCCGAATGGAACAGGACATCGACAGAGGGGCGATGCCGGTTCACCGGATCGGTGTATTCCAGCTTGACCACGTAATTGGCGCCGGAACGAGCCAGTTTCATGTGCGCGATGCCCCCCGGTGCCAGATAGACGTGCCCCGGCAGGACGCGCTGCCCGTCCTCGGCCTCGTGAACCTGGACGGCGCACAGACCGTCGAGACGCTGGACGAAGGATTTGGTGAAGCCCGCGGGCATATGCTGCGTGATCATGATAGCCGGGCTGTTGGCCGGCAGAGGTTCCAGCACGTGGCGGATCGCTTCTGTCCCACCGGTGGAGGACCCGATCATGATGAGCTTTTCGGTCGTGGAGAAATTGCCCGCCAGGCGCGGCCGCGTGGGATGATCGCCCGCGTGCGCCGGCCGGGGGCGCAGCCGCGCGTGCGCAGCCGCCCGGATCTTGTCAGCGATCATGTCGCTGTATTCCATCAGCCCGTCACGCAAGCCGAGCTTGGGCTTGGTGACGAAATCGACCGCCCCGAGTTCCAGCGCGCGCAGCGTGACCTCGGAGTTGCGCTCGGTCAGGGACGACACCATGACCACCGGCATCGGCCGCAGGCGCATCAATCGTTCGAGGAAATCGAGGCCGTCCATGCGCGGCATTTCGACATCCAGTGTCAGGACGTCCGGATTGTACTGTTTGATCAGTTCGCGCGCGATCAACGGATCCGGCGCGGTCGCGACGACTTCCAGATCCGGCTGCCCATTGATGATCTCCGTCATCAGGCTGCGCACCAGCGCCGAGTCATCCACACACAGCACACGAATTTTCTTGATTTCAGCCATATCAGCAATTGTCCCCGGCAAGTTCAGGCAAGCTCATACACGGTCTGGCCTTGAAGCCGCAGGGATTTGGTCAGGTACGTAAAATTTTCCGAATGCCCCGCGAACATCAGACCGCCTGGTTTGAGCAAGGGCACGAAGCGATCTAGGATTCGTGTCTGGGTCGGCTTGTCGAAGTAGATCATGGTGTTGCGGCAGAAGATCGCATCGAACTTCTGGTTCACCGGCCAAACGGGCGCCACGAGATTCAGCTCATCGAAGGTCACCAGGTTGCGGATGACCGGCTTGACCATCGCCATGCCGGCCTGCCGGCCCGTCCCGCGCAGAAAATAACGGCGCAGGAATTCCGGTGGCACCGGCTTGATGCGATCCAGGGTATAGACCCCCTTGCGCGCCTGCGCCAGGGCCTGCACGTCGATGTCGGTCGCGAGGACCGAGATGCCGACTTCCGACTGGCCGCAGGCGTCATGCAGGGTCATCGCCAGCGTGTAAGGCTCTTCACCCGTCGACGAGGCGCAGCACCAGACCGAGATCGGCTTGCGCCGCGTCCGCACGAAGTCCGCCAGGATCTGGAAATGGTGCTGCTCGCGGAAGAACGCCGTGTGATTGATCGTGAAGGCGCTGATGAAGCGGTCCCATTCTTCGGCCTGGGGATTCTGTTCGAGCAGATTCAGGTAATCGCGCACCGAATCGAGGCCGGAATGATGGGCTCTCAGCCCTAGCGTGCGCGCGGCCATGTCCCGTTTGTGGTCGCCCAGCACGATGCCGGCCCGTTTGTGCAGGATATCGACCACGCGGGCAAGGTCCTGCGGCTCCGCCTTGGGCAAAGCCGGCTGCGAGAAATACGAGACGGAGGATACGG
This sequence comes from Castellaniella sp., assembly GCA_019104865.1. Taxonomy (GTDB): domain Bacteria; phylum Pseudomonadota; class Gammaproteobacteria; order Burkholderiales; family Burkholderiaceae_B; genus Castellaniella. The sequence continues at coordinate 43,492 of JAHRWZ010000044.1, read as the reverse complement.
CATCGTGAATCATAAGAGGTGCTCTGTGCTCAAGCCTGCTCCAGAGCCAGCCTCGATGCGCCCGCTGCCGGCTCGTAGCCCAGCTGCCCGCCATGGACGTCGATCACCGGCCCGCCTTCCTGGATCTGGAAGACGGCCACGGCGGCGCCGAGGTGCTCGGCCTGATCCAGCAGGGAGCCCGCCGCGCTAGCCGCTTCCTGGACCAAGGCCGCATTCTGCTGCACCACGTTGTCCATGTCGGTAACCGCGGCGTTGATCTGGCCGATGCCTTCGGCTTGCTCGCGCGAGGCCGAGGAAATCTCGTTCATGATCGCCGTCACCCCCTGCACGGACTGGACGATCTCACCCATGATGCGCCCGGCGTCCTGGACACGCTCCGAGCCTTCGCGGATACGCACCACGGAATCGTCGATCAGCCCCTTGATTTCCTTGGCGGCCTGGGCGCTGCGCTGCGCCAGCGAGCGGACCTCGCCCGCCACCACGGCAAATCCCTTGCCCTGCTCGCCCGCGCGGGCCGCCTCGACGGCGGCATTGAGCGCCAGGATATTGGTCTGGAAGGCAATCCCGTCAATCACGCCGACGATCTCGGCCATCTTGCCGGAGCTGCTGGTGATGCCGGTCATGGTTTCGGCGACGCTGGATACCGCCACGCCGCCGCGCTGGGCCACCTGGGCGGCGCTTTTCGCCAGTTGATCGGCCTGCTCGGCGTGATCGGAGTTCTGGCGCACCGTGCTGGCGAGCTGTTCCATGCTGGCCGCCGTCTGCTGCAGCGACGCCGCCTGCTGCTCGGTGCGGCTGCTCAGATCCGTATTGCCGGCAAAAATTTCCTGGGACCCCACACGGATCTCGCCGACGCCGCCGCGCACCGTGGCCACCATGCGTACCAGGCTTTCCTGCATGCGCTGCATGGCCAGATACAGGACGCCGATCTCATTGCGGGACGGCACCTGGATGGCCGCCGTCAGGTCGCCTGCGGCGATGCGGTCGAAGTGCTCGCCGGCGCGCCGCAGAGGGCGCAGCACGACTCGCTGCAGGAACAGGTAGGCGGCGATGGCAAACAGCAGCGCCACGACCATCGAGACGCCGACGATCAGGATCACGTTCTGGAGATGGGCGCTTTCGTCCTCCATCTTCCGGTGCGTCCATTCGCTCTGTTGCTGGCGCAATACGGTGTAGGCCTTGTTGAACCGCTGCTCCGCTGGCTGGACTTTTTTTCTTTGCAGCCGGTCATACTGATCGATATTCCCTTCCTTGAGTTGAGCCAGTACCGTGGGGACAGTGTCGACCAATCCGCTAAAGAGCTTGGCGACCTGGGTGCTGCCCCCCTCCGCGCTCAGGTACGTGCCCGCGGCGGAATTGAACAGATCCATGGTTTCGTTGGCCCGGAACAAAGCGGCTTCCGCGCCGGCGATCAGGCGGCGGGTGTCGTCGCTGATCTCTTGCGCGGATGCGCCACCGCCCGTGTTCCAGTTGGCGGCGATGGCATTGTTGCGCAGATCGTTGTTGACGACGATGCTGGCCAGCGCCCGGCCCATGCCGATCTGCGCGTCCTTATATTGATTGACCGCGTCGTCCAGCAAGGAAATGGTTTCCTGTCCGTTGGCGACCTGCTCGAACGCATCATTGTTCATCTTCAGGGACAGCACGCCCAGCAGCGCGCCCGAAATGAGCATGATGAAGAAAAAAACAAGCACCAGAACCAGACTGGTGCGGACCTTGAGCGCGCCAAGAAACGACTTTTGACTTGCCTGCATGAATTCAGAACCTCGTGGGCATGGATGCGTCTGCGAGAGTGAAAGACGAGGTCCAACGCTCCGCCTGCTTGATGTGTGTACTGGAGAATCAGCCAAACGGGCCGCCCGATCAGGCCACCGCGCTTTCGACCAGTGCCATTTCATCGCTGGTCATGAGTTTTTCAATATCGACCAGAATCAGCATGCGCTCGCCCACCGTCCCGATCCCCGTCAGGTGTTCCGTCGAAAAGGCGGATCCGAACTGCGGCGCGGCACTGATCTGGGACGGTTGCAGTATCAGAACGTCGGACACCCCGTCCACGACAACCCCGACGACACGCGAGCGAACGTTGAGGATCACCACCACGGTCTGGGCTGTGTATTCCACGTTGTCCATGTTGAACTTCATACGCAGATCAACGATCGGCACGATCACGCCGCGCAGATTGGTCACGCCCTTGATGAAGGACGGTACGTTGGCGATGCGGGTCACGGTCTGGCTGTCATAGCCCCGGATCTCCTGCACCTTCAGGATGTCGATACCATATTCCTGGTTGGCCAGGGTGAAGAGCAGGAATTCCATACCCTGGGTTTCGACCTGATCCTGTTTGACGGCGGAAAGATTCATGGTGGCTCCGAAAAAGCGAGGGAAAGGGGGTCAGGCCGCCGCGGCGACCGTGCGCATCGTGGCGGTCCGGCGCAATGCGAAGACGTCCACGATCAGGGCCACGCAGCCATCGCCCAGGATCGTGGCGGCGGAAATCCCCGGAACCTTGCGGTAGTTGGTTTCGAGGTTCTTCACGACCACCTGGTGCTGGCCGATCAGATGATCCACCATCAGGGCGAAGCGCTGGTCCTCGGCCTGCAGGATGACGGCGATCGCACGGGTCAGATCGGTCTCGGCGTCATGCACATTGAAGACCTCGTGCAGTGCGATGATCGGCAGATATTCGCCACGGACATGCAGCATCTGCTCGGTTTCGGAGATCCGGTGAATCTGATCCGGCGTCGCCTGCATCGATTCGGTGACATGCGACAGCGGCAGGATGAAGGTTTCCTCGCCGACCTTGACCGACATGCCGTCCAGGATGGCCAGCGTCAGGGGCAGGACGATGCGGGTCGTCGTGCCCTCGCCCTTGCGCGAGGACAGCTGCACATGCCCGCCCATGCTCTGGATGTTGCGGCGCACGACGTCCATACCGACACCCCGACCGGAGATGTCCGTGATCTTTTCCGCCGTGGAGAATCCGGGAGCGAAGATAAGCTGCCAGAGTTCGTCGTCAGGCGTCGATTCGGAGACCGGGAAGCCAGAGGAAATGGCTTTCTTCAGAATTTTTTCGCGATTCAGGCCGGCCCCGTCGTCGATCACGTCGATGATGATCTGGCCGCCGCTGTGCTGCGCGGACAGGGTCAGGGTGCCCTCGGGATCCTTGCCCTGGGCGATCCGGGCTTCCGGGATTTCCAGGCCATGATCCAGGCTGTTGCGCACCAGGTGCGTCAAAGGGTCGATGATGCGCTCGATCAGGCTCTTGTCCAGTTCGGTGGCCTGGCCCTTGGTGACCAGCTTGATCTGCTTGCCCAATTTCTGGGCGTTTTCGCGCACGACGCGCGGGAAACGGCTGAACACATAGTCCATGGGCATCATGCGGATGGACATCACGGCTTCCTGCAGGTCGCGGGCATTGCGTTCGAACTGTTCGATGCCGCTAAGCAGCCGGTCGTGCAGAACGGGATCCAGGGACTGCGCCGTCTGTACCAGCATGGCCTGGGTGATGACCAGTTCGCCCACCAGGTTGATGATCTGATCGACTTTTTCGACGCCAACCCGGATGGTGCCGCTTTCTTTTTTGGCAGTCTTGGTGCCTGCGGGCTTGTCCGCGGAGTCCGGATGATCGACGGAAGTGGCAGGCCGATCCGCGGCTTCGGTGGACGCATCCGCCGAAGCCGGGACCGCGGGCGCGGGCGCGGGCACAGCGTGGGCGACAGGCGCCGTGCCGGCATCCGGCGCCACCGCGGGCTGGGTTGTGGTGGCCGCCCCACCCGGAAGGGGTTCGTGGCTGATCGCCACCTGGTCGGCATTGACGATGAAGCAGCAGACCGCTTCCAGATCGGACGCCGGCGTCGCGGTATGCAGCCACAGGGACAACGTGCCGTTGTCATGGTCGCGATGCAGGATGTCGCCCATGAGCGACATCTCTTCGGCCAGGGGCTCGACGTCCTTGTCCTGGATACGGCTGATGCGCACCACGACCGGCAGATCGCCGGACGCCGCCGCCTGGGCCGCCACGGGTGCGGCCGCAGGCGCGACGGCGGCCGGGGCCGCAGGCGCCGCAGCGGCCCCGCCCTGCTGCTGTTCCAGGGCCAGCTGACGCAATTGCGCGCAGATACGCTCGTAGACCTGCTGGTCTGGCTTTTCCGAGCCGCGATACGCGGCGACTTGATCGGTCAACACGTCCTTGGTTTCCAGAAATAAATCGATCATATCCTGACGCAACGCCATTTCGCCGTGGCGGATCAGGTCCAGGAGGTTCTCCAGCAAATGGGTCGTCTTGGCCAGTTCCTCGAAGCAGCCGAAGGTCCCGGCCCCCCCCTTGATGGAGTGAGCTGCGCGAAAGATGCCGTTCAGGTCATCCGAATCCGGATTCTCCAGATCGAGGCTGAGCAGCAACTGCTCCATGTTGGCCAGCAGCTCGTCGGCTTCGTCGAAGAACGTATCGTAGAATTCACTCAGGTCCACGCCTGCACTCATGATCTGTCCTCACCCTTGATTGCCCGGCGCCTTGGCGGATGCCCCCGCGCCCGATGGTTGATTCGTGACGGACTGCGTCGAGCCCGACAATTGAGAAGTGCCGGTGGAAACCGCGCCCGTGGCACTGGACCTGCCAGACGCAGGGGCAGCGCGTACCGCCGCAGGCACCAGTGACGAAACCACGCCTGACGGGGTCACCGCCGACGCCGCATCGGGGTGGCTCAGTTCTTCCAGCCGCTTGCGAATCCGGATGCCATCCTCGCCCGCCGCGTTCTGCTCGTCGATGCGGCGCTCGGCGCGCCGGTTCAGCACCAGGATGCTGATCCGGCGGTTCACGGCCGCCAACGGGTCGTCCTTGATCAGATTAACCGTATCGCCCAGCCCCAGAATGCGCTTGACCTTGTTTTCGATCAGACCGCCGGTCACCAGCTCGCGGCGCGCGGCGTTGGCCCGATCGGCCGACAATTCCCAGTTGCTGTAGCTGCGGTCGCCCGCCGCGTAGCGCATGGCGTCCGTGTGGCCGGACATCGTGATGGCGTTGGGCAGCTGGCTGATGGGCGGTGCCAGTTCGCGCAGGATGTCACGCATATAAGGCTGCACCCGGGCGCTGCCGGTGGCGAACATGGGGCGGCTTTGCTGATCCAGGATCTGGATGCGCAGGCCGTCGGGCGTCATGTCCAGCAACAGCTGGGGACGAAACTGCTTGAGCACCGGATTATGCTCGATCAGATTTTCCAGGTTCTGTTTCAGGTTTTCCAGGTTCTCCTGATCCTGCATGTCGCTTTGATCCAGCTGGCTGGCATCCGGCTTGGCCGATGGCATGGGACTGCGGTTCGGGATCACGCTGGGCTGCCCGCCGGGGATCACCGACTTGCTGGTATCCAGATTCTGGCCACCGGTCACAGCGGTCATCAGGGGCATGCGGAAGTACTCCGCAATGCCCTCGAGTTCTTTCTTCGGCACCAGCAGCAGCAGCCACATAACCAGGAAAAACGCCATCATCGCCGTCATGAAATCGGCGTAAGCGATCTTCCAGCTGCCCCCGTGGTGCGCTTCGCTGTAAGTGCGCTTGCGCCGGACGACGACCCGGCCGCTATCGTGATTGGCCATGCCCGCTGTCTCCCGTCAGCGGCCGGCGGCCTGGCTTTTGGTCTGCCGCACGTGCGCTTCCAGTTCGGAGAACGACGGACGGACGGACGAAAACAGTACCTTGCGGCCGAATTCGACTGCTAGCGGCGGCGGATAACCGTTCATGCTGGCCAGCAGGGTGACCTTGATGCATTCCAGGACCTTGACGGCCGCGACGGACTGGCGCTCGACGGCCGCCGCGAACGGCGCGGCGAAGCCGTAGGACAGCAGAATGCCTAGAAACGTCCCGACCATGGCCTTGGCGATCAGATCCGCCAGGATGGCGGGCGGCTGGTCCACAGCGGCCAGCGCATGCACGACCCCCAGGACGGCGGCCACGATCCCGAACGCGGGCAGGCTGTCGGCCACGGCGCGCACAGCGTTGACCGGCGTGTTGTGTTCGCTGTGCAGGGCCTCGATTTCCTGGTCCATCAGCGTTTCGATTTCAAAAGGATTCATGTTGCCGCTGATCATGATGCGCAGGTAGTCCGTCAGGAACTCCATCAGCTTGGGGTCCTTCTGAATTTGGGGAAACTGCGCGAAGGTGGCGCTTGCCTTGGGGTCTTCGATATCCGATTCGATGGACATCAGCCCATCGCGGCGCGCCTTGTTCAGCAGGGTGTACAGCAAGCCCAGCAGTTCCATGTACAGCGACTTGCCGTAAGGGTTGGGTTTGATGGCCTTGGGGATGGCCTCCAGCAACAGTTTGATGGAAGCGCCATTGCTGCCGCCGACATAGGCACCCAGGGCGCAGCCCCCGATCAGCACGAATTCGAAGGGCTGATAGAGCGCGCCAAGATGCCCGCCCACCCCGATGAAACTGGCGAACACCCCCGCCAGGACAATCAAATACCCCAGAATGATAAACACTTGCGCGCGCCCTGATAGTCAGAATACTTTCAATGTTCGCCTGTTTTCATGCGTTCAAAAGCATGGTTCAACAGGACTTTTTGTCCACAAATCCGCTATCTGACCGAAATCAGGCGATCACTCGGGCATTTGCCTTGCGGCGCGCCCGGGTCTTGCCTGCCCGGGGTGGCGGTTTACAGATGGCGCAAACGAAACCGGCATCGGGGTCGTGCGCATGGGCGACGAACTGGCCATGGCACTGCTGGCAGCCGGACAGCTGCACCAACCCGCTTTCGAAAAAGCGCACCAGCATCCAGGCGCGGGTGAAGCTGAGCACGGGTTCATCCTGGGACTCGCCCGGCTGCAGGCCGGTCGTGGACTGTTCCAGGTAAAGCCGATAGGCTTCCACCAGAGCCAGCGACTTTTTCGCTGGCGTGAAGGTATCCAGATATCGGTAGATGTTGTAGAACAAGCTGGAATGAATGTTCGGCAGCCAGGTCATGAACCAGTCGACCGAAAACGGCAGCATGCCTTTGGGGGGTGAGGCCCCCTTGACCTCGCGGTACAGGCGGGCCAGGCGATCGTAACTGAGCGAGGTTTCCGCCTGCAGCACCTGCAGCCGCGCCCCCAGACGGATCATGTCGGTGGCCAGCAGGATGTCGTCGGCCTCGCGGGAGACGCTTTTGCCGGTCATGATCACAGCCTACGCAACCACGGTTTCGGCACGAGCCATCAGGATCGTGGAGTGCGCCTGCTGCAGCACCCCCCCCAGAACCTCGTGTGTCAGGGAGTTGAGCAGCTGCGCGTCATTGAGCCGAAAAGCGCAGAGCACCGAATTGGAGCTGGCAAGCTTGACGATCTGCGCGGGCGACAGGTTCAGGATGATGTCCGCGACATCCTCACAGAACCCCAGCCGGAACATGCCTGCCGCCAGGTTCTCGCGCAGCAGGCGCTGTGCGAGCATCAGGTAGGACAGATTGACTTCTCGAATATCGGTCAACAACGCGGAATCCAGGGTGGACATGATATCCCTTAGCTTAGTATGGGCAGTAATTCCCTCAGCAGCGACATGCGAATCATGACAAGCCGGATGGATCGCACCCGGCAGGAAGAATCTTGTCACGTTTCAGACCACTACGAGAATTAGATTCAGACATCAAAGAAACATTTTCATGCACATTCGACATGAACAGTGGCAGTATAGCGGGAACTAGCCTGTTTTTTGGCGTCGAAAATCCAGATATAAAGAATATAGTTGTATCAAATTATTAAAATTGCCAATAAATATTGATACCGCACAAGGGGTATTAGGCTGGAACTTGGCGATACTGGTCGGCCAACGCCAGGAAGGTCGTCAACTGTCCGTCTGTGCCAATTTCGTCCCGGAGGATCCTGGAAACGGCCGGCGCCGACCGGCTGGCCAGGGAGGCATTCAGAAAAAGCATCCTGTGGCGCCGGGCCAACACGTCTTCCACCGAGCGGGCATATTCGTGGCGCGCGGCAAACCGCACCATGGCCTCGGTCAAGCCCAGTCCCAGATCGACTTCATGTCCGGGAAGGCTCTGGACGGTGCCGGCCTCGTCGCCATAACAGTGCAGCCCCGGTAAGGCGGTGAGACTGGTGGGCACGGTGCCAGCGCCGGGTGCGCCCACCAGTGGGAAGTGCGCCGTACGGCACTTGGGCAGGACACCCAGATGGCCGGCCTGGACGCACTGATGCAGGACGTCCTCGGCCATGGAGCGATAGGTGGTCCATTTGCCCCCCGTGACAGTCACCAGGCCCGAGGGACTGATGCGCACGGTGTGTTCGCGACTGATCGACTTCGTGTTGCCCCCCTCCTGATCGTCGGGGCGCACCAGTGGCCGCAACCCGACCCAGACACTGAGCACGTCACTGGCTGCGGGCGCGCGCGCCAGCACGTGGGCGGACTCGTTCAGAATGAACGCAGCTTCCTCGGGCAAGGCGCGGGGCTCACGCGCGGTATCCTGCCGCGGCGTATCTGTCGTCCCCAGGATCACATGCCCCAGCCAGGGTACGGCGAACAGCACGCGGCCATCGCGGGTATGCGGCACCAGCAGCGCATTGCGGGATGGCAGAAAGGACCGGTCCACCACCAGATGCACCCCCTGGCTGGGAGCCACCATCGCGGATGTACCCTGCCCCCGGGCCGCGTCGTCCAGACGGCGGACATCGTCCACCCAGACCCCGGTGGCATTGACGACGCAACGCGCCCTGACCTGCCCCCCGCGCGGCACATCATCGGGGGCCAGCGCATCCCGCCAGCGCACGCCGCTGACGCGTCCATCTTGGTGCAGGATGTCCACCACCGGACAGTAATTCAGGACCAGGGCACCCTGGGCGGCCGCCGTGCGGGCCAGCGCCAGGGCCAGACGCGCGTCGTCGAACTGGCCATCCCAGTATTTCACGCTGCCAAACAGATGGTTGGTATTGACGCCAGGCAGTTGCCGGGCAGTCCCCGCTCGGCCCAGCCATTCGGTGCGCCCCAGGCTGGCGGCCCCCGCCAACGCGTCGTAGATCTTCAGGCCGGCACCATAGAACGGTATTTCCCAGGGACGGTAGGCCGGCATGATGAAGGCCAGGGGCTGCGCCAGATGCGGCGCGTTGTTCAGCAGGGCGCGCCGTTCGTGCAGCGCCTCGCGCACCAGGCTGATGTCACCTTGGGCCAGATACCGCACGCCACCATGGACCAGCTTGGTCGCCCGCGACGAGGTGCCGCCGGCAAAATCGTGAGATTCGAGCAACAGCACCGACAGGCCCCGCAACCGGGCATCCAGCGCGACCCCCAGTCCGCTGGCGCCACCCCCGATGACGATCAGGTCCACTTCGTGCAGGGCTTCGAGGGATTGCAGCAACCGAGCCCGATCGGTCGGGGCGGAAAATGGCGCGGGTGAGGAAGGCATCGGGACGCGGATCAGGAATTCTGAGGTCAGGCCAATGATGCGCCCGAGGATCGTTTCTCCGGGATTTTAACGGGCCGGTATCATTTGTTCCACGCAAGAACATTCCAGTCGAGGATTCCTTCATGACTTACCTGCTCGCCCTGGATCAGGGCACTTCCAGCACCCGCGGGATCGTCTTCGACCGGATGGGTCGCATCGTGAGCCTGTCGCAGCGGGAATTCACCCAGCACTATCCGCAGCCGGGCTGGGTCGAACACGACCCGATGGAGATCTGGCACACCCAGCGCGACACCCTGCGGGAAGCCCTGCACAGGGCCGGCATCTCCGCGCGCGACGTCAGCGCCATCGGCATCACCAACCAGCGCGAGACCACGGTGGTCTGGGACCGCCGCACCGGCGAACCCATCCACCGCGCCATCGTCTGGCAGGACCGCCGCGCCGAGCCCACCTGCGCCGAGCTGCGCCAGCAGGGGCTGGAAGCCACGATCCTGCAGCGCACGGGCCTGCGCGTCGACGCCTACTTTTCCGCCACGAAGCTGAAATGGATCCTGGATCACGTGCCTGGCGCACGCGCGCGCGCCAAGGCCGGTGAACTGCTGTTCGGCACGATCGACAGCTGGCTGATCTGGCAATTGACTGGCGGCCGGCAACATCTGACGGACGTCAGCAATGCGGCGCGCACCATGCTGATGGACGTGCACCGCAACGCCTGGGACACGGAACTGCTGGACCGGCTGGGCATCCCGGCCCGCATGATGCCCGGAATCCAGCCGTCCTCGGCGGACTTCGGCCTGACCTCGACAGAGATCCTGGGCCATGCCGTTCCGATCCGCGGCGTGGCGGGCGACCAGCAGAGCGCCCTGTTTGGCCAGGCCTGCTTTCATCCCGGCATGGCGAAAAATACCTATGGCACCGGCTGCTTCATGCTGATGCACACCGGCGACCAGTTCCGGGTATCGGAGAACGGACTGGTGACGACCAGTACCGCGCAGACGGACGCCAGGCCTACCTTCGCCCTGGAAGGCAGCGTTTTTGTCGGCGGCGCCGTGGTCCAGTGGCTGCGCGACGGCCTGCGCGCCTTCACGCGCAGCAGCGACATCGAGGAGATGGCCCGCAGCGTGCCCGATTCGGGCGGGGTCATGTTCGTACCCGCCTTCACCGGGTTGGGCGCCCCCTGGTGGGACCCGCAAGCGCGGGGCACCATCACCGGTCTGACCCGCGGCACCACTATGGCGCACATCGCCCGAGCCGCGCTGGAGAGCATCGCCTACCAAAGCGCTGCCCTGCTGCAGGCCATGAGCCGCGACGCGCAGGCGGCCGGCACGACTGCGCTGCCAGCCTTGCGGGTGGACGGTGGCGCCTGCGTGAACGACTTGCTGATGCAGTTCCAGGCGGACCTGCTGGGCATCCCGATCCTGCGCCCGACCATGGTGGAAACGACAGCGCTGGGCGCCGCGTTCCTGGCAGGCCTGCACGCCGGCATTTACGCCGATCTGGGCGAGCTGGAATCGCTGTGGCGCATCGAGCGCCAGTTCGACCCGGCGATGCCGCGCGACCAGGCGGCCGAATGTCTCGCCCGCTGGGACCACGCCATCCGGCAGGCCAGCGTGCGCTGATTCGCGGCAATCCCGATAGAATGACACAAGAACGCCCGACGACCCGCACATGAACGGAATCATTCAACCGATCAGACGGGACACCTCTTGCAACCATCGGGCAGACTATTTGCAGGATTTCCATGCTGAAAAAACTGATCCTGATCATCGCGGTCTTCGTCGTCATCCTGCTGGCCCTGAGCTTCGGCGAGATCGCCTTTGGCCGGGTCTTCGTCTGGATCTCCAGCCTGACGGGCGTGCTGGTGCGCAATTTCAGCGAACTGTTCGCGGTGATTGCGTCCTACCTGCAGGCGCACACCGGCAAGGTTCTGCTGGCCATCCTGCTGACCGTGCCGGTCAGCCTGTGGATCCTCAGTTCTCACCGCGAGGCACTGGGCCGGCCATCGTCGCAGCGCCGCATCGCGATCGTCCTGGCTATCTTCCTGGGCTGGCTGGGCGCGCACCGCTTCTTCCTGGGACAGATCGGCTGGGGCCTGGGCTATCTGGCGATCGCCTGGATCTTCGTGCCGCTGGCGGTGGTGCTGGGCCTGATCGACGCCATCCGCTACCTGTTTATGGACGACGAAACTTTCGCCGCCACACAGTTGTCCTGACCCCGGCTTGATGCCGTCTTCATTTCCCGCCCCCGCACGCTACCGGCTGCTGGACCTGGATGCCGACGCAAGACAGGATCCGCTGGCCGACGAAGTGCTGCTCAGTCTGGCCACCGAGGGGCCGGTCGCGTGCCTCTGGCAGGCGGATCAGGGCCTGGTCGTCCCGCGCACCTACACGGCCCACCCCGGTTTTATCGCTGTCCAGAAAATATTCGCGGCCCGGGGATGGCCCGTCCACGTCAGGCAATCGGGCGGCGGCGTCGTGCCGCAAGGGCCCGGCATTCTGAACCTGAGCCTCGCATGCACCGTCGCCGGACGGCCGCTGGATCATTCGGAAACGTTCTATCGACACCTCTGCGGCATTATCGGCGCCGCACTGCTGTTCTTCGGTATCGACGCGCGGGCGCAGGCCGTCGAAGGCTCTTTCTGCGACGGCCGATACAATCTGGCGGTCGGGCAGCCGCCGCGCAAGATCGTCGGCACGGCTCAGGTCTGGCGGCGCATGCCCGGCCAATCTCCGGGGTGTCAGGTCGGGCTGGCGCATGCCTTGATCCTGGCCGATTGCGACCCGGCCACGATCACAGGCCAGGCCAATGCCCTGGAGGAAGCCCTGGGAACGCCGCGTCGCTACGCGGCCGACCGGATCGCTTCCCTGGGCAGCCTGCTGCCCGAAGCCAGCCGCGCGGCCTTTCTCACCGCCTTTCACGCACGCCTGAGGGACGTCCTGCTGGCCAGCCCGCCGATCGGGCCCGATCTGCACGACTGACGCCACAATCGATGCTGCACCGCAACGCGCTAAAATGCCGCCTGCTCAATTTCCGTTTTCTGGATACAACGTGAGAAAAATCGTCCGCGCCAAACTGCATGGCATCCGCGTCACCGGAGCCGACCTGGACTACCACGGCTCCATCACCCTGGATCCCGACCACTGCGAAGCCGCCGGCATCCTGCCGATGGAATTCGTGGATATCTGGAACAAGAATTCCGGCGCTCGCATCAGCACCTACGTCATCTACGGCGAGCGGGGTTCACGTTGTTGCATCCTGAATGGCGCGGCTGCCCGCACCTGCCAGCGCGGCGACGAAGTCATCATCGCCAATTCGGAATACATCCAGGAAGCCGAACTGGAGCGCATCAAGCCGGTCGTCCTGACCTTTCATCCGGACAACAGCGTGCGCGAACACCTGGGATATTCGGTCGGCCGCGACGAGCAGGGCCGGCTGAGCTTCGAGATTGTGCACTTCGACTGAGCGGAACCGGAGCCGGCCTTGCCCATCGGACGGCCGACTCCTAAAATCACCCACGCCACACCCATTTTCGAGTCCCGCTAGGGGTGCCGCCACAGCGGCTGAGACAGTCCCTTCGAACCTGATTGAGATCATCCTCGCGCAGGAAAGCAGCTCGCCATGGCGACTGCTTTCCATCGCCCGCGCCTGCCCTCCCCGCCCAGACAGACAGGCGCACCATGAACCAAAACACTTCCACATCCCGCCAACACCCAGTCCGCGCGAACGCCGGTCGTCATCCCGACGCCACCGGTTCCTCAGCGGGGACTCCCGGCATACCCGAGGTCGAACGGGTATTCGGCTGGCACGACCACATGGCCCTCTGGTTCAGCCTGGGGGTCGGCCTGCTGGTGATCCAGGTCGGCGCGTATCTGGCGCCCGCCCTGGGCACTCGTGACGCGCTGACCGCGGTCATCGCCGGTTCGATCCTCGGCGCCGGCCTGCTGGCCTGGGTAGCCCGTCTGGGCTGCGACAGCGGCCTGTCCAGCGCCGGCCTGATCCACGCCGTCTACGGCCAGCGCTTCGCCCACCTGCCCGTCTTGCTGAACGTCGTGCAACTGCTCGGCTGGGCCACGTTCGAGCTGGTCATCATGCGCGACGGCACCCAGGCGATCGCGGAAAAGGCCTTCGGCGTGAACACCGGCCTGATCGTCCCGACGCTATTCTGGGGGCTGATCGTCCTGCTGCTGCTGCGCGGCTCCATGGTCACATTGGTGCGGCGCATCGTCAGCCGCATCGGCCTGCCGCTGGTGGTGCTGTCGCTCATCTGGCTGACGGTGCAGTTCGGCCTGAAGCTGGACGCCCCAGGCCTACGGGCACTCTGGCAGCGCACGGGCGATGGCAGCATGAATACCTTCCAGGCGCTGGACCTGGTCATCGCCATGCCGGTGTCCTGGCTGCCGCTGGTGGCGGACTACGCCCGACATGGCCGCAGCGGTCGCGGCGCACTGGGCGGCACCTGGTTGGGCTACACCATCGCCAACATCTGGTGTTACGCGCTGGGTGTGCTGGTCATCACCGTGACAGGCCCCGATGTGGACATGGTCAATGCCCTGCTGCTGGCCCAGGGTGGACTGCTGGCCCTGGGCCTGATCCTGATCGACGAACTGGACAACACCTACGGCGACCTGTATTCCGGATCCGTCTGCAGCCACAGCCTGCTGCCCGCCTTTGGCCTGAAAACCTGGGGCACATTGCTGGCCGCGCTGTCGATCACGCTGGCCATGGTGCTGCCGATGCACAGCCTGGAGCCCTTCCTGCTGGCGCTCAGTTCCGTGTTCGTGCCGCTGTTTGGCACGATCCTTGGACGGCTGGGCATGCGACCCGATCGCCTCACCGACACGCCGCGTGGTTTCCACGCGATCCCCGCGGGGATCTGGGTGCTGGGGATCGCCTGCTACCATTCCCTGGCACAATGGGCACCGGATTACGGCAGCGCGCTTCCCACGCTGCTGTTGACATTCACTCTGGGCGCACTCACCGCCAGGAACGGCATCCGGCCCGCTGAACCGGCCAGATCCTGAGCCCGCGACCGCGGGCAGCCCTGGCGGCCGAGGGCCCCTACAACATAGAAACAGGACACTCGCCATGCAAATCGGCATGATTGGACTGGGACGCATGGGCGCCAACATGACAACCCGGCTGCTGCGCGACGGCCACGACTGCGTCGTGCACGACCGGAATCCGGAAGCCATCGGCCGGCTGGCCGCGCTCGGCGCCACCGAGGCCCACACTCTGGGGGAACTGGTATCGGCCCTGGCTGCGCCCCGCGCCATCTGGCTGATGGTGCCGGCCGGCACGGTCGATGCCGTGCTGGCCGACTTGACCCCGCTGCTGCAGGCCGGCGACATCCTGATCGACGGCGGTAATTCCCACTATCACGACGACTTGCGACGCGCCGCGGCCTTATGGCCACTAGGCATCCACTACGTGGACGTCGGCACCAGCGGCGGCATCGCGGGCCTGGAACGTGGCTATTGCCTGATGGTGGGGGGCGACCAGGCGGTCGAACACCTGACCCCGATCTTTGCCACTCTGGCCCCCGGCGCGGGCACGCAGCCGCCCACCCCAGGCCGACAGCCCGGCGCAAGCACGGCGGACCAGGGCTGGCTGCATTGCGGCCCGCACGGCGCAGGCCATTTCGTCAAGATGGTGCACAACGGCATCGAGTACGGCATCATGGCCGCCTACGCCGAAGGCATGAATATCCTGCGTCATGCCGACATCGGGCGGCAGACACACGCCGCGACAGCCGAAACGACGCCGCTGCGCAATCCCGAACACTATCAGTACGACATGAACCTGCCCGACATCGCCGAACTCTGGCGGCACGGCAGTGTGATCAGTTCCTGGCTGCTCGACCTCACCGCCACGGCGCTGGCGGGCAACCCGGCCCTGTCCGGCTTCCAGGGCCGGGTATCGGATT
The DNA here is from genome assembly GCA_019104865.1 of Castellaniella sp. GTDB lineage: Bacteria > Pseudomonadota > Gammaproteobacteria > Burkholderiales > Burkholderiaceae_B > Castellaniella. Next base: position 28,192 of record JAHRWZ010000044.1, on the reverse strand, counting down.
CCGGTGAAGGCCGCTGGACCATCCAGGCAGCCATCGACGAGGCCGTGCCCACGCCTGTGCTCAGCGCCGCTCTGTATTCGCGTTTCGCCTCGCGCGGCGAAGACGACTTCGCCAACCGGGTGCTGTCCGCCATGCGCCAAGCCTTCGGCGGCCACGTCGAACTGCCGGACACACAGGATTAAAAAAGCCCGCCTCAATCGAGGCGGGCTTGCTGTCCGGGGGCGCCGTTTCGGGCCCCCGACCGCTAGAAGAAAAACGCTCAGGTGCGTTGCGCGGCCAGCTTGCCGTCGACCGCCGGGGCGGCCTTGGCATCGAACAGGGCCGTCACGACCTGCCACATCACACCCAGGCCGCCGACGATGAAGACCACGTCGCCGAAGGTGCGGGTCCAGCGCAGGGTCCGCAGGATGTCCTGTTGCATGAAGGTCTCGCCGCGGGCCCACCAGGTGCCCTGGCTGACGCTGGCGTAGAACTGCATGACGCCGATTGGCAGAAGGCTCAGCGTGATCATCATCACCAGGCCGATATTCATGCACCAGAACGCCGTGTTCATCAGGCTGTTGTTGAAGCTCATGTTCGGGCGCAGATAGCGCAGAACGAACAGGACGAAGCCCAGGGCCAGGAAGCCATACACACCGAACAGGGCCGCGTGCGCATGCACCGCTGTGGTGTTCATGCCCTGGATGTAGTAGAGCGCGATCGGCGGGTTGACCATGAAACCGAACACCCCGGCACCGATCATGTTCCAGAAAGACACGGCCAAGAAGAACTGCAGCGGCCAGCGCAGGTTTTCCATCCATGGAGCGCGGGACTTCAGGCGCCAGTTTTCCCAGGCTTCATACCCCAGCACGACCAGCGGCACGACTTCCAGAGCACTGAAGGATGCGCCAATCGCCATGATCGGCGTGGTGGTGCCCGAAAAATACAGGTGGTGCATGGTGCCCGGGGTGCCGCCCAGCATGAACAGCACGGCCGAGGCCAGGCTGGCGGTGGTGGCACCGCGCTTGGACACCAGACCCATGGTGGAGAAGATGAAGGCTAGGGCGGCAGTGGCGAACACTTCGAAGAAGCCTTCCACCCAAAGGTGCACGACCCACCAGCGCCAGTATTCCATGATGGTGAGGTTGGTCCGTTGGCCGTAGACCAGACCGGCACCATAGAACAGGCCGATACAAATCACGGAAGCGGTGAACAGTGCCAGCAGGTTCTTGTCGCCCTTTTGCTTGAGCGCCGGCACGATGCCGCGCAGCATCAGAACCAGCCAGAACACGACACCCAGGAACTTGCCGATCTGCCAGACACGGCCCAGCTCTACATACTCATAGCCCTGGTGACCCAGCCAGAAGCTCCAGCTTTCGGGCATCAGGTGGGCGATGGCGGCAAAGTTGCCGGTGAACGAGCCCAGGACGACTACGACCAGCGCCCAGAACAGGATATCGACGCCCAGCTTCTGGTATTTGGGGTCTTTGCCGCCGTTGAGGATCGGAGCCACGAAAAGGCCGACCGCCAGGAAGCCGGTTGCGATCCAGAACAGTGCCGCCTGGATGTGCCAAGTGCGCGTCAGCGAATAGGGCAGCCACTTGGACGCGTTGATGCCGTAGAAGGTCTGGCCTTCCACCGTGTAGTGCGCCGTGAAGCCGCCGATGAAAATCTGCGCCACGAACAAAGCCACCACCAGGAACAGGTACTTGCCCAGCGCGCGCTGCGAAGGCGTGAGCACCAGCTGCAGGATCGGATCACGCGCCGGCGCGGGAGCTTCTTCCTCTTCCTTGTGCATGAAGGCCCAGGCCCAGACCAGCAAGCCCACGCCCGCGATCAGGAGGATCACGCTCACGACCGACCAGATGACGTTCTCTGGGGTCGGCACGTTGTCGATCAGCGGCTCATGCGGCCAGTTGTTGGTATAGGTCGCTACACTGTCGGGCCGATCCGTCCCGGCCGCCCAGGCGGTCCAGAAGAAGAAGTTTGCCAGACGTGCGCGATCTTCCGCGCTGGGCAACGTGCCTTCCTTCATGGCGAAGTGAACACGGCTTTCGTGCAGGGACGCGTCATCGCCGAACAATTTGTCATAGTACGACGCGGTGTTCGCGATCGCCTGAGCGCGACGGTCGGACACCGTCACCACGCCGCTGGCCACGTCATAGGTATTCTTGCGGTATTCGGCCTTCAGTTGGCGCTGCAGGATGACCTGATTGTCCGCATCGAGCTGATCGTACTTGACACCGAACTTTTCCTGCGAGGCCAGATCCAGCCAGCCCGTCAATTCACGATGCAGCCAGTCCGCCGTCCAGTCCGGGGCTTGGTAGGCGCCGTGTCCCAGGATCGAGCCCAGGGTCATGCCACCGGCCGACTGCCAGGCAACCTGACCGTCCAGGATCTGGTCGTGGGTCATCAGAACCTTGCCATCCGCCGTCGCAACCTGGGCGGGGATCGGAGGCGCCTGATGATAGACCTCCTTGCCCATCCATCCCAGGACGCCAAACGCCACCACAAGAACGCCGATCAGCGTCCACCATAACTTCTTATACTCACCCATTCTGCGCTCCTTCTGCAGCCGCGAGAGGTTTTCAATGACCAGCGCCGAAGGGCGCCCCCTTTTTTCACTTCATGATTCTTCAAGCAATAAACGTGCCAGCTGGATGCGCTAGGGTAACTACTGATATAAATCAAATACGGTGATTTTTACCTTTCAATTCAGGGTATATTTAACCGTTCAATGGTAAAAAATACCTTTATGGAAACACAGCTTCTGACTGATCTGGCGACCGACCTGCCCGACGGCGTCCGGCTGCAACGCGCGGCCACGACGATCCGACAGGCCTTCTCCTGCGATGCGGTGGGCCTGCTGATGCTCGACAGCAACGACACGCTGCATCTGGTGGCCGCCGCCGGTCTGGCGCACGAAGCGCTCGGCAGGCGCTTCGTCGTCGGGCAGCACCCACGGTTTGCCACCATCCTGTCACGGCGCGAACCCACCTGGTTCGACCCGGGTAGCGTGCTGCCCGACCCGTACGATGGCCTGCTGGACGACCGCAAGGGCTTACCCTTGCCGGTGCACGACTGCATGGGTATGACGCTCTACCATCAGGACCGACCCTGGGGCATCATGACGCTCGACGCCCTGAACACCGGCATCTTCGACGAGGCGGCCCACACCCGGCTGCTGCGGCTGGGCCTGATCCTGCAGGCGGCCGTGCGCATGACCGACATGGAACGCGAGAACAGACAGCTACGCCAATTGGGCAGTTCACAACAGGGGATCGAACGCATCGGCGAAGTCACGGAAATTCTGGGCCATAGCGAAGCCATCCAGTCCCTGCTGCACGAGCTGGACCTGGTCGCCGATTCGGACCTGCCCATCCTGCTGCTGGGGGAAACAGGCGTAGGCAAGGAACTCTTCGCGCGGCGACTTCACCGCCATTCGCGCCGCAGCCAGCAGACCATGATCCAGGTGAACTGCGCGGCGCTGCCCGAGTCCCTGGCCGAAAGCGAGCTTTTCGGCCACGTGAAGGGTGCCTTCTCGGGCGCCACATCGGACCGGCCCGGGCGCTTCGAAGCAGCCCAGGGCGGCACCTTGTTCCTGGATGAGGTGGGCGAACTGCCCCTGAGCCTGCAGGCCAAGCTCCTGCGGGTGCTGCAGAACGGCGAGATCCAGCGGCTGGGCACCGACCAGGTCATCAAGACCGACGTGCGCATCATCGCCGCCACGAACCGCGATCTGAAGGCCAACACGCAGGCGGGGCTCTTTCGGGCTGACCTGTACCACCGCCTGTCGGTCTACCCCATCCCCATTCCGCCGCTGCGCGAGCGCGACCGCGACATCCAGATCCTGGCCGGGCATTTCCTGGAGTTCAACCGCGCCCGCCTGGGGCTGCGTGGCGTGCGCCTGTCCTACGGCGCCGAACGAGCGCTGCAGCAGTATCCCTGGCCGGGCAACGTGCGCGAGCTGGAACACGTGATCAGCCGGGCTGCCCTGAAAATGCTCAGCCGAGGCGCGTCCCGGGACCAGGTCCTGACCATCGAAGCGGAGCTGCTGGATCTGGATATCGAGCCGCAGCCCGCGGCATTATCGAAAACCGGCGTGCCGCCTGGCGAATCGGCGCCCGGGGCGCTGGCCGGCGCGGATGCAGCGAACATGCCGCCATTGGATATCGAGAACATTCCCTTATTGCGCACCAGCGTGGACGCCTGCCAGCGCCAGGCGATCCGCCAGGCGCTGGTCGCGGCCGGCGACAACTGGGCCCAGGCCGCACGCGCGCTGGGGCTGGACGCCAGCAACCTGCACAAGCTGGCGAAGCGGTTGGGACTCAAGAACCGGATCGACGAGTGACCCGCCGATCCACCCCATGTTAGAGATTCGATTCGCTGGGCAGCGTCCCCGATCCAGGAAACCTTTCCCCTGCGCAGCCATCCAACCTAAAATGCCCACGCACGGGCCCACGCTCAGCGGGCCGACCTTCTGCAAGGATCCCTAATCCATGGCATGGCAAGACCTCCTGATCGAAAGCGGCCTGTGGCTGGCCAAGGCCTATGTCCTGACGGTACTGGCCGGCGTGATCACCGTCTGGGGCCTGAGACGCTACACCCGCTGGGGCGAGCAGTTCTGGCGCCTGAGCGCTGAATTTTTCTCGCCGCGCCGCAACTGGCGACCACTGGCCGGCGTCGCGCTGATCCTGCTGCTGACACTGGCCGCGGTGCGCCTGGATGTGCTGTTTTCCAACTGGTACAACGCCATGTACAGCGCGCTGCAGGCGCTGAACGCCCCCGGCTTCTGGGCCGCCATGCTGCTGTTCGCGCTGTTGGCGGCGGTGCACGTGGTGCGGTCCCTGTTCGACTTCTACGTCCAGCAGGCTTTTGTCGTGCACTGGCGGGAATGGCTCAATGAGCGTCTGCTGAAGAACTGGATGGACCAGCAGGCGTACTACCGCTCGCAATCGCTCAGTCACCTGGCCGACAACCCGGACCAGCGGATCCAGCAGGACATCACCAGTTTCGCCACCAACTCGATGACCCTGGCGGTGGGGCTCATCAACGCCTCGGTGTCCACCATCGCCTTCACCGCCATCCTCTGGCACCTGTCAGGCCCCATGACCGTGTTCGGATACGAGATCCCGCGCGCCATGGTGTTCCTGGTCTTCATCTATGTCTTCATCGCGACGCTGCTGGCCATCTGGATAGGCAAGCCGCTGATCCGCCTGAACTTCCTGAACGAAAAGCTGAACGCCGATTACCGTTACGCCCTGGTGCGCGTGCGCGAATACGCCGAGAGCATCGCCTTCTACCGCGGTGAACGCGTCGAGGGCAATACCCTGCGGAACTGGTTCGCGGCCGTCATCGGCAACGCCTGGGACATCATCTACCGGTCCCTGAAATTCCTGGGCTTCAACTTCGTCGTCACCCAGACGGCGGTGGTCTTTCCCTTCATCATCCAGGCCACGCGGTTCTTTTCCAAGCAGATCAGTCTGGGCGACCTGATTCAGACCGCCCAGGCCTTCGGCCAACTGCAAACCAACCTGTCGTTCTTCCGGAACGTGTACGACAGTTTCGCCAGCTATCGCGCCACCCTGGACCGTCTGACCGGTTTCAACGAAACCATCGACCGCGCCCGGGACATGGTCCTGCCGCATTCCCGTCAGGACGGCGGGCGCCTGGCCCTGCAAGGGGTTACCGTCCGCCGCCCCGACGGCTACGCCTTGTTGAAGGATCTGGACATGGAGGTCATCCCCGAGCGCCCGGTGCTGGTGCGCGGCCCCTCCGGGGCGGGCAAAACGACCCTGCTTCGCATGATCGCCGGTATCTGGCCCTATGGCTCGGGCGAGATCATCCGCCCGGAGTCCGCATCCCTGTTCCTGGCGCAGAAACCCTATCTGCCGCTGGGAACACTGCGCGAGGCACTGCACTATCCAGCCCCCGTCGATCAGGTCCCTCCCGGGCAGGACGAAGCCATTCTGGATCTGGTGCACCTGGGCCATCTGCATGACAAGCTCGATGTGCAGGACGACTGGAGCCGGATCCTGTCGCTCGGCGAACAGCAACGCCTGGGATTCGGCCGCCTGCTGATCGCGCGCCCGGATGCGGCGTTCCTGGACGAAGCGACATCGGCGATGGACGAGGGCCTGGAGGACGCCATGTACCGCCTGCTGCGCGAACAACTGCCGGCAACCCGCATCGTCAGCGTGGGCCATCGCAGCACGCTGCGCCGCCACCATGGTGCCGAGCTGGTGCTGCAGGGCGAAGGCGGCGGCTGGCGGTTATCACCCATCGCGGCCAGCTGATTCGTCACGACCCCTCGGTCCGCCCAAGGCGATTCAACGTCCCCGCCCTTGGCAAACCGAGGTATGGAACAAGGGTATACCCGTGTTCCACGCCCGGGATGGATTACACTGGGCGCGGCCCGGATACCCGTGCGCCCGCCATCGGACCGGTCATCCGGCCATTCCCACAATTCCCCTCGCCGTCAAACCCATGTACGAATACTATCTGCCCATCAAGCACCTGCACATGACGGCTGTCGGGCTCAGCATCACCCTGTTCGTCATCCGCGCCTACTGGTCGGTGACCGGGTCCGGCCTGCTGCAGCACAAACTGGTGCGCATCCTGCCGCACGTCGTCGATACGGTGCTGCTGACCTGCGGCATGATACTGGCGGCCATGATCGGCCCCAACCAGCCCTGGATCCTGACCAAGATCGTGCTGCTGATCGCCTATATCGGCGTGGGCACGGTCGCCATCAAGCGCGGCCACACGACGCGCGGGCGGCTGACCGCCGCCCTGATCGCCGTGCTGATCTTCGTCTACATCATCGGTGTGGCGATCACCAAGAATTCCGGTTCCTGGTTCTCGATGCTGTAAGAACCCGACTCTGACCCAGGCTGCGCTTTTTCACAGGCTGCCCATCAGGGACTGAACCCCCAGGCTGCTGACCGACACCGCCGCCCAGACCCCCAACCCCAGAAGGATCGGGCGGGCACCCGCCAGTGCCATGCGGCGTAAATCCGACGACAGGCCGATCGCAGTCAGCGCCATGATGATCAGGAACTGCGACCCCAGGTGCAATGGTTCCAGCAGGAACGCCGGCACCAGATCCAGTGTGCGGATACCGGATGCCACCAGAAACCACAGGATGAACCAGGGGAAGATCCGCGCCAGCGACACCCGGGTTTCCGCATGGCGGGCGCGCCAGGCCGTCCACAGCGCCAACCCGATGCAGACCGGGATGATCAGGGTGGCACGTGTCAGCTTCACGATCGTGGCGATGTCGCCCGCCGCGGTACTGTAGCTGTAGCCCGCCGCTACGACGGACGACGTGTCATTGATCGCCGTGCCAGCCCACAGACCGAAACCCGTATCGCTCAGGCCCATCCAGTGGCCCAGCGGCGGAAACACCAGCACCGCGACCACATTGAACAGGAAAATAGTGGAAATCGCCAGCGCGGTGTCGTGATCGTCTGGCTTGATGATGGGGGCCGCGGCGGCGATGGCCGAGCCCCCGCAGATGGCGGTCCCCACGCCGATCAGCGTGCGCAGATGCCCATCGAGCCCCAACCAGCGCCCTAGCAGCCAGGCCGAGACGAACGCCACGGTCAGCGTCACCAGCGTCACGGCCAGCGACGAGGCCCCTGTCTGCACCACCTGCCCCAGGCTCAGCCCGAACCCCAGGCCGATGATCGACCATTTGAGGACCTGGCGGCTGCTGTAAGTGATGCCCGGCACGAATACCGGTGAAACGCCCAGCAGATTGCGCCATAGCATTCCCAAGACGATTCCCATGACGGGCCCGCCGATCAGCGGCAGCCAATGCCCCAGTTCCCAGGCCACCACGCCCAGGCCGGCAGCCAGCAGCACGCCATACCAACGTGAGGGCGCGCGCGGCGGATTATCCAGCCCGGAACGGGCGTCCATGCGGCCCTGGGCCGGCAAAGGATGGGGAACGGCGGAGATCGGCAACATGGAGTACAGCAAGAGGTGAATAGGATCACAGGCATTCTAGTGATGCACAGCCGATCAATAAATTCAGTAATTATGAGTGTTAGTATCAATAAAATTGAATCATTGAGGCATTCATCCAATGCTCGGTCTCAGCATCCGCCAGCTTGAAGTTTTCCATGCCGTCGCCTCGACCGGCAGCGTGCGCCGCGCCGCCGAGCAGTTGTCCCTGACGCAACCAGCCGTCAGCATGGCGCTGAGCGAACTGGAACGACAGCTGGGCAGCACCCTGTTCGACCGCGAGCGCGGCCGCCTGCACCTGAACGCCCAGGGCGCCGAACAGCTGCCCCGCGCCCACGAGATCCTGGAGCGGCTGCAGGACATGCAGCGCCAGCACCCGGACGCCCAGGGCGCCCTGAGCGGCGAACTGCGCATCGGCGCCAGCAACACGGTGGGCAACTACCTGGTCGGGGAACTGCTGGGCCCCATCGTCGCCCGGCACCCCCAGGTGGCACTGCGCCTGACCGTGGACAATACCCGCGCCATCACGGGCATGCTGCTCGATCACACGATCGACGTGGCCTGCGTTGAAGGGCCGGTGCACCATGCCCAGCTGGAAACACGGCCCTGGCGCAGCGACGCGTTGGTGGTCTGCGCCGCACCTTCCCATCCGCTGGCCCGGTTGCCCCGGCTGCGGATCCAAGATTTCGCGGGTGCCCACTGGATCCTGCGCGAGCGCGGCTCGGCCACGCGCAGCCTCAGCGAACAGGCGCTGACCGCGCTGCCGCCTGGCCGCATTCTGCTTGAACTGGGTCAGATCGAAGCCATCAAGCAGGCGGTCATCGCCGGTCTGGGGATCGCCTGCCTGCCCTACGCCGCGACCCTGGACGCCGTGGCCACCGGCCGGCTCCGGGTGCTGCGCACACCCTTTCTGAATCTGGACCGGCGCCTGTCCATCGTGCTGCACCGCAGCCGATATCGCGGTACGCTGATCGAAGCGTTCCTGCATTCCCTGGAGGCCGACCCCCATGCCCAAGACTGAATCCCGTATCCAGGCTGCTCTCCAAGCCTACGATGTCCGCGCTCTGGTGCTGCAAGGCGGCGGCGCGCTTGGCGCCTATCAGGCCGGTGTCTTCGAGGGGCTGAATGAAGCCGGCATCAACCTGACGGACCTGGCCGGCATCTCCATCGGTGCACTGAACGCAGCCATCATCGCCGGCAATCCGCTCGAAAAGCGGGTGGAACGCCTGCACGAATTCTGGGACACGATCTGCCAACCCTATGCCGGCCCCGGCTCCAATGCCCTGATGGAGCAAAGCCTCTTTCAAGTCAACGATCTGGCCCGTCAATTCCTGGGCACCGTCCACGCCAGCAGCGCGGTGATGCTCGGGCAGAAAGGCTTCTTTCATCCCCGCTTTCCACCCGCCGTCCTGTCGCCCACCCTGGACCCGACCTGCGTCGGCCACTATGACACGCGCCCCCTGAAGGACACGCTGGAGGCCCTCTGCGACTTCGACCGCATCAACGACAGCGGGCTGCACGTCTCGGTCGGCGCCGTGAACGTGCGCACGGGCAATTTTGTCTATTTCGACAATCGCAAGATCCGCCTGAGGGCCGAACACTTCATGGCCTCCGGCGCGCTGCCCCCGGCCTTCCCGGCCATCGAGATCGACGGTGAGTATTATTGGGACGGCGGACTGGTGTCCAACACGCCGCTGTCCAAGGTTCTGCAGCAATGTCCGGAACGCGACACCCTGGTGTTTCAAGTGGACCTGTGGTCGGCGCGCGGCCCGGCGCCCCGCGGCATGAGCGAAGTAGGCGACCGCGTCCAGGACATCCGGTATTCCAGTCGGACCCGGTTTGTCACCGACGAAATGCGCGCCCACCGGAAGATGCAGCGGCTGCTGCGCCAGGTATTGGATCAGGTCCCGGCCGAATTGCGCGAGAGCGACCCGGCATGCCGGCAGGCAGAGGGGCTGGCCTGCAGCGCGCGCAGCAACGTGATCCACCTGATCTACCGCGACAAGCCCTACGAGCAGCATTTCCGCGATTTCCAGTTTGGCCCGGCGACGATGCGCGAACATTGGGCGACCGGACTGCAGGACATCCGCAAGACGCTGGCGCATCCACATTACCTGTCGATGCCTGACAACGCGACCGGGTTCGTGACGCACGACGTGCACCGCGACGAAGCCGAAGAAAGCATGCAGTGATGTTGGCCACCGTGATGTGGCGCACACCGCATCACGGCCCTGCCGAGTGTCCTGTCCGGATTAGCCGAACAGAGCACTAAGCCCGAAGCGCTTCGGGCAGGGGCAAACCCATCGACGTGAAGCCGCCATCCACGGCGATGACCTGGCCTGTGACATAGCTGGATGCGGCCTCGTTCAGCAGCCAGCTGACCGTACCGCACAACTCGTGGGCCTGGCCATAACGCCGCAAGGCCACGGCATTGATCCAGTGATGGCGCGCGGCTTCCGTGTGCACGACCTTCGTCAGGGGCGTTTCGATGGGGCCGGGGGCAACGGCATTGACGCGGATGCCGTACTGCGCCAGTTCCACAGCCATGACCTGCGTCATGTTGATGACGGCCCCTTTGGACGATCCGTAGGCCACCCGCCCGTAGTTGCCGCGCATGCCGGATACCGACGCGATATGCACGATCGCCCCGGTGCCACGCGACCGCATGCGGTGCGCGACCGCCCGGGCCGTGATGAAGGAACCGATCACATTGACGTCCAGGATCCGGCGAAACGTCGCCACGTCGGTATCCAGGCAGGCCTTTTCAGTGGCAATACCCGCCGAATTGACAAGCCCGACGACAGGGCCGAAATTGTTCTCGCAGGCGGCCACTACCCGTTCCACCCCGGATTCATCCGTAACATCCACCGCATCGAGCATGAGCTGTGCGGGATGCTGTGTCCTTAGAGTCACCCTTGCCGCATCGACCCGGTCTTGCTGCACGTCCAGCGCCAAAACCCTGCGACCTTCGTCCAGCAACCCCTGCGCCAGCGCCAGGCCGATGCCGGAGGCCCCCCCGGTGATCATTACCACGCCATCACGATCTTCATTGCCTGCGTTCATGTCTGTCTCCTTGTCTTGTCATCTGTCCGATACACGCAGCCCGGACTTAGTCCAGCGATACGATCTGCTCGACGATCCATTCTTCGAGGACGACCTCGACGGTCATGCAGGCCGGATTGCGCCCGCTGATGAAGCGGCCCGCGTAGAACGCCCCCTGCATGTCCATGACGGTGCCCGTCACATGGGCGACTGGCCGACCGGCCGCATCCCCTCGGATTTCCCCGGTCAGGTTGAGGATTTCGATCGCCGGCCCGTCCAGTTCGAGCGTGTCATGCGTTCCGCGATTCAGGCTGCAGTGCGCCAGGCTGCCGACGCTGCTGCGGACAATGGCACGCGCCAATCCTGACTCGATGAAGGTCTTTTCCAGGCTTTGCACGAGATCTTCGTTGGGATGGATGCGGATATAAAAGATGCGGCCCGTGCGGCCTTGTTCCATGGTGCTCATGCCAGGCTCTCCCGATAGTTGGGCTGGAAGACCGGCGTCCGGATCTCGGGATCCAGCCCGATGACCAGATTCAGGTAATTCATCGGATTCAGATACGCCACGCCATCCTGTGCCAGAAGACAGTGTTCAGTCAGGAAATGGCCCCCTACGAGCCGGCCCGAATCGGACACGGCCAATCCGTGGCAATGGATGGCCAGGCGGCCTTGGTCCGTCCTGCCGACGGTGGCGCCCGCCGCCACCAACAGAGCCGGTTCGTCGAAGTCCTGCGCCGTGGTGTAGTGCGCCACCTGTTCCACATTGGGATCGGAGGCGATCAGGAAATAGCGCAGATGGGAAAACACCGCGCATTCGATGCGCAGAGCGGCCGCGCCAGCCCCGATGGCGGCCATCGATCGAGCGACACTGTCGTACAGGGTCGACCCGCTGTCGAGCGTGAGGCGGTAGGTTTTCTGGTTTTTGCCGACCATGACGTCGCGCCTCGTGGGCGCGATCGGGCCGGGGTGTTTCAACAACCGGACTGTGGATGGGGTCATCATCGTCTTGCCTTTCGGTCGAAACAAGGGCGGGTAGCCCTCAGGTTTGTGAAAGCGAACCTTGGTTCAGAAGCTCCTGGTAGATGATTTTCTTGGTGATCTTGCCGTAGCCCGATTTGGGTAGTTCGGGCCAGATGACGAACTGGCGCGGGTGCTTGTAGCGCGCGACATTCGCATCGAGCCAGGCCTGGAAAGCATCCGGATCCCATTGTGTGCCGTCCTTCAGGACCCCCACCATGACACCGACCTCGCCCCACATGGGGTCGGGTACGCCCAGAACGCAGACTTCCTTGACCAGACCCGCCGCGAGAATTTTTTCCTCGATTTCTCGGGGATAGACATTGGATCCGCCGGAGATGTACATGTCGGATTCCCGGCCGGTAATGTAGAGATAGCCCTGGGCATCCTGATAGCCGACGTCTCCGGTGCGAAACCAGCCGTCGCGAAACGCCTTCCGGTTGGCTTCGGGATTGTTGTAGTAGCCTGCGAAAACCGCCGGCCCGCACACGCAGATCTCGCCCGGCTGGCCGGCTGGCAGTCGCCCGCCGTCGGCATCCTGAATGCTGACCTCGATGCCGGTACGCGCGTAGCCGCAGGAACCCAGGTGCGGCATGGACGCATCATCGGGCGAATGGTCGCAGGGCGGCAGAACCGTGATGTTGCCGGTGACCTCGCCCAGGCCGAAATACTGCACCAGCACCGGCCCCAGCCTGCGCAGCGCCTGCTGCTGATCGACCCGGTACATTGGCGCCCCGGCATAGATGATGTAACGCAGGGAACTGTGGTCATGGCGATCGACGCTTTCGTGTTCGATCATCAGTTTGAGGATGGTGGGCACCGTGAAAAAATTGGTGACCCGATGGGCCTCGATCGAGGCCCAGGCCCATTCCGGCGAAAAGCGCGGGCTGGTGGAAAAGATCGTGCCCGCCCCCCGCACCAGTTGCGTCAGGAAATGGATGCCGGCCCCGTGCGACAGCGGCGCCACTACCAGGCTGCGGTCCCGATGCGTGGTCCCGGGCATGAGATCGCACAGATGATTGGTCAGGACGAAAGCCATCTGCCCGTGGGTCAGCACGGCTGCCTTGGGCTTGCCCGTGGTCCCCGACGTGAAGAAGAACCAGCAGGGATCGTCGTATTCCACGGAAGCGGCCGGCTGCGACACCAAGCCATCGAGCCGGCTGTCGATCAGCGCCTCGATGCGCACCGGCCCCGGACCGCCCGGCCCCGGCCCGATGCCGGCGATCAGCCTGAGGCCCTGAAGACCATCGGCGAGCCGGGCATGATCCGGGTAATCCGCGTGACAGATGAAGGCCGACACGCCCGCGCTGCGGGCCAGGTAATCGACCTCGTCGGGCGTGATGCGGAAGTTCGTGGGTACCCAAACCCCGCCGATCCGGAACGTGGCCAGCATGACCTCGACCAGTTCGCGGCAATTCGGCGAATGCGTCAGGATACGGTCGCCCTTGGCCAGGCCGGCAGCCTGGAAGGCGGCGGCCAGGGCTTGGACGCGCTGTTCCAGCACCTGCCAGTCGGTCGTCTGGTCGTCGATGACCAGAGCGGGCTCGTCGGGCAGGCGCGCCGCAGTCTGGCTGAGGAAGGTCGCCAGATTCATGACCCGCCGCGAGACCGGAACCAAGCCACCGGCAGGAACGTGATGCAGGTTCTCTGTCATTTACGCCGCTCCAGGATGCTGACGTAGTTGGCCACCGCCGCCCCGCCCATATTGAACACCCCGGCCAGACGCGCACCGGGGATCTGCATGTCACCCGCATCGCCCATCAGCTGCAGGCAGGCCATCACGTGCATGGACACCCCGGTGGCCCCCACCGGATGGCCCTTGGATTTCAAGCCCCCCGAGGGATTGATCGGCAGCCTGCCGTCTTTCTGTGCGATACCTTCGCGCACGACCCGGTAACCCTGGCCGCGCGCGGCCAGGCCCATGGCTTCGTATTCGATCAGTTCGGCGATCGTGAAGCAGTCATGGGTTTCAACCAGGCTGAGATCATCGAGCGTGGCGCCCGCCGATCGCAGGGCCTGTCGCCAGGCGCGGGATGCGCCCTCGAAGGCGAGCGGATCACGCCGGCTGAGCGGCATGATGTCATTGACGTGCTGGCGCGCCCGGAAACCGACGGCGCGCGGAAGCTGAGCCAGCAGGTCGGCATCGGCAAGCACAATCGCAGCCGCCCCGTCCGACACCAGGGAACAGTCCGTGCGGCGCAAGGGCGGTGCGACATAGGGGTTCTTTTCGGACACCTCATCGCAGAACGCGACGCCCAGGTCCTTGCGAATCTGGGCATAGGGATTGGCCACACCGTTGTGGTGATTCTTGGCCGCGATCATGGCCAATTCATGACTGCGGTCACCATAGCGGGAGAAGTATTCGGTGGCGATGAGGCCGAATACGCCGGCGAAACCGCCTTTGATGTCCGCTTCTTCCTTGCGGTAGCTGGCATTGAGCAGCAGGTCACCGATTTCGGGAGTGGAGCGGGAAGTCATCTTCTCGGCCCCGACCACCAGAGCGATGCGGCCCCGCCCCGATTCGATGAAATCCATGGCCGTATACAGCGCGGCGGACCCGGTCGCACAAGCATTCTCGAGCCTAGTCGCGGGCACATAGGCCAGGTCGGGATCAGCCAGGGCGACCAGGGCCCCCTGGAAGTCCTGCTTCTGAAAGCCATTGTTCATGACCCCCACGAAAATACCGTCGACGTCCTTTCCGCTAACGCCGGCATGTTCGAGTGCCACCCCCGATACCCGGGCCATCAGGCTCTCGGTATCGGGGTCCGCCAGTTTGCCAAAGGGAATATGAGACCATCCTGCGATAACTGCCTGAGCCATGTCGTCGTCCTTGAAATGATCGGGGGATCCTTGACTGCGGTGATGCGGGCCTAGGTCGCAAAGGCGCGGGGAAGGCCCTGTTCCCGTAAGCGTTTTTCCAGCGTGTCCGCTTCTTTCTTGAGCAAGTCGTAGAGCTGCGATTCACGTTCGGGCGACATCCGGGTTTCGACGGTGGCGATGCTGTAGGCCCCCAGGACCTGTCCGTCCGGGTCGCGCACGGCCACTCCTACCCCCCAGGACCCCTTCAATACCAGGCCGGGATTCACCGCATAACCCCGTTTACGGGCGCGATGCACGAGTTCGAGCAGCAATTGCCGGGTAAAGCCCGGGAAAAGGAGACTGATGTCGTCCATGTTCTGGTCCAGGCAGTGCGCCACCTGCGCGTCGTCCAGCGCGGCCAGCATGGACAAGGAGCCCCCACCCACCCCCAGCGGATGCCGGTCGCCGACCTGCAGGACATGGGATTTGAGTGGGTAGTTGCCTTCTTCGCGCAGCAGACACAAGGCATGGGTGCCCTGGCGGACGGAAAAAAAGGCGGCGTCCCCGGTTTCCGCCGCCAGCCGCCGCACGGGCTGCCCGACGACGTTCTGCAACCCGAAACGGTCCGACGCGACCAGCCCGAGCGCATAGCATTCGGCCCCGAGAAGATACCGCCGGGTCTGCGCATCCTGCTGGACGAGGCCCTCGGCAATGAGCGCCGCCGTCAGCCGGTGGACCGTGGATTTGTTCAGGCCAGTTTGCCGACAGATCACCGACAGCGCCGCCCCTTCGCCACGGCCACGTGCAATGCCACGCAACACACTGATGGCGCGATGAATAGCCTGTGCACCCGACGAGCGCGCCATAGTAGGCGACCCATCAATAGGTTTCATGATATGAACCTTTATAACGTGTCAATCATTTGATGCGTGAGATTCTACTTAAACATCCAATAAAGTCAATGCATTAGCAATTACCCTGATATTAAAAAGTTCCACAAGATAAAATTTAGCCGCTACAATTTCTTCGCCACTTCAGACGAGGAGTTGGTTCATGCTGAAATGGCCACCGGCGCCCGAAGCATCAGAGAATGCCGTGCAGCTGCGTGTCACTGGATAGATCCCATCACAAATGGCCAGTCCATGGCCCAGGAGGCAACACCATGAATCCTTCCCGTCGCTCATTCATGTTTTCGACGGCAGGCCTTGCCGGGGCAGCCATGATCGGCGCCCCTGTCCATTCAGCATTTGCAGCCAAGACCTATCGCTACAAATACGCCAACAACCTGCCCCCGTCGCATCCGATGAATACGCGCGCCAAGGAAATGGCCAAAAAAATCTCGGATGAAACCCATGGCGCATTCAAACTCCAGGTCTTTCCCAGCAGCCAGCTCGGATCCGACACCGAAACCCTGAACCAGTTGCGATCCGGGGCAGTCGAATTCTTCACGCTGTCCGGTCTGATTCTCTCCACCCTGGTGCCTGCTGCCGCCATCAGCGGCATCGGCTTCGCTTTTCCCAATTACGACACCGTCTGGAAAGCCATGGACGGCAATCTGGGCGCCTACATCCGCGGCGAAATCCAAGGCCACGACCTCGTGGTCATGGACAAAATCTGGGACAACGGCTTTCGCGAAATCACCACCAGCAACAAGCCCATCCAGACCCCGGACGACTTCCGCGACCTGAAAATCCGCGTACCGGTCAGCCCACTGTGGACCTCCATGTTCAAAGCCCTGCAATCCGCGCCGACCAGCATCAACTTCAACGAAGTCTATTCGGCCCTGCAGACCAAAGTCGTCGACGCTCAAGAAAATCCTCTGGCGATCATCCAGACCGCCAAACTCTTCGAAGTGCAGAAATACTGCTCGATGACCAACCACATGTGGGATGGCTTCTGGTTCCTGGGCAACAAGGACGCCTGGAACCGTCTGCCCAAGGAAATCCAGACGGTGGTGGCCAAACACATCAACGAAGCCGGCATGAACGAACGCACCGACGTCCATGCCCTGAACGACGACCTGCAGAAAAAGCTCACCAATGAAGGCATGGTGTTCAACACACCAGACACCAGCCCGATCCGCGCCCAGCTCAAGCAGGCGGGCTTCTATTCCGAATGGAAGGGCAAATTCGGCGACAAGGCCTGGGCCATCCTGGAAGGATCGGTCGGTCCGCTGGTCTGAGGTGTCCCCATGGACAACCAGGCAACCGCTCCGCTGGAAGCGATCCAGTACGACGCCGGCAAACACCACGGATGGATCAGGCCGCTCGATGCCTTTCTCGGGCACCTGATCGAAATCCCGGTCGCTCTGCTGGTGCTGGCCGAAGTCGCCATCCTGTTCTCGGGCATCTTTGCACGGTACGTGCTCAACACGCCGCTGATCTGGTCCGATGAACTCGCCTCGCTGCTGTTCCTGTGGCTGGCGATGCTGGGCGCGGCGGTTGCCTTCCGGCGCGGCGAACACATGCGCATGACAGCCTTCGTGAACATGGCGAAGCCATCGACGCAGGCTTTTCTACACGTGTTCGCCCTGTCCGTCTCGCTGACGTTCGTAGTGCTGGTATTGGCCCCCAGCTTCAATGCGGCAGCGGAACAGTCCGTCATCACCACGCCGGCTCTGGGCATCAGCATGGCATGGCGCACCGCCGCCCTGCCCACGGGGCTGACCTTCATGCTGGTTTTCGCGGTACTGCGCCTGATCGAGGTCTCGAACTGGCGGCTGGTCGGGACGACGATGACGCTGGTGGTCGTCATCGGGCTGGCGCTATATGCCATGACCCCGTTGTTCGAGGACCTGGGCAACTACAACCTGCTGCTTTTCTTTGTCGGGCTGGTGGCGCTGGGGGTCTTCACCGGCGTACCGATTGCGTTTTCCTTCGGCATCGCCACCTACGCCTACCTGTCGCTCAGCACCTCCGTACCCCTCAGTGTGCTGGTGGGCCGCATGGACGAGGGCATGTCCCACCTGATCCTGCTCGCGGTGCCCCTGTTCGTCTTCCTGGGCCTGCTGATCGACATGACCGGCATGGCGCACAAGATGGTGTCGTTTCTGGCCAGTCTGCTGGGCCACGTCCGCGGCGGGCTGTCCTACGTGCTAGTGGGCGCAATGTATCTGGTTTCGGGCATCTCGGGCGCCAAGGCGGCCGACATGGCGGCTATTGCTCCGGTCCTGTTCCCCGAAATGAAGGCCAGAGGCACCGACGAAGGCGAACTGATCGCCTTGCTGTCGGCCACCGGGGCCCAGACTGAAACCGTCCCGCCCAGCCTGGTGCTGATCACCATCGGCTCGGTCACCAGCGTATCGATCACATCGCTGTTCATCGGCGGGTTGCTGCCCAGCGCGGTTCTGGGCGCGATGCTCTGCCTGATGGTGTGGTGGCGCAACCGCCATCTGGACCTGGGCGGCATCAAGCGCCAGCCTGGCATGGAAATCATCAAGAGCCTGGTCGTCGCGCTGCCCGCGCTGACCCTGCCGTTCGTTATTCGCGCCGCCGTGGTCGAAGGCATCGCCACCGCCACCGAAGTCTCGACCATCGGCATCGTGTATTCCTGCCTGATCGGCATCTG
Organism: Castellaniella sp.; assembly: GCA_019104865.1. Lineage (GTDB taxonomy): Bacteria > Pseudomonadota > Gammaproteobacteria > Burkholderiales > Burkholderiaceae_B > Castellaniella. Next base: position 9,820 of record JAHRWZ010000044.1, on the reverse strand, counting down.
CGTTTACCGCCAGTTCGACCTCAAGCGGCTCTATCCGATCCTGATCGACACCGCCATCCTTTCTGGTGCCATTCTGCTCATCATCGGCACTGCGACCGGCATGGCCTGGGCGCTCACCCAGTCGGGATTTTCGGCGGATCTGGCCGATTTCATGGGCTCGCTGCCCGGGGGCGCCTTCACCTTCTTCTGTGTCTCCATCATCACCTTCATCATCCTGGGCAGCGTCCTGGAAGGCATCCCCGCCGTGGTGCTGCTCGGCCCCCTGCTCTTTCCCATCGCGGAAGAACTGGGCATCAATGACGTGCACTATGCCATGGTGGCTGTCCTGGCCATGGGCATCGGCCTGTTCGCCCCGCCCTTCGGCGTGGGCTATTACGCCGCCTGCGCCATCGGCCGCGTCCCGCCGGACAAAGGGGTCAAGCCCATCGTAGGGTATCTGTCCTCCATCTTCATCGGGCTCCTGCTGGTCGCGGCCATCCCGTGGCTATCCACCGGCTTCCTGGGGAAATAGGCCCAGCCCACCCAACCCGGATCGGAATCATGCCCATGAACGAAAAGCAGCTCTCCGGACGCATCGCACTGGTCATGGGGGCTGGCTCCGCCGGAGACGGCTGGGGCAACGGCAAGGCGGCCGCGGTGGCGTATGCACGCGAAGGCGCACACGTCATCGCTGTGGACCTTAATATCGAAGCCGCCCGCGAAACCCGCGACATCATCGTCGGCGAAGGCGGACGGTGCGAAGCCCACGCCGCCGACGCCACACAATCCAGCCAGATCGAGACACTGGTCGGGGACATCCAGGCCCGGCATGGCCACATCGACATCCTGCACAACAACGTCGGCATGGCCAGGATGGGCAGCGTCACCCAACTGTCCGAAGCCCAATGGGACAGAGCCATGGACGTGAACCTCAAGAGCGCCTTCCTGACCTGCAAATACGTGCTGCCCATCATGCAGACCCAGGGCCGTGGCGTCATCACCAACATTTCCAGCCTGGCCGCAATCCGCTACACCGGCTACCCCTACCCTGTGTACTACGCCGCCAAGGGCGGCCTGAATCAACTCACCATCGGCCTGGCGCTCGAATACGCGAAACAGGGCATCCGCATCAATGCCATCATGCCCGGATATATCGACACCCCGCTGATCTACAAAGACATTTCCGGCCAATATGCCAGCCCGCAAGACATGGTGAACGCCCGCAATGCCCACTGCCCGATGGGCCACATGGGGACGGCCTGGGATATCGCCCACGCCGCCGTCTTCCTGGCCTCGGACGCGGCTGCCTACATCACCGGCGTCTGCCTGCCGGTGGACGGCGGCGTACACATGACCTGCGCTTAGCGTCCCTCCGGATTCATCCAGAGGCTGCGTAGCCTCAACTGCGAGGATTCGCCGGCGGTGCCGGGGACCGGCGGCCCAGCACCACGGCGGCGGCAGCCACCAGAACGGTACCGGCCACCTGCGGCAAGGTGATGGGCTCGCCCAGGAACGCCCAGGCCAGAAACAGAATCGAAACGGGCCCCAGCAGCCCCAACTGGGCCGTCAAAGGCGCCCCGATGCGCGCCACCGACCACATGATCATGAAGGTCGGCAACACGGTATTAAGCGTCGCATGGATCAGGGACAGGCCATAGACCGGCCAGGCCTGATCCAGGCCGGCAACGCCCTTGACCATGAAAAAATGCGCCATGGTCACCCCGGTGGATACCGTCATGGCATAGGCGACCAGCCGCGTCGCGGTCACCCGCTCGATCAGTTCGCCCGAACCGATCAGGTACAGCGCGTAGGAAAAGGCCGCGCCCAGCACACAGGCAGCCCCCAGAACGACATGCTCGCCCGCCACCGACAGATCGTCCCAGAACACCAGGGCCACGCCGCCATAGGCCAGGGCCATGGCCAGCCACTGACGCGGCGCGATCGGCTTGCCCAGAAACCAGGCCGAGATCAGCAGCACGAAGGTCGGCGCCAGGAACAGGATCAGGCGCTCGAGCCCGGCGGAAATGTACTGCAGCCCGAGAAAATCCAGGAAACTGGACAGGTAATAGCCGATCACCCCCAGGATGACCACGCGGACACTGTCGCGCCAGCCCAGGCGCGGCAACAGCCCCCGGCGCGCCCGCAACGCCTGGTGCCAGGCGATCGCCGCAAAGAACGGCAGCGCCAGCAGCATGCGAAAGCCAATGACGTCCAGCGCGTCCACGCCGTGCAGATACAGCAGTTTGGCAACGATGGCCTTGGCCGAAAATAGCACAGCCCCCAGGCCCGCCAGCAGAAATCCCGTCCAGAACATGCGCCGTGAAATTTCCGCCATTATTAGTTGCCTAGTCAGTTATTGATGGCGTAGAATTTTATCATGCAAGAACCTTCCTCCCAGCATCCTGAAAACCCGGACCCCATATCGGCTCGCGCCCCGTCCGGCTGTTTTTACAGCGACAGCCCCGGCGAACTGACGGCGGACCGCAATGTCGGCCTGCTCATACGGCACCTGCACGTCTTGCTGCACCGGGTCCTCGACCTGCGCACCCAGCCGATGGGGCTGACGGCGAATCAATGGCGTCCGCTGCTGCTGATCCGGCACAAAGGCATCGACACGCCCGCCGAACTGGCGCGCGCCATCAACGTGGACAGTGGGGCCATCACCCGCATGCTGGACCGTCTGGAGGCCAAGGGCTTCCTGCGCCGCGAACGCATTCCCGAGGACCGCCGGGTCGTGAAGGTCGTGCTCACCGATGCGGGACATGCGCTGACGGATCAGATCATGCCCATCATCGCCGATGTCCTGAATCAGCAGCTTCAGGGATTTTCCGAAGACGAGATCCGCATGCTGCTGGCTTTGCTCAAGCGCATGATCGCCAACGGAGAAAACACCCTGCGGCAAGCCAGCGGTTCCGTCTCCGCCGACTGAAGCCCGGAACGCTCCCCGACGATGAAGCCGGATACATCCCGCATTACAATTGCCTAGTCAGATATAGACTCGATCAACTACTTTCAGTTTTCTGTCAGCATGAAACCTTTCATCCCCCTGCTGCTGGTTCTGTCCCTGTCGGCCTGCGCGCCCATGGATCCGGGCGCACCCGCCGTACAGACACTCACCGGCACCCAACTCGACCTGCACGGCGATCAGGCCGTGGCCTGGCCCCAGGGTCACTGGTGGACGCGATACCAGGATTCGCAACTGGACGGGCTGATCGACCAGGCCTTGCTAGCCAATCCCTCGCTTCAGGTGGCGACCGCCCGCGTGCAGGCCGCGCAAGCGGCAGCCAAAGGCGCACGGGCCTTGCAGTGGCCACAGGTGAACGCCAATTTCCACGCGACCCGCGGGCTCTATAGCGAGAATTACATCTACCCGCCCCCAATGGGCGGTTCCTACCAGACCGACGCCGGGCTGGGACTGCAGATGGACTTCAACCTGGATCTGTGGGGCAAGCAGCGGGCACTCGCCCAGGCGGCGGGTGAACGGGCCGTGGCGGCGCAGGCGATGCGCCAGCAGGCGCGTGTACTGCTGGTGTCCGCCGTGGCCCAGGCCTATTTCCAGCTGCAGGACGCCCAGGCCCAGGCCCAGGCCATCGAAGACATCGTCGGCAAGCTGCAGGAAGCCCTGAACATCACCCGCGACCGCTACAAGAATGGCCTGGGTATCCAGGTCGACGTCGATCAGGCGGATTCGGCCGTCTCCTCGGCCCAGGTCCAGCTCAGCCAGGCGCGCAACAACGTCCAGCTGCTGCACCACCAACTGAGCGCCCTGCTGGGGAAATCCCCGGAACAGTTGCCGGCAATCCAGGCCCGCACGCACCAGGCGCTGCCCGCCAGCGTGCCGGCGCACATGCCCATGGCGCTGCTGGGCCGGCGAGCCGACATCGTGGCGGCCCGCCTGCAGGCTGAAGCCACTGGCGCCGAAGTCTCAGCCGCCAAGGCGGACTTCCTGCCCAATGTGGATCTGTCGGCTGCGGCGAGCTATCTGTCCCTGGGCCTGGACAAACTCATTCGCAGCAGCAGCGAAAACACCAGCGTCGGCCCCGTCATCACGCTGCCCATCTTCAACGCCGGCGCGCTCAATGCCCGACTCAGCGGGCAGCGGGCCGCGCGCGACATCGCCATTGCCCAATACAACGAAACCGTGCTGGGGGCGATCCGCGAAGTCGCCGACGTCAGTGCCTCGATCCACTCGCTGCACGAGCAGATCGGTCACCAGGAAGCCAGCCTGAAGGCCATCACCTCGGCCTACGACGTGGCACTGGATCGCTACAAGGCCGGCCTGGGAAATTTTGTGCAGGTGCTGCTGGCCCAGAGCGAAGCCCTGAAGCAGACGGTCCAGACCACGGATCTGCATGCCCGCGCCTACATCCTGGATGTCCAACTGGCGACGGCGCTGGGCGGCGGCTATGCCGAACCCGCATCAGCCTCCACCACGCCATCCTCCGCCCCATCCTCGCCCAGCCAGACGGCCCCGACTTCCACCGACTGAACCCGATATATCATGACCGCAACCAGTTCCGCCCCACAATCCGCCCGCAAACGTCTGCTCCTGGGCGCGACCGCTGTCTTCATCCTGATTGCCGTGCTTTACGGAATCTGGTGGGCGATCTTCGCCTCGCACTACGAATCGACTGATGATGCCTACGTTCATGGCAACCTGGTGTCCGTCAGTGCCCAGATTCCGGGCACCGTGGTGAGCATCGGCGCCGATGACACCCAGACGGTCACCCAGGGTACGCACCTGATCACCCTGGACGGCAGCGACACCGAGATCGCCCTGGCTCAGGCCGAGGCGGCCCTGGCTCAGACCGTGCGCCATACCCAGACCCTGTTCGTGCAGAACGATGCCCTGGCTGCCGACGTTGCCGTGGGCGAAGCCAACGTCGAGCAGGCCGACACTCTGCTGCACAAGGCCCAGAACGACCTGCAGCGGCGCAACGCCCTGCGCGGCTCGGGCGGGGTCAGCGGCGAAGAGCTGCTGCATGCCCAGGTCGCCGTGAAGTCCGCCCAGGCCAGCCTGGCGCAGGCGCGGGCCGGTCTGGCGGCCTCCAAGGCCAAGCTGGCCACCAATCAGGCCCTGACCCGTGGCAGCACCGTCGCCACGCATCCCGACGTCCTGCAGGCCGCCGACCGGGTCCGTCAAGCCTGGCTGGCCCAGGAACGCACCCGCGTGCCGGCCCCTGTGACAGGCATGGTGGCCCAGCGGTCCGTGCAACTGGGGCAGCGCATCCAGCCCGGTACGCCGCTGATGACGATCGTGCCGCTGAATTCCCTATGGGTGGAAGCCAACTTCAAGGAAAACCAACTGCACGCCATGAAGCCAGGCCAGAAGGTCTCCCTGGTTGCGGACCTGTATGGTAGCGACGTCACCTACCACGGCACTGTGGTGGGGGTGTCGGCCGGCAGCGGCAGCGCCTTCGCCCTGCTGCCCGCGCAAAACGCCAGCGGCAACTGGATCAAGGTCATCCAGCGTGTGCCGGTGCGCATCGAGCTCTATCCGAAGGAACTGCAGGAACACCCGCTACGCGTCGGCCTGTCCATGACGGTGGACGTCGATCTGTCCAGCACGCCGAAACAATCCTCGGACCAGTCCGCCGCACAGAGCACCGGCAAGCCGGTCCTGAGCACACCGGTCTACGGTCATGACCCCGCCCAGGTCGATGCCGCGATCAAGCGGATCATCCAGGACAACCTGGCATCATGAGCGCTACCCTCGCCCAGGCCGACGACGCGGCACTCCCTGCCGCGCCCCCGGGCCGCCCCCCCGAAGGCGGCCACCCGCCGCTGGAAGGCAGCGCCCGCGCCTTCGGCACGATCGCCCTGTCGGCCGCCGTGTTCATGAATGTCCTGGATTCGTCCATCGCCAACGTGTCGATCCCGACCATCGCCGGCGACCTGGGCGTCAGCACTACCCAGGGCACCTGGGTGATCACGTCCTTTGCCGTGGCCAACGCCATCACGGTCCCCCTGACCGGATGGCTGACCCAGCGCTTCGGCCAGGTGCGCCTGTTCGTCCTCGCCACACTGCTGTTCGTGCTCAGTTCCTGGCTGTGCGGCTTTGCCTGGTCGTTCGAATCCCTGGTGTTCTTCCGCGTGCTGCAAGGGGCGGTCGCCGGGCCGATGATCCCGCTATCCCAGGCCCTGATGCTCTCGAGCTATCCCCGAGCCAAGGCAGGCATGGCGCTGGCCCTCTGGTCCATGACTATCCTGGTCGGCCCCATCGCCGGGCCATTGCTGGGTGGCTGGATTTCGGACAATTATTCCTGGTCCTGGATCTTCTACATCAACATCCCGATAGGCTTGGTCGCCGCCTGGGCGTCCTGGCAGGTCTATAAATCCCGCGACTCCCTGCGCACCCATCGGCCCATCGACCGCATGGGGCTTTTCCTGCTGGTCCTCTGGGTCGGCGCCCTGCAGGTGATGCTGGACAAGGGCAAGGATCTGGACTGGTTTGCCAGCCCGCTGATCTGCATCCTGGCCGTCGTGTCAGTCGTGGCCCTCATCTATTTCGTGATCTGGGAACTGACCGCCGCCCACCCGGTCGTCGACCTGACCCTGTTCATGCAGCGCAATTTCACGGCCGGCACGGTCTCCCTGTCGATCGCCTATGGGGTCTTTTTCGGCACGGTGGTGCTGTTGCCCCTGTGGCTGCAGAACACCATGGGCTACACGGCCACCTGGGCCGGCGTGGCGGCGGCGCCCGTCGGCATCCTGGCCATCATCATGTCGCCCATCGTGGGCCAGCTGCTGGCCCGCAACGACCCACGCCGGATCGCCACGTTCGCCTTCCTGATCTTTTCCCTGATCAGTTACATGCGGGCGCAGTACAACACCAACGTCGACCTGTTCGGCGTCATGCTGCCCACCTTCATCCAGGGCGCGGCCATGGCCACGTTCTTCATCCCGTTGACGACGATCTCGCTGTCCGGCCTGCGACCCGACCGGATCCCGGCCGCCGCCGGGCTGACCAACTTCGTCCGGCTGGTGTGCGGGGCATTCGGTACCTCGATCACGACCACGCTGTGGGACAACCGCGCCATCATGCACCACGCGCGCCTGACGGAAGTCGCCCGCCCTGGCGAACCGGCCTTCGACCACATCATGGGTGGTCTGCGGAACCTGGGGGTCGACCCGCTGCATGGCGCAGCCATGCTGGACCAGGTTATCAATCAGCAAGCCTACACCATGTCGGCGACCGACTTCTTCTACGCCTCGGCCCTGATCTTCCTGATCCTGATCGGGCTTATCTGGCTGGCGCGTCCGAAGACGGCGGATCACGGCGGCGGAAGTGCGGCGGCGGGGGCGCACTGAGGCTCGGTGCATGCTCCACAAACCGCGTGGGACGTGACCCGCCCAGGCCATTTGCAGACCCAGAAAAAATTATGCTATAGTTTCGCTTCTTCGCAGTTCCCCGATAGCTCAGTCGGTAGAGCGACGGACTGTTAATCCGCAGGTCCCAGGTTCGAGCCCTGGTCGGGGAGCCACAGAATGCCAAGCGTAAATGCTTGAAAAATAACGCCTCTTTCATAGGGGCGTTATTTTTTTGCCTGGCCAAACCACCAATCTGGGTGATTTGATAGCGCAAATGATAGCGCTGCTATCAGCAGGTCTGGAACGCAGGGCAACTGCATGTACTTTGAAGATGAGGCGCACGCCTCAATAATTAAAGGTCGATGCCAGCGCAGGCAACCGCTCCACGTCCCTATACGCCTATGTCACTTAACTTACAGGGACATAGCCATGACAACTTGCCATCTCGACCAGCACCACCCACTAGCATTCGTCGGCCACCCGGGCCAGGCAGGAGGTACACAATGAGCACGCGCCTGCCTCAGCCCTTTCGCTACCGTGGTCGCTGGCGCGCCCAAGTCACGCTCAAAAACGGCGAACGCCCCAGCGAGGACTTTGACACGTTCGCAGAAGCCAAAGTCTGGATCACCGACATGCTGGCCAACAGCAATACGGAAAACGAGCCCTTATTGGGTGACCCCACACAAGCGCGCCTGGCCGATATGCTGGACCACTATGTCCGCCACACCACCCTGGCCAAGGGCGGCGCGGTGCAGGAAATCAACCGAGCCAACCACTACCTGGTGGCTGCGGGGCTGCCCGAGTTAGCGCTGTGGGAGTCCGCAGACGGTACCAAGGAAATCGTGACGCTCGCGCGCAAACACGCCATGAAGCGTGAGGAGCGCGGCGACACCGCACCAATCACCCCGCACAGGCGGCGAGGCCCTCGCAGTGAGGCTGGGGTGCTCCCATCAGGCTTTGCCCAGCATAATGAGGCCCGCAGCCGAGCGTCTCACCCGCGTACTTATGAGCTGTACGCGACGCTCGCTAACAAACGCGCCTCATAGATCACCGGGGCCGATATGCGCGTCTTACACACGACCATGACCGCCGAGGGCTATTCGGCCATGCCGATGTTCTGCTTTCGTTCAATGAGTTCCTCAATTATTGCCTGCGCATGACGCCATTCAATACCGTGCCCGGTGCCACGGTATTGAAAACGGTACCGTATTTCTTTACGTTTTCATGCAGCAACTTGATGCGTTGGTCTGATTCATCAGTATCTACAATGATTTCATAGCTGATGCTCTCCATCTTTGGCGGTACATCCTGGCGCACCCCGTCCACGCGGACGTTCACGCTCCTCAGCTCAAACTTGAGAATCGGCACCACTCGTTCAATGCCTTTGATCATGCACGCCGATAGCGCTGCCAACAGCAGTTCCGCCGGGTTGAAGGCATCGGTGCGTCCGGCGAGATCAGTATCCAGCGTGATTAATGCAGATTTGCATTGAGCCTCACTACCGTGCGCATCATTGCGCCATGCATGAACAACGAAATGCATTTTCTGTGGAGCGTTTCCCATGGTTTCTCCTGAAGGGTGGAATTGAGTTCAGCAGCATTTTCCAGGTGGCAATGATAGTGTGCAGCACGCCGAGGCTTGTGCCAACAATAGCAACCAGTCTGAAGCAGTCATTAATGACTGCTTCAGACTGCGGATTCAACCAGTGGATGCAACATACTAGACGCTACGTGAGCAGAAGGAGTGTCGCAGATGAAGCAGAGGCCTCGAATCTACTACACAGAAAGCCAGAAAGCCCTGATGTGGGAGCGCTGGCGTAAGGGCGAATCGCTTCAACAGATCGCTCAGTTGTTTGATCGGAACCACTCCTCGATTCAGGGGATTCTTGCAGAGACCAGCGGCATACAGCCAGTGCCAAGATGTCGATCCCGCCTGGCGCTGACGTTCGCCGAACGCGAAGAGATCTCACGAGGCCTGATTGCGGGTCACTCGATCTGAATCGACCCGGAACCTCTAGACACCCAGCCGCCTCCCTTGATGGCGTATCCCAACGCATGGGGGCCGCCCGTAGCTATGAGCGCGGCGACGTGGGCGCGGGCCAAGATAGCTCAACCCGACCAACGCATGCGACGTTTCCGACTTGCGATCGGACGCCATCAAATCGAAGCGGATGCCGTGCCCGCCGTTACTAGGGCAGCGCAAACGGACGCAGCTTCGCGTATGGGGTCCACGATACGGCCCCACCGAATTCTTGGCGGCTTGCTGGTTTCTGCAACGGAATCAAACGTGGAGCGAACCAGACAGCGAGGCGGAGCCGCGAAAGACCGCAGGCGTGGAGCACCTAATGCGACTGATGGGGCGCTGAAGACATGAGCGCTGACAGCCGGGAGGGGGCTGTCATTAATTTCGTGTTTGAGGCATAACATGACGCCAAGGAGTGTCTATGCCACGCAAACCAAGAACCCAGCCAGCCGCGCTGCCGACCATTGCTCCAGAGTTGCTGGAGTCGTTCGGTCACGGTCCGATGACG
>JAHRWZ010000003.1 GCA_019104865.1 Castellaniella sp. | reverse complement strand
TGTGGGCCGGCGGCCAGCTCAACGGCAAGGTGGGTGCGGCTTTCACCAGCACGGCCACCCAGCATGGCGGCCAGGAAATGACGCTGTTTTCCATCATCGCCAACATGCTGCACTTCGGCTTTGTCGTCGTGGGCCTGCCCTATAGTTTCCAGGGCCAGATGCGCCTGGACGAGGTCACCGGCGGGGCGCCCTATGGAGCCTCCACCATCGCCGGAGGCGACGGTTCGCGCAAGCCATCCACGAACGAACTGGACGGTGCGCGCTTCCAGGGCAGGCATGCCGCCGAGGTGGCGAACAAGCTGTTCGGGTGACTTTGAACGATTGATCAAAAGGAAGAGACTGTTTGGATCGACTGAACGTTAGAAAATTCATTCCCGGTTCCTTCCGCGCCCGAATGGCCATCCTGTTCGGCGTGCTGTCCATCCTGGTTGGCGCGCCGACCTATCTGTTCATCAGCTACATCCAGAAAGAACAGATCCTGGATGAGCAACGCGCCATCCTGCAGAACATGGCCGACTCCGCGGCCACCGTGATCGCGGAGAACCTGGTGCAGCGGCGTCGGGAAATCGAGCTGCTGGCGCAGTCCGACACATTCAGAACCGCGCCCCTGGACGGCAAAGCTGTGCGCATCGCCCTGGAGCGGCTCAAGAAATCGTATCCGCATTATTCCTGGATCGGGCTGACCGACCCGGAAGGCATCGTGCGCTCGGCCACATCGAACCATCTGGTCGGCCAATCGGCCGCGGCGCGCCCCTGGTTCCAGAAAGGCCGCTTCAATGTGTTCGTGGGCGATGTGCACGAGGCGCTCCTGCTGACCAAACTGCTCCCGCGGACGGAACCCGGACAACCCATGCGCTTCATCGATTTCGCCTCGCCCGTGATTTCGGAGGATGGACGGTTGCGCGGCGTGCTTGCCGCGCACGCGCACTGGCGTTGGGCGGGCACGGTCCTCAAGGCGGCCACGCCCCGGGACGCCGACCAGACAGGCATCCAGCTGTTCATCGTCAATGAGCAGGACCGGATCATCTACCCGGAACAGGACGCGGCGCCCCAATCGACCACCGTGAGCGAGGATCTGCTGTCCCGGCATGGGAGGAATTTCCTGGACTGGGGCCGGGACGGGCGTTTTCTGATCACGGCCTCGGCGGTCGCCGAGCCGACCGAGCTTTCCACCCTGAACTGGCGCGTGGTCGTGCGCCAGCCGGAATCCATTCTGCTCGCGAACGTCGCTCGCCTGCAGCGGGCGATCCTGCTGATTTCCATCCTGGGCGTCATCGTGTTCATCCTGCTGGCATGGCAGGCGGCTTCCCTCATCAGCAGGCCGATCGAACGATTGACCGACAGCGCACGCCGCATCCGGCAGGGCGACGAACATGCGCGGTTCGGCGCCCCGCCGGCCAGCAGCCGCGAATTGCAGGAGCTTTCAAAAGCGCTGGAAAGCATGTCGAACACGCTGCTGGAACAAAAGCACGCCCTGGAAACCAGCAATCAGCAGCTCGAAATCAAGGTCGCCCACAGGACCAGGGAACTGCATCGCCTGAACCGCGAGCTGGAATCGCTGGCCCGGACGGATGCGCTCACGGGAACGCCCAATCGCATGGCGGCCAATGAAGCGCTGCTGCGGGAATTCGCGAGATTCAAGCGCGGTCATCCTCCCTATTCCGTCCTGATGATGGACATCGATTATTTCAAACGGATCAATGACACTTATGGCCATGCCACAGGCGACGACATCCTGCGCAGTGTCGCTTCGGTCATCCGCGATGGAATCCGGGCAACGGATTTCTTCGGGCGCGTCGGCGGCGAGGAATTCATGGCGCTGTTGCTGGCGACCGACCAGATCCAGGCCGAGTCCGTTGCCGAGAAGATCAGATCGATCGTCGAATCGACCGGACTGGAACCCGTGGGCAAAGTGACCATCAGCATCGGCGCATGCATCGTCCAGACGTCGGATCGCAATCCCGACGACGCGCTGAAACGCGCGGACCAGGCTCTCTACAGGGCGAAAGCCGCCGGCCGGAATCGGGTGGTCGTATTCAACGAGTCGACACGCTCATGAGAAAACGGACGGCCTGACGCTCAGGGGTCCGTTTTGGCTTCTTCGTCCCACGCCCGCAAGCGCGCCAGCTTTTCGCCGATCTTCAGTTCGAGCCCCCGGGGTACCGGCCGATACCAGCCAGGCTCGGCCATGCCGTCGGGCAGGTAGGTTTCCCCTGCGGCGTAAGCATTGGGCTCGTCGTGGGCATAGCGGTACGCATGGCCATAACCGAGCTCCTTCATGAGCTTCGTGGGCGCGTTGCGCAGATGCACCGGCACCTCGCGGCTCCGATCCTGCTTCACGAAAGCGCGCGCCTGGTTGTAGGCCATGTAGCCGGCGTTGCTTTTGGCGGCGACCGCCAAGTAGATGACGGCCTGGCCCAGGGCCAGCTCGCCTTCCGGCGAGCCCAGGCGCTCGTAGGTGGCGGCCGCGTCGTTGGCGATCTGAAGGGCGCGCGGGTCGGCCAGCCCGATGTCTTCCCAGGCCATGCGCACGATGCGCCGTGCCAGGTACCGCGGATCGGCGCCGCCGTCCAGCATGCGCGTGAGCCAGTACAGCGCGGCGTC
>JAHRWZ010000081.1 GCA_019104865.1 Castellaniella sp. | reverse complement strand
CTGCACTATCGCATCGAGCTTCTGACCGGTCCCGGAGCCGGCACCGTCTTCGTCGACACCTTCCTGGACCGGCCCGCCACGCTGCAGATGGGCATCGGCCAGTGGGCGCCGGGCATCGAAGCGCTGTTGCTCGACCGCCCCGAGGGTGAACACTTCACGGCGGATCTGCCGGCCGCGCAGGCCTATGGCGAACGCAATCCGGAGCTGCTGCGCTGGGTCGGGCGCGAAGAAATGGCGCGCAACGCGCCGCCTGACACCGAGTTCGAGGCGGGCGACATGGTCGAATTCGTGGCGCCCAATGGCGGCCGCTATTCCGGCGTGCTCAAGACCCTGCGGGATGACGCCGCCCTGTTCGATTTCAACCACCCGCTGGCGGGCATCGACCTGCAGGTCGAGATCAAGATCCTGGGGGTGCTGTGATCGACGGACGCACACCTGCCGGCGACACGGGCGCCGAGATCGTCCTGGCGCAACCGCGCGGCTTCTGCGCCGGTGTGGACCGGGCCATCGAGATCGTCGAGCGCGCCCTGGAAATCCACGGGGCGCCGATCTACGTGCGTCACGAGATCGTGCACAACCGCTATGTGGTCGATGACCTGCGCGCCAAGGGGGCCATCTTCATCGACGAACTTGAAGACGCCCCTTCGGGCGCGATCGTGATCTTCTCCGCGCACGGCGTTTCGCGCGCCGTGCGCGACGAAGCGCAACGGCGCGGCCAGCGCATCTTCGACGCCACTTGTCCGCTGGTGACCAAGGTCCACGTCGAGGTCGCCCGCATGCGCAAAGAAGGTCGCGAGGTCATCATGATCGGCCACAAAGGCCATCCGGAGGTCGAGGGCACGCTGGGACAGGCCGACGACGGCATGTATCTGGTCGAATCGGTCGAAGATGTCCAGGCACTCCAGGTGCGCCAGCCGGATCACCTCGCTTTCGTGACTCAGACCACGCTGTCCATCGACGACGCCGCCCAGGTGGCCGACGCCCTGCGCGCACGCTTTCCCGGTATCTCCGAACCCAGGAAAAGCGATATCTGCTATGCCACGCAGAACCGCCAGGACGCGGTCCGCGTCATGGCGCCGCAGTGCGATCTGGTGCTGGTGGTCGGCAGCCCGAACAGTTCCAATTCCAACCGCCTGCGCGAAGTCGCCGAGCGCAAGGGGGTGACCGCATATCTGCTGGATCATCCCGACATGATCGATCCCGAATGGTTGCGCGATGCCCGGCGCATCGGCGTGACGGCCGGGGCGTCCGCGCCCGAAATTCTGGTGCGGCAGGTGATCGACCGGCTCAAGGAACTGGGCGCGCGTTCCGTGCGCCCTCTGGACGGGGTGCGCGAGCAGATCGCCTTCCCCCTGCCTCGCGAACTGTCCCGCAAGCGGGCGGACTGACCATGAAGATCGGATTCTGCGGACTGGGCCGCATGGGTGTGCCCATGGTGGGCCGTCTGCTGCGCGCCGGGCACGAGGTCCATGTCTGGAATCGTTCGCCCGGTCCGTTGCGGGACATCCAGGCGGCCGGCGCCCGGGTCTGCGCGAGCCCGCGCGAACTGGGCGAGCGGTGCGCCTGGGTCGCCCTGTGCCTGTTCGATGCGGCTGCGGTGCGCGACGTGGTGTTCGGCGAGGACGGTCTGGCGCGGGCCGGTTCGCTGGAACTGCTGATCGACCATTCCTCCATCCCGCCCGCGGAAACGCGCGAATTCTCCGAACGGCTGGCCCGGGCCAACGGCGCCGTCTGGCTGGACGCGCCGGTGTCCGGCGGCACCGGCGGGGCGGCGGCCGGCACCCTGGCCATCATGGCGGGCGGCCCGGCCGACGCCTGCGCCCGGGCCGAGCCGCTGCTGATGGCCTATGCCAGCCGGGTCACCCACATGGGACCGACGGGCAGCGGTCAGGTGACCAAACTCTGCAATCAGACCATCGTGACAGCCACGATCGCCGCCATCGCCGAATCGGTGGCGCTGGCCCGGGACGCCGGCGTCGATGCCGCCCGCCTGGACGAGGCCTTGGCCGGCGGCTGGGCCGATTCCACCCTGCTGCGGATTTTCGTGCCCCGCATGACCCAGGCGCCCGGAGCCGCCCAGGCCACCCTGGACACCATGTTGAAGGACCTGGACACCGTGGCGGCGCTGGCGCGTGCCCAGGGCACCGCCATGCCTGTGGCTGCCGCCGCCGGCCAGAGCTACCGCCTGGCCAGCCGCCAGGGCCTGGGGGCGGAAGACGCCTCGCAATTGATCCGGTTGTACGATCGCGCCTCCAGGCGCACCGATGGAGAAGATTCCCGATGAGCCCACGCTCCCTGAAAACCGCCGCCGGTCTGGCGGCTGCCCTGGCCCTGGCTTACACGGGGGCTTCCTGGTATGCCGGACGCCTGGCCCAGGACCGTGTCGAAGCCTGGGTGGCGCAGGCCAACCAGGAAATCGCCGCCCAATGGACGTCCGCCGATCCGCGTCCCGTCCTGACCATCCAGGACTACCGGCGCGGCGTGTTTTCCTCGGACATCCGCTACGGCTTCCAGTTCCGCGACGATGAAGGCCGGGACCAGACCCTGGGTCTGCACGACGCCCTGGCCCATGGTCCCTGGCCCTGGGCGGCCGTGCGGCAGGGGGAATGGCGTCCCGCGGCGGCCTGGAGCCTGATCGAGCCCTTGCCCGGCGGCCCTTGGCAGCCCTGGTTCGATGCGCTGCCGGCCGGCACGGCCCCCTGGACCTTGCGGTCCCGGATCGGGTTCGATGGCGGGGTCGCCGCGCTTTGGCGCCTGGAGCCGGTCCGTCTGGCCGATGACCGGCTGGACTTCGGCGGCGCCCTGGTGCAAATCGATCATGATCCCGAGGCGGGCCGGACGGCCGTTTCCGGGCATGCCGACCGGCTGGCCGTGTTCGACGCGGACTCCGGCGTCCGGGTGCGGCTCGAAGGTCTGGATTTCGACGGCGCCACCACCCGCAGCGGCGAATCCGGTCTGCAGTCGCGGCAGCGGGCGCGGTTCGGGCAGGTTCAGGTCGATGTGCCCGACGCGCCTCCCGTGGCGTTCATCGGTCCGTCGCTGAGTTCGGACACGGCCCGCACGGGCAGCCTGCTCGACAGCCGGCTGGCCTACGACCTGGGCCAGTTGCGGGTCGATCGCCAGGACCTGGGGCGGATCGCGCTGACGCTGTCGGCCGAACACCTGGACGTGCCTGCCTTGCAGGCGCTGGCCGGCGCGCTGGAGCGGATGGAAGAGGGCGCCGATCCGGACCAGGGCCTGTCCGACGAGGACCAGCGGCGCTTGCGCGCCCTGGCCGTGCCCGTGCTGGCGGCCGGGCCGCGCCTGTCGCTCGACGCCCTGCGCTGGGAAACCCCCCAGGGGACGAGCGAACTCAAGGCCCTGGCGGAATTCCGGCCGGCGGCCGAGGATGCGCCCCAGGATCTGGGCGGGCTCATCGAAAGCGCCATCCGGCAACTGTCCGCGCAACTGAGCCTGTCCAAGCCCATGCTGCTGCAGATCGTGCGTCAGACGCAGCGCGGCGAAGGCGGCCCCGACATGGCCGTGGCGCTGGTCAGCATGCTGTTCGATCAATATGCCGGCCGGCTGGAACGACAGGGCCTGGCGCAACGCCAGGGGGACGTCGTCACGGCGGACTACCGTTACGCCGACGGTCAGGTCACGGCCAATGGACGGACGATGTCGCCGGCCGAGTTCATCGCGCGATTCGGCGATCTGACCGGCCTCGGGCAGTAGGCCGCGCGACCGGGCGATGTCGCGGCCCAAGCCGGGCTGCACCGCATGGGGCATCCATAAATTGCGCGGATCCGCATCCGGGTAATTCTGGATGCCCTGGTGCTGGAGTGTTCGTGGTGTTCCGTGCTATGTTTCGAAAAATTTTCGGCAACACCGATAACCGGCCTCGCCGTCGAGTCTTTCCGCCCTTCGTGGTCACACTCAAAGAGGTAACGATGAACAAGATCTTCAAGCGGACGCTGGGCCTCGCCCTGGTGTCCATGGCCATGGCAAGCGCGCAGGCCGCCACAACGACCTACGTCTACTGTTCCGAAGGCTCTCCCGAGGGCTTCAACGCGGCATTCTTCACGGCGGGCACGACCAACGACGCGACCCACCCGATCTTCGACCGCCTGGTCGAATTCAAGGCCGGCACCACCGAGATCGTGCCGGGCCTGGCCGAGTCCTGGGACGTCAGCGAGGACGGCAAGATTTACACCTTTCACCTGCGCAAGGGCGTGAAGTTCCATTCCGGCAAGCACTTCAAGCCGACGCGCGACTTCAATGCCGACGATGTGCTGTTCTCGTTCCTGCGCCAGAAGAACGCCGACCATCCCTACCACAAGGTTTCGAACGGTTCCTACCAGTACTTCGACGGCATGGGCATGGGCAAGCTCATCGACCGCATCGAAAAAGTCGACGATCATACCGTCCGCTTCGTCCTGAACCGCCCCGAGGCTCCGTTCATCGCCAATCTGGGCATGGATTTCGCCTCGATCCAGTCGGCCGAATACGCCGACGCCATGATGAAGGCCGGCACACCGGCCAAGGTCGATACCGATCCCATCGGCACCGGGCCCTTCGAATTCGTCACTTACCAGAAGGACGCGCGCATCCTCTATAAGGCGTTCAAGGCCTACTGGGGCGACCAGCCCAAGGTCGACCGCCTGGTGTTCGCCATCACGCCCGATGCCTCGGTGCGCTATGCCAAACTGCAGAAGAACGAGTGCCAGTCCATGCCGTACCCGAACCCGGCCGACCTGGATTCGATGCTCCAGAACAAGGAAGTCCAGTTGCTGGAGCAGGCCGGCCTGAACGTCGGCTACCTGTCCTTCAACACCGAAAAGAAACCCTACACCGATGTGCGCGTGCGCCAGGCCCTGTCCATGGCGATCGACAAGCCCGCCATCATCGCCGCCGTGTTCCAGGGCGCGGGACAGCCCGCCAAGAACCTGCTGCCGCCGACGATGTGGGGTTACAACGATGCGGTCCAGGACTGGCCGCATGATGTGGCCAAGGCCAAGGCCCTGCTGGCCGAGGCCGGCTACCCGGACGGTTTCGAGACCGATCTGTGGGCCATGCCGGTGCAGCGTCCCTACAACCCGAATGCGCGGCGCATGGCCGAGATGATCCAGGCCGACTGGGCCAAGATCGGCGTCAAGGCCAAGATCGTCACGTACGAATGGGGCGAATACCTGAAGCGCTCCAAGGCCGGCGAGCACCAGACCATGCTGATCGGCTGGACGGGCGACAACGGCGACCCGGACAACTTCCTGGCGACGCTGTTCAGTTGCGCGGCGGCCAAGAACGGTTCGAACTATTCCCGCTGGTGCTATCAGCCCTTCGAGGACCTGATCCAGCCGGCCCGCACCACGTCCGACCATGCCAAGCGCGTCGAACTGTACAAGCAGGCCCAGGTCATCATGCATGAACAGGCGCCCGCCGTCATGATTGCGCACTCCACAGTGTTCGAACCGCTGCGCAAGAACGTGAAGGGTTACACCGTATCCCCCGTGGGCAGGCACATCTTCGACCACGTCAGTCTCGGCCAATAAGCTCTAGTGTCCCGTCTCCGGCTCCCTGCGCCGGGGACGGGCGGACCGAATCCCCCGCCCTTCACGCCAGCGCCCCGTTTGCGATATTTCGGCAACTGGACCGGCCTGGTGAGGCCTGGGCAACCGGCAGGATATTAGCGCGCTTTCCGCATCATGCTTTCTTTCATACTCAAACGAGTCGGGCTGGCAATCCCGACGTTCGTCGGCATTACCCTGCTGACGTTTGCCTTCATCCACCTGATCCCCGGCGACCCCGTGCTGATCATGTCCGGAGAACGGGGCCTATCCCCCGAACAGCATGCCGCCATGATGACGCAGCTGGGCCTGGACCAGCCCTTGATGACGCAGTATTTCCACTACATCTGGAACGTGCTGCACGGCGACCTGGGCACATCCCTGACGACCCGCGAAGCCATCTGGTCGGAATTCGTGCCGCGCTTCCAGGCGACGCTGGAACTGAGCATCATCGCCATGTTCATCGCCTTGCTGATCGGCATCCCGGTGGGCGTGCTGGCGGCCGTCAAGCGCGGTTCCTGGTTCGATCACATGTCGATCACGGCTGCCCTGACCGGCTATTCCATGCCGGTGTTCTGGTGGGGCCTGATGCTGATCATGCTGGTGTCGGTGCAGTGGAACCTGATGCCGG
This sequence comes from Castellaniella sp., assembly GCA_019104865.1. Classification (GTDB taxonomy): domain Bacteria; phylum Pseudomonadota; class Gammaproteobacteria; order Burkholderiales; family Burkholderiaceae_B; genus Castellaniella. Next base: position 43,954 of record JAHRWZ010000081.1, on the reverse strand, counting down.
TGTCCGGGCGTATCAGCGAGTCGCTGTTTCTTGACCCCAGCAACCCGCTGACCGGATTCATGCTGATCGACACGCTGCTGTTCGGCGAAGCCGGCGACTTCTGGGACGCCCTGCATCACATCCTGCTGCCTGCCTTCGTGCTGGGCACCATTCCGCTGGCGGTGATCGTGCGGATGACGCGTTCGTCGATGCTGGAAGTGCTGAATGAAGACTACATCCGCACAGCCCGGGCCAAAGGCCTGTCGCGGCTGCGGGTGGTGATCGTGCATGCCCTGCGCAACGCGCTGCTGCCGGTCATCACCGTCATCGGCCTGCAGGTGGGGGTGCTGATGGTCGGAGCCATCCTGACCGAAACCATCTTTTCCTGGCCGGGAGTTGGCCGCTGGCTGATCCACGGGCTGGAACAACGCGACTACCCGGTCGTACAGGGCGGCGTGCTGATCGTGGCCACCCTGATCATTCTGGTGAACATGTGCGTGGACATTTTGTACGGCCTGGCCGACCCGCGCATCCGTCAGCAGCGGGGGCGCAAATGACCGAATTGACGACGACTGCCATGCCGGCTCCTCCGGGGCCGCTCAAATCCTTCTGGCAGGATTTTTCCCGCAATCGCGGTGCGCTGATCGGGCTGTGCTACATCCTGCTGATGTTGTTCATCGCCATCGCGGCCAACCTGGTCGCACCGCACGATCCGGCGGCGCAATTCCGCGAACATCTGCTGCAGCCACCCGTCTGGCATGCGGACGGTAGCTGGCGCTTCATCCTGGGCACCGACGACGTGGGCCGCGACATCCTGTCGCGCCTGATTTACGGCGCGCGGCTGTCGCTGCTGGTGGGCTTCCTGGTGGTCAGCGTGTCGCTGGTGCTGGGAATTTTCTTCGGCGTGATCGCCGGCTATAGCGGCGGCGTGGTGGACATCACCATCATGCGCCTGGTCGACATCATGCTGGCGCTACCCAGCTTGTTGCTGGCCCTGGTGCTGGTGGCGATCTTCGGGCCGTCCATCGTCAATGCGTCCCTGGCGCTCAGTTTCGTGGCCCTGCCGCACTACGTGCGCCTGAGCCGCGCCGCCGTGCTGCGCGAAATGACCCGCGACTACGTGATCGCTTCGCGCGTGGTGGGCGCGGGCGCCTGGCGGCAGATGTTCATCAACATCCTGCCCAACTGCGTCGCGCCGCTGATCGTGCAGGCCTCGCTGGGCTTTTCCAACGCCATCCTGGATATGGCCGCCCTGGGGTTTCTGGGCATGGGCGCCCAACCACCGACCCCGGAATGGGGCACCATGCTGGCCAACGTGCTGCAGTTCGCCCAAAGCGCCTGGTGGATCGTGACGTTTCCCGGCCTGGCCATTTTGCTGGCGGTGCTGGCATTCAATCTGATGGGTGACGGGCTGCGCGACGCGCTGGATCCGCGCCTGAAAGTCTGAGGATCGGGCCATGCTGGAAGTTCGCAATCTGTCCGTGCATTTCGGCGACGAATCGGCGCCGTTCAAGGCCGTCGACGACATCAGCTATCACGTCAACGCCGGCGAGGTCGTCGGCCTGGTGGGCGAATCGGGCTCGGGAAAATCGGTCAGTTCCCTGGCGCTGATGGGCCTGATCGATTTTCCCGGCCGGGTGCGGGCCGACGCCCTGCGTTTCGAGGGCCAGGATCTGCTGTCCCTGCCGGACAGGAAACGCCGCGCCATCGTCGGGTCCAAGGTCTCCATGATCTTCCAGGACCCCATGACCAGCCTGAATCCCTGTTATACGGTGGAATATCAGATTGCCGAGGCCTTGCGGGCGCACCAGGGCGGATCGCGCCGCGCGCTGCGGGCCCGTGTACTGGAACTGCTGGAACAGGTCGGCATCCCCGATCCGGCCTCGCGCCTGAAGGCCTACCCGCACCAGCTGTCGGGCGGCATGAGCCAGCGGGTGATGATCGCCATGGCGATTGCCTGCAACCCCCGCCTGCTGATCGCCGACGAGCCCACCACGGCGCTGGACGTCACCATCCAGGCGCAAATCATGGACCTGCTGCTGTCGCTGCAGCGACAGCAAGGCCTGGGGCTGGTGCTGATCACCCACGATCTGGCGCTGGTCGCCCAGGCGGCCGACCGCATCCTGGTGATGTACGCCGGGCAAATCGTCGAATCCGGCCCGGCGGCCGATATCTTCAAGCGGCCGCGCCACCCCTACACCCAGGCGCTGCTGCGGGCCCTGCCGGAATTTTCCAAGAACGCGGACCGCTTGATGTCGCTGCCCGGCATGGTGCCGGGGCGCTACGACCGACCGCAGGGTTGCCTGCTCAGTCCCCGCTGCCCCTATGCCGCCGAACATTGCCGCACCGTGGAACCCATGCTGACCGGGCCCGAAGGCCGCCAGGTGAAGTGCCACACCCCACTGAACGATCAGGGCCTGCCGACCGGGCTGCCCATCGAGATTTCCGCATGAACACCTCGTCTTCATCGGCTGCGGACAGCGACAGCGTCGTCCTGCAGGCCATCGAACTGAAACGCCACTATCCGGTCGAGACCGGTTTCCTGAAGCCGAAACGATCCGTCAAGGCGCTGGATGGCGTGTCCTTTTCACTGCAGGCGGGCAAGACGCTGGCCGTGGTCGGCGAATCGGGTTGCGGCAAATCGACGCTGGCGCGAGTGTTGACCATGATCGAGCCGCCCACCGCCGGCCAGTTGCTCTATCGCGGCCAGGACGTCTCGCACACCAGCGCCGAGCTGACCCGCCTGCGCCGCCGGAAGATCCAGATCATCTTCCAGAACCCGTACGCTTCGCTGAATCCGCGCAAGCGCATCAGCGCCATCCTGGAAGAACCGCTGCTCATCAACACCACCATGGACGCTGCCCAGCGTCGGGCGCGAGGGCAATCCATGATGGAACGCGTCGGTCTGCGGCCGGAACACTACAGCCGCTACCCGCATATGTTTTCCGGCGGCCAGCGCCAGCGCATTGCCATCGCGCGCGGCCTGATGCTGGAACCCGAAATCCTGGTGGCCGACGAGGCCGTATCGGCCCTGGACGTATCCGTGCGGGCGCAGGTGCTGAACCTGATGAAGGATCTGCAGCGCGACCTGGGCCTGTCCTACGTCTTTATTTCCCACGACCTATCGGTGGTGGAACACCTGGCCGACGAAGTCATGGTGATGTACCTGGGCCGGGTGGTCGAACACGGCGGCAAGGCGGCGATCTTCGGCCATCCGCTGCACCCCTACACCCAGGCGCTGTTGTCGGCCACCCCTAGGCTGAACCCCACAGGACACGGCGAGCGCATCCGCATTTCGGGTGAACTGCCCAGCCCCCTGAACCCGCCGCCCGGCTGCCCGTTCAGCAGCCGCTGCCCACGCGTGATGCCGGTCTGCCGCGCAACGATGCCCCAGCTGAAGATGCAGGCTGGCCGTCTGGTGGCCTGTCATGCGGTGGAGCAGGATCTGGGAACCCCCTGAGGCGGCTGGCCAAGTGTCAGTGTCCCGTGCGGATTTCCTTGAATCCCCGCGCGGTATACAGCCAGACCACGGCCAGCATGGCGCTGACCCAGAAGACCATGGACGGGCCGCTGGTGCGTACCAGGACGCCGCCCAGCACGCCGCCGGCGAACACCCCCAGCGACTGCGCGGTGTTGTAGAAACCCAGGGCCAGGCCCTTGTAGGCGGGCGGCGCCACCCGCGACACCAGCGACGGCTGCAGGGCTTCCAGGATATTGAAGCAGACGAAAAAGCCAATCAGGGCCACGACCACCAGCGTGAAGGAATTCATCAGCCAGGGTAGCGCCCCCAGCACCACAGCCAGCCCCAGCACGGCCCATTCCAGCGCGGGTTTGTGCACCTTGCGGGTTTCTGTGTAGAAAACGGCCGGCACCATCAGCACGAAGGACGCCAGGATGACCGGCAGATAGACCTGCCACAGGCTGCCCGAATCGAAGCCGCCCAGGCGCCCCAGCAGCCCCGGGGCCACCATGAACAGCGCCATCAGGATGAAATGCAGGCAGAACACGCCGAAATTCAGGCGCAGCAGGTCGCGGTGGCCCAGCACGTCGCGCGGCGTGGCCTGGACGATGTCGGCTTCGGATTTGGGGACGTCCGGCACGAAGAACATGGCGATCAGCAGGCAGACGAAACCCAGCAGGCTGATGGCCCAGAACAGGCCCGACAGGCCGAATTCGCCCACCAGCAGGGGCGACAGCACCAGCGACAAGGCGAAGGAAATGCCGATGGACCCACCCACCATGGCCATGGCCCGGGTGCGCACCTCGGGCCGGGTGGCGTCGGCGATCCAGGCGGTGATGGCCGCCGACACGGCGCCCAGCCCCTGGATCACGCGCCCGACCGTCACCCAATCGACACTGTCGGTCAGGGCGCAGACGACCCCGCCGATAACGAAGAGCAGCATGCCGAAGACGATGATCGGCCGGCGGCCATAGCGGTCCGAGGCCATGCCCAGCGGAATCTGCATGACCGCCTGCGTCAGGCCATAGGCACCCAGCGCCAGACCGACCCGGACCGGGTCGTTGCCCCCGATCAGTGTGCGGGCCGCCACGGCGAAGATCGGGGTCAGCAGGAACAGGCCCAGCATGCGGGCCGCAAACAGAGAGGCCAGCGCGATGCTGCTGCGCCGTTCGAGGTCGGTCAGTTTGAGGGCGGGAGCAGAGGAAGGTGCGGAACGGGCCATAAAGGACAGAATATAGGGGGTCTGCGCGTTATAGTAGCAAGTTGGCCTTTGAAGAACCTGAACTCCCCTACCGGCATGGACGCCATCTGCATCCGCGGCGCACGCACCCACAACCTGAAAAACATTTCGGTCGATCTGCCGAGCCGTCAGCTCGTGGTCATCACGGGCCTGTCCGGTTCGGGAAAATCGTCCCTGGCCTTCGATACGCTGTATGCCGAGGGCCAGCGCCGCTATGTCGAAAGCCTGTCGGCCTACGCGCGGCAGTTCCTGCAGATGATGGACAAGCCCGACGTGGACGTGATCACGGGTCTGTCGCCGGCCATTGCCATCGAACAGAAGACCGCCGGCCACAACCCGCGATCCACGGTTGGCACGGTGACAGAGATCCATGACTACCTGCGCCTGCTGTACGCACGCATCGGCACGCCCTATTGCCCGGACCACGACCTGCCCCTGCAGGCGCAAAGCGTCAGCCAGATGGTGGATCAGGTGCTGGGCCTGCCCGAAGGCAGCCGTCTGGCGATCCTGGCGCCGCTGGCGCGCGCGCGCCAGGACGATCTGGCCGCCGAATGCCGCCGGCTGCAGGCTCTGGGCTTCGTGCGCGCACGCATCGATGGGGTCATCCACAGCATCGACGGTGGCCCCCCCCTGCCCCAGCCCGGCGGCGCCTGGGACCTGGATGTCGTAGTGGACCGCCTGCGCGCGCGGCCCGACAGCCGCCAGCGGCTGGCCGAAAGTTTCGAAACAGCGCTGGATCTGGCCCAGGGACGCGCCCTGGTGCTGGATCTGGACACGCAGCAGGAATGGGCCTTGTCCGCCGCCTATGCATGCCCCGTCTGCGCGCGCGGCATGGGCGACCTGGAACCGCGCCTGTTCAGCTTCAACAACCCGACGGGCGCCTGCCCCACCTGCAATGGCCTGGGGCAGGTGGAATCCTTCGATCCGGCGCGCGTGGCGGCCTTCCCCGAACTCAGCCTGGCGGCGGGCGCCATCCACGGCTGGGACCGCCGCAATGCCTTCAGCTACGCCATGATGGCCAGCCTGGCGCAACACGATCACTTCAGCCTGGACACCCCCTTCCAGGATCTGGATCCGTCGGTGCGCGACCGCCTGCTGTACGGTTCTGGTACCGAGGAAATCGCCTTCCAGTATCTGGGCGAGGGCGGCATTCCGTCCATCCGCCACCATGCATTCGAAGGCGTGATCCCGAATCTGGAACGACGCTGGCGCGAGACGCACTCCCATGCCGTCCGGGAAGAGCTGAGCCGGCTGCGCCACACCACCACCTGTCCGGAATGCCAGGGTGCGCGCCTGTGCACCGAGGCGCGCCATGTGCTGATCGGCGACGACCCCGGGCCGGGACAGCGGCGCGGGCGCGCCATCTACGAGATCGAGGCCCTGTCGCTGGCCGACTGCCGGCGCTGGTTTCAGGAATCGGTCATCGGCGGCGCGCGGCGCGAGGTCGCCGAGCGCATCGTGCACGAAATCCGTGCCCGTCTGGATTTCCTGGACAACGTCGGCCTGGGTTATCTGTCGCTGGATCGCGGCGCCGACACGCTGTCGGGCGGCGAGGCCCAGCGCATCCGCCTGGCCAGCCAGATCGGATCCGGCCTGACGGGGGTCATGTACGTGCTCGACGAGCCGTCGATCGGCCTGCACCAGCGCGACAACCGGCGTCTGATCGATACGCTGCGGCAGCTGCGCGACCTGGGCAACAGCGTCATCGTGGTCGAGCACGACGAGGACATGATCCGCGCCGCCGACCACGTACTGGACATGGGGCCGGGCGCCGGCGAACAGGGCGGCTGCGTGGTGGCCCAAGGTACGCCGCAGGAAATTGCCGCCCAGCCGCAGTCCCTGACCGGCCAGTACCTGGCCGGCACGCAGCGTATCGCGGTGCCGACGCGCCGGCCCGTCCCGCAGGATGACCCGGATCAGCCCTGGCTGCGGGTGCTGGGCTGCCGCGGCCATAACCTGCAGTCGGTGGACCTGGCGATTCCGGTGGGGCGCCTGACCTGTGTGACGGGCGTCTCGGGGTCGGGCAAATCGACGCTCATCAACGACACGCTGGTCGCGGCCCTGGCCCAGCGGCTGCATCGGGCGCAGACCGCGCCCGCGCCCTTCGACCGTCTGGAAGGCCTGGAGCACTTCGAAAAAATCATCAGCATCGACCAGAACCCCATCGGCCGCACGCCGCGCAGCAATCCGGCGACTTATACGGGGCTGTTCACGCCGATCCGCGAACTGTTCGCGGGCGTGCCGGAGGCGCGCCTGCGCGGTTACGACGCGGGGCGCTTTTCCTTCAACGTCAAGGGCGGACGCTGCGAGGCCTGCCAGGGCGACGGCATGGTACGCGTGGAAATGCACTTCCTGCCCGACATGTACGTGCCCTGCGAAGTCTGCGAGGGCAAACGCTACAACCGCGAAACACTGGACATCCACTATCGCGGCCACACCATCAGCGACATCCTGGACCTGACGGTGACGCAGGCGCTGGACCTGTTCCAGGCCGTGCCGACCGTGGCACGCAAACTGCAGACCCTGATGGACGTTGGCCTGTCCTACATCCGCCTGGGCCCGAGCGCGACCACCCTGTCAGGCGGCGAGGCCCAGCGCATCAAGCTGTCCCAGGAATTGTCGCGGCGCGGGTCGGAACGCACCCTGTACGTGCTGGACGAACCGACGACGGGCCTGCATTTCCACGACATCTCGGTGCTGCTCGATGTGCTGCGGCAACTGGTGGACGCCGGCAGCACGGTGCTGGTGATCGAACACAATCTGGACGTGATCAAGACGGCCGACTGGGTCGTGGACCTGGGCCCCGAGGGCGGGGCCGGCGGCGGGCGAATCGTGGCGCAGGGCACGCCGGAAACGATCGCAGCGACGCCGGAAAGCCACACCGGGCAATGGCTGAAGACGGTGTTGGCCGCCGGCGCCTATTCCATCCGGTAGATAGCCCGGTGTTCCCGGACCGCATAACGGTCCGTCATGCCGGCGATGTAATCCGTGATCGCCCGCGCCTGGGCAATCGGGTCTTCGCGGCGGTATTCGTCGGCCAGCAGGCGCGGATCGGCCACGAAAGCCTGGAACAGTTCGCGAACGATTCGCCGCGCCTTGCCCGTCATGCGCATCACCTGATAATGCCGGTACAGGTTCTTCAGCAGGAACTGCTTCAGATCATCGGCCTGGGCGCGCATCGCATCGGAAAACGCCGCCAGCGGCGGGCCTGCACGGACTTCGTCGGCCGACCGGGGCTGCAGCCGGGCGATATTGTCGGCCGTGGTGCGCGTCAGATCCTGTACCAGGGTGTTGATCATGGCGCGGATGACCTCGGACACCAGACGTTTGGATTCGACGTCCGGATAGCGGCGGCGCACCTGGTCGTGATGCGCGGCGAAGATATCCAGATGCAGCAGCTGCGGCACCGTGATCAGGCCAGAACGCAGGCCGTCGTCGATGTCATGGTTGTTGTAGGCGATCTCGTCGGCCAGATTGGTGAGCTGCGCTTCCAGCGACGGCTGGGTGCCGTCCAGGAAACGCGCCGCGACAGGCCCCAGTTGCCGCGCATGGCTGCGCGAGCAGTGCTTCAGGATGCCCTCGCGGGTTTCGAAGCACAGATTCAGGCCATCGAAGGCGGCGTAGCGTTCTTCCAGTTCGTCCACCACCCGCAGGCTCTGCAGGTTGTGTTCGAAGCCGCCGGCATCCGGCACGAATTCCCGCAGGCAGGCGTTCAGTTCATCCTGGCCGGCATGGCCGAACGGCGTGTGCCCCAGGTCGTGTGCCAACGAGATGGCCTCGATCAGGTCTTCGTGCGCGCCCAGATTGCGGGCCAGGGTGCGGGCGATCTGGGCGACCTCGATGCTGTGGGTCAACCGCGTGCGAAACAGATCGCCCTCGTGGTTCAGGAAGACCTGTGTCTTGTATTCCAGGCGCCGGAATGCCGAGCAGTGAATGATGCGGTCGCGGTCGCGCTGGAAGTCGCTGCGCCCCTGGGGCGGTGGCTCTGGGTGCCGGCGCCCGCGCGTGGATTCGGGGTGGCAGGCGTACGGGGCCAGCGCTGCCATGGTCAGACCCCGCCCCCGCCCGGCAGGACCGGGCGCACCCGGTCATCGTCCACCGCCTGCAGGCGGGCGCCGCCCAGTTCCGACAGCAGCACGTAGCGGATCCGGTGGCCTTCGTTTTTCTTGTCCACCCGCATCAGGTCGAACCAGCGGCCGGCGCCGAGATCCGGGGCCTGCGTCGGGCAGCCGATGGCCTCGACCAAGGCACGGATGCGGTCGGCCACGGCGCGATCCAGGCCGCTGACCCGAACGGACAGTTCGGCCGCCAGCACCATGCCGCAGCCAACGGCCTCGCCGTGCAGCCAGTGGCCATAGCCCAGCCCGGATTCGATCGCATGGCCGAATGTGTGTCCGAAGTTCAGGATGGCCCGCAGCCCGGATTCGCGTTCGTCCTGGGAGACCACCCAGGCCTTCAGTTCGCAGGAACGGCGCACGGCGTGTTCGATCGCATCGGCATCCAGGGCGCGCAGCGCCTGCGCGTGGGTTTCGCACCAGGCGAAGAAATCGGCGTCGGCGATCATGCCGTATTTGATGACCTCGGCCAGGCCGGCGGAGATTTCCCGCGCCGGCAGCGTGGCCAGCACCTGCGGGTCGATCTCCACCGCTTGCGGCTGGTAGAAGGCGCCGATCATGTTCTTGCCCAGCGGATGATTGATGGCGGTTTTGCCGCCCACCGAGGAATCGACCTGCGCCAGCAAGGTGGTGGGCACCTGCATGAAACGCACGCCGCGCATGTAGCAGGCGGCGGCGAACCCGCAGATGTCCCCGACCACACCACCGCCCAGCGCCACCAGCACCGATTTGCGATCCAGCGCCGCGCCCAGCAGGGCATCGAAAATCCGGTTCAGCGAATCCCAGGTTTTGTATTGTTCGCCGTCGGGCAGCTCGACCCAGTGGACGGCCTTGCCGGTGGCCGCCAGCGCCGCCCGGACGCGATCGCCATACAGGCCCGCCACCGTGGTGTTGGTGACGACCGCCACAGACGTGGCATCGGCCGGAATGCTGTCGGCCAGCGTGTCCAGCCGCCCGCGACCAATGTGGATAGGGTAGTGCCCGCCAGGGGTGTCGACGTGAACGCTGTGCATGAAATCCTACTGAGGTTGACGGACCGGCAGCAAAGGTAAAAGGCTGCGCAGGACCTGGGCGATGGGCTGATCGGCGGTATCCAGCGTCACGTGGGCGACGCTTGCGTACAGGGGTTCACGCTGCGCGAGCAGGTCGGCGATGCGCTGACGCGGGTCCTGGGTGCGCAGCAGCGGGCGGTTGCGATCCCGCGCCACACGCCGGTAGAGTTCGTCGACCTCGGCGCGCAAATACACCACAAAGCCGCGTTCCCGCAGCATGCGGCGGTTATCCTCGGCCAGCACGGCGCCGCCCCCCGTGGCCAGCACCAGCCCCTGGCAGCGGGAATATTCGTCCAGCAGGGCGGTTTCGCGGCGGCGGAACCCGGCTTCGCCCTCGATGTCGAAAATCGTGGCCACCCGCACGCCGCAACGCGCCTCGATGGCGTGATCCAGATCGACGAATTCACGACCCAGATGACTGGCCAGCTGGCGGCCGATCGTGGTCTTGCCCACACCCATCATGCCCACCAGGAAAATCGGCACGGCCCGGTCCCCGGACGCATCCGGGAAAATTTCGCTTGCGGCGGGGGCGGATTCCATCGACATGACAGCTCAGGGACAGTTCGTTTGCGTGTATTATCGCATTGGCCCAATCCGTGTTCCGCCCGGCATCGCCGCAACGCAGCATCCGGTTACACAGACTCCGTCTTTGCCATCTGGCCTGCTCCAGCCAGGGCTTACAATCGCCCCTGATGAGAACCACCACCACTCCCTCCAAGCCAAAGGCGCCTGCCCGGTCCTGGCTCACGCGCCTGGTTCTGAAGGCATTCGTCCTCCTCGCCGGCTTGGGCGCGTGCAGCGCCCTGCTGCTGTCGTTGGCCCTCGCGCTGGCCTGGCCCAATCTTCCCGACCTGCACGCAATGACCGATTACCGGCCGCGCGTGCCGCTGCGCATCTACACCGCCGACAACGTGCTGATCGGCGAATTCGGCGAGGAACGCCGCAACGTGCTGCGCTTCAACGAAATCCCGGACATCATGAAGTCCGCCATCCTGGCGGCCGAGGACGACCGTTTCTATCAGCACGGCGGCATCGACTGGACCGGGGTGCTGCGCGCGGCGATCGCCAACGTGGTGCACATGTCCAAGACGCAGGGCGCCAGCACCATCACGATGCAGGTCGCCCGCAATTTCTACCTGTCCTCGGAAAAGACCTACACCCGGAAGTTCTATGAACTGCTGCTGACCTTCAAGATCGAGGCCACCCTGACCAAGGACCAGATCCTGGATCTGTACATGAACCAGATCTTCCTGGGGCACCGGGCCTATGGGTTCGCCGCCGCCAGCCGCACTTATTTCGGCAAGCAGCTGGCTGACATCACCCCGGCCGAAGCCGCCATGCTGGCGGGCATCCCCAAGGCCCCGTCGCGCTTCAACCCGATCTCCAACTTCCAGCGCGCAAAAGACCGTCAGGGCTACGTGCTGGGCCGCATGCGCGCCCTGGGCTACCTGACCGACGCCGAATACCAGCAGGCCGCAGCCCAGCCCATCGTCGTCAAATCCGCTGCCGGCACGCCCTCCGGGCGCTACGCGGTGCATGGCGAATACCCCGCCGAACTGGCCCGGCAGCTGCTGTACGGGGTGTACCAGGACGACATCTATTCGCGTGGCTTCAACATCTACACCACGATCGACTCCAAGGACCAGGAAGCGGCCTACCAGTCCCTGCGCGCCGGGGTGCTGGACTACACGCGCCGCGCCCCCTACCCAGGCCCCGAGGACACCATCGACCTGCCCGCCGGCATCGAAAACCAGCCCGAGGCGTTCAACGACATCCTGGATTCCGTCCAGGAAAAATACCCCGATAACGGCGATCTCTTGACCGGGGTCGTGCTGTCGGCCAGCCCGACCGCCATCAAGGTCGCCCGCAGCCCCACCGACATCGTCGACATCACCGACAAGCGCGCCTTGCGCGTGGTCGCCCGCGGCCTGGTGCCCAACGCCAAGGAATCCGTGCGCATCCAGCGCGGGGCGGTGGTCTACATCCACAAATTCGAAGACTACTGGGAACTGCTGAACAAGCCCAGCATCCAGGCGGCCCTGGTGTCGCTGCGCGCCCAGGACGGCGGCGTCGTGGCCATGGTGGGCGGTTTCGATTTCGACGAGGGCAAGTTCAACCGCGTCACGCAGGCCTGGCGTCAGCCGGGTTCGTCGTTCAAACCCTTCATCTATGCCTCGGCGCTGGAACGCGGCCTGACACCGGCCACCCAGATCTCCGACGAGCCCTTCTCCCTGACGGCCGAACAGACCGGATCGAAGGCCTGGAACCCGAAGAACTACGGTCGATCCTACGAACCCATGCTGACCATGCGGCAGGGTCTGTACAAATCGAAGAACATGGTGTCCATCCGCATCATGCAGGCGGTCGGCCCCAAATATGTGCAGGACTACATCACACGCTTTGGCTTCGACCGTTCGCGTCAGCCGGCGGTGCTGCCGCTGGCCCTGGGCGCCGGCAGCGTCACGCCGCTGCAACTGGCCGGCGGCTACGCGGTGTTCGCCAATAACGGCTACCGGGTGCCGCCCTACCTGATCGACCACGTCACCGACGGCAGCGGCAAGATCATCATGCGCGCCCGACCGACGGTCGCCGGCGACACCCTGGCACGCGTGATCGACCCGCGCACGGCCTATGTCATGGATGACATGCTGCGCGGCGTCGCGACCGTGGGCACCGGGGCCCGGGCGCATCGCGAACTGAAACGCGACGACATCGGCGGCAAGACCGGCACCACGAACGACTCGCAGGACGCCTGGTTCGCTGGATTCACGCCAAAGCTGGTCGCTGTGGCCTGGATGGGCTTCGACCAGCCCAAATCGATGGGCCAGGGCGAGACCGGCGGCGGGGCCGCCCTGCCGATCTGGGCCAGCTACATGCGCGTCGCGCTGGCTGGCCAGCCCCAGATTCCGCCCGGGCCCATGCCCAGCGGTCTGGCACGCACCGACGGCGACTTCTATTTCTCGGAATACCCACCCGGCGTGGCGATTGCCCGCGTCGGCCTGCCAGCGCCCGGCGACCCCGCGCCCGGCACGGCGCCAGCCCGGCCGGACGGCATCGGGGCGCTCCTGGATCAGCTGCGCAGCAGCAGTCAGCCAGACAGCAATGCCGCAACCCCGCAACCCGTGCGAGTGCCGTTCTGATGACAAGAATCCCGCTGACACGTCCGACTCTGATCCTGGCCGCGACAGGCCTGATGTTCCTCCTGGGGGGCTGCGGCATGAAAGGCCCGCTCAAGGCGCCCGCCCCGCCCCCTGCCGACGCCACCCTGACCGCACCGCCGACCGTCGCGCCCGTCGCCACGCCGGCCGCGCACCCGTGACCTGCTCATGACCGCTACCCCCCACTTCCCGATCCGGGACGGTATCCTGCATGCCGAAGACATCCCCCTGCCCGAACTGGCGGATCGCCACGGCACCCCGCTGTACGTCTATTCCCGCGCGGCGCTGCACGAAGCCTGGCACCGCTACGAGCACGCCATCGCCGGGCGCAACGCGCTGGTCTGCTATGGCGTCAAGGCCAATTCGAACCTGGCCGTGCTGCACGAATTCCAGCGCCTGGGCGCGGGCTTCGACATCGTGTCCGGCGGCGAACTGGCCCGCGTCCTGGCCGCCGGGGCCAACCCGAATCGCGTCGTGTTTTCGGGCGTCGGCAAACAGGGCTGGGAACTACGCCAGGCACTGACCGCGGGGATCAAGTGCTTCAACGTCGAGTCGGCCGCCGAACTGGAACGCCTGGCGGACATCGCCCAGGAAATGGGCGTGCGCGCGCCTGTGTCCCTGCGCGTGAACCCGGACGTCGATGCCAAGACCCACCCCTACATTTCAACAGGCCTGAAGGAAAACAAGTTCGGCGTCGACATCCGCGAGGCGCCGGCCCTGTACCGCCAGGCGCGCCAGCACCCGGGGCTGGAGATCGTGGGCGTAGACTGCCACATCGGTTCCCAGATCACGCAGATCAGCCCTTATCTGGATGCGCTGGACAAGCTGCTGGACCTGATCGACGCGCTGGCCGCCGACGGCATCACGCTGCGCCACCTGGACCTGGGAGGCGGCCTGGGCATCCGCTACACCGACGAGACCCCGCCCGACCCGGCCGAGCTGCTGAATCCGGTCTTCGCGGCACTGCATCAGCGTGGCCTGCACTATCTGCAGGTGATCCTGGAACCCGGCCGCTCTCTGGTGGGGAACGCCGGCATCCTGCTGACGCGGGTGGAATACCTGAAATGCACCGAGGCTCGCAATTTCGCCATTGTGGACGCGGCGATGAACGATCTGATGCGCCCGGCGCTGTACGAGGCCTGGCACGGTGTGGTACCCGTGCAACCCAGAGCCGGGATCCCGCAGGAAACCTACGACATCGTAGGTCCGATCTGCGAAAGCGGCGACTGGCTGGCGCGTGACCGAAAATTGCCCCTGGAACAGGGCGATCTGCTGGCGATCCAGTCCGCCGGCGCCTACGGGTTTTCCATGGCCAGCCACTACAACACGCGCCCCTGCGCGGCGGAAGTGCTGGTCGACGGCCAGAATGCCTGGATAATCCGCCCCCGGGAATCGATCCAGGAACTGTTCGCCCAGGAACGCATCCCCAAAACAGCCGACGGCAGGTGACATCGAGACAGGGTAAAATCCGGGCACGTCTTGTCGTAAAGCGTATAGTAAGCGCAACATCGCCCGGATCCGCCGAAGCGCCCTGTTTCCTTCCAGCCGTTTCATGCCACCACAACAGGATTCAACAGCCCACCTCGATCCATCGCTCTCTGTCCGCGCGACAGGGAATCTTTCTTCCCTCGCGATTTTCCTGGCTCCGCTGCTGATCTGCCTGGCTCTGCTGACCACCGCCTGGTTCTTTCCCGCCTATTTCGCCACCAATACCGGGCAGCCGCTGTCGACGCGATTCCTGCCCACAACCACCGTCCAGGATCCCCACGACGCCCTGGGGTTGATCCTGCAACGCCCCACCCGGCTGTCCAGTCGCGCCGCTGAAGGCCCGGTGTGGCTGCTGGCCGACCTGGCCCCCAAAGAACGCCCGGGATCTCCGACGGCGCTGCTGCTGTCAGCCAATCAAAGCCTGGCCCCGGGTTGCTGGCGATTCGACAGCCAGAACCCTCGGCTGCTGACTGAACAGGATTTCCAGCCGGGCGTGCTCGGCTATGCGGCGTCGGTGCCGGGCTCCGCCAAGGCGGATCAAATCCTGTGCCGGCTGGACCTGGCATTCCCGGGTACTCTGGCAGTCGAGCAATGGGACCCTCAGGCGCTCGCCTTGTCCCAGTCGCACGCCACACGCACCCTGGGCCTGCTGGAAGGCGGCCTGCTGATGCTGGCGGCCTTCCTCGGGGTCATTGCACTGACGACCCGCGAACAACTCTACATCGTGCTGACCTGCTGGATCCTGTGCAACCTGCGCCTGGGCGCCTGGGCGTTGAACTGGGACCATCTCTGGCTCGGCCACCTGCTGTCGCCCGACAATCTGGTCTGGTCACGCAAGCTGACGCTGCCGCTGTCATTCACCACGACCTGGATGCTGTTTACCTGTCTGTTTCGCCAGAGCCTCGGCCCGCGGATTCTGGGCCGGCTGCGAATCATCGGCCTGACAGGCTCGGTGCTGTTGCTGGCGCCGATCTTCCTTCCGTCCTACGACATGTTTCAGACGGCGTCGTTCCTGGCGGCCTGGCTGGGCACGGCGCTGGTAGCCACCATCCTGATCCACGCCCTGTTCCGTTCCACCACGCGCGCTTTGTTCTGGCACACGATCGGCGTCTGTTTCGCGGTCGGCGTGCTGCTCGCCGGCCTGATCCTGATCGGACTGGATCACCGGTCGTTGATCAGCGGCTGGCCGGGCACCGTCATCTTCCTGGGTTGCAATCTGCTGATCGCCCTGGCCACGGCCAACCGCATCCGCGAAAATCGGCAGATCGACCTGCGGCAGCGCAACGAACTCATCGCCCACGACTCTCTGTCCCCACTGGGCATGTTCACGCTGGGTGCCACCCGCCATTTCGAACATCTGAATCCGAATGCGCGCGGGATGCTGCTGATCAGCGACGAGCCGGACACCCCCAGTCTCAACTGGAAGGATTTCTTCCCGGACGTGGACTGGGCGGCCGTCTCACTGGCGACGGAACAGGGCCGGGACACGGAAATCCAACTGCTGCCCAGCCCGCTACAGCCGACGACACGCAGCTTTCTGCTGCGCGCCACCCTGGTGGGCAGCAGGATCGAGGGCTCGCTGCAAGACGTCGGCGCCCGCTCGGAAACCCTCCGCAATCTGCGGCTGACGACCGACCACGATCCCCTGACGAACACCCTGAACCGGCACGGAATCGAAGACGCCACCCAGTCTTCGATCGACGATCTGCAACAATCCGGCACTCCGTGCGCGCTGGCGTACCTCAGCCTGGACCACCTCAAACGCGTCAACGACCTGTTCGGACACTCCGCAGGCGACCAGCTGCTGCAACTGGCCTGCGACCGCCTGAAATACGCGCTGACGGAGCAGCAGCAACTGGGCCGCATCGGCAGCGACGAATTCATCATCCTGTTTCCGCGGGTGCGCGCACGCGAGGCGCGGCGCATCGGCCAGGACATCGTCGAGACCCTGAACGCCACGCCATTTCACGTCAGCAACCGCTCTTTCCAGATCAAGAGCGCCATGGGCTTGATCGACCTGGACGCCCGCATGCGTCCGAAGGACGCCATTGCCGCCGCCAGCCGCGCCTGCCGCGACGCCCGCAAGCAGCACCAGGACATCGTCCTGTACGAAGAAAACGCCCACGAACTGTTCGACCACATCAATGAACTGCGGGTCTTCGAACAGCTGGAACAGGGCACGTCCCCCGAGGACATCCATCTGGAAATGCAGCCCATCATGTCGCTGCGCCATCCGTTGCAGACGCTCAATTTCGAAGCGCTGCTACGGGTCCACAGCCACGGCGATCACCCGCTGCAGACCTACAAGATCATCCAGGCGGCCGAAGACACCGGCATGATCACGATGATCGACAAATGGGTGTTCTCGACAACCCTGGACTGGATGGCCCAGAACGACCGGAAACTCGGCCGGACGCAGCAGGTCAACGTCAACCTCAGCGGCGTGTCGCTGAACGACGACCACTTCATCGACACGCTGTTCGGCATCCTGAACCAGCAGCCCCAGTTCACCCGCCGTCTGTGCGTCGAGATCACCGAAGGTGTCGCCCTGCAGGACCTGGAACGCACGCGGCAGTTCATGCGGCGCCTGCAGCGCATGGGGGCCCGCGTGGCGCTGGACGACTTCGGCGCCGGCTACACCTCGTTTTCCTACCTGAAGGAACTACCCGCCGACACGATCAAGATCGACGGCACCCTGATCCGCGACATGCTTGGCAGCGAGGCCAATATCGCCATCGTCAACAGCATCGTGGATCTGGCCCACAACCTGGGCATGGAGTGCATCGCCGAATGGGTCGAGGACGTCGCCACCCTGCGCACCCTGGCGGAAATGGGCGTGGACTACGTCCAGGGGTTCGTGATCTCGGCGGCGCGCCAGCCCGCCGAGATCCTGGCCCACGACAACATCCTGCCGCTGATCGCCAACCCGGCGGCGCGGGCCTACGTCGAAGAGATCAGCGGGCGCAGCATCCCCGCCTGAAACGATCAGAGTTCGCCGTAGGAATGCAGGCCGGACAAGAACATGTTCACACCCAGGAAGGCGAAGCTGGTGACCAGCAGACCGCTGAGCGCCCAATAGGCGGCCATCGAGCCGCGCAGCCCCTTCATCAGGCGCATGTGCAGCCAGGCGGCGTAATTCAGCCAGACGATCAACGCCCAGGTTTCCTTCGGGTCCCATTGCCAGTAGGTGCCCCAGGCATCGGCCGCCCACAGCGCGCCCAGGATCGTGGCGACCGTAAAGAAGGCGAAACCGACGGCAATCGCCCGGTACATGATGTCGTCGAGCGTTTCCAGTGACGGCAGACGCTGGGCGATCGGTGCTCGAAACGCCAGGATCGCACCGACGATCAGGGCGCCGATACCGAAATACAGCATCCAGGTGGCGGACAATTCACGCGAACCGAACACGAACGGTTCGGCGCACAGCACGGCGCCCAGCGCGAAGACCGGGATCAACGGCTTCCAGTTGCGCGTCTCGCCGTGGGACTTCACCAGATAGGCGAAGCCCACCATGGCCGCCAGACTGAAGGTGCCGTAGCCGATGAAATTGGCCGGCACGTGCAGCTTCATCCACCAGCTTTTGAGGGCCGGCACCAGGGGCTGGATCTGATAGGCATCGCGTGAGAATGAATACCACAGCAGGAACACCACCAGCGAACTGATGACCAGCAGCACGAAACCACCCAGCGCCCGCGTGGCGTAGCGGCGTTCGTAGTACAGGTAGAACAGGGCGGTGATGAGCGACATCAGCACGAAGACTTCGTACAGGTTGCTGACTGGGATGTGGCCGATGTCCGGCCCCAGCAGATGGCCTTCGCGCCAGCGCACCAGCAGACCGGTCAGGCCGGCATAGACGGCCGACCAGGTCAGCACCGTGCCCAGCCAGGCCGCCGTCCGGCTGGCGAAGCCGATCCAGTAACAGATCGTGGCCAGCACGAACAGCGCGCACATCCACAAGATGGCCGACTGCGAGGACAGCAGGTATTTCAGCAGGAAGTTCGATTCGGCCCGCGACAGGTCGCCCTGCAGCAGAGCGCCGCTGGGGCTGTACAGCCAGACGGCCAGCAGGGCCGTCAGGCCACTGGCGATCATCAGGGTACGCATGGGCCGCCACAGCCAGCCCAGCCAGCTGAATACGCCCACCGCCCCGATCAGGATCAGCTTTTCGTAATAGTCCATGAACTGGCCGTAATCGGTCAGCACATGCCCGGCCCCCACGGCAAGCAGCAGGAAAAAGCCGAAGTCCGTCCAGTCGGGCCGTCCGCGCTGGCCCCGGCGGTCCCCGCTGGTATTCATGTCCCGAGGCCACAGGCCGGGAGATTCATGCGTCAGGGTATCAGTCGTCATGGCGGGCTCCTCCGAGGCGGCGCAGGGCATCGCGCAGCCGTTCAAATTCGTGATTGAAATCCAGGCCGCGCCGCTGTGTGGTCATGGCGGCCAGCCAGCTGCTGCCCCCGGTATCGCCGGGCCGGATCCAGACCCAGACGCGGCGTTCGCGGATGTAGAACATTGAAAATACCCCCAACACCAGCAGGAGGCAACCGATATAGACGATGGTCTTGCCCGGGCTGCGCGCCACCTGGAACACGCTGGCCTGGACCTGATCGAAGCCCGACAGCTGCAGCGCGACCGGCGCCGGATAATCCGGCAGCGAGGCCAGCGCAAGCACGCTCAGCCGCAACCACTGCTGTTCATGTTCAGCCCTCGGGCCATCCACCGGCAAGGCCGGCAGATGCTGCCGTTCGCGCATCAGGGTACGCAGTTCCTGCAGACTGAGCTGAATCATCGGAACGGCGAAATTCAGGATCTTTTCCCGTTGATCGGCGGGGGCCGAGTCGATGATGCCATTGAAACCCTTCTGCGAGAACGTGCGCAGGGCGCCCTGGGCCGCCTGGAACATGAGTTCGCGCTGTTCGCCTTCCGGCGCATTGTGGTCGGCGAAACGATGGGCGGCTTCTTCGCGCAGGGCGGGATCGGCCAGGGCCGCGCGCAGCTGCATGAATTCCTGGATCGTGCCCTGTCCGTCGGCTGGAATACGCAGATAACGGTAGGGCTCGGCCGAGGTGCTGCGCATGCCCATCAGGAACATCGGGAAGTCGTCGATCTTCACCGGCAGCATGTACTGGGTGAATTCGTGCGCCTGGCCATCGGCCCCGACCAGGCGGTACTGGACGCTGGGCCCGACGTTGCGCAGGTTGTCGTTGCGCGGCCGCGCCGCGCTGCCGGTGACGGCGGCGACGTCCTTGATCAGATTGGACGGCTGCGGATCACCACCCGTGCTCATGTTCTCGACGTTGATGACCCGCAAGCCCGTGAAGTCCACCGTCTGGCCCCCCAGACCGGCGGATAACCGCTCTTCGCGCCCGATCGTGCCGGAGACGTCCTGGGGCTGCGTGCTGGCGCCATTCAGCGGCCAGGCTTTCAGTTTCACGGTGCTGCCGCCGTCATCGAAGCTGGACTGATAGACCGTGATGCCCTTGTAGTGCAGGGGCTCGTTGACCTGGATCGTGCGGTCGAAGGATTTTCCGGTGGCCAGATCGGTCACGACCACGTCGCTGCGGAAGTCGCTGGGCATGCCGGTGTCGTAGTATTTGACGTAGAACTTCTTCAGGCGGATCGAGAACGGCAGGGGCTGCAGCAACACCCCCTGGCCGGCGGACACGATGCCCATGCTGCTCTGTTTTCCGTCAGGCACCAGCATATTGGCGCGGAAGCTGGGGTTGCGCGCCGACAGGCGGCCGGATTCCGGCACATCCGAAATCAACATATTGCCGATAATGGGTTGCTTGTCGAACAGCCAGGTCTGCAGGCGCACGGGCAGTTCGCTGTCGAGCAGCCCGCCCAGGCAGATGACGACGATGGCCACGTGCGCGAAGATGTACCCGAGGCGGTTGGCCGCGCCTTTTTTGGCCGCCACCATCCGGCTGTCGCCGTCCTGGCGGACGCGGTAGCGAAAACCCCGGGCGCGCAGCAGCGCCCCAACCTGCCCCACGGCCTGATCGGGTGTCAGGCCACTATCCACCTCGACCTTATGGTGGAAGGCGCGCAGGCTGGATCCACGCACGTATTCGCGAAAGGACCGCATGTCGCGCAGCATCTTGGGGGCGTTGCGCATCACGCACAGCGTCGTGGACACCACCAAAAAAGCCATGAT
The DNA here is from genome assembly GCA_019104865.1 of Castellaniella sp. GTDB lineage: Bacteria > Pseudomonadota > Gammaproteobacteria > Burkholderiales > Burkholderiaceae_B > Castellaniella. Next base: position 23,308 of record JAHRWZ010000081.1, on the reverse strand, counting down.
CAGCAGAAACCACGGGCTGTTGTAGATGTGCCAGATCGAAAACTGGTCGAAGACCGTGAACCAGAAGGGGCCGAACTGATCGATATAGGTGTTGGTCGCCTGATTCTGCGGCAGCACGGTCCCGATCAGGCTGGCGACACAGATGAACACCAGCAAACTGATGGCAAAACGCATCGAACCCAGCAGTTCGATGATTTCCGCGCCACGCACACGGGAACTGGAAGAAGACATCACGGCAGCCCGATTCAAGAAAAAAGGGAGACGCGCCAGCGCGTGTCTCCCCTTGTATTTTAAAGTTCAACCATACACCAGCTGTACGAAGAGCCCCTCCCAAGACCCTGAGCACAACCGGGAATTGCCCGGATTACGCCAATCTGGCGCAGGCATCCGGCCGCATCTGCGCGCAGCCCGGAAGCCCCGGGGCAATATCAGCGCAAGCCCGCAGCGTAATCAGCTACGGCCGCCAGATCCGGGTCGGTCATCCGGTTGACGATGTCACCCATGATGGCATTGGCCCGATCGCCCGAGCGGAAGAGTTTCAGTTGTTCCATGATGTATTCTGGATGCTGGCCGGCCAGGCGCGGAAATTCGCCCGGCAGACCGGCACCATTGGCCGAGTGGCAGGCCGCACAGGCGGGGACCTGCCGATCGGCGATGCCCGCACGCCAGATCTGCTGGCCGCGATCGAGAGTTTTTTCGTGCTTGGCCGTGCCCGCCGCGTTCCAGTCGAGCTTTTGCTGCGAAAGGTACAGGGCGACGTTCTGGATGTCCTGGGGCGTCAGCGACGGAGCGATGGTAGCCATGATGGACGGCGCGCCACCCGGGCCGGTGCGCACGGCCTTTTTATCGCCCTGGGCCACGAAATCGTGCAGCTGTTTGGCGATGTATTCGTGCGGCATGGCGGCCAGGTTGGGATTGGCGGGAATGGTGCTGTTGCCCCCCGCCCCGTGACAGGTGACACAGGCCAGCACGCCGCGCGACATGTCGCCATTGGCGAAGAGCTGTTCGCCAGCCTTGGCGTCCGGTACCGCGGTGGCACTCTGGGCGTGGGCCAAACCAGGCAGGGCGCCGGCAAGCACCAGGCTGCCGGCCATGAACATACTGGAAAGCGCACGCTTCATGAAGTCCTCGATTGTGATTCGGGTACGGGCGCCGGACGGCGCGGCCAATCAGACGCCGACACAGACTGGCCCAGGCGCAGGAGGGTCGGCGTAACAAATACAAGCGAAGATTATACAATAGGCATTGGCCCTCATTTTTCAGCCCTCGTCCGGTATCCTTCCATGCCGGTCCGGCTCTCCAAACCGACGTGTCCCTTCTTCATCGCGCCCGCTTTACGGTTTCAGCCGCCCGCCTGGACCAGCTTCCGCCCCCCACCACCGCCGAAGTCTGTTTCGCGGGCCGATCCAATTCCGGCAAATCATCGGCCATCAACGTGCTGACCAATCAGCGGCGTCTGGCCTTTTCCAGCAAGACGCCGGGGCGCACGCGGCTGATCAACCTGTTCGGGATTCCCGACCCGATGACCCCCGATGCCTGGCTGGGCTTTCTGGTGGACCTGCCCGGCTACGGCTATGCGGCGGTCGACCGCGCCGCTCGTGACGAATGGGCGGAAGTCCTGGGCGGCTATCTGCACGAACGATCCAGCTTGGCCGGTGTCGTGCTGCTGATCGACATCCGTCGCGGCGTCACTGACCTGGACCGGCGCCTGGCGCACTGGATCGGGTTGCGCGGCCTGCCCACCCTGGCGCTGCTGACCAAGGCCGACAAGCTTCCCTACGGCCAGCGCGTACGGGCTGTTGCCCAGGTACGCAAGGATCTCGCCGAGATCGGCACGCTGGCCGCACTGCCCTTCTCCGCCACCCACCGGATCGGCCTGGACGAGGCTGCAGCCCACATCGAGAACTGGATTTCTCCGCAGGTCGTGCCCTGAAGACCCACAGGAACTGAAAATGACCACATTCCTTCCTTCCACCGATTTCCCCACCGTCCGGCTGCGCCGCAACCGGCGCGACGACTTTTCCCGCCGCCTGGTGCGCGAGAACCGCCTGACCACCGACGATCTGATCTACCCGGTCTTCGTGCGCGAAGGCAGCAATGTCCGCGAAGCGGTGGACTCGATGCCCGACGTCGTGCGCCACTCGCCGGACACCCTGCTGCGCACCGCCGAGGAATGCCTGACGCTGGGCATCCCCGTGCTGGCGCTGTTCCCGAACATCGATCCGTCGCTGAAAACCCCGGACGGCGTCGAGGCCGCCAACCCGGACGGCCTGATTCCGCGCACCGTGGCGCTGCTGAAGCAGCATTTTCCCGAACTGGGCGTTCTGACCGACGTGGCGCTGGACCCCTACACCAGCCACGGGCAGGACGGCCTGATCGACGCCGACGGCCAACTGCTCAACGAGCCCACGGTCGCCATGCTGGTGCGCCAGGCGCTGACCCACGCCGAGGCCGGCGTGGATATCGTCGCCCCCAGCGACATGATGGACGGGCGCATCGGCGCGGTGCGCCAGGCGCTGGACGGGCGCGGGCGCATCCATACCCGCATCATGGCGTATTCGGCGAAATACGCCAGCGCCTTCTATGGCCCGTTCCGCGACGCGGTGGGATCGGCCGCAAACTTGGGGACGTCGAACAAGGCCACCTACCAGATGGATCCGGCCAACCGCCTGGAAGCCCTGCGCGAAGTCGCCGCGGACATCCGCGAGGGTGCCGACATGGTGATGGTCAAGCCCGGCCTGCCGTATCTGGATGTGCTGCGCGAGGTGAAGGACGCTTTCGGCATGCCGACCTACGCCTATCAGGTCAGCGGCGAGTACGCGATGATCAAGGCGGCGGCGGTCAACGGCTGGCTGGATCACGACAAGGTGATGATGGAATCGCTGCTGGCCTTCAAACGGGCGGGCGGCGACGGGATCCTGACGTATTTCGCCATCGCGGCGGCGAAGCTGCTGCGAAACTAATGCCCCGCCGGCCGCTGCGCGGCCGGGCGCACGCCCACGGTCACATCCAGCGCCAGGGTCTTGCCGCTGCGCATCACGCTCAGGCGGGCGACATGGCCTGCCGTCAAAGGCGCCAGCCGATTGAGCAGATCGAAGGAATCCCGCACCGGCTGGCCGTCCAGCGACTGGATGATGTCGCCCACCTGCACGCCGGCACGGGCCGCCGGCCCGCGCGGCAGCACGCGGGCGACGATCGCGCCCTGCGCGCTGCCCAGGTGGAAGGCCTGCGCCAGATCAGGGGTGATGTCCTGGGGCTCTAGCCCCAGCCAGCCGCGCTGAACGTGGCCGGACTGGATGATCTGATTCAGGATCTGATGCGCGGGCCCCGACGGGATCGCAAAGCCGATGCCTAGGGACCCACCGCTTTCGGAGTAGATAGCGGTGTTGATCCCCACCAGGCGCCCCTGCGTATCGATCAGCGCGCCACCCGAATTGCCCGGGTTGATGGCTGCGTCGGTCTGGATGAAGTCTTCGTAGGTATTGATCCCCAGGCGATTACGTCCCAGGGCGGAGACAATACCCTGAGTGGTCGTCTGGCCGACCCCGAACGGATTGCCGATCGCCAGCACCACGTCGCCCACCCGCACGGACTGTTCCGGATCGAAGACGATGGTGGGCAGTTTGTCCAGATCGATCTTCAGCACAGCCAGGTCGCTTTCCGGATCGGTGCCGACGATGCGCGCCGCCGCCTGGCGGCTATCCCGCAGGCTGACCTCGATCGAATCGGCGGATTCGATCACGTGGTAATTGGTCAGGATATAGCCATCGGCGCGCACGATCACGCCCGACCCCAGGCTGGTGGAATTCTGCCGCTGGGTGAAACCCGGCAGGCTGCGCAGCAGCTGCCGCAGCGCAGGATCGGCGGGCAGCGGCACCAGCGGCACGTCCACATGCTTGCGCGTGTAAACATTGACGACCGACGGCGCTGCCCTGGCGACCGCCGAAGCGTAGCTGACCACCGGCAGCCCCGGGCCGGCGGCCCCGCCCGCGACGCTGTTGCCGGCGGGCGGTTGATTGCCCGGCAGCCACTGCGGCCGCAGGGTGGACACCAAGAACAGCACGCCCAGACAGACCGTCACGGTCTGGGCAAAAATCAGCCACAATCGTCGCATTGGCATGAATTTCCCGATCAGCAAAGGACACGCTTGTTATGAAACCACAGATTTCCCGTCAGGAGCTGGAACACTGGCTGAACATCACGCTGCAACCCGAACGGTTCCGCGACTATTGCCCTAATGGCCTGCAAGTCGAGGGCCACACCGAGATTCGCCACATCGTCACGGGGGTGACGGCATCCCAGGCCCTGATCGACGCCGCCATCGCCCGCCGCGCCGATGCGATCCTGGTACATCACGGCTGGTTCTGGAAAAACGAGAATCCCTGCATCCGCGGCCCGAAACACCGCCGCCTGTCGGCTCTGCTGGCCCAGGAGATCAATCTGTTCGCCTATCATCTGCCGCTGGATGCCCACCCGGAATGGGGCAACAATGCGCAATTGGCACGGGTGATGGACTGGACTCCGGAGATCCAGCCGGATGGGACGCCGACGCGCTGCGGCCCGGACAATCTGGTCTGGCTGGGCGCGCCCGCCTGGGACTGCACGGTGGGCGAGTTGTCGACCGATGTGGCTCAGCGTCTGGGGCGCAAGCCGCTGGTGATCGGCGAGCTGGATCAGCCGGTGCGACGTTTGGCGTGGTGCACTGGGGCTGCGCAAAGCATGATGGATGCAGCGCTGGCTGCGGGCGCGGATTGTTTCGTGAGCGGCGAGATTTCGGAACCGACGGTGCATCTGGCGCGCGAAACGGGTAGTGCGTACATTAGCGCGGGGCATCATGCGACGGAGCGCTATGGGGTGCAGGCGCTGGGCGCGGCGATCGAGGCGCAATTCGGGGTGCCTTGCACTTTTGTGGATATCGATAATCCGGTTTGATGGGTTCTTTTGGTGGATCTCATTGATGCGGGCTGCGATGTGGGTTCTTTTGGCGGATCTCATCGGCGCGGCCAGGTGCCCGGTGGCACAGGTCGCAACCTGGCGGCTTCGCCGGATGTGGACGAGTAAGCTCCAACAGTGCCCCCAAGGCACCTGACCGCGCCGATTGACGCAGATTGCAGGAAACGCAGCGGCGCTTATCGCTTCAACGAGTCGCGGATTTCGCGCAGCAGCAGGACGTCTTCGGGGGTTGCGGGGGCGGCGGCGGGCGCGGGGGGCGCCTCGAAGCGGCGGCGGGCATTGTTCACCATCTTGACCAGGATGAACACGACCAGGGCCAGCAGAATGAAATTGACGAAGACGGTCAGGAAATGACCCCATGAAAACACCACAGCGCCGGCTTTGGTCAGGTCGGCGGCCGTCATTGGACCGGCGTAGTTTTCGGGCAGACGCATGACCCAGAAGAGGTTGTCGAAGTTGACTTTGCCGCCGACGATGAAATTGATGATCGGCATGACCAGGTCGTTGACGATGGAGTCGATGATTTTCCCGAACGCACCACCGATGATCACGCCGATGGCGAGATCCATCATGTTGCCCTTGACGGCAAATTCCTGGAATTCTTTGATGAAACCCCGTGCGCTGGCCATATTGAGTCTCCCCTTCCCGGTTTACCCTACTGGGCGTAACGCTATAATACGCGGTTGAAGAGCTTCGTGGATGCCTGAATCCGCCCAGGCTGCGGCATCCCCGCGCACAGACAGTTTATTGACAAACGCCTCCGCCCGCTGGGCGGCTATCAGGGATTACAAATGAGTCAGAATCCGACACAGTCCGACGAGCAGGGCGCGGTCGACCCGAACCTGCCCCCCGACCCTTCACGCCGTTTTTGGGTGGCTTCGGCCTGTACTCTGGGTGGCGTGGCGGGTGTCGCCACGGCCGTGCCGTTTGTCGGCTCGTTTGCTCCTTCCGAAAAAGCAAAGGCCGCCGGCGCCCCCGTCGAAGCCGACATCTCGAATCTGCCCGAGGGCCAGATGATGACGGTGGAATGGCGCGGCAAGCCGGTCTGGATCGTGCACCGCACGAAGGCCGAACTCGAAGACCTGGCCAAGCACGACAGCGAGCTTGCCGACCCCCTGTCCAAGCGTCCCGGCCTGACCCCGGCCTTCGCCGAAAACGAATGGCGTTCACGCAAACCCGAATACTTCATCTGCATCGGCATCTGCACGCACCTGGGCTGCTCGCCGACCGCGCACTTCCAGACGGGCGCCCAATCGGGCCTGCCCAATGACTGGCCGGGCGGCTGGCTGTGCCCCTGTCACGGTTCCACGTTCGACCTGGCTGGCCGCGTCTTCAAGAACAAGCCAGCTCCCGACAATCTCGAAGTCCCGCCCTATGCGTTTTCACCCGACGGCACGCACGTCGTGATCGGTGTGGACACCTACCCCAACAAGGCCTGATGAACACGCCGTTCATCGATCCCCGAGACTGAAGGAGCCGTTCATGGCCGAAAACAACGTTGAAACGACCGGGTTGCTGGGCTGGGTCGACCGCCGCTTCCCGCTGACCAAGATGTTCAAAGAGCATATGTCCGAATACTATGCTCCGAAAAACTTCAACTTCTGGTATTTCTTTGGGTCGCTCGCCCTGCTGGTGCTGGTGCTCCAGGTCGTCACCGGGATCTTCCTGGTGATGAACTACAAACCCGACGCGCGCTTTGCCTTTGAATCCGTCGAATACATCATGCGCGAAGTGCCCGGCGGCTGGTTCATCCGCTACATGCACTCCACGGGTGCCTCGATGTTCTTCGTCGTGGTCTACCTGCACATGCTGCGCGGCCTGTTCTACGGTTCCTACCGCAAGCCCCGCGAACTGGTGTGGATCTTCGGCGTGGGGATCTTCCTGTCGCTGATGGGCGAGGCCTTCTTCGGCTACCTGCTGCCCTGGGGCCAGATGTCCTACTGGGGCGCCCAGGTGATCGTGAACCTGTTCTCGGCCATCCCCTTCATCGGTCCGGACCTGTCCCTGTGGATCCGCGGCGACTACGTGGTGTCCGACGCCACCCTGAACCGCTTCTTCTCGTTTCACGTGATCGCCATCCCGCTGGTGCTGATCGGCCTGGTCGTGGCGCACATCATCGCGCTGCACGAAGTGGGCTCGAACAACCCCGACGGCGTCGAAATCAAGCAGGGCCCGAAGGACAAATACGGCCATCCGGTCGACGGCATCCCCTTCCATCCCTACTACTCCGTGCATGACGTGGTCGGCGTGGCGGGCTTCCTGATCGTGTTTGCCGCGATCATTTTCTTCGGCCCTGAAATGGGCGGCTACTTCCTGGAATACAACAATTTCATCCCGGCCGATCCGCTGAAGACGCCGCCGCACATCGCGCCGGTCTGGTATTTCACGCCGTTCTACACGATGCTCCGCGCCACGACCAGCGACTTCACCTGGGTCCTGTCGGCCGGTGCCGTGATCGCCGCCCTGGCACTGTTCGTCAAGGGCAAGCTCTCGGGCATCTGGCGCTTGGCCGTACCGGCGATCCTGATCATCGTGGCCATCCTGATGAGGACGTTGGACGCGAAATTCTGGGGTGTGGTGTCCATGGGCGGCGCCGTCGTCATCCTGTTCTTCCTGCCGTGGCTGGATCATTCCCCCGTGAAATCGATCCGCTATCGTCCGTCGTGGCACAAATTCCTGTACGCGGTCTTCATCGCCGATTTCCTGATCCTGGGCTGGCTCGGCACGCAACCTGTGACGCCGACCTTCACGACCCTGGGCCAGATCTGCTCGGTCATCTACCTGGCGTTCTTCCTGGCGATGCCCGTCTGGAGCCGACTCGGCACATTCAAGCCGGTCCCGACCCGCGTCACGTTCCGCGCTCATTGATAGGCCTCTCGACTGACTGTTACGGAAAGATCATGATCAAAAAACTGCTCGGTGCCCTGGCCCTGTCCCTGACCTGCACGCTCGCCTTCGCGGAAGGCGGGCCGCACCTGGACCGCGCCCCGGACCGCATCACTGATCTGGCAGCTCTGCAGAACGGCGCGAAGCTGTTCGTCAACTACTGCCTGAACTGCCACAGCGCCAACTCCATGCGCTACAACAAACTCATGGACCTGGGCCTGACCGAAAACGAGATCAAGAAAAACCTGCTGTTCTCGCGCGACAAGATCGGCGATCTGATGACGGTCTCCATGACGCCCGCGGATGCGAAAAAATGGTTCGGCGCAGCCCCTCCGGACCTGTCCGTGATGGCCCGCGCGAAGAACACAAACTTCGGCCCGTCCGGCGTAGACTACATCTACACGTACCTGCGCAGCTTCTACCGCGACACGTCGAAAAAGACCGGCTGGAACAATGTCGTATTCCCCAGCGTGGCGATGCCTAACGCGCTCTGGGAACTCGAAGGCCCCCGCAGCTACACGGACATCACGGTCCACCAGGTCGCCGACGCCAAGGGCGCCGAGCACTGGCAACGCACGACCACGGTCTATGACGCCGCCGGCTTCCCGACCGTCAAGAACGAAACCCTGACCGACTACACTGGCGAGGCTTCCACGACCGGGCGCTTCGATTCCGCCGACCAGAAGACCTTCTCCCAGTTCGAGAGCAACGTCGCCGATATCAGCAATTTCCTGGGCTGGATGTCCGAACCCGGGCAGCTGGAACGCAAGCAGATCGGCGTCTGGGTGATGCTGTTCCTGTTCCTGTTCCTGTTCGTGGCGATCCGCATGAACAAGGCCTACTGGAAGCATGTCCGATAAATCATGCGCCCCTCGGGGCGCATCCCCCGCTTTTTCTGTATTGGAATCCACGACATGATGGTGCTCTATTCCGGGACGACCTGCCCATTTTCGCAACGCTGCCGTTTCGTGCTGTTCGAGAAAGGTATGGATTTCGAGATCCGCGACATCGACTTGTACAACAAGCCGGAAGACATCGCGGTCATGAACCCTTACGGCCAGGTACCGATCCTGGTCGAACGGGACCTGATTCTGTACGAATCGAACATCATCAACGAATACATCGACGAACGCTTCCCGCATCCGCAGCTGATGCCGGCGGACCCGATCATGCGCGCACGCACCCGCCTGTTCCTGTACAACTTCGAAAAGGAACTGTTCGTCCACGTCTCCACACTGGAAAACCGCAGCATCCGGGATGAAAAAATCCGCGACACCGCACGGGCCAACATCCGTGACCGCCTGGCCCAGCTGGCGCCCCTGCTCGTGAAGAACAAGTTCATGCTGGGCGAAGAGTTCTCCATGCTGGACGTGGCTGTGGCGCCGCTGCTGTGGCGCCTGGCGCATTACGGCATCGAACTGCCCAAGAGCGCTGCGCCGATCCAGAAATACGCCGAGCGCCTGTTCTCCCGCCCGGCCTACATCGAGGCTCTGACGCCGTCCGAAAAGGTCATGCGTCGCTGATATGCAGGAAACCTCGACCAAGCCGTATCTGATCCGTGCCCTGCACGAATGGTGCACGGACAACGGCTATACGCCCTACCTGGTGGTCACTGTGGATGCCAACACCGTGGTCCCGGTCGCGCACGTGCACGACGGCCAGATCACGCTGAACATCAGCCCCCTGGCCACCAACCGCCTGACGCTGGGCAATGAATACATCGAGTTCGAATCCCGCTTCAACGGTATGGTCGAACATCTGTTCATCCCGGTCGCGGCCATCTCGGCGATCTACGCCCGGGAAACCGGCGCGGGCATGGGGTTCGAGGTCGTGGCATCCCAGCCTTACCCGGGTGGGGACGAGTCCCAGCCGACCGCCACACCCTCGACCCTGGCACCTGCATCTTCAGGTGACGACTCGCCGGACGGCCCCAAGCCGTCGCACCTGAAGATCGTCAAATAGAACCCGCTGTTCCTGTAGAATGGCGGTCCTTGGCCGGCTTAGCTCAGTTGGTAGAGCAGCTCACTTGTAATGAGAAGGTCGGGGGTTCGATTCCTCTAGCCGGCACCAATAACCACTTGAAAATAAAAGATAATTTCGATTGGCGAACCCATCGCCACATCGTCCCTTTTATTATTTGGCGCACTTTTGGCGCACTTGCCTATACCTCTCTGTAGCCGTCGTGGCTACGCCACTTCGAGAGGTTACATGGCATCCATCACAAAACGCGGCCCCCATCAGTGGCGCGCGGACGTTCGCATTAAGGGCCATCCCCGTGACAGCCAAACGTTCGAAACAAAAGCAGCGGCGCAAGCCTGGGCAGATGAAACAGAGGCTGCAATGGCCCGCCACACCTACATCAGCCCCGCACCCCTCCGGCGCAAAACCCTAGGCGATGTAGTCCAGCTGTACTGCGACCAGGGCGCTACGAAAAGCAGGAACGCCGATAAGGCACGCGCGGGGCTCAACCCCTGGAAGGCAGACACTACTCCCTTGGCAACACGGCTGCTCAGCGACCTGACGCCAGCTCTGCTGCTTGACTGGCTGGATGGGGAACGAGATCGTGGACTGACGGACGACAGCATCCGGCGCTATGTGATGTCCCTGCGAGCCGCGCTGAAATTCTCGGAACCTCGTTGGTCCCTCCCTTCTCTTTCACACCTCACGGACCCGCTGCTGACAGAACTAGCCATCGGCGCCGGCAGAGAGCGGCGCCTCACCACAGATGAAGAGGCGCTATTGATGACAGCGGCTCGTGCATACTCTCCAACCGTCCACGCAATCATCAACTTGGCGATAGAGACGGGAATGAGGCGCGGCGAGCTGGCCGGCCTGCCGTGGAGTAGTGTTCTGCTGGATCAGCATTTTGTGCGGTTGGATATCTCGAAAAATGGCTCGGGTCGTGAAATTCCCCTATCCATTCGTGCTGAACAAATCCTGCGGGCGCTACCGCGCGACTCGGTCGGCAGCGTTTTCTCCCTTACGTCGGCTGACAGCATCACGAAGGCCTTCGTCCGCATCTGTTCCCGCGCCGGGATCAAAAACCTACGGTTTCATGATCTTAGGCATGAGGCAGCTTCCCGGATTGCACCACACGTCCCCGCGACCACGCTAGCAAAGATCTTCGGCTGGAAGACCCTGCAGATGGCCCTGCGATACTACAACCCCAGCGCACCAGAGCTCGTCTCAGCGATACGTGGGGCTGAAACCGCCAGGGCAGCGGCTTAGCGCTACTGCGTAGTTTTAGATCTACCACTGTACCTGCGTGGATGGAGAGCCCTCGGGATTCCTCTGGGCTCTTTTTTGGTGTGCCCAGCTGGCGCACTTGCCGGTGCTGGATCCAGGGCAATGTGGCCAAGTTTTACGGGAGAAACCGGCTACCTGTTGTGACTAGGAAGTTCGCGTATGACAGCTTCCGACCCAAAGCGGACGTTGTCACTTCCAGCGCCATGGTCACTACGGACCAGGCTTTGCGATGCGCTTGCTCAGTTCCCTTGTCGGCAAGAGTCAGTGAACCTGCAGTCTGCAAGCCGCCGCAGAACGCACTTGAAGATTCAATAAGCCAACTGCTCGTCTTATCCCTTGATTCTCTAGCAGATCTGCTCTAAGGTATGGCCTCTGGCTAAGCGGCTCGAAGAGCCTAAGGTGAGCCGGGGCATCCCTCCCCTACCGAATCGCCTTCTGTGACACCAGCATTTGAGCTCAATGCAGCTCGCATATTGCTATGGTTCTAACTCGATATTGGGGGGGGGATTAGATATCGGAGTTAGCCATGATCGACAAAGATCAGTTCAGCTCGTTCGTTAAAGCCCTTCAGCAGTACCTCAAGCAACACTATCCTGACTTTGATGACAGCCTCAGTGCTGTACGCGAGCTCGTGTCTCATGCGCTTGCAGACCGGCCCAGCAATGGGCTCATGAATGATCAGCTCAAACACGCCCCTATCCCCTTCGGCGCTGCGGCATTCGAACGCTTGAGCTTCGCAGTAAAGCAGGCGTATGGGATCTCGATGCCAGAAGAAATCTGGCGCTGGCCACTTCCCGCGGCCTTTAAGCTCAGCCCAGCGGAACGCATTGAGATCTGGCAAGCCGCGCTGAAGCACACCCTGAGCAAGACGGAGATCGACGGCGTGTGGCGTGACAGCTTTGTCGACGCTGAACCGTACATAAAGCCTATGGGTGATGGCAAGTGGGCGGTATGCAGCCGTTCGCCAGTGCCATTCTGGCTCTGCAGGGATGTGTTCACTCCGGAGTGGATTACTCGTCGAGACGCTGATAATTCCATCGCCGATGACACCGCAGGACGCGAGCTGAAGGATCGCTCATTCCACGCTGGACTATCAGCCCTTTGGAAGAAAGACTACAGCACGGCCCGTCAGCGCCTTCAGGAAGCACAGGAGAATGGACATCCTACGGCCGCCTTCAACCTTGGCTGGATGTACAGCGAAGGGTTAGGCCAGGGCCGTGATTTCACCAAAGCAGCCGAGCTGTACCAGCGTGCAGCCGAACTTGGGGTCCTCACCGCCCACCACAACCTGGGCCGGATGTACCTGGAGGGGGGTGAGCACTTTCCAAAAAGCATCCCCGACGCTATCCAGCATTTTGAGCTGGCTGCTGAGGGCGGCATCGCCGCTTCGATCGGCTGCCTGGGAATGATCTACCTCAATGGCAATGGGGTGCCCGAAGACCGGAATCGTGCCATCGACCTGCTGATGCGTGCCGCTTCTCTGGGCGACGATCACAGCCTCAATACGGTAGCGACCATCCTCGACTATCAGAACGGTGGCGCCTCCACACCTGAGTCCTTTGCCCTGTACCGGATGGCTGCTCGCTCAGCCCGTGAGCTCAATCACGTCATGCCCATCTACAATCTGGGGCTGTGCTTCCTGCATGGCAACGGAGTTGGCAGAAATGTCGTGAAAGCGCGACGACTGTTCCGTATAGCGGCCAACGCGGGCGATGCCGACGCTGCAATGAATCTGGGCCTGATGTACCTAAACGGCGAGGGCATCCCGGTTGACTCGCTTGAAGCACGGTATTGGCTCGAAATGTCTGCAGCCCATGGGAACGGCGATGCACTCAATGCGTTGGGCGCGATCGAATTCAATGGTCAGTGCGGTGCGGCGAATCATCGCCTGGCCTGGCTTCTTTTCTCGAAGGCCGCCCAAATGGGATCAGCAATCGGGCTGACTAACCAAGCGCGGTGTCTGGTAACCGGACAAGGGGTCGAGCAGGATGTCGAGCTGGCCTATGAGCTCCTTAAACAGGCGGAAGCCCAAGGGTACCCAATGGCCCGTGAAATGCGTATCCAATGGCAGACCCAGATATGACATCCTTCCTGGATAACGACTTTGACGGCGTAGAAGTGGCGGACGAGGGCTTCACCTGCAGCCAGTGTGGTTGTAAGTTTTTGCTGCATGACTTCGAGTTCGTTGACGCAGAATTTGACGAAGCCGAGTGCTGCTGTCCGAGCTGCCAGTTCAGTGCTGACCTGGATGGCCATCCCTGTGATTACTGCGCAGATCCTGCAGCGCACGCCTTAGGCTCAACTTTCTACTGCGAAGAGCACTTTGAAGATCTAGTGGGCGACTGATCCCATCAAGTGCCGGCACTGCCGCCATCCACCACCGACATGGAGGGTGGCGGCATTTCTCACTGAAAAAATGGGACGGATTTATTTTTCCGAACCAAACGCCTGCTTCTGGCCGTAAGCGCCCCTTAGATCCTGATCATTGGAGGAAGGCCGCCGAAGCGTAGTCTACAGGCCGTTCAAGGGATCGCGCCTTTGAGTATGCCGCCCGACATCGTGCTGGCTCATGTTGCAGTTCGGGGCTTATATGCGCCTGGCGCATCAAGAGGATCTCAGTGAGCCTCCTCGGTATACCGCCAGGCGCCGATCAACGACTTACCAGTCGAAACCGTTGTCGTTCGGATACGACGAAGACCAGGGGTTGATAGCACCCCAAGGGCTGCCACCCACATCGACGCCGCCAATGCCACCCACCATCGGGAGGCCGGTCGTTGGGTTGATTTCGTACATATGTATCTCCTGTGAAGTGGCGCCCCCTCGACTACCGAGAAGGCGCAGGCCAGCCGAGTTGCTCTGAATCGACCCAGGGATCGCAGCGGCTGCTTTCCTGGCTCGGGGAGCGGAAGACGGTTGTTGTCCTCACCTCGCTGTCCATGGCGCTCAGACGCTCAGGTCATAAAGCTCGTCGCACAAGGGCGGGGCCGAGGCCGCAGCTCGCAGGGACCGGGGGAGGCCCCGTGCGTAGCACCGTAGGCCCTTGTGCGACGGGCTGGCCTGAGCGACGATCGATACAAATGGACAGCGGGGTGAGGACGGCGAGGGGCCCTCACTGACGGAAGTCACTACCCTTCCAGTCACTCGCCTTTGCAGTCACCACAGTCGCAGTCATGCCGACTGTAGTCATGCGGGCCGCAGTCAGCCGTGCGGGTGTGCCTTCTAGGCTCCGCCCGGTGTCGTGGTGAGCCACTTCTGCAGCGTGAGCGGCACTTCGTCGTAAATCCGCTGCCGACGCAGGTAGGGAAGTTGTGTGGGCGGAAGAACCAGGTTGCTGCGCTTGCGAGCGAGCTTGCGCACCTCGGCATTGAGTTTCATGACCTGGCCGCGCACACCGCTGAACAACGGCATCGAGCTGTTGATGGTGATGAGGTCTGTGACGGCGCTGGAACCGCGCTCACGGACGACCTGCACGATTTGCGCTTCCAGTTCTCGGTAGCGCGCCGGGGTGATGCGCCAGGTCCAGGTGGATCCGGCGCATCCGGGCAGGCGCTTTTCCTGGTAGAGCAGCTCGTAATGAAGAAACGTGAGGTGCTGGCCTTTGAGACGCATGTCGCGTACGACACCGAGGTTGGGTGCGTGTGAGTCTGCCAGCCCACCTTTGCCATGCGAGGAAACCAGCGCCCAGTAGGCCGTATCAGCCTCCAACGGAATCACGACCAGGTGCACGGACGCGCGGTGCTGTTTGCGATCGTAAGCGCGTCCCGGTGTATCACGCAGGATGGGAAAGCTCGCAACAATTTTCGGTATGAAGCGTGCGAGCTTCTCGCGGGTGATGACGCCCGCAACCCAATAGACGTGGCCGCTTGCAGCGAAAAGCTGCAGCAGCTGCATGCCGGCGGTGCGCGAACGCGGGATGCGTAGGATCTTCATGCTCAGGTATAGCACGCAGGTGACATACCCCTCCCTGAAGCGTCACCCGCGGCCACTGACATTACAGTTCTATTCCGGTCTTCTGCCTCCCGAAGCAGCACTAACGCTTCAAGTAATGAAATAACCTCAACTCAATTCACTTTCGTAGGACCGCTCACTGTCTCCTGCATCTGACTAGGATCATTGGACGTCTGCTTTAGGGGGGCTCGGAGGGCTGCTCGCTGCCTTCTTCTCTGGGAATTTTCCCGTCATGAGGGCAGCCATGGTGGCTGCAGGCACCGTCTTCAGGAAGTCACGCGCAGCGTGATTTGTAGCTGCCTCGGCGTGGATCACTGCCAAAACTTGCGGCATCCACTTTTCACGCTTTTCTTCGCTCTTGCTCGCGTAGTCGATTGCATCAGTTCGTCCACCCTTGCGGATGACGTCATCACCCGGGCCAGTGCCCCACATCCGATAGTCGGTTCCAGTGCTGAGGATGTCGCGTGGCTCTTTTCCTGGGCAGTACTCTTTGTAAACAATCACACCGAACCCGGCGAACTTTTCGGGCGCGGCTTTACGCACACTACCCGAAGCGTCGACCTCGTCCCAGTCACGGCGATATTGCACCAGGACGGAGTCGTAGCGGCAGGGGTCCGACCACAGCGGCACTTGTTGGACCTGTTTGACGTAATACACCCGTTGGCCTTCCACGTAGGGAACATCCTCTTCCGCATGAAGAGTCAAATGCACCGCTTGTGAAACCAGCGTACCAACGAGAAATGCAGCGTCGACGGCCACACAGCTAGAAAGAGCGGCGGCGGTGAGAACCACAGCGAAAATTCTGGGAAATAAGTGCAAAATAGTGTCCTGATTATGGATGTTTTGACTGAATCGAAAAATGGCGGAAGGGCTTCTGAAGAGCTGTTTAAGGCGCGCGGGCAAAAATCAAACCGCCCGCGCCCGCGCAGTTACCATCAATCGGTGTCTTAGTTCCGCTCCCAACCGTTTTCGGTCTTCATAAAGGAGATAGTGCTGTGCCATGGAACCCCGTCCCCCTTTTTCATATTGTCTTTAAACCCCATGGACTCAAGAGTTGACCAGCTAGCCATAAAAACATTCCGATGCCTTGTCGTGGCTTCCTCTTCTCCGCCGTCATTGTTCCAATAAGCAATGCATTCGGCACAGTTGGAAAGAAACGTATTTACTCTATCCATGGGTTTTTCTTGGCCGTTTATCCAATTGCTGGCGGCATTACTTATACTCAGAGTGGCATTCAAGCTGTCTACGCCCATAAATCCAGGATTTTTCTTAATTTCCTGCAACTGAGCCTCCGTGTCTTTGGCCAAATTGAGCACCACTTGGGGCATATCGTCCGTTAACGCGATCTCGTAGGCGTAGCGGACTAAATATCGGTTTGCGGAGTTTGGGTCGACCCAGCCGTTGTCTCGCTTAAAGGCGCGAGTTTCTGTGCCAAGAACGACATCTTGCTGTGCTGATTCGGTTGCTGCCTTTAGTGTCAGGGCGTCAGGCGGTTTACTGTCTCCGAACCAGCCACCGAAAGATACTGTTGGGATAAAAAGTAAGCAAAAAATGATTCTCTTCATATGACGTATCTATCAACTGGAAATTTTTAATCTGAGGTTTTTAGCCCATCAAATAATGGGCGATTTTTGCTAGAGACAGTAGCGAGCCATGTTTCTACACTCTTGTACCAGTCAGAATTCGACATCAAGTTTTCCATGCTTGGCTTTTACGGAAGAAACGCGCCGCCCAATGAAATTGTCTGCTTGGTAAATCGTGATGCCCTCAAGGGCAGGTAGTATGGTGTTGTTCACAAGCGTTTTCGCGGCTGCTAACTGCTTCTCTTGTGCGCCAGGGATGTTGAGCGATGACAACGACATGCTCGTACCCAGCAGCGAAGCTGTCTCCTGACGCCATTGCGGTGTCAGAGCTGAACAGAATTCAATATCTTTTGGAAAGAGCTTTGGGCGTGCAATAGCGCAAAAGTTAGCCTGCCCCTCCAGCAAGGTCACCTTGGGTGATAGTAGCTGCACGCCGGCGACACTCTTAGGTAGTTTCATGCTGACATAAGTGTTGACGGCAGACTCGGAGACTTCTAGTGCGTGGGCAGCGGGCATCAGGATCACAGTCATCAGGACGGAGCCAAGAATTCTTAAATGCATGTCGGTTCCTCAGTTATTGAACAGGCCAGCTTTCTGCTGCACGTCTGATTCGCTCATATCGCGATAACAGCTACATTTCTGACATTCAGATACATCTAAGACTCCGGTTGACTGCGAGGAGAGCTTTGGCGCTCGGGTGCAGGTGAGGGCGATATGGGAGGACCGCAGCGCTGAGCTGCAGCGCACGAGGCCTCTGTTGATTTTGCCCGTTCGATTGCCTAGCCAGTTTGTGCTGGACAGGCCGTAATGCGGCCTAGTTCTACGAATTACGTAGAGAATTTACCAACTCGTACTGCGAATATCGTAGGATGAGTTCCAAGCAATCTCCTACAGTCTTTGGGCGTCGGCTACGCACGGCGCGCCTGCGGGCGGACATCCCGCAGGATCGGCTGGGAGTGGCAATTGGGCTGGATGAGGGTTCGGCGAGTGCTCGGGTATCTCGCTACGAGACGGGGATTCATGAGCCGCCGCACGACGTAGCTGCAAAGCTCGCTCGAGCCCTGGATGTGCCGGCGGCCTATCTTTATTGCGAAGACGACGCGCTGGCCGAAGTGATCTTGGCGTGGAATGGGCTGGGGTCTGATGGTCGCCAGCGGGTCCTGGATTTGCTCAGGGCAGAAACTTAGCCAGAGACTCAGATCAAGGAAGCACCATCGCGGGCCTGTAATCGGATATTCCTTTGGCCAAGCCAGCGTAAGACGTGTGCGGCTATCAGCCTCTCAGCAGCTGCCACCTCCTCAGTCGCTCTGACCTTGTCATTAGGAGGCCACTAGTTGAGAATTGGCGTGGATGTCGCTCGTCCAGATTCGGGCAACTGCCAAAGCGCCACTGTGCTGGATAGAAGAAGTCGGCTTGCCTACACGATTTGCGAGAATGTTTCCGAGCCGCAGAAAAAGGAGCTTCCTGCGGCATGTGATGAGAGACACCTCGCATCGAATAAATGAACTGGGAAAAGCGCGAAAAAAACAGCGTGCGAGGTGACTACAAACGCTATACAGGGCAGGACATCCACACAGAAGGAACGAGTTCAGTACCGAGGCGCCAACCTCTCCCGCATCATCATCACGATCATGTGGAGCGGGGGCGCCAACCCCTCTTCACACACTCTGGGGCTGTGCCCCAAACCTTCCTGCCGGAAGGCTAGTTCTGTGGCGCCCGGTGCTCGTAATGGAGCTCGCCGGGTGCGAGGGGGAGGCGGTGGAGTAATCCCGGCTTTGGCCGGAGTAATCCCACCGCTTTATCCCATGAAAAATTGCCGGTGCGAACGCGAAACGGGCCTGGGGAGCAAATGCCCCAGTGTCCCTGACAACATGATCAAAGGGTGAGTTCGTTCGCGAACAAGTCCCTTCCAGGGGATGCGGGCAACCGCATGACCTGTGCCAGGCAGGATGGCTGCGTAATCGCACACCGTGAGGTGTGCCTCGGGAGGATGGTGCAAGTGCACCAGACCCCTCGGGCGAGCGCGCTGGTGATTCAGGGTAGCGCCCGATGAGCCGCGCGCCGCGCTGAGAGCTTAAACCTGTAACGGCGCCCCACAGGGGTGCTGCCTGGAAAGTAGAGAAGCCGTTGAGGGCCTACAGTGCCTGCGACATGGTGGAAGCGACAAGCTAGGAAACAACACAATGAGTACGGCAGGGACTTTTCCCGGTTCTCCCGCCTGAAATCCCGGTATCCAGCCCGGGCGTGTTGATGCTTGCCGTGAGCCAGCGGCGTTCCTCTGCGAACGTAAAAAGTTGTCTAAGTGGAGCAAAATGCTCTCGTCTTGGGCTCGGCTGGGTCGCACCAGCCGGGGCGGGGGTCACGACCCCGAAAAACCCCGCGAGAGTATGAGCGAGCTGCCTCAGCAGTGAAACCAGGTCGAAAGCCTGGTGGAGCCGTGGCGGCGACAGAACGCAAAGAGTGAAGACGTGATGATGAAAAAGCCTGTGCGCGTTGGCGCGTGCGCGGTGCCGGCTACCTGCTTTGGTGAGCGGTTGCCTCATAGGACTTTGCCCTGGGTGCGTCCGTGACGACCCGATAGGCATGCTGAAAAATCAGGAGGAGATACTTAGTCAGCCTTATTTTTCTTGAGCCGGGCCCCATGCTGGGGTCCGGCATTTCTGGCCATCGAAACTGTCGCTGCGCGTGGCACGCCTACCACCGGACTCGGCGTGTGAGCCTCATGGGGCGTGACACATGGCGGCGTTGCTTGGTGCGCGCAACCGTACACTCCTGCCGGGTCAGCCGGATTCGGTCGACGGCTGCTGTGGGTCGAGACGCGATCCACATCGCCCCCGCAGTTATCAGAACCACCTCTATCGTCACCAGGACTATCCCGAACACGTCGTTCCCCGTATGCATTTCCTCTCTACTGCAGCTTATCACTGTGGCGCAGTGTCCCCGCATTTAATTTAATTTAAGGTGCCTTCCTGCCTCGCATTGCTATACGCAGTAGCTGACGCATCCGGCGTCAGGCGTGAACGAGGACACAATCATGATGTTACAGAGCTACTGGGATGCAGTGGTCTTGGAGGCCGTCTCGTTAATCAAGGAGGGGAAATCGAGTGCGGCGATCGAACTACTCAGGATAGAGACGGAGTTTTGCGACGATATGGGCATCGCCTATCTGTTCGAAAGTTGCCCATTGAGCGACCGTGCAGCGCTCGCTACTTGCCTGAGCGGTTACCTGAACCGCACACCATCAGCCACGCGGCTCGTTGCAGCTCCGATTCTTGCGTGCGTGCACCCAGCGCGGTGCTATCGCAACGGCAATTTCCTACCAGAGCCTTATCCGCCACGGGAGGAGACCTTCGTGCTACCTACTGCCGAGCCTGGCGCAGATGATCCTGCACCCAACCTGCGTCTATTAGGGTGGCTTGATGCGAGCACGATCTATCCTCGGGCACAGCATCAGTTGACCAGGATGGCGCCACACGGCATTCCGTGGGGAAAAGTCTCGGCGGCAGTCGCCCTTTTCGAATGGAATGCGAGCCCTGCAAGCCGTCTCTTTCCTGCGATATCAGACGAGTGGTGGGCGCAGCTATTTTGCAGGCCAGACGTTGTCGCGAAGGTCCACACCCCGATGGTTTTCGACTATACGCAGGCGGCTGAGGCTGCACACGCGATGAGCGTGGGCGCGAGCCCGTATTTTGCGGAGGAAGGAGGCTTCCAAGACCTGAGTTTCTATTACTTCACATTGCAAGGACTACAGCGGCTGGCAAACCACCTTGGTCTGCAGTTCCGTGCGCAGTGCGATGCGGGCTTTCCTGAACACCCACAGTGGCGAGCCGAATTCGAGATGAGCAGGTAATAATCAATCCTTCAGGCGGGCCGCATCTGCGGCCCGCTTCTTTTTTCGGCGACAAATTGGGCCAGTGCCGCTGTTTGCGCTTCATGCCGAGAGGGTGGCTAGTGATTAGCCCTAACACAATATTGACAAAATGACAAACTCATGCTAAAATGTTTGCACGACTTGAAAATTATGGCTATGTAAACCAACGGCCAAGCGTCTGCCGTTGGCGACTCAAACGCAAAACTATTCGTGTTTGAAACGTAGTCTCACCCCTTTCCTGTAGTAATTACAGCGTAGTTTCTCCCACGCTTTCGTGGGTACAAGGTGTCATTACTAGATGCCTTGATTTGATCGGTAGCCGAACTGGTAGCGCCATTAATTTGGTGCGATCAGAAAGTGTGCCTTACACATTTCTTCGGTTGCCATACGCTAACTGCGCCGCCAGGCGCATCCGCAAGAGGTGTTCATGTCGTCAATCGCTGCCGACCGTTCGGTGTCGGATCTTAATCGCATTATTTCTACACGTTCACGGGTTCTCACGCCTGCGGCTGCTCGCTTTCTACACAGCGTACCTCCATCGTTTCCCGAACCTTTCTGGTTGGCCCACTTGGCGGCAGAACACCAGATGGCGCTCACGGTGACGCAAGCCGCACAGTTGCTCGGTGAATATCGACCCACCGCGCAGCACCTGCTTCGAGAGGCACAGCGCCACGGTCTGCTTCGCAGTCATGCGAATCCGCTGGTTCACAGTGGGGAGGCCCTGTACCAGCCCACGGGGGAGACGCTTGGGGAAGAATCAGCTGAGGTGCCAAGTGCGCTGCGCGGCAATGCGTCTGCGATAAATCTCCGCTATGCACTGCTACGTGCCGAGATCATATCGATGAGTCCATCCGAGCACTGGCTACCATACTCAGCTGGTGCCGAATGGGTCATGAAACGCGGCATTACGCTGCGAAGCTACATGCCCATCGTGGTACGTCTTGCCCCGAGGCAACGCATCATTTACGAAATTGTGCTGCCCAATGAGGCCCCCCGAACGGTAGTTCGCCGTGCGAAACGGCGCTGGCTTGATCTTTTGGCTGTGAGCAAAGAGGGCGAGCCTATCTTCGTGCAGCTTGCTGCACTGCGTGATGCCGTACCAGCCCTGCAAGCGGCACTCGACAGTGCGATGCCTGCCAACGCGATACGTCGTCAGCTACGGGCTGTGGAGACTTCAATTCTCGTTGAAGGTGATCACGACACGCTGGTAGGAAATCGTATCAAGTTGCAGGCGGAGCTGGCCGCCATTGAGAAGCAAGGCAACCCGCTTCGATACTTGATCCCTGATGTCTTGGAGCTAGCCGTTTAGGAAAAGCTAGACGCCGGGGTGCCAACGGGGGCACAACTGCTTCCGTTGGCACCAGATGCAGTTCCCCGAGCACGTCGGTAGAGCGTGGCTGGATTGGCTACCAAACGGCGTATTCCGCCGGGCTGCCCGCAGCCAAGCGCCCAACAACAAAATATATCCTCCACCAAACTGATTCAAGGAGTTGGTTCATGCAGGAATCTCCACTGGAAATTGCACAAAGCGTCTGTAGTGCCCTGCTTGTGGGACGAATCGCGGACGCGTATGGACGCCTCCATCCATGGCTCGCGCAGTCCGACTGTGCCTCCTTGTATGGGCTTCTTCAGGCAGCCCAGGCGTTACCCGGGCGTAATCACCTCATGCTGATGCTCGAGGATCTCCTGAGCACCTACCCTCGGACGCTGCTGGGCTGCCCTGTGCTCCTTCATATAAGGCCCGACTGGCTTATCCCGGACGAACCGGCAGAGTATCCCAAAACACCAGTATCGCTGCCGGAGGGTCATCCCATGTTGACACAACCGAGTGAGTCGTTAGAGTTTGTGGGCTGGGTGCCCCCCCGTTTGGTGCCCCCGCAATCCATGCATGCCAGCCCCCCGCGCATGAGTATTCCCTGGGGCGCGACGATGCTTGCAATCGCGCTCTTTCGCTCATGCGAACCGATGGGGCGTGACGAGTGCCCACAAGCGCCGGCCGGATGGTGGGGTGAACTCTTCTCGGAGCAGACCAAGGAGGCCCGCATCTCGCTGAGCGCCCAGCGTATGCTGCCCTACCCACAAGCCATCGAGGCAGGCCGCTGCATGCTTGCAGTGATCAACCGTGAGCCAAGCCCCCAAGATCTGTTCTTTCTGCGCCCGGATGAAGAAGCTTCATGCGCACGCGATGCCCGGCTCTTTCAGTGAGGCTAAGAAATAAACGGCCAACCTAAGTGGACTGTCTTTCGTCGCCGTTCGGTCAGTGTGTGTTTAGCCGTCGCCGTTTTCGAATGCGAACCGCAGGCGGATGGTATGCCCTAAACACGAAATTGCTGACAGACCCAAGGGTCGAGCTAGTTTGAAGCCGTACCAGCCCTATCGGCATCGTCGGGTACTTGCGCGCAATTCCGCCGTGGTCTAAACACGCCGATTCGCCTAAGATACAACGTTAGTGATACATGGAACCGACGGCACGAGCGCCGTGGTCAAACATACTAGCCACTCCAGGATACCTCTGCAGCAAGATACTCCTGCATGACCACTCTCACACACATAAGGCCGCGCTGAACGACCGCATATCGATAAACACCGTTTTGCACCATCACCCATCCGCGATTGAGATCTTGACCTGTAAATACTCGGGTCATCATCCGGCTACCAACCTCAGGAAAGCCGACGTTTTGTATCCGTCCGGTGAACGCACCTTGAGCCGCCTCGGTATCCGATAGAGCATACGTGTCCGCTTAAATATCGTGGACACGTATGCACCAAGAACCTGTCAGCAAGCCGCGTCGCCGACGCCGCACCTATACCGCGCAGTTCA
>JAHRWZ010000043.1 GCA_019104865.1 Castellaniella sp. | reverse complement strand
TTGATGATTTCCGTCATCAGACTGCGCACCAGGGCGGAATCATCGACGCACAGTACGCGGATTTTCTTGTTGACGGCCATTTTCAGCGAAACTCCCCGGATCAGGCGACGGAATAAACCGTCTGCCCCTGAAGACGCAGGGATTTGGTCAGATAGGTGAAGTTTTCAGAGTGACCCGCGAACATCAGGCCGCCCGGCTTGAGCAGGGGCACGAAACGTTCCAGAATCCGGGTCTGGGTCGGCTTGTCGAAATAAATCATGGTGTTGCGGCAGAAGATCGCATCGAACTTCTGATTCATCGGCCAACTGGGCGCCACCAGGTTCAATTCCTCGAAGGTCACCATATTGCGGATCATGGGCTTGACCATGGCCATTCCGGCCTGACGCCCCGCGCCACGCAAAAAATAGCGCCGCAGGAACTCGGGTGGCACGGGCTTGACGCGGTCCAGCGTGTAGACACCCTTGCGAGCCTGGGCAAGGGCCTGTGTGTCGATATCCGTGGCCAGTACGGAAATGCCCGCCTCGGACTGGCCACAGGCGTCGTGCAGCGTCATGGCCAGGGTGTAGGGCTCCTCTCCGGTGGACGAGGCGCAGCACCAGACGGCGATCGGCTTGCGGCGGGTGCGCACGAAATCGGCCAGGATGCGGAAATGATGCTGCTCGCGGAAAAAAGCCGTGTGGTTGATCGTGAAGGCGCTGATGAAGCGGTCCCATTCGTCGGCCTGCGGATTCTGTTCCAGGTAGTCCAGATAACCGCGCACCGTTGCCGAGCCGGCGTGATGGGCCCGCAGGCCCAAGGTGCGGGCGGCCATGTCTTTTTTGTGATCGCCGAGAATGATGCCCGCCCGCCGGTGCAACACCTGCACCGCTCGCGACAGATCGGCCGCGTCGGCCTTGGGCAAGGCCGGCTGCGAGAAATAAGAAGCGGAAGGCGCATCGTGGATCATGATGATGTCGTGACGGGAGGTCCGGAATCAGGCCTGCCCCAACGCCAGGGCCGGTTGGCCGGCGCGCGGAGTATAGCCCAGCTGACCGCCCTGAACCTCGATCACCTGTCCGCCTTCGTGGAGACGGAAAGCGGCGACCGCCTCGCTGAGATGCTCTGCCTGCTCCTGCAGGGAGCCGGCGGCGCTGGCCGCCTCCTGAACCAGGGCGGCGTTCTGCTGCACGACATGATCCATGTCATTGACGGCCGAATTGATCTGGCTGATGCCGTCGGCCTGCTCACGGGACGCTGAAGAAATTTCGTTCATGATGGCCGTGACGCCCTGCACCGACTGGACGATCTCGCCCATGATCCGGCCTGCATCCTGGACGCGCTCCGACCCCTCGCGCACCCGCACCACGGAATCGTCGATCAGCCCCTTGATTTCCTTGGCGGCCTGCGAGCTGCGCTGGGCCAGCGACCGGACTTCGCCGGCCACGACGGCGAAACCCTTGCCCTGTTCGCCTGCGCGCGCGGCTTCAACCGCGGCGTTCAAGGCCAGGATGTTGGTCTGGAAAGCGATGCCGTCGATCACGCTGACGATCTCGGCGATCTTGCTCGAGCTCTGGGTGATGCCGGCCATGGTCTCGGCCACGCTGCTGACGGCCGTTCCGCCGCGCTGGGCCACATCCGCCGCCGTCTTGGCGAGCTGGTCCGCCTGAGCGGCGTTGTCGGAATTCTGGCGCACGGTGCTGGCCAGCTGTTCCATGCTGGCGGCGGTCTGTTGCAGAGAAGCCGCCTGCTGCTCGGTGCGACTGCTGAGGTCCGTGTTGCCGGCGAAAATTTCCTGGGAACCCAGACGGATCTCGCCCACGCCATTGCGCACCGTGGACACCATGCGTACCAGACTTTCCTGCATGCGCTGCATCGCCAGGTAGAGCACGCCGATCTCATTACGCGACGGAACCTGGATGGCCTCGGTAAGGTCGCCCGCCGCGATCCGGTCGAAATGCCGGCCAGCCTCGCGCAGCGGCCGCAGCACCACACGTTGCAGGAACAGATAGGCCGCCACGGCAAACAGCAGCGCCACCCCCATGGACACACCCACGATCAGGATCACCAGGCGCAGGTGCGCGGCTTCGTCCGCCATCGCCTGGTCGGTCAGTTCCTGCTGGTGCTGTTTGAGCGCCTGGACCGCTTGCTCGAACTGGCGCTCCACCGGCCCGACGCTCCCGGACTGCAAAGCATCGTACTGCTCGATATTGCCAGCCTTGAGCTGTGCCAGCACGGGCGGCAACTCCTTGTCGAGCAACTGGGCGTAGATCCGGATGATCTGCTCGACCTGACGCCCCTGCTCGCCCTCGTTCATGTGTTCCTCGGCAGTCGCGCGGAACCGGTCGAGTGCCTCGCGCGCCTGCCCCAGGCGCTGCTCGACCTGGGCGATCAAGGCCCGGGAGCTGTCGCTGAGTCCGCTGGTCCCTCCGGACTTACTGTCCGTCGCCCATTCGGACAGGATGGCGCTGTTGGCCAGATCGCTGTTGACGACGATGCTGCCCAGGGTACGCCCCATCAGCACCTGGATTGTGCGATAGCGGTCGATCGAGTCATCCAGCAGGCCGACCGCTTCGTCGTCGGCGCTGATTTCCCGCAAAGCATCATTGTTCATCTTCAGGGACACCACGCCCAGCAGCGCCCCCGAAATCAGCATGAAGAAGAAAAAAACGAGCACCAGAATCAGACTGGTGCGGACTTTGAGGGCGCCGATGAGCGATTTTCCGCCTGATTGCATGAGATTGAACCCAGTGAATGGAATACGCCGAGGGATGGGCCAAGAAGAGCCGCCCAGTCAGGCGACCGCGTCCTCGACCAGCGCCATTTCCTCGCTGGTCATGAGTTTTTCGATGTCCACCAGGATGAGCATGCGCTCGCCGACGGTACCGATACCCGTCAGATGCTCGGTGGAAAACGCCGAGCCGAACTGCGGCGCCGCGCTGATCTGGGAAGCCTGCAGGATCAGCACGTCGGACACGCCGTCGACCACCACGCCCACCACGCGGGAACGGACATTGAGAATCACCACCACGGTCTGCGAGGTGTATTCCACATTGTCCATGTTGAACTTCAGGCGCAGATCGACGATGGGCACGATCACGCCGCGCAGATTGGTGACGCCCTTGACGAAGGAAGGCACGTTGGCGATGCGCGTCACGGTCTGGCTGTCGTAGCCCCGGATCTCCTGCACCTTGAGGATGTCGATCCCGTATTCCTGATTGGCCAGGGT
>JAHRWZ010000076.1 GCA_019104865.1 Castellaniella sp. | reverse complement strand
AGCCCGGCCTTCTGGCGCGAGGTGGACCGACTGTATCCGGACTTCAAACAGGCCCGGGATGCGCTGGCCCGGCATCACCCGGCGACTCTGCCGCTGTTCTGACGCCCGTCCGGGGGCCGGACAAGACGATCGCAGCCGTATTTGCGTATCATGGATGGATCACTCACCCAAGGATCCCACCATGCGATTACTTCACACCATGCTGCGCGTCGGCAACCTGGACCGTTCCCTGATGTTCTACACGGACGTCCTGGGCATGAAGCTGTTGCGTCGCAAGGACTATCCCGAAGGGCGCTTCACGCTGGCCTTCGTCGGCTACCAGGACGAAGCCGAGGGCGCGGTCATCGAACTGACCCATAACTGGGACACGGAAAAATACGATATCGGGGACGGCTATGGTCACATTGCCATCGAGGTCGAAGACGCCTACGACACCTGCGCCACCATCAAGACACGGGGCGGGCTGGTCGTGCGCGAGGCAGGCCCGATGAAACACGGCACCACGGTCATCGCCTTTGTGCAGGACCCCGACGGCTACAAGATCGAACTCATTCAGCACGGTGGACGCCAGGATTGATCGGCCGTCCGGACGCCGTCACCACGGGCGCCCGCCTCCAGCACAGTGACGGCTAGCGCGCCGTCACCCCGGACGCCACCAGCGCATCGGCAAGATCCATGAACTGCCCGACCGACAGTTCCTGCGGACGCGCCGTGGGTGCGATGCCCAGGACGTCCCAATCCAGACGATCGGTCCAGGCACCCAGGCTGCCGCGTATCATCTTGCGGCGATGCTCGAACACCCGCGACACCAGTTGATCGAACACTGCCGGGTCGCGGGGCTGACGAAACGACCCCGCTGCCAGCGGACGCATGCGCACGATAGCCGACATGACCTTGGGAGGCGGGTCGAAAGCGGCGGGCGGCACGTCGAACAGATGCGTCATGCGATAGCGCGCCTGCAGCGTGACGGACAGACGACCATACTGGCTGTCGCCCGGCCGCGCCACCATACGATCGATGACTTCACGCTGCAGCATGAAATGCTGATCCCGGATCTGATCGGCCCAGCGCATCAGATGAAACAGCAGCGGGGTGGAAATGTTGTAGGGCAGATTGCCGACGATGCGCAGACGCGTTTCGGCGGGATCGGGCAGGATCGCCGCAAAATCCACCGTCAACGCGTCGGCCTCGACCACCCGCAGACGATCCTCGGTCCAGGTGGCGCGCAGACGCCGCGCCAGATCCCGGTCCAGTTCGACCGCCGTCAGCTGCTTCAGATGGTGCAACAGTGGTGCTGTCAGGGCCGACAGGCCCGGGCCGATCTCGATCATCAGATCGTCGGCCTGGGGGTCGATGGCACGCACGATGGCATCCACGACCGATTCGTCGTGAAGAAAATGCTGCCCGAAGCGTTTGCGTGCCTGGTGAGCCATCGTGCTTATTGCGTGCCCGAGCGGGTGTGTTCCAGCCGGTTGTCGATATAGGCTTGGCTGCGCAGTTGATCCAGCCAGTCCTCGTAGGCAGGGCCGATCCGGCGCTCCATCAGTTCGCGGCGCGCCTGCATGCGGCGGAATTCCTGTTCCATGTTTTTCGTGCGGCGGCCTTCGACCTGGATCAGATGCCAGCCAAAAGGCGATTTGACGGGTTCGCTGACCTGGTCGGGCTGCAGCGCGTTCATGGCCTGCTCGAAGGCCGGCACGGTATCCCCGGGATTTACCCAACCCAGGTCGCCACCCTGCGGGGCGGAGGCATCCTGGGAATAGCGCTTGGCGAGTTCCGCAAAGGATTCGCCGTGCTCGATGCGGGTGCGCAGGCCGCTGAGAATCCCGCGCGCCTTGTCGTCACTCATGACCTTGGAGGTCTTGATCAGGATGTGGCGGGCGTGCGTCTGCGTGACCATCATGGGGCCGGAAGCGGCCGCCGGCTGTCTGGCCGGCGTGGGTGTCGGCGTCGGTTGGGGTGCGGATGCCTTTTTCGGGGCGGGCCGCTGCGCGTATCCGCGCCGCACCACCTTCAGGATGTGGAAACCCCGGCCGCTCTGGATGATGCCGCTGATCCCGCCCGCCGGCACATCGGAAATCGCGCGCACGAACAGATCCGGCCAGTCCTTCAGCGGCCGGATCCCCATGTCGCCGCCCTGCAGGGCCTGGGGGCCGTTCGACGACGCCGCCGCCAGCCCGGCGAAATTCCCGCCGGATTTCAGCTTGCGCAGGATCGTCTCGGCCTGCTTGCGCTTTTCCGCCACGACGGAGCTGGCCGCGTAGTCGGGGACTTCAACCAGGATCTGGGCCAGCTCGACCAGTTCGGGTCCCGTCGGCACGGGGGCGGGTTCGGGCGCGGCCTCGGGCTGCGCCGGCGCGCCGGCAGCCGGCCCCACCGGCATGTCCGCATGGGACTGAAGGAACGCGTCCACGTCGCTGTCGCTGATCGTGATGCGATCCTCGACGAAGCGCCGGCGCAGGGCATCGTCCTGGACCTGGGAACGCAGTTCCGACCGGTACTGATCCCAGCTCAGGCCGCTGGCCAGGACTTCCCGCTTGAGCTGATCGACGCTGATCCGGTTACGCTGGGCCACCGACCCGATGGCCTGATCCAGCTGGGCATCGGATATCTTGATGCCGACCTTCTGGGCTTCCTGGTCCTGCAAGGCCGAGTTGATCATCTGCTGCAGCACCTGACGCCGCAACACGGCATCCTCGGGCACCGGGATGCGCTGCTGCTGCATCTGACCGCGGACCTGGGCGGCCTTTTCAGACAGCTGCCCCAGCGTGATGACCTGCTTGTTGACGATGGCGGCGATCCCGTCCACGAACTGTTCCGTGGGCGCCGCCTGCGAGGCGGGCGCCACATGGCGGGGGGACGTCTTGGCCGCATGAGCGGGTACCAACGCGCTGCCGCCCAGCGCCACGGCCAGGGAAAGCACATAGGCGGGATGACGCAAGCCGGACATCATTCGTACCTCTCGAAATTGGTTTTTTCAGGCGTGGGAGGAGTCACGGATTGATAACCCGTGATCCGATCAGACAGCAGTGACATGGGGTCGGTACCCAGCGATCCCAGGCCGGTGAGTTCCAGCTGCAGGAACAGCGCCGTATTGGTTACCTGCGCCGATACCGCATAGCGCTGCAGCACGGCCCGGGCAGCCCAGCCGCCATCACCACGATACTCGAGCCCCACGATGGACTGGGTACTGCGCTTTTCGGTCAGGGAGTAATCATAACGGCCTACGCCGAACCAACGCTGCGTCAGTGGCCACTGGCTGGTCACGCTGATTTGCTCGCGCGACTGCAGCGTCGTGCCCGGCGGCAGCGTCTGATAGGGGTCGGTATACAGATTGGGATCGCGCTCGTAGCGATAGGACAGCGACATGGTGGCCAGCCGTTTGGGGCTCCACCGCACCCCGGAACTGAGCCGGCTGCGCTTGAGGGTGTCATGATCGAACTGGCCGTCGAAATACACCGAGAACCGGTCGGTCAGCGCGGCATTCGCCCCCATCAGATAATCCGATTCCGTGGCCTTGCGCGGGGTCTGGCTGGGCAGCGTGACCTGTTGATCGGTGAAATAGAAACGCTGCGCCGCCGACAGCGACAGCCGCTCGAAGCCCGTGTCCGCATCCAGCCAGCGGGTCGTCAGCCCGGTGGTCAGCTGATTGGCATTGGCGATCCGGTCCCAGCCACCGCTGAAGATGTTCTCGTCGAAGGCCTGCTGATAGCTGAAAGTGGCCATCCCGGTATCGAAGACCGGCAGACCGGACTGATCGCGGTAAGGGACGTACAGATAATACAGGCGAGGCTCCAGCGTCTGGATCGCCGCGTTGCCGAACAGCGAAGCATCGCGTTCCAGTGTCAGGCCGGTATCCACCGAGGCAATCGGCAGCACGCGTGACTGCACGCGCGGGCGCCCCTGCAATTCGGGTGGCAGGCCCTGGATTTCGCCATAGAACCAGTCTGTCTGGTACTGGCTCATGTGCAGGCCGATCTTCGGTGTCAGGTAGGCGCCTGGGGTCACGAAGGGGCGCGAGATCGAGGTATAGGACGTCAGGCGAGTGCCATTGGGCATCAGGCGTTTGCCGGACAGAGTCGGGAAGGCATCCCCCTGATAGATCGGCGCCATGAAACGCGTCGCGTAATTGTCCGACACCACGTCGAACCCGTTCCAGCCATAATGCTGGGCCCGGAAATACAGTTCCGGCAGTTTGTCGTAGGGCGGCGCCAGGAACGACCCCGTGCTGTCCTGCAAAGTCTGGTATTTATAGAACTGCAGCGATCCGCTGAAATGACTGCCATTGCTCCAGGAGAGCAGCGCCTGGCTGGGCATGTAGGTGATCGCCGCGTCGGTCAGCCCGAACGACGAAAAATCGCGGAAATAATTGTCGTCCGAAACCCGGCGCGCATCGAGATAGAGCTGCACGCCATGGCCCAGATCTTCGGTGTGCTGCGTCGAGTACAGCCAGCGCGCGTCCCCGGTTTGACGGTCGTGCATGATGTAGGTGCCGAACAACTCGGAATGCGACGATTCCCCCAGGTGCCGGAATTCGGTTCCCATCAGCAGGCCGCGCTTGCCGAGAAAGCGCGGATAGAGCGTGGCATCGTAGTTCGGGGCCAGATTCAGATAATACGGCGTGGTGATTTCCAGGCCGCTGTTGCTGGACGTGCCGTATGTCGGTATCAGGAAGCCGCTCTTGCGTTCCCGGCCCAACGGAAACGTCAGGTACGGCGAATACAGGATGGGAACGCCCTTGAAGCGCAGGACCCCGTTGCGGGCCGCGCCTTCGTGCTCATCAAAATACAGATCCACCCGGCTGGCATCGATGTACCAGGCCGGATCCGGCCCATTCCAGCCCGTGTAATGCACGTCCTTCAGACGCACGTGCTGCCGGCTGAGGATGTCGGCGTGCACGGCCTCGCCCTGGCCGCCCGTGGCGCCCAGCCAGAATCGCGGCGCCTCGACCACGCCCTGGCTGGTGTGGACGTTAAAGCGCAGGCGAGGGCCTTCGACGATATTGCCATCGCGCATCAGCAGCCCGTTGCCGCGAACGTCGGTCTCGCCCGTCGCCTGGTCGTAATCGATGCGGTCGCCCTTCACCACGCCATCGAGCCTGCGCACCTGAGCGTTGCCCCGCAGGATCACACGCCCCCCCGTCTCGCGGTTCATGTCATCGCCGATCAGAAACGACGGCAGGGCGTCGTCCTTCAGGCGCGGATGCAGACGCAGACCGTCGACCATGCGCAACCCCTCGGCCTTGGCCGGGGGTTCGACAGCCAGCGCCGGCGCGGACAAGGCGGCGCTCAGGAGGAGGATGCGGCTGATCCAATGCACGAAGACGGGGTCCCCTAAAACAGGATGGTGACAGAAAGCCGCCGATCCGCGCACCACACCGACCAGCGACCCAGTATTATAGAGAAGCCGCGCCCCCTGCGTACGCGACCAGCCATTTGTCATTTCCCCCGATCACCCTCATGACCGTCACTGAACTTCCGGATTCGCGCCTGGAGGCGCTGCATCACTGGCTGCGCCAGCAGCCCGCCACGCGGGGCCTGGACCCCGCCTCGCTGACCCCCGTGTCGGGCGACGCCAGCTTCCGCCGCTACTTCCGTATTCAGACCGCGGATGGCCCCCTGATCGTGATGGACGCTCCACCGCCGCACGAGGACTGCGGGCCGTTCGTCCGGATCGCCCAGAGGCTGTCCGACGGCGGCCTGCGCGTGCCGGTCGTCCACGCGCAGGATCTGTCCCAAGGCTTCCTGCTGCTCAGCGACCTGGGCGACCAGACGTTCTACGAGGCCATCCGGGACGGCCTGGGCCAGGACGAAACAGCCCTGCAGCACCACATGCGCGGCGCATTGCGGGCCCTGGTCGCGCTGCAGCAATGCCCCGCCGACGGGCTGCCGGTCTACGACGAGGCCCGGCTGCTGCAGGAACTGGATCTGTTCCCGCAGTGGTATCTGCAGGTCCACCACAAACACACGCCGGATGCCGACACGCAAACCAGGCTGACGCGGATCTTCGCCCTGCTGGCCCGGCAAGCGTGCGCCCAGCCACAGGTCTTCGTCCACCGCGATTTCCATTCGCCTAACCTCATGATCGGCACAGGCGCGCCCGACTTCATCCCCGGCGTGATCGATTTTCAGGATGCGCTGCAGGGGCCGCTCAGCTACGACATCGCATCCCTGGTGATGGACGCCCGCACCACCTGGGACGAACCGCAGCAGCTGGACTGGGCCATCCGCTACTGGGAATATGCCCGCGCCGCGGGCCTGCCCGTCCCGGCGGATTTCGCGCAATTCCATCTGGAATACGAATGGATGGGCCTGCAGCGCAACCTGCGGATCCTGGGCGTCTTCGCCCGCCTGTCGCATCGCGACGGCAAACATCACTATCTGGACCATATGCCCCGGGTACTGACCTACGTGCGCCAGGTCGCGGGGCGCTATACCGTGTTTCACCCGCTGCTGCGCCTGCTGGACCAGGTCGAGCAAGTCTCCGCCCGTCAGGGGTATTCCTTCTGATGCGGGCCATGATCCTGGCCGCAGGGCGCGGCGAGCGTATGCGCCCGCTGACCGACAACTGCCCCAAACCCCTGTTGCCGGTGGGCGGACAGCCGCTCATCGTCTGGCATCTGCGGCGGCTGGCCCATGCCGGCATCACCGACATCCTGATCAATCATGCCTGGCTGGGCGATCGGATCGAGGCAGCGCTGGGCGACGGCGGCGCCTGGGGCGTGCGCCTGCGCTATTCGGCCGAATCGCCCGCCCTGGAGACAGCCGGCGGGATCGCCCGCGCCCTGCCCTTTTTTCAGGAACAGCCGTTTCTGGTCGTCAACGGGGATATCTGGTGCGACTGGGATCCGGCCCGGGCGCATGACTGGGCTGCGGATCTGGCCGACACGACGCAGGCCCACCTGCTGCTGGTGGACAACCCCACCCACCACCCCGAGGGCGATTTCACACGGCAGGCGGACGGCACCGTGACGCCGCCGCCACCTGGCGCCCCTACCCTGACCTTTGCCGGGATCGGCCTGTACCGCCCGTCGCTGTTCACCGGGACGGATCCAGATCGCGCCGCCCCGCTGGCGCCGCTGCTGCGCCGGGCCATGACCCACCAGGCCGTGACCGGCGAGCGCCACCCGGGCTGCTGGGTGGATGTCGGCACGCCCGAGCGCCTGGGCAGGCTGGACCAGCTGCTGCGCCACCCGCACGGCGCACACCCAGCCCCGTGATAAGCGGGCTGCTACACTCGAACACGGACACTGATCCCGACCTGTCCAGTTCTGGCAATTCGCAACCGTCTGTAGACCATCCGGCGACAGCAGCGGCAAACCGTTTATGCTAATGGGTTTCGGTACCATGCTCCTAGCCGCTTCAGGAATTCCGTCATGTCTTTTGGCCCTAACCGCCCGACCTTCAAACCCACCCCGTATGGCTATACCCGGCGCAGCCGCGGCATCCCACGCTGGCTGCTGCTGCTGATCACCGGCGTCGTGCTGGGTGCCGGTGGTGTGCTGTTCCTGCAGCGCAGCTACGGCCCGCAGCGCCTGACCGTCGAGCAGTCCGAGCAGCTGCGCATGGACCTGAACACCGCCAGCCTGGAAAACCAGCGTCTGTCCAATGAATCCAAGACGCTGCACCAGGATCTGAAACAGGCCCAGGAAACGCAAAAGGATGAAAGCACCCGCGTCGAGCAGTTGCGCAAACACGCCGCCGACATGGAATCAGGCGTCGCCAGCCTGCTCGCCGCCATCCCGCCGGATCCGCGCGGCACCTCGCCCGGCATCCGCTACACCGACATGAGCGTGCATCCGGACGGCCTGCATTATCAGGTGCTGCTGATCCAGGAACCCGCCAAGGGCCAGACCGATATCGCCAACCTGAAGGGCAACGTCAAGCTGATCGGCATCGGCAGCTACCCCAACGGCAACACGGCCTATGTCGACCTGGGCACCCAAAGCCTGGACATGGGGCGCTATATCGTCATCCAGGGTCAGGCGGAACTGCCAAAGACCTATCGCCTGCGTCAGGTGACGGTCCAGGTCCTGGCGGACGGATCCGACAAGATCATTGCCACGCGCACCGTCCGGGCCACCGTCGCGCGCTGACACCCAATCAAGACACGTGCTGAAGGAAATCCCGCAGCCGCTGGCTGGGCGGGTGGCTGAGCAGGGTTTCGGGGATGCCGTCCTCGGCGATCTTGCCCTGATCCATGAAGATCAGCCGGCTGCCGACCTTGCGGGCGAATTCCATTTCATGCGTGACCACGATCATGGTCATGCCTTCCTCGGCTACATCCTGCATCACTCTCAGGACCTCGTGGCGCAATTCGGGATCCAGTGCCGAGGTGGGCTCGTCGAACAACATCAGCATTGGCTTGATGGCCAGCGCCCGGGCAATGGCAACCCGCTGCTGCTGCCCGCCCGAGAGCTGTCCGGGATAATGGCCGGCACGTTCGGCCAAGCCGACCTTGCGCAGCAGTTCCTGCGCCTGCTCTCGTGCCTGGGCCTTGGACGTCCCCCGGGTATGGAGCGGGCCAAACATGACATTTTCCAGCGCGGTCAGCTGCGGAAACAAATTGAACTGCTGAAATACCATGCCGGCCTCGCGGCGCAATTCGCGAACCTGCGAGGCCTTGCCGTGAACGCTGTGTCCGTTGACGACGATGTCACCGCCCTGGATCGTTTCCAGGACGTTGATGCAACGCAGAAAGGTCGATTTGCCCGACCCGGAAGGACCGACGACGACCACGACCTCGCCGGGATCGATGGATAGACTGATCCCATCGAGCACGACGTTCTCGCCAAAACATTTGGTGACGTTCTTGAACTCGACGATGCTCATACGATGCGCGTCCTGTGTTCAATGAATTTGAGCGCCAGCGCGATGAAGCCGGTCATGATCAGGTAGATTACCGCGACCGCCGCCCAGATCTCGACGGCGCGGAAATTGCCGGCGATGATTTCCTGGCCCTGGCGGGTCAGCTCGGCCACACCGATGACAATGAACAACGAGGAATCCTTCAGGCTGATGATGCACTGATTGCCCATCGTGGGAATCATGCGCCGCAGCGCCACCGGGCCGATGATATGCGCCAGGATCTTGTAGAACGGCAGCCCCATGGCCTGACCGGCTTCCTGGAGGCCCTTGGGGACCGACAGCAGGCCGCCGCGCACGATCTCGGCGATATAGGCGCCGGAATTGATCATCAGCGTGAAGATGGCCGCCGTAAAGCCGTCGATGCGCAGATTGACGAGCAGCGGCAGGGCGAAGTAGATGAACATCACCTGCACGACGATCGGCGTGCCGCGCATCAGCAGGATGTAAATCTGGGCGATGATCGACAGCACGACCGGAATCCAGGCCAGACAACGCCACAGGACGACCGCCAGCACCGCCAGCCGCACTGCCCAGGAAATTTCCGGCGCCACACCGGCCAGCGGACCGCTGCTCAGCCAGGACGACAGCCGCAGCAGCGCATAGACGACGACCAGCGCCAGGACGGTCCAGGCCAGGTTGCGGCGCGTGACCGGAATGGGCACATAGGTGACCACCACGCCGGCCAGCCCGCCGATGATCGTGCCACCCACCAGACCCAGAACCGTGATCTGGATCGTCATCCAGGCACCGGCCATGAGGTCTGGCCAAGCCGCCCAGATAGCGGACCATTCGAAAGTCACAGAATCACCCTATCGGCGACGGAAGCGTCAATCCGGCTTCTTGCCGAACCAGGTTTCGTAGAGTGTGTCGTAGGTGCCGTTGGCCTTCAGGTCGGCCAGCGCCTTGTTGACGACCGGGACCAGCTTGCTGTCCTTCGGGAAGGCGATGCCATAGAAGTCGCCGCTCTTCAGGGATCCGACGACCTTGACCTTGCCCTGGCCGGCAGTCTTGGCGTAGTACTGGACGTTGGGCGTATCGTGCACCACGGCATCGACCCGGCCGGTCGCCAGTTCCAGGAACGCGTTGTCGATGTTGGGGAAGAGCTTGAGTTTGGCCGAAGGCACGTTGGCCTTCATGTAGTCCACGGTGGCGGTGCCGATCTTGACGGCGACTGTCTTGTTTTCCAGGTCTTTGGCGGTCTTGA
The DNA here is from genome assembly GCA_019104865.1 of Castellaniella sp. Taxonomy (GTDB): domain Bacteria; phylum Pseudomonadota; class Gammaproteobacteria; order Burkholderiales; family Burkholderiaceae_B; genus Castellaniella. The sequence goes on along the minus strand of JAHRWZ010000076.1, from coordinate 45,889 downwards.
TCGAACTGTCCTTGTTGACCAGGATCGCCAGGCCGGATTCATAGTAAGGGTCGGAAAAATCGATGACCTTCGCGCGATCCGGGCGGATGGTGATCCCCGCCAGCGCCACGTCGATGTTGTGCGTCTGCAGGCCCGGGATGATGCCGTTGAAATCCATGGGCTGCAGGCGATATTTCAGGCCGGCCTGCTTTGCGATGGCCTGCCATAGCTGGATGTCGAATCCGGTGTACTTGCCGTCCTGCTTGAACTCGAAGGGCACGAAGGCCGTGTCGGTGGCGACCACGAGGTCTTTTTCCGCCGCATGGGCGACCGGCAGCGCCAATGAAAAGGCCAGCCCCAGCAGGGCGGCTTTCAGGGATTTGGGCAACATCATCTGGGACTCCTTGTGGGATGATTCAGAGGCGGCCTTCGCGCCGCGCCAAGCGTCCATCTTAACTGAAAGACCCGGAATCTCTGTCGCTGCGGCGACAGAAAATCCGGGTCTTTTACCAGATTTTGGGGAAATCCCCTAGGGTTTCAAGGGGATTCCCAAAGCAGCCAGGCGCCTCAGAATGCTGGCACGATGGCACCCTTGTAGTGGGTCAGGATGTAGTCGCGGACCTTGGCGGTATGCAGGGCATCGACCAGCTTGCGGATGGCCGGGTCACCCTTGCGGTCAGCACGGGTCACCACGATATTGGCATAGGGCGAGTCCTTGTCCTCGATGAACAAGGCGTCCTTGATCGGGTTCAGGCCCGCTTCCAGCGCATAGTTCGTGTTGATCAGGGCCAAATCCACGTCTGGCAGCACGCGCGGCAGCGTGGCGGCTTCCAGTTCGCGGAACTTCAGGTGCTTCGGGTTATCGACCACGTCGCGGGCCGTCGCCAGGATATTGCTGGGATCCTTCAGTTTGATCAGGCCTTGCTTCTGCAGCAGCAGCAACGCGCGCGCGCCATTGGACGGATCGTTCGGGATGGCAACCAGGGCGCCGTCCTTCAGGTCCTTGATGTTCTTGATTTTTTTGGAATACGCACCGAACGGCTCGACGTGGACCAGACCGACCGACACCAGATGCGTGTCGTGTTCCTTGTTGAAGGAATTCAGGTAAGGCTGGTGCTGGAAGAAGTTGACGTCGATCTGCTTGTCGGCGACCTGGAGATTGGGCTGGACGTAGTCGGTGAAGACCTTGATGTCCAGATCCACGCCTTCCTTGGCCAGATCCGGCTTGACGAATTCCAGCAGCTCGGCGTGGGGGACGGGCGTCGCCGCCACGGTCAGTTTGACGGCATGGGCGGGCGCCGCAAAAACCAGCGGCAGGGCCAGCGCCAAGGCCGGCACGAATTTCTTGAACATGAACGATCTCCTTGAAAGAATCACGGATGGGCGGTACCTCGGCACCGCCCACGAAAAACTACCGTCGATTGAGCCGGGCCACCCAGCGGTCGCCCAGCACCTGAAACACCTGCACCATGATCACCAGGACCACGACCGTCACCGCCATCACGTCACCCTGATAGCGCTGATATCCGTAGCGGACCGCCAGATCCCCCAGCCCACCGCCGCCGATCACGCCCGACATGGCGGAATAGCCCACGAGGGTGATGGCGGTGACGACGACTGCGGCCAGGATGCCGGTGGTGGCCTCGGGCAGCAGCGCCCACAGCACGGTCTGGCCCGAAGTCGCCCCCATCGAGCGGCAGGCTTCGCTGACGCCGGGATCGAGTTCACGCAGCACGTTTTCCACCAGCCGGGCAAAGAATGGCGCCGCGCTGGCGACCAGCGGCGGGATCGACCCCTGCACGCCCAGCGCCGTCCCGACCAGCAGGCGAGACATGGGGATCATCACGATCAGCAGGATCAGGAACGGCACCGAGCGCAGCACGTTCACGATGAAGGCCACGCCCTGATAAACCCCCCGGTTGCTCATCATCTGGCCCGGGCTGGTCAGAAACAGCAGCACGCCGACCGGCAGGCCGATCAGGATCGTGAACAGCAGGGAAAAGCCTGTCATCAGCAGGGTGTCGATCGTCGCTTCGCCGATCATCCACCAATCCACATTGGCCATCATGTCCGCAGCACCTCGTAGTGCACTCCAGCCTCGTCCAGCGTACCCGGCAGCGCATCGAGATCGGCGCTGGCCCCATCGGCCGCGACGATCAACTGACCGTAGGGGGTGTCCTTGATCCGCCCGACGGACCCCTGCAGGATGCTGAGATCCAGATTCAAATCCCGACTGAGACGGCTGAGCAGGGGCCGGGAAGTGTCTTCCCCGCGAAAACTGAGCCGCAGCAACCGGCCGGGCAGGCCGTCGGCCATCGCGCGCCAGCCTTCGCCTCCATCCAGCCCGCTTTCCGACAGAAGCGCGCGGGTCGCGGCGTGCTGCGGATGCAGGAAGACTTCCAGCACCTGGCCGACCTCGACAATACGCCCGGATTCGATCACGGCCACCCGATCGCAGACGGCGCGGATCACATCCATGCTGTGGGTGATCAGCACAATGGTCAACCCCAGACGCTGATTGATGTCGCCCAACAGTCGCAGGATGGATTGCGTGGTTTCCGGATCCAGGGCGGACGTGGCCTCGTCGCACAGCAACAGGCGCGGCCTGCTGGCCAGCGCCCGCGCGATACCCACCCGCTGCTGCTGGCCGCCCGACAGCTGCCCAGGATATTTGTGCGCGTGATCGGACAGGCCAACCAGATTCAGGACCTCGCGGGCACGCGCTTCGCGGTCGGCCTTTGGCATGCCCGACAGACGCAGCGGAAAGCAGACGTTATCCATGACCGTGCGCGCGCGCAACAGGTTGAAGTGCTGGAAGATCATGCCCACCGTGCGCCGGTATTCGCGCAACTGCGCATCCGGATAGGCGGTGATGTCACGCCCATCCACCCGCACGCTGCCCTCGGTGGGGCGCTCCAGCAGATTGAGCATCCGGATGAGCGTACTTTTGCCGGCACCGGAGCGGCCGATGATGCCGAAGACCTCGCCTTCGCGGATGTTCAGATTGACATCGGCCAGCGCGTGAACGGTGCGGCCGGCCGATTCATAGGTTTTACGGATGTTCTCGAGATCGATCAAGATACAGGGTCACTCAAATGGCAAGATCCCGGATCAGCAGGATACAAGACGTGAATTTACCATGCCCACTTCCCCGGTTAACCTCGTAGCATATAACGTAAATTTATAAGCTACCAAACGATATCCTCCGCCCGAACGACTGAAGCAATTGTTTCAAATGAGAACAAGAATGCGCACAAACACGGATTCACACCCGCCCGATCGGGGCGGCAGAATATCAAGCAGATGTGTGTTGCCCAGACGTTTGGCATCTTCGAGCAACCTGGGCGGTGGCCGCAGGGCGGGTCCGGAGACAGGCCGTGAGCGGACCGATTGGCTGGCACGGCAGACAAGGAGGATTTTTTGACAGTGCCTGGGCCAATGCCAGACACCTGGGAAAATGTGGTGGGTCGTGCGCGGCTCGAACGCGCGACCAACGGATTAAAAGTCCGGTGCTCTACCGACTGAGCTAACGACCCAACATAAGCCTTAAATTTTGGCACTTTATAAGAATATCGTCAAGCGTTACTGAACTCCGGAGACCCCATCGTCATGTCCGACTTTCACGATCACACCACCTTGCGGCTGCGAATCCTGTCCGACCTGCACCTGAGCATGCAGGGGCTGGCACTGCCCGACACCCCGGCCGACGTCACCATCCTGGCGGGCGACATCGCCCGCCCTCAGGCGGCCATGCAATGGGCGGCCAGAATCCGAGGACCGGTGATCTATGTGCCGGGCAACCACGAATTCTACGGGGGCGATGTTCCCGGGGTCAGGGCCGATTTGGCACGCGCCGCCGCCGAACACGGCATCCAGTTGCTGGATCAGCGAGCGACCGTGATCAACGGCGTGCGCTTCCTGGGCACGACGCTATGGACCGATTTCGAGCTGTTCGGCACCGAACTGCGTGAGCAGGCCATGGAACAGACCGGCCAGTTCATGCGGGATTTCCAGGTAATCCGCAACGGCGACGACTCTCGTTTCACGCCGAAAGACGCAGTCGCGCTGTTCCGGGAACAATATGACTGGCTGGACCGTGCGCTGGACGAGCCGTTCGACGGGCCAACCGTGGTCATCACCCACCACGCCCCCAGCCTGCGCAGCGTGCACCCGCGCTTCGAGGATTCCCTGGTCAGCGCGGGTTTCGTGTCGGACTGCACCGGCCTGATGGGGCGCGCATGCCTGTGGATCCACGGCCACACTCACGACAGTTTCGACTACACCGTGCGCGGTACCCGGGTCCTGTGCAATCCCCGGGGCTATTGCCGCGACGGCGTCAACGAAAACCCGGTCTTCGACCCCGGGTTCTGCGTCGACGTGCCGGTCACGGAATCATCGAGCCCGTGAAATGCGGACTTCGGCGCCGCGGCGTTTGACCTCAAGCCCTTCAGACGGCAGGATGCGCAGGCCTTCCAGGCCTTTGATGTAGCTGGAACCCTGCATCTGCATGACGCGGATCTTGTTGCGCATCACGACGGGATTGTGCTCGGGCATGCCGAACATCCAGACCTCTTCCAGGATACGGGCGGAATTGATTTCCCCCGTATGCTGGGCGACAGGCCCCAGGCACAGCATATGGCCCTCGCGGCCAAAGACAGGCAGGGTATCCAGCCCCGGTCGCAGCGTCCAGCGCGTACCGCCCTCGTAGCGCCAGCCGGTATTCAGATCCCACCAGGCATCACCCTGGGGCAGATAGACTTCGGTTTCGCCCCCCGGCTGCATGACGGGCGCCACCAGCAAGGCCGGCCCCAGCAGGTACTGGGTGTCCCAGACATGGGCGTCTGGATCGGCCGGATACGCCTGTGCCATGGACCGCTGAACCGGCAGGCCGGTGCGCACGGCGTCGTCGATGATGCCCGCCACGTAAGGCAACAGGCGGTAGCGCCACTGCAGCCAGTGCTTGATCTTTGCGCGGGTGTCGGCATCGAAGGCATCCGGCATCAGATCGGGATGACCCTGGAGGCTGAAATTGGCGGAGAACACGCTCATGGCCAGCCAGCGCAGATACAGTTCGGCCGTCATGGATTGGGGGGCGCGTTCGGCGCTGCCCAGGCGATGCGTCTGTACCGCCACCCCGCTATTGCCCACCGACAGGGCGGCGCGCAGGGTTTCGGCGTAACCGGCCCAGCTGTTGTCGACGTCGGGCCCCTGCTGCCAGGCGAAACGCTGCACGCCCGGGAACAGGTCACGGCTGAGCATCACGCCTTCCTGGGGTGTGCGTGGCGCCGCGACGGCATCGAACAGGGCGCGGCGCGCCAGGTGCGGATAACTGGTCCGCAGGACGGCATCGGCCTCGCCGCCGCGTGCCTCGATGTCCGCCGGGAAATCGAACTGTGCCTGACAGACCGGCGCATCCAGGCCGTCTTCCAGTGCCTGCTGATGGCGTTCGGTCCAGAGGCGGCCGGCGTCCTTGTGCGTCAGGTCCAGCAGACCGAAAGGCTGCCCGCCCGACGCGGGCGTCCCGGGACATACCCAGGCCGACCCGTCGGCATCGCACAGCAGCCAGCCGCGGTCTTCCCATTCGTCGAACAGCGGCGTGCCCTGCAGCACCCCTGGGATGCAACTGCCCGCCAGATGCACGTCCAGCGCCTCGGCGCCGGTGACCAACGCCCGCCAGTTCGGTTCGCGATCCGACCATTCGAATACGGGCTTATCCGTCTGGAAACCGACGATGGCCGGGTCAGCCAGTCGCAGGACATCCAGCGCCATCCCCTGCGCGCGCAAGCTGCGGATCTGCTGCAGGCTCTGTTCCGCCGTCTGACCCTGGGCCTGGTCCAGCCACACCCCCATGGGCCAGAGATTGGGCTGGCCGGCGCGCCCCGTCAATGCGGTGTATTGATTGAGGATCTCGCCGGGTTCGCCGACGAACAGGAACAGATCCAGGCCTGCCCCCCGGGCGCGGATCGTATAGGACGCCTGCTCGGTCAGGTCGTGCTCGACCCGGTCCAGCGTGTTGACATACACCCCCCAGCCGCGCGGGCTCCAGGCCAATGGCAGGCAGCGGTCCGCAGGCGCGTCGGACACCAGAAGCGAGGCCCGCCGGTCCAGATCGCCCAGGGTCTCGCCCAGGCCGAAGAGCCCTTCGTCCTCGTCCAGGGACCATTCGATCCGCCAGCAGGATTCCCCATCGGCATCCGCCACCGGTCGTGCCGACAGCCGGGCCTGTGCCACCCCGAGGTCGCGACACGACAGGCTCAGGACGGGATCGGCCCCGCCGATCGCCAGACAGGCTTCCCCGTGGCTCAGCCGCCAGTGCCCCGGCTCGGGCGACTGGCAGTCGAACTCGCCGACGGCTTCCTGGCGGGCCAACAGCATATCGGCCTGCCGCTGGGCGCGCAGGGTGGGTTTGCCTGGCTCCAGCCAGGTACGCGGGCCACAGCGCAGCCGGAACACACCGGGCGCGTGGGCTTCGATCCGCAAACACCATTCATCTGAATGGTAGGCCCATTCGACGCAGGACGACGTCGTGGTGACCGGGCCAGTCTCGAACAGTTGGTCCGCCAATTCGATGGTGGGCGACACAGCGTGATCCTCTGGGCGATTTGCCCGCATGAGTCTTGGTAAAGGACATTATTCTGACGGATTTACGCCATAAAATAAAATCCGGGCCGGTTTGAGCGTTCCGCATCGACGACCAGCGACGTAAATCGGGGATCCCCCCGGATCAGCGCAGTCGGATCCGATGCGCCAGTTCGCGCTCGATCGGCCAGGGCTCGCCATCCAGGCGGGCCGCGATCAGATCCCCCGCCAGCGCGGACCAGCTCAGGCCGCGCGACCCGTAGGCGCAAGCCAGCCACAATCCAGGCTGATGCGGCACCTGATCGATGATGGGCAGATGGTCCCGCGTGGCCACGCGCCAGCCCGCCCAGCCCTGCGGCGCCTCGCGCCCCAACCAGGGAACCGCGCCAGCGGGCAACCACCCACCGATCCGATTCAGAATATCCTGATGGCCGGCCGCGTCGGAGACACTGTCGGCCACGTCGGGCCGATAGGTGCTGCCGACCACCGCCCAGCCGTGCCGTGGCGGCAGGCAATAGCCCTTGCCGGACAGCACGCAGCGCGGCACGGCGGGTTCATCCGGGCGAACGGGATACAGACTGACTTGCCCGGCGATCGGCGTCATGCCCGACAGCACCGGCCAGCCTGACAAAGGCACTACCCCCGCCAACAGCGAGGCCACGTCGCGGGCATTGGCCAGGACGACCTGATCGGCCCGATCCAGCACGCTGCCCGTCGCATCGATCAGTTGCCAGCCACCATCCGCGCCGGCCCGCACCCGGTCCACCCGGGTAGCGCCGCGCGTCACCCCGAGACCCGACAGCAGTTCGGCTGTCAGGGCGCCTGGACACACCCGCAGCGCCCTGGGAAACCAGAGACCGCCCAACGGTACGGCCACTCCAGCCTGGTGACTGGCGGCCGGCGTATCGAGCCATCGAACCCATTCCGACGGAAACCGCAGGCGCGCCATCGCCTGCCGCTGCAAGGCGGCCTGGTCCTGCGTACGCGCGCACACCAGGGCGCCGCAGGGATCGGGGCGGGCATCGTCGGAAAGCGTCCGCCAGCGCGCCCAGGCCCGTTCCAGGCCGACGCGGCTCAGGCGCGAGCGGGTGTCGTCATCCGGACTGAGCGCGGGCACCAGGGCGGCGGCGCCACGCAGCCGGTATGCCGGGCCCACGTCCAGCGCGCACTGCGGATCCCCCACGTGGACCGCATGGCCGCGTGCCGCCAGCGCCTGCGCCATGCCGGCGCCGGCCAGACCACCGCCCACGATCGCCACTCGCTGCCGCCGAGACGCCAAGGGCCCAGCTCCCAGGCCGGGCCGCAGGACCGCCACCGTGATGTCCCGCTTGCCCGCGATGCCGGGCGCCTTGCTGACCAGAAACCCGGCGTCGCGCAGATCACGGCGCACCTGCCCCGCCGAACACCAGGTCGCCGCCGTGGCACCCGCCAGCGCCAGGCGCCGCAGCTGGCCGAACAGCGACGGCGACCACATGTCGGGATTCACACGGGGAGCGAAACCATCGAGGAAAAAAGCATCCACGCAGGCCTGGGCCTGCCGCGCCATGCGCCGGACATCGCCAAAGACAAGCGTCAGGCTCAGCCGGCCACCCTCCAGATCGAGCCGGTGCACCCCCGGCAACAGGTCTGGCCAGCACGCCGCCAGTTCACCGGCCAGCGGCCGCAGGGCATCCGGCAGCCGCCCCCAGGCCCGGCACAGGTCGTCCGGGCGGAACGGATGCGCCTCGAAGGCCAGGTAGTGCAAGCGGGCGCTGCGCTGTGCGTCGTCACGCCAGGCCTGCCAGGCAGCCAGGAAATTCTGCCCCAGTCCGAAGCCGGCCTCGCAAATGGTAAAGGCGTCACGGCCCCGCCAGCGTTCCGGCAGGCCATTGCCATGCAAAAAGACATGCCGCGCCTGATCCAGCGCCCCCGCCTGGCCGTAATAAACATCGCCATAGCGGTCGCTGCGCGGGGTGCCGTCCGCATCTTCGTGCCAGACCGCGGGTTCCAGAATTTCATAAGGGCCTGACATGCTGACGTCTGCTCCGGGAAGGCTCACGTAAAATGGATGAAACGCCGCATGGGCCGGTAGGCGGCTTCCTGGGCGCAGTACAGGAACGATACTGACATGTTGACACCGCACCTCCTGTCGGCCGACTATCTGGACGCTGCCGTCACAGCCGCCCACGCAGCGGCTGCCATTTTACAAACCCATGCCGTCCACCGTTCCGACCTGGTCATCGACACCAAGCAGCGCAACGACCTGGTCTCCCAGGCCGACCGCGAGGCCGAACAGACCATCATCGAGATCCTGCGCAAACGCGCCCCCGACATCGGCATCGTGGCCGAGGAATCGGGCGGACAGCCGGGCGCCAGAGCCACATGGTGCATCGATCCTCTCGACGGCACCACGAATTTCCTCAGCGGCATCCCGCACTACGCGGTGTCCATCGCCCTGATCGGCCATGCCGGCTGCCGGCCCGACGGGCAGACGCCGCTGCCGCAGGACACGCCACTCATCGGCGTCATCTACGACCCGAACCGGGAAGAACTGTTTTCCGCCCTGTACGGCATCGGTGCCTGGCTCAACGGCCGGCGCATCCGGTGTTCGAATACCCGCTCGCTGGACCAGTCGGTCCTGGCCACCGGCTTTCCCTTCCGCGATTTTTCCTTCGAACACCAATACATGCCCGGCTTTCTGGATGCCATGCACCAGACGCGAGGTGTCCGCCGCTTCGGCTCGGCCGCCCTGGATCTGGCCTGGACGGCCTGCGGGCGCTACGATGGATACTGGGAAATGGGTCTGGCTCCCTGGGATGTGGCGGCCGGCACCGCGCTGGTGCGCGCCGCGGGTGGCGTCTGCGAGGACATCCGCGGCCAGGAACCCTGGCCCGAAGGCGGCTATGTCGTGGCCTCCAACGCCCATATCGCCACGGAACTGGCTACGCTGATTACGAAACACTTATGAAACAGGCACTTCTCGACACTCTGGATGGCTGGCTGCCCGACATGACCGACATCCGGCGATCCATCCACGCCTGGCCCGAACTCGCCTTCCAGGAAGTCCGGACAGCGGACACGGTCGCCCGCCTGCTGGAATCCTGGGGTATCGAGACGCACCGCGACCTGGGTGAAACCGGTGTCGTGGGACGCATCGCCGGGCGCAAGCCGGGCAGGTCCGTGGGCCTGCGCGCCGACATGGACGCACTGCCCATGCCCGAGGCCAACACCTTTGCCCACGCCAGCCGCAACCCGGGCGTCATGCACGCCTGCGGCCACGACGGGCACACGACGATGCTGCTGGCGGCAGCCCGCCATCTGGCCGAATACCCGGACTTCGATGGCACGGTCCATGTGATCTTCCAGCCCGCCGAGGAAGGCGGGGGCGGTGCCCGGCGCATGATCGAAGACGGCCTGTTCGACCAGTTTCCCATGGATGCGGTGTTCGGCATGCACAACTGGCCCGGGCTGCCGGTGGGCACCTTCGGCCTGACCCCTGGGCCCATCATGGCTTCCAGCAACCGCTTCGAGATCATCCTGACCGGTCGCGGGGCACACGGGGCCATGCCGCACCTGGGGGTGGACCCCATCATCGCCGCCGCCCAGCTGACACTGGCCTTCCAGACCATCCTGACGCGCGACCAGGACCCGCTCGACCCCGGGGTCATCAGCGTGACCCAGATCCACGCGGGATCGGCCGATAACGTCATCCCCGACCAGGCGGTCCTGCGCGGCACGGTGCGCACCCTGGGCACCGAAGTCCTGGACCTGATCGAAACCCGCATGCGGGACATCACCCTGCACCTAAGCCAGGCCCTGCGCTGCACGGCGGAATTCCGTTTCAGCCGCGAATATCCCGCCACCATCAACCATCCTGCGGAAGCGGCGCTGTGCGCCCGGGTGATGACCGATCTGGTCGGTGCCGACCAGGTCCGCAACCCGGTCCGCCCGTCGATGGGCGCCGAGGATTTCGCCTTCATGCTGCTGGCCAGGCCCGGCTGCTACGTCTGGATCGGCAACGGCACGGGCGACCACCGGACCCCGGGTCACGGCCTGGGCCCCTGCACCCTGCATAACGGCAGCTACGACTTCAATGACGCCCTGATCCCGCTGGGCGCGGCGTATTGGGTGATGCTGGCGCGGCGGTATCTGGAAACAGGCACCGGCGCCTGACGTAAAATACGCGCTGCACCGCTGCACCCGCCTGCACGCGGCCGAACTGCTGGCGCAGCCCATCCGCCGAGGTCCCCATGTCCGACACCCTACCCTCCCATCATCGCCCTGCCGTCCTGCGCGTGATGCCCATGCCGGCCGACGCCAACATCCACGGAGACGTCTTCGGGGGCTGGATCATGTCCCAGGTGGACATTGCCGGATCCATCCCGGCGGCACGCCGCGCCGGCGGCCGCGTCGCCACGGTGGCGGTCAACGCCTTCACGTTCAAGCAGCCCGTCTTCGTCGGCGACCTGCTCAGCTTCTACGCGGAAATCACGCGCACCGGGCGCACGTCGATCACCGTCGACGTCGAGGTCTATGCCGAACGGCAGCGCCTGGAAGCCGAAGTGGTCAAGGTCACGGAAGCCACGCTGACCTACGTCGCGACCGACGAAAACCGTCACAGCCGCCCGCTACCCCCAATCTGAGAAGACCGCACGCATGGCCGACCAACCGGTTTCCGACACCGCCACGCCTGTTGTCATCCCACGACGCCTGGACCCGGAAGACGCCCAGCAAGCCCTCCAGGAACTGCAAGCCATCCTGAAGCGCCAGGAGGTCGTGGAATCGCTCGCCCAACGGCAGCCGGAATCCGACGACGAGGAAGCATCGAACCTGCTCGAAGGCATGCTGCAGCGCCAGCACGAGGACGAGATCCGGCAGATCATCAACGCTCTGCACCCGGCCGACATCGCCTTCATCCTGGAATCGTTGCCCGTCGCGCAACGCCAGATCGTCTGGCAACTGGTCAGCCAGGAATACGACGCCGACGTGCTGCTGGAGGTCGAGGACTGGGTCCGCGAGTCGCTGATCCAGTCCATGGACCACGAGGACCTGATCGCAGCGACCGGCACCATGGATGCCGACGAGATCGCCGATCTGGCCCCCGATCTGCCCGCCGAGGTCATTTCCGAAGTCCAGAAGGGGCTGACCGACGCCGAGCGCGCCCAGCTGATCGCCGCGATGGGCTACCCCGAGGACACCGTCGGGGCAATCATGGATTTCGACATGGTGCGCGTGCGCGAGGACGTCACGCTGGAGGTCGTCCTGCGCTATCTGCGCCGTCTGCACGAGCTGCCGGACCACACCGATCAGATCTTCGTGGTGGATCGCACCGATCAGCTGCGCGGCACGCTGTCGCTGTCGCGCCTGCTGCTCAGCGAACCCGACACGCTGGTCAATACCGTGATGGAGCCCGACGTCCTGAGCCTGAATCCCATGGATTCGGACGCCGATGCCGCCGGGGCATTCGAGCGCTACGACCTGGTGTCGGCACCGGTGGTGGACGAGCAGGGCCGCCTGATCGGCCGGGTCACGATCGACGAGGTCGTGGACGTGCTGCAGGAAGACTCCCAGGAACAACAACTGTCGCGCGCCGGCCTGCAGGAAGAAGACATCTTCGCCCCCGCCCTGTCAGCGCTGCGCAACCGGGCGCCCTGGCTGCTGGTCAATCTGTGCACGGCCTCCATCGCGTCGCTGGTGGCTTCCCGTTTCGAGGAAACGGTCAGCCACATCGTGATCCTGGCGTTTCTGATGTCGATCGTCGCCGGGATCGGCGGCAATTCGGGTAATCAGACGATGACCATGATCATCCGCGCGATGGCCACGGGCCGCGTGACAGGCGCCAACATCTGGCAACTGGTGAAACGCGAACTGCAGGTGACGTTCATGGTGGGCGCCTGCGGCAGCCTGGTGGCGGCGACGTTCGCCTGGGTGATTTCGGATTCCTATGCGATCGCCGGCGTGATGATGGCGGCAATGGTGGGCAATATGCTGATCGGCGCGACGCTGGGGGTGCTGATCCCGCTGCTGCGCGACCGCTTTGGAAAGGACCCGGCCATGGGATCGTCGGTGCTGCTGACGTTCGCGACGGATTCGCTGGGGTTCTTCCTGTTCCTGGGACTGGCGACGGTGTTCTTGCTGTGATTCTTATGTGATAGCTCGGTCACGTGGTGCCCTCTTTTGCGCGCCGCTGCAATGCAACATCGGCACACGTGCCCAAATCTCGTCAGGGGGTGTCCCGAGGCATCCCATAAAAACATCACATACAAAAACCCGGACCGTGCAATGATGCAGGGCCCGGCCAGATACGCGCGGCTGTTTACGCCAACCGCCCGTGGCAGTGCTTGTACTTCTTCCCGCTGCCGCATGGGCACGGATCATTGCGCCCCACGCGCGGCACGGCGCCCGCCGGCATCCCCGCCGCCTGGTCCGGCGCCTGATCCAGCCCTGGATCATCGCCACGCAACGCCGCATCGTAATCGGCATGATGGTAGCGCACGTTTTCCAGCGCCGGTGCGGCCGGTTCCTCGACCTCGACCTGCTCGGCCGACTGGATGCGCACCGTCATCAGCACCCGAATGGTTTCATTGCGGATGCGGTCCAGCATGTCCGAAAACAGCGTGAAGGCCTCGCGCTTGTAGGCCTGCTTGGGGTCCACCTGGGCATAGCCCCGCAGATGGATACCCTGGCGCAGGTGATCCAGCGACGCCAGGTGCGCCCGCCAGTTCGTGTCCAGTGCCTGCAGCAGCACGGAGCGCTCAAACGGCCCCCAGCCCTCGCTGCCGACCAGGGCGACCTTGTCGTCGTACAGGCGTTTGGCCTCGGCCAGCACCCGTTCCAGCAGATCGTCGTCGGTCAGGTTGGGTTCCTTTTCCAGCATCTCCGCCAGCGGCATGGGCATGGCCCAGTCCGATTCCAGCGTCGTCTGCAGGCCCGGCACGTCCCACTGCTCTTCCATCGTTTCCTCGGGCAGGTAACGGCGGAAAACGGTCGTGATCTCGGCATCGCGCAGATTGCCGATCGTCTCGGCGACCGAGGTGGCTTCCAGCACCTCGTTGCGCTGGCCATACAGCACCTTGCGCTGGTCGTTGGCGACGTCATCGTATTCCAGCAGCTGCTTGCGGATATCGAAGTTGCGGCCTTCGACCTTGCGTTGAGCGGACTCGATCGAGCGCGACACCATGCGCGCCTCGATGGGCTCGCCTTCCGGCAGGCGCAGGCGCTCCATGATGGCCCGCACGCGGTCGCCCGCGAAGATCCGCATCAGGGAGTCGTCCAGCGACAGATAGAAACGCGACGACCCCGGGTCGCCCTGACGGCCGGCACGGCCGCGCAGTTGGTTGTCGATGCGGCGCGATTCATGGCGTTCGGTACCGACGATGCGCAGCCCGCCGGCCTGCTTCACGGCCTCGTTGGCGGGCGCCCATTCCGCGCGGATGGCCGCGATGCGGGATTCCTTGTCCTCGTGAGTCAGGTCGGCGTTCGCACGTACCAGGTCGATCTGCTTTTCGACGCTGCCACCCAGCACGATGTCGGTACCGCGACCGGCCATGTTGGTGGCGATCGTGATATGGCCCGGCTTTCCGGCCTCGGCGACGATCTCGGCTTCGCGCGCATGCTGCTTGGCATTGAGCACGTCGTGCGGCAGCCCTTCCTTTTTCAGGGCATCGGACAGGCGTTCGGAATTCTCGATGCTGGTCGTCCCGACCAGGACCGGCTGGCCGCGCTTGTGGCAGTCCACGATGTCGGCGAGGATCGCCTGGTATTTCTCGGCGTCGGTCTTGAAGACCTGGTCGTTCTGGTCCTTGCGGGCCATCGGCCGGTTGGTCGGGATGATCACGGTCTCCAGACCGTAGATCTCCTGGAACTCGTAGGCCTCGGTGTCGGCCGTCCCCGTCATGCCCGACAGCTTGTCGTACATGCGGAAATAGTTCTGGAAAGTGATCGAGGCCAGCGTCTGGTTCTCGTTCTGGATGCGCACGCCTTCCTTGGCTTCGACAGCCTGGTGCAGGCCGTCGGACCAACGGCGGCCGGCCATCAGACGGCCGGTGAATTCGTCGACGATGACGACTTCTCCGTTCTGCACCACGTACTGCTGATCGCGATGGAACAGGTTGTTCGCCCGCAGCGCCACCAGCAGATGGTGTATCAGCGCGATGTGCCGGGGGTCGTACAGGGACTCGCCTTCCGGCAGGATGCCCAGCCGGGACATGATCTGCTCGGCCTTGATCTGCCCGGCCTCGGACAGGTGCACCTGCTGCGCCTTTTCGTCAACCCAGAAATCGCCGTCGGGTTCAGGTTCGTGAGGCTTGGGTTCCTCGGTCATGCGGGTCAGCAGGGGCGGCACCGCGTTCATGCGTACATACAGTTCGGTATTGTCTTCGGCCTGCCCCGAAATGATCAGCGGCGTGCGGGCCTCGTCGATCAGAATCGAGTCCACCTCGTCGACGATGGCATAGGCCAGACTGCGCTGACGACGGTCTTCCGGGCGGAATTCCATGTTGTCGCGCAGGTAATCGAACCCGTATTCGTTGTTCGTGCCATAGGTGATGTCAGCCTGATACGCGGCCCGTTTTTCCTCGTTTTCCTGCTGCGGGACGACGACCCCCACCGAAAGGCCCAGGAAACCGTACAGGCGCCCCATCCATTCGGCGTCGCGGCGGGCCAGATAATCGTTGACCGTCACGACGTGGACGCCACGCGCAGGCAGTGCATTCAGGTAGACCGCCAGGGTCGCCATCAGAGTCTTGCCTTCGCCGGTGCGCATCTCGGCGATCTTGCCGTTGTGCAGCGCGATGGCACCCAGCAACTGCACATCGAAATGGCGCATGCCGAAGACACGCTTGCTGGCCTCGCGCACGACGGCGAAGGCTTCCGGCAGCAGGGAGTTCAGGGACTTCCCGCCGGCGATCCGCTGGCGGAACTCATCGGTCTTGGCCTTCAGCTCGTCATCTGACAACGCCTGCAGGGAAGGTTCGAGCGCATTGATCTGTGCGACCTGCTTGCGGTACTGCTTCAGCAGCCGGTCATTGCGGCTGCCAATGATTTTTTTGAGCAGAGAAACCATAGTGTGTCGTCGCTGCGGGCCCATCCTGGTTCTGACAGGATCGGCGACCGAAAAATTGAGTCAGATACGATCACCGAACGGTGACCGCAGGTAAACGATGCAGTTTAACGCAGGCGTGAGCCCCCCGCATCGGCGACCCCGTCGGCCGCCGCGATGTGAACGGATTCACCGGCCCGCAACGGCTGGCGGGACGGCTGGATGAAGAGTGAAGGATCCAGCGGATAATCGGCCATGCGGATCTCGAAATGCAGGTGGGGCCCCGTCGAGCGGCCGGTGCTGCCGACCCGTGCAATCAGTTGCCCTTGCCGGACGAAATCCCCTGCCTTCACGAGCAGGCTGGAGGCATGCGCGTAGCGTGTCCGCAGCCCGTTGCCGTGGTCGATCTCGACCATCCTTCCGTAACCTGGTTGCATGCCGGCCCGCACCACCAGGCCACCTGACGCGGCGTGGATGGGTGTGCCCCGTGGAGCCACGAAATCCAGACCTTCATGCATCGTGTGGCGGCCATTCACCGGATTGCGCCGCCAGCCGAATGAGGAGCTGAGCGCCGGATAATCCACCGGCGAGACCGTTGGCAGGCTGGCCTGAAAGCCCGCCTGCCGGGACAGCGCGGCATCGACCAACGCATAGGCGTCTTCCTGGGTGGCGAGGCTCTGGCCCAGCGCATCGATGTGCCGCCCCAGCTGTTCGGCCGAGCCGATGGGCGTCACAGAGGGTTCCGAAGCAGGAATGTCGTCCAGAACCTGTGCGCTGTCCGCCTGGGGCACGGACCCGCCGGTGGCCCCGGCTTTCCCGGCGGCCGGCGCCAGTTCCGGCGCACTATACGCAAAGCCGGCAGCCTGCGCGACGCGGCTGCGTACGGCCTCCATGGCCAGCACGCGGCCCTGCAGTTCGCCCACCTTGCCCGCAAGACCGGCGATGCCGTCCTGCAGGGCAGTGGATTCCTGCCGCAGGCGCGCGTCCAGCGCCCGTCGCTGCCCATCGTCAGGCGCGTGGCGGGCCTGCCACTGCGCCCCACCCCAGGCCGCCGCGGCCAACGCCAGCAGCAGACCGAGCCATTTCAGGAGCCTCACGTTAGAATGCCAGGTAACCCGTACGCGGGTCGTCGATTCCGCTTTTCCTTCCGTCATCCATTCATTCCTTCATTTCCGTGACCTCGAACCATCGCAGCCGTTCCACGGGAGTGCCCGCGCTGAACTGGTTGAGCCACCATCCACAAGGCGCGCGCCTGCTGCAGACCGCCCATGAGCTGTTGGCGGTGCAATCCGCCCTGGCTGCGGCGGTACCCCCCGCGCTGGCCCGCCATGTTCGCGTGGCCCGTATCGATGGACCCCGAATGACCGTGATGGTTCCCGGCCCGGCTCATGCGGCGCGGTTGCGTCAACTGACCGGCGAGGCCGTCCGCTGCCTGCGGGCAGCCGGCTGGCCGATCGAAGACATTGTCGTCCGGATCGACGCCGCCATGGGCCGCACCTGGACACAAAAGCCCCATCGGGAAGCCGAGCCCCTGGGGGAGAACGCACTGCGGTCCTTCGAGGATCTGCAGCACCAGATTGCGCCCGGCCCGCTGGCCGACGCCATCGGACGGCTGTTGCGCCATCACCGGGCCTGAGCCGCCCGGCACAGACGCCAGACGATCAGGCCAGTTGCCAGTCCCGGGTGAATGCGGCAGGCGCCGCGTCACGGGATTCGTAGCTGATGAGTTCCCAGCAGTCCTGCTGGGCCAGCAAGGCCCGGACCAACTGGTTGTTCAGGGCGTGGCCCGATTTGCAGGCCACATAGCGAGCCACCAGGGGCTTGCCGGCCAGATACAGATCCCCGATCGCATCGAGGATCTTATGTTTCACGAATTCGTCGTCATAGCGCAGGCCGTCGGCATTGAGCACGCGGTATTCGTCCATGACGATGGCGTTGTCCAGGCTGCCGCCACGCGCCAGGCCCATGGATCTCAGGGCCTCGACTTCGCTGGCGAAGCCGAAGGTGCGGGCCCGCGCGATGGTCTTGACGTAGGAATCCCGGGCGAAATCGACCTCGGCCGCATTGGCCGTCGAGTTGATGGCCGGATGGTGGAAGTCGATGGAAAACGACAGGGCGAACCCATCGTAGGGTTCGAGCCGCGCCCATTTGGCGGCCGGGCCTTCGCCTTCGCGGACCTCGACGGGTTTGAGCACGCGCAGGAACCGTTTCGGGGCGGCCTGTTCCAGCAGGCCGGCGCTGCGCAGCAGATACACGAAAGTGCCCGCGCTACCGTCCATGATGGGGACTTCCTCGGCGTCCAGGTCCACGTGCAGATTGTCCACCCCAAGCCCGGCCAGGGCTGACATCAGGTGTTCAACGGTGGAAACGCGCACCGATCCCTGCTGCAGCACCGACGCCATGCGGGTATCGCCCACCGCATCGGCGCGCGCCGGCAGATCGACGATTTCAGGCAGATCCACCCGGTGGAACACAATCCCGGTGTTGGGTTCAGCGGGACGCAACGTGATTTCCACACGGCGGCCGGAGTGCAGGCCCACGCCTTTTGTGGAAATCGATTGTTTGAGGGTGCGCTGTAAAAGCATGGGAATTCTTTGTGGTCGTCAGCAAGGCAACACGAGGATCGACCCGTGGTCCTGAATCTTGTCATTGTAACCGCACTACGGGTTTTCCACGACCTTTTCATGCGAAGGCGCGTCCACCCCCAGGGGGTCGGGGTGAACGCGCCAGGCGCCGCGCACTGCATGACAACAGCCGCGATGTGAGGTCTGACTGAATGATCGGAGGCGATCAGTCAGCTTGCTTGCGCAAGAATGCCGGGATGTCGAAGTGGTCCATGCCGGCGCCTTCCAGCGCGCGAACCTGCGCCGAGGCGTTGACACGGGGGTTCCGGATCACCGAGGGCACATCCGTGCCGGAGAAATCGTGGCTGATATGCATCGGCTGGTTGTCCGTACCGGTGCGCTGGGCCTCGACGTTGGTCGACACCAGTTGCGGACGATTGACGGACGCCCCAAGCCCCGTTGCGACGACGGTCACCCGCAGGTTCTCACCCATGGATTCGTCGTAGGCGGTGCCAAAGATCACCGTCGCGTCTTCCGAGGCATAGCTGCGGATGGTGTCCATGATTTCACGCGTTTCGCGCATCTTCAGCGAACGGCTGGCGGTGATGTTCACCAGAATGCCGCGTGCGCCGTGAAGATCCACGCCTTCCAGCAAGGGGCAGGCGATGGCTTGTTCGGCCGCGATACGCGCCCGGTCGGCCCCGCCCGATATGGCCGTCCCCATCATGGCTTGGCCCTGCTCGCCCATGATCGTCTTGACGTCCTCGAAGTCGACATTCACATTGCCTTCGACATTGATGATCTCGGCAATGCCGGCGCAGGCGTTGTGCAGGACATCGTCGGCGGCCTGGAAGCAATCTTCCTGCGTCGCGTCGTCGTCCATCAGTTCGTAGAGGTTTTCGTTGAGCACGACAACCAGCGAATGCACGTGGCGCGACAGTTCGCGGATGCCTTCCTCAGCCAGGCGCATGCGCTTGGCGCCTTCGAACACGAACGGTTTGGTGACCACACCGACGGTCAGGATGCCCAGTTCCTTGGCGACTTCCGCTACCACCGGGCCGGCGCCCGTGCCGGTGCCGCCCCCCATGCCGGCGGTGATGAACACCATGTGGGCGCCATTGAGGGCAGCCCGGATTTCCTCGCGGGCCATTTCGGCCGCGGAGCGACCTTGGTCAGGCTTGGCGCCGGCGCCAAGTCCGGTGCGCCCCAGACGAATCTGCACGGGTGCCTCGCTCGTCACCAGGGCCTGGGAATCCGTGTTGGCGCAGATGAATTCCACGCCTTGCACGCCCGAATGAATCATGTGCGCGACGGCATTGCCGCCTGCGCCGCCGACGCCGACCACCTTGATCACCGTCCCATTTCTGCTGGTATCCAGCATTTCGAAGCTCATCATTTTTGACTCCCTCACATACGGAAAAACAAACACTTCCCCTGAAAATCCATGACCGCCCATCGGGCTAGTTCATGAACCACTCCTTCATGCGCGCCAAAATGGACTTGACCTGCCCCTTTTGTTGCGCCACTTTGCGACCTCGAGCCCGCTGCGTGCGGGCCTCGGTCAGCAATCCCATCACCGTCGCGAAGCGCGGATTGCGCATCACGTCGGCCAGACTTCCTTCGTACATCGGCACAGCCACGCGCACCGGCTTGAGGAACACGTCCTCAGCCAGTTCGACCATGCCCGGCATGAGCGCCGTGCCGCCGGTCAGCACGACGCCGGACGACAGCAGCTCCTCGTAACCCGATTCGCGCACCACCTGCTGCACAAACCCGAACAATTCCTCCATGCGCGGCTCGATCACCGCGCCCAGCGCCTGGCGCTTGACGCTGCGGTTGGGGCGGTCGCCCAGCCCCGGCACTTCGATCATTTCATCCGCATCGACCAGCACCTGCTTGGCCACGCCATAGCGCAGCTTGATCTCCTCGGCATCCGGCGTGGGCGTGCGCAGCATGGCGGCGATGTCGCTGGTGACCTGGTCACCGGCGATGGGGATGACCGAGGTGTGACGGATGGCGCCACCGGTGTAAATCGCGATATCGGTCGTCCCGCCGCCGACGTCCACCAGCACGACGCCCAGTTCCTTTTCATCGGCGGTCAGGCACGACAGGCTGGAGGCCAGCGGCTGCAGGATCAGGTCCTGCACTTCCAGGCCGCAGCGGCGTACGCACTTGACGATGTTCTGGGCCGCGCTGACGGCGCCCGTGACGATGTGCACGCGCACTTCCAGACGCATGCCG
The DNA here is from genome assembly GCA_019104865.1 of Castellaniella sp. GTDB lineage: Bacteria > Pseudomonadota > Gammaproteobacteria > Burkholderiales > Burkholderiaceae_B > Castellaniella. The sequence continues at coordinate 25,507 of JAHRWZ010000076.1, read as the reverse complement.
CTCATGCCGATGGGCTCGCGGATGTCTTCCTGGGCATCGACGATGAATTCCTGCGTCAGGACGTGCAGCACCTGCTGGTCCGTCGGGATGTTGACCGCTTTGGCGGTCTCGATGACCCGCGCCACGTCGGTGGCGGTCACTTCCTTGTCCTTGACCGCCACCATGCCGCTGGAATTGAAGCTGGTGATGTGGCTGCCCGCGATGCCGGTGTAGACCTCGCGGATCTTGCAGTCGGCCATCAGTTCGGCTTCTTCCAGCGCGCGCTGGATCGAATTGACGGTGGACTCGATGTTGACGACCACGCCCTTGCGCATGCCCTCGGACTCGTGCTGGCCCAGGCCGAGCACCTCGAAGCCGCCGTCGGGCAGGATCTCGGCCACGACGGCAACCACCTTGCTGGTGCCGATATCGAGGGCAACGATCAGATCTTTGATGTCACGGGTCATGGTTTGGGCGGTCGGGTGGAAGCGGAGGTTTCAGGGGCCAGCGTGATGGCGAATCCGTTCGGATAGCGCAGATCCGCACTGGCAATCAATCGGCTGCCCAGCCGCCGGGAAAGAGCCGGCCAGGCTTGGACGAAGCGTTCAATACGGGCGGCAAAGGGCAAGGCACCGGAACGCCCATGGGGATCGGTCGCATCGGCTGCGGGATCGCGCCCCAGCGTCAGATGCATGCCATCCGACAGGGAGACTTCCCAGGCATAGCGCGGGCTCAGGGTGGCTTCCCGCACGCTCAGCCCCAGGGGCGCGAACCAGCGGGCGATCTCGGCATAGCGCTGCACGACGAGACGCTCGGAGCTGGCCGGGCCGTTCAACTGCGGCAGATGCAGGTCGTCGGGCAGCTCGCCCGGATTGGCCGTGAAGGCCTCGCCCCAGGTGTTGATCATCTGGTTCTCGTTCCAGAGCGCCAGCGGCTGCTGTTCTTCGATGCGCACCAGCAGCGTCGAGGGCCAGACGCGGCGGATCGCCGCATGCCGCACCCAGGGTGCCGTCTCGATGCGGCGGCGCGCCTGATCCAGATTGAGCAAAAAGAAATTGCCCTGGACCTGGCCGGCCAGTGCCGTCCGCAGGCTGATCGGCGTGACATATTGCAGGCTGGCGCCAGCCATGGGCTCAATCTCGATCCGGTCGATCGAGAAATACGGACGCCGGATCGTCCACGCCACCGCGCCCGCGACCATGGCCAACACCGCCAGCAAAGCCAGCAGGTTGGCAATCAGGTTGGTCAGACGGGCGTCGGCGAACACGGTGGATCCTGATGTGGGTTAGCGGGCGGCTGGCTGGCGCACTTTGCAGCGCGCCGAAGCCAGAATGGAGACGCACAGCTGGCCGTAGGTCATACCGGTGGCCTTGGCGCCCATGGGCACGAGCGAATGGCTTGTCATGCCCGGAGAGGTATTCATTTCCAGCAGCCACGGCTGGTTGCGCTCGTCGAGCATCACGTCGGCGCGGCCCCAGCCCTCGCAGCCCAGCACGCGATACGCCTGCACGGACAGGTCCTGGATCCGCTGTGCCAGGTCTTCGGGCAATTCCGCCGGGCAGACGTAGCGCGTGTCGTTGGACACGTACTTGTGTTCGTAGTCGTAATTGCCCTGCGGCGCAATAATCTCGATGACGGGCAGCGCATGCGCCGCTTCGCCCGCGCCCAGGATCGGCACGGTCAGCTCGCGCCCCCGGATGAACTGCTCGGCCAGGACGCGATCGTCATGCCGACAGGCCAGGGCCAGCGCCCGGGGTAATTGGTCAGCCGACTCGACCCGGGTCAGGCCCAGGGTGGAACCCTCATGCGGTGGCTTGACGATCAGCGGCAGACCCAGTTCCCGCACCAGGCCCGCCGGGCCCGCATCGCACTCCAGCACGGCGAAGCGCGGCGTCGGCAAGCCGTGCTGCAGCCACAGATGCTTGGTGGCGATCTTGTCCATGGCCAGGCCGGCGGCCAGCGGACCGCTGCCGGTATAGGGGATGCGCAGCATCTCCAGCGCCCCCTGCAGGGTGCCGTCCTCGCCGAAACGTCCGTGCAGGGCGATGAACACCCGCTCGAAGCCCGCTGCCGCCAGTTCGGCCAGGCTCTGGCGGCCGGTATCGAACAGATGCGCATCCACCCCCGCTTCGCGCAGAGCCGCGCAAACACCCGCCCCCGACAGCAGGGACACTTCACGTTCGGCGGATACCCCGCCATACAGCACACCGACTCGGCCAAAGGTTTCAGTCATAGCGGACTCCCGAGCTGGGCGGGCACGCGGCTGATGGAGCCCGCGCCCATGATGATCACGACGTCGCCATCCCGCGCAAAGTCCTGGATGGCCCCCGCCATGTCGGCGACGTCCTCGATGAAGATCGGCTCGACCTTGCCGGCCACCCGCAGGCCGCGCGCCAGGGCGCGGCCATCGGCGGCGATCAGGGGCGATTCGCCGGCGGCGTACACCTCGGTCAGCAGGACGGCGTCCGCCGACCCGATGACGCGGACGAAATCTTCGAAGCAGTCGCGGGTGCGGGTGTAGCGATGCGGCTGGAAGGCCAGCACCACCCGGCGGTCCGGCCAAGCGCCCCGGGCCGCCGCCAGCGTGGCGGCCATTTCGACCGGGTGATGGCCATAGTCGTCGACGACGGTATATGTCCCGCCGCCATGATGCCCGGACACGGGGAAATTGCCGATCTGGGTAAAGCGCCGCCCCACCCCGCGAAACTGGGCCAGGGCCTCGACGATTGCCGCGTCCGGGACACCCAGTTCAGTCGCCACGGCGATGGTCGCCAGCGAGTTCAGCACATTGTGGCGCCCGGGCAGGTTCAGCCGCACCGTCAGCGGCGCCAGGGCGCCTTGCAGACCCTGGCGTTCGACCGTGAAGGACATCGTCGTGCCTTCCGCGCGGATGTCGTGCGCCCGCACCTGAGCCGGCATCTCGATGCCGTAGGTGGTGATGGGTCGCGACACGAAGGGAATGATCTCGCGCACGTTGGGATCATCGAGGCACAGGACGGCGCTGCCATAGAACGGCAGGCGCTGGGTGAAATCAACGAAGGCGCTCTTGAGCCGCGCCACATCATGGCCATACGTATCCATGTGGTCGAGATCGATGTTGGTGACGATGGCCATCACCGGCAGCAGATTCAGGAAGGACGCGTCGGACTCGTCGGCCTCGACGACGATGTATTCCCCCTGACCCAGCCGGGCATTGGCATCGGCGGCATTCAACCGCCCGCCGATGACGAAAGTCGGATCCAGGCCGCCGGCCGCCAGCACGCTGGCCACCAGACTGGTTGTGGTGGTCTTGCCATGCGTGCCGGCCACGGCGATGCCACGCTTCAGACGCATCAGCTCGGCGAGCATCAGGGCGCGCGGCACGACCGGAATGTGGGCTGCGCGCGCCGCCAGCACTTCGGGATTGTCTCCGTGGATGGCCGTCGAAGTCACGATGGCACCGGCGCCCACGATGTGCTCGGCGGCATGACCGATCGAGATCCGCGCACCCAGGGATGCGAGACGCCGGGTGACCGCCGTTTCATGGACGTCGGAACCGCTGATGGCATAGCCCAGGTTCAGCAGCACTTCGGCGATACCGCTCATCCCGGCGCCGCCGATCCCCACGAAATGGATGTTCCGGATGCGATGTTTCATGCCGATTCCTCTTTGGTATGGACGCAGGCTTCGGCAATCAGCTGCGCAGCGTTCAGACTTGAATGTTCATGTGCGTGGGCGGCCACATCGGCCAGCTCCGCGCGTTTGCGCGACGCCAGCCAGTCCGCGAGGCCGGCGGCGTCCAGTTCGGACTGGCGCATCATCCAGCCCCCCCCGCATTCGGACAGATAGCGGGCATTGGCTGTCTGATGGTCGTCGATCGCGTGGGGCAGCGGAATGAACAGCGCCGCCACGCCGACGGCGGCGACTTCCGCCACCGTCATCGCACCCGCCCTGCAGACCACCAGATCCGCGTCGGACAGGGCCTGTGCCATGTCCTCGATGAAAGCTGAGACCTCGGCCTGGAGACCCAGTCGGCCATAGTGCTGACGGACATTGTCCACGTGACGTTCACCCGCCTGATGGTGCACCCGCGGGCGCGCCTCGGCAGGCAGGCGTGCGAGGGCCTCCGGAACCATCTCGTTGATGCGGGCCGCCCCCTGGCTGCCACCCAGAACCAGCAAATGCAATGGCCCCTGGCGGGCACCATAGCGCTGCTCGGCGGGTGCCACTGCGGCCAGCGCCGCGCGCACGGGATTGCCGACCATCAACGCGCCAGGCAACGCGCCCGGGAAACCGGTCAGGACCCGCCGCGCCAACCGGGCCAGCAGACGGTTGGCGCTGCCCGCGACCGCGTTCTGTTCATGGATGACCAGCGGAATACCGCTCAAGCGGGCCATCAGCCCGCCGGGCACCGCCGCATACCCGCCCATGCCCAGCACCACGTCGGGCCGGTGCGCACGCAGCAGGCGACGCACCCGCAGGCAGGCGGCCCCCAGCGTGAAAGGCAGCTTCAACAGCGCCATCGGGCCCTTGCCCCGCACACCGCCGAAATGCAGCGGCAGCAACTCGATTCCGCGCGCCGGCACCAGCCGGCCCTCCATGCGGTCCGGATTCCCCAGCCACAATACCTGCCAGCCCGCAGCCTGAAGGACCTCGGCCACAGCCAGTCCCGGCATGATGTGCCCACCCGTGCCGCCCGCCATGATGAGGATCACGGGTCGAGTCATCGCCGTTTCCCCCGCATCATGCAACGCGTCTCGTAATCCACGCGCAGCAGCAGCGCGATCGCCACCAGATTCAGCACAATTCCGGACCCGCCGTAACTGACCAGCGGCAGCGTCAGACCCTTGGTCGGCAGCAGACCCACACACACGCCGACGTTGATGAAGGTCTGCACGCCCATCCACAAGGCAACGCCCTGTGCGACCAGCCCGTCGAACACCCGTTCGAGCACCATGGCCTGGCGCGCGATCTCGAAGCCGCGCAAGACGAGATAGACGAACACGGCGATCAGGCACAGCACACCGACGAAGCCCAGTTCCTCGCCGATGACGGCGACGATGAAGTCGGTATGCGCCTCAGGCAGATAATGCAGCTTCTCGATACTGGCGCCCAATCCGACACCGAACCATTCTCCGCGCCCCAGCGCGATCAACGAATGCGACAACTGATAGGCGCTGCCGTAGGCGTTGTCCGGATTCCAGGGATCGAGATAGACGAACAGCCGCTCGCGGCGCCAGGGCGACAGCCAGATCAGCAGCAGGAAGCAGGACATCACCCCCGCCAACAGGGTGGAGAACAGCTTCAGGTTGATTCCGCCGATGAACAGCACCCCCACCGCGATGGCCCCGATGACGATAAACGCGCCCAGATCGGGCTCCATCAGCAGCAGCAGGCCAACCATGACCAGCGCCAGCGCCATGGGCACGAACCCGCGCCAGAAGCCTTGCAGGTGCGCCTGCTTGCGCACGACATAATCCGCGGCATACAGGGTCACCGCGACTTTCATCAATTCCGAAGGCTGGAAATTGAGCGGACCCAGCGGCAACCAGCGCCTCGCGCCATTGACTTCGCGCCCGATCCCCGGCACCACCACCACCAGCAACAACAGCAGTGCCAGCGCGAACATCGGCAGGGCGAGCTTCTGCCAGACGCGCATCGGCACGCTGGCGGTAAACAGGGCGGCAAACAGGCCGACCACGATGAAGACCGCATGGCGGCCGACGAAATAGAACCTGCCATAACTTTCGTAGCGCGGCCCGTCGGCCAGCGCGATGGAGGCGGAATACACCATGAGCAGACCGAACAGCAGCAGAGCCGCGACGGCCACGATCACACTGACGTCCACACTGGGCATGGTGGTGCGTCCCGGACGCACGGCGTTCAGGCTGGCGCTGAGTTCGCCAAGCATGCTCATGCCACCTCCCCGCGGTCCGCCGCCAGTTCGCGCACCGCCTCGACGAAGCACGCGCTGCGATGCACATAATTGCGGAACATATCCATGCTGGCGCAAGCGGGCGACAACAGCACGGCGTCTCCGGGCTGGGCCATGTCCAGGCCCCGGCTCACCGCCTCTTCCAGGCTGCCGCACGACACCAGAGGGACCTCGCACTGCGCCAGCGCCTGCGCGATGACTGGCCCATCCTGGCCGATGAGCATCACCGCGCGCGCATGATCGCGCACGGCCGGCGCCAGCGGCGAGAAATCCTGCCCCTTGCCCAGACCGCCCGCAATCAGGACGACGGGACGACCCAGGCCCAGCAGGGCGGCCAGCGTGGCACCGACATTCGTGCCCTTGCTGTCGTCGATGAAATCCACGCCCGCGATCGACCGCACGAACTCGGTGCGGTGCGCCTCGCCCCGGTAGGTGCGCAAGGCATGCAGCATGGGCGCCCACTCCAGCCCGATGGCCGCGCCCAGCGCCAGCGCCGCCAGGGCGTTCAGGGCATTGTGCCGCCCCCGGATCAGGAGGGCTTCCGCCGGCATCAGCGCCTGGACCCGGGCCGGTTGACGCCGGGCGGGTGCCGCTGCGGCCTTACCGCGCGGCGCGGCCGCTTGTTCGGATTGCGGATCGGACTGCGGCGCAACCGCCAGCCAGACCAGGCCGTTCTCGGTCCGCAGTCCCAGATCGCCCGCCAATCCAGGCGCATCCAGTCCGAAGCTGCGCACCCGGACGTCGGCCAGGTCGTCGATCATGGCACGCACCCAGGAGTCATCCCGGTTGATGACACGCACCTTCGCCATCGCCAGCAGGCGGGCCTTGGCGTCGGCGTAGGCCTGCATGGTGCCATGCCAGTCCAGGTGATCCTGGGTGACATTGAGCACCACGGCGGCATCCGCCACCAGCGACGTCGTGGTCTCGAGCTGGAAACTGGACAGCTCCAGCACCCAGACGTCGGGCAACGCGTCGTCCTGCAAGGCCTCTCGCAGACTGGCCAAGGCGGCCGGGCTGATGTTGCCCGCGGCCCGGGCCCGGCGTCCACAGCCTTGCGCCAGATGCCGGGTCAGCGACGTGACAGTCGTCTTGCCATTGGTGCCGGTCACGGCCAGCACAGCGGGGGTATAGCCTTGGGTGCGCAGGTCGGTCAGCGCGCGCGCGAACAGCTCGATCTCGCCCAGGATCTCGATCCCGGATCCACGGGCCACGGCCAGCAGGCCTGCCACGCCCGGTTCATGCGGATTCAGTCCGGGGCTGAGCACCAGGGTATGGACGCCGTCGAGCACCGACACCTCCAGCGCCCGCGCCCCCAGACACAGATCGGCCTCGATACCCTGTGCCTGCAGGGCGGCCAGACCGCTGGGCTGCAGGCGGGTATCCGCCACCCGCAGCCCAACCCCCTGCATCGCGCACCAGCTGGCCGCAGCCACGCCGGTCTCCCCCAATCCGAGGATCAGGGTCAGGCCGTCGCGGCGCAGGGAGGGGAACTGGTAGGCGCTCATCGCAGTTTCAGGCTCGACAGGCCGATCAGGACCAGCATCATGGTGATGATCCAGAAACGGACCACCACCTGGGTTTCCTTCCAGCCGCCCACCTCGAAATGGTGGTGCAGCGGGGCCATGCGGAAGATGCGCCGCCCTTCCCCATAGCGCTTTTTCGTATATTTGAACCAGCTCACCTGCAGCATCACCGACAGGGTTTCGACGACGAATACCCCGCCCATGATGAAGAGCACGATTTCCTGCCGGACGATCACGGCGATGGTTCCCAGCGCGCCCCCCAGGGCCAATGCCCCCACGTCGCCCATGAAGACCTGGGCCGGATAGGCGTTGAACCACAGGAAGGCAAGGCCGGCGCCCGCAATGGCGGCGCACAGAACCATCAGTTCAGACGCCCCTGGAATATAGGGAAACAGCAAGTACTTGGAATAATCGACACGGCCGACGACGTAAGCAAAGATACCCAGCGCCGAGCCGATCATGACCGTCGGCATGATGGCCAGGCCGTCCAGCCCGTCGGTCAGATTGACCGCATTGCTGGTCCCCACGATCACCAGCCAGGTCAGCGCGAAGAAGCCGAACACCCCCATCGGATAGCTGACCGTCTTGAAAAAGGGCACGATCAGGTCGGCGCGCGCCGGGAGCGTCATGGAAAAGCCGCTCAGCACCCAGCCACGGAACAACGGCCACAGCTCGGTATTGGCCGGCACCGAGACGGCAAAACTGAGATAGAGGGCCGCCACCGCGCCGATCAGGGCCTGCCAGAAGAACTTCTGCCGGGCCGGCATGCCTTCCGGATCATGATGCACGACCTTGCGGTAGTCGTCCGCCCAACCGATCCAGCCGAATCCGAACGTCACCAGCAGCACCACCCAGACAAACCGGTTGGTCCAGTCGGCCCACAGCAGCGTGCTGATGCCGATCCCGATCAGGATCAGAGCGCCGCCCATGGTGGGCGTACCGTTCTTTTGCAGATGGGTTTGCGGGCCGTAGCTGCGCACCGCCTGGCCGATCTTCATGGCCGTCAGACGGCGGATCAGCCAGGGGCCGGCCAACAGGCCGATCGCCAGTGCTGTTGCAGAGGCCAGCAAAGCACGGAACGTAATGTATTCCACCACCCCGAACGCCCGGAAGTGGTGGTCCGACAGCCAGCGCGCCAGCTCAAGCAGCATGATCGCCCTCCCCGGCGGCGCCGTTCGCGTGCAAGGCCTGCACGACCCGTTCCATGCGCATGCTGCGCGACCCCTTGACCAGGATGTGACCCGGACGGGCCGCCAGCAGAATGGGCAGCAAAGCCTCCAGCGAGTCGAAAGCCCGGGCCTCGGGGCCGAACGCCCGCGCAGCCTCTTCCGAGGCCGCACCCAGCGTCAGCAGCACGTCCACGCCACACTGGCGCGCATAGGCGCCGACCTCGGCATGCATGGCAGGCCCCTGGTCGCCGACCTCGGCCATATCGCCCAGCACCAGAATGCGGCGACCATCCAGCCCCGCGAGCACATCGATAGCGGCGCGCACCGAATCGGGGTTGGCATTGTAGGTATCGTTGATGAGCTGGAAGCCGTCCGGCAGTGTCTTGGGCTGCATCCGGCCACCGACCGGGCGGAAGGCTTCCAGCCCCCGGGCAATCACGGCCAGCGACGCGCCCGCCGCCCCCGCGCAGGCGGCCGCAGCCAGGGCATTGCGCAAATTGTGACGCCCTGGCGCATACAGGGTGACCACCGCCGTTTCGCGCCCCAGATGCAGACGGAATTCCGTTTGGTCAGAACCCGCGCGGATCTGCGAGGCATGCACGTCGGCCATGTCCGAAAACCCGAAACGGCGCACATGCCGGCCCGCCGACATCTCCTGCCACAAGCCGCTGTAGGCGTCATCAGCCGGAAACACGGCCACGCCGTCGGCCGGCAAGGCCTGCAGCACGGCACCGTTTTCCCGTGCGACCGCATCCACCGAATTCATGAATTCCTGATGCTCGCGCTGGGCATTGTTCACCAGCGCCACCGTCGGACGCGCAATCGCCGCCAGGACCGGGATCTCGCCCGGATGGTTCATGCCCAGCTCCAGCACCGCGGCCCGATGCGCAGGGCGCAGGCGCAGCACCGTCAGCGGCAGACCGATGTCGTTGTTCAGATTGCCCTGGGTCGCCAGCCGGTTGTCCTCGCCCCACCAGGCAGCCAGGATGGCGCTGATCATTTCCTTGGTCGTCGTCTTGCCGTTACTGCCGGTCACTGCGATGACCGGAATCGGAAACAGACCGCGCCAGACCTCGGCGGCGCGAATCAGGGCCTGATGCGTATTCCCAAGCACGATCTGGGGCAATGTGGACTCGGGAACGAACCGGGCAACGATCGCCGCCCGCGCGCCGGCCTGCTTCGCGGCGTCCAGATAATCGTGCCCGTCGAAACGATCGCCCCGCAGGGCGAGGAACAAGGTCCCCGCCGTCAGACTGCGGCTATCCGTCGACAGGGACGCGCCCTGCTGCCAGGTCAGCGCGAAGCGCGCCCATTCCCGGTCATCGAAGGGGCTGCGCACATGCTGCACTTCCTGGTAGGTCTCATGCCCCTTGCCGGCCAGCAGCACCACATCGCGGTCACCCGCGCGCCAGATCGCGCCCAGGATGGCCCGCGCCCGGTCCGACTCGATGACGGGCCGCTGAGGCATGCCCGCCGCGATGTCGTCGATGATGGCCTCGGGCGACTCGGTGCGCGGATTGTCCGTCGTCACGATCACATCATCGGCCAGGCGTGCTGCGACTGCCCCCATGAGCGGCCGCTTGCCGGTATCCCGATCGCCTCCGCAGCCAAAAACGCAGGCCAGCCGCCCGCCACGCTCCTGCGCCACCGGGCGCAGGGCGGCGAGCACCCGTTCCAGGGCATCGGGCGTGTGGGCATAATCGACGACGACCAGCGGCTGCGGGCGCATCGCACTGCCACCGCCCACGGCGGTGACGACCTGCAGGCGGCCCGGCACGGGACGCAGCACCGCCAGGGCGCGCGCAATCCGGCTCAGCCCCCAGCCCAGCGCCCGCAACACGCCCGCGACCAGCAGCAGATTGGAAATGTTGTGTTCACCCACCATCCGGGTTAGGATCTGCGCGCTGCCATCGGGAGTGACCAGCTTGAACACCAGGCCATCCGCCCCATGCTGGACATCCTCGGCCCGGAACGCCACACCGCTGTCGCGCCGCAGGCTGTAACCCATCCGCTGGCCGGAAGGCGCCGGCGCCGACAGGAGTTCCACGCCCGCGGCGTCATCCGCATTGATCACCGCGCTGCGCAGGCCGGCCCGGGAAAACAGCGCAAACTTGGCCGCTTTGTAGCGCTCCAGCGTGCCGTGATAGTCGAGATGGTCCCGCGTCAGGTTGGTGAATCCCGCCACCTGGATGTGAACGCCGCCCAGGCGCCCCTGCTCGATGCCGATCGACGAGGCCTCGATGGCGGCCGCCATCCCGCCGGCCCGCACGATGGCAGCCAGGCTGCGGTGCAGGGTCAGCACGTCCGGCGTGGTCAGCATGCCGCCCAGATTGCTGCCGTCAGCCAGCGTCACACCCAATGTGCCGACCGTGCCGCAGGGCATACCCTCCGCGTTGAGCGCATCGGCAATCCACTGGGTGGTCGAAGTCTTTCCGTTGGTCCCGGTCACGGCAATGACCGCCAGCGCATCGGACGGGCGGCCATACCAGAGATGAGCAATGTCGCCCAGCAAGGCCGTGAGCCGCTCCACCTGCAGCACGGGCACCTGGCCGGGCACTGCCTGCGATCCGCCGCTTTCGCAGACGATGGCCGAGGCCCCCGCGACCACGGCCGCTTCCATATAGGCGCGGCCATCAGTCGCAATCCCCGGGCAGGCAAAAAACACATCGCCCGGCTGAATCTGGCGGGAGTCCAGGCGGAGGTCCGCCTGACGGTTTACCCGTTCGTCCAGCCAGCTCAGGATATCAATCGTATTCATCGTGCACGTCCCCCCTGCTCCGCCGTCGCCACCAGGGAATCCACCGGGGCATCAGGCCGCACCCCGAGACGGCGCAGGGTACTCGAAACAATATCGGAAAACACGGGTGCGGCAACGCGGCCGCCATAATACCCCCCCGCGCTCGGTTCATCGATGGAGACAGCCACCACGATGCGCGGATCGGAGACGGGAGCAAGACCAACGAACGAGCCACGGTACTTGGTCTTGCTGTACTGTCCGTTCACGATCTTGCGCGCCGTGCCGCTTTTTCCGGCCACCCGGTAGCCCTGGACCTGCGCCAGCTTGGCGCCATCAGGCCCTGCAGCCGCTTCCAGCATGCCGCGCATCAGCAGCGCGACCTCCGGGGTATAGACCTGCACGCTGGTGGGCCGCCCCTCGCGGCGCAGCAGCGACATGGACACCATGTCGCCATTGCGCGCGAACGCGCTATAGGCATGCGCCATCTGAATCAGGGACACCGACAGCCCATAGCCGTATGCCATGGTGGCACGCTCGATCGGACGCCAGCGCTGCCAGGGTCGTAGCCGCCCTGCCGCCATCCCCGGAAAATGTGCTTGCGGAACCCGGCCAAACCCGAGTTCGGAAAATTTTGTCCACATCGACTGAGAGCTCATCAGCTCGGAAATCATGGTCATCCCGACGTTGCTGGAATGCTGGATGATGCCGCCCACATCCAGTACGCCGTAATGGCCCACGTCGGAAATCAGAGCGCCCTGATAGCGATAGCGACCGTTGCCGGTATCAAACCGCGTCCGGGTCGTGATCTTTCCTTCGTCCAGGGCCAGGGCCGCCGTGAACGGCTTCATGATGGAGCCCGGTTCGAACGTATCGGTCATGACCCGGTTACGCAGCGCCGGGCCGGTCCGCTGCGCCATATCGTTGGGATCGTAGGACGGCAGATTCACCATCGCCAGGATCTCGCCGGTGCGGGAATCCAGCACGATGGCCGCGGCACCACGCGCCTGATGTTGCTCCATGGCTGCCTTGAGTGCCGCGTAGGTGTCGAACTGGATGCCGGCATCGATCGACAGCTGCAGATTCTGGCCATCCACGGGGGGGACCACCGCCTGCACGTCCTCGACCACCCGGCCCAGTCGGTCCTTGATCACGCGCCGCGAGCCCGGCTGGCCGGACAGACTGTCATTGAAGGCCAGCTCGATGCCCTCGATCCCGCGATCTTCGATATTGGTGAAGCCGACGATGTGCGCCATCACCTCGCCTTCAGGATAATAGCGCCGCGATTCGGGCAGTTGCTGCACGCCGGGAATCTTCAGGTGACGAATTTTTTCCGCCACATCCATGGGTACCTGACGCTGCAGGTAGACGAAATTCTTGTCCTCATCCTGGGTGCGCTGGCGGATGTCGGCGGCCTTCATGCCCAGCAACCCCGCCAGGGCATTGACCTGATCGTCGGTCGCCTTGTGGAAGTCCTCGGGGATCACCCAGATCGCGCGAGCCGCCATGCTGGATGCCAGCACGACCGAGCCGCTGCGATCGAAGATCTTGCCCCGCGAGGCGGGCAGCACCAGGGTCCGCTCGTAGCGGCGTTCACCCTGGCGTTGCAGGAATTCGTTGGACAGGATCTGCAGGCTGAGCGCCTTGGCGGTCAGCGCGACGAACCCCAGCATGAGCACGATCACGACCAGCCGCGCCCGCCAGAAGGCCGGACGGCCGGACAGCACGGGGCTCTCATGGAAGCCGAAGCGCTTCATGGCTGCCCCCCTTTCCCCGCAGCCGGAGCGGCGGGCTGCTGCAGGTAGATCGTGCGGTCAGGCGTCACCGGAATCAGGTGCAATTCGGTGCGTGCCAGGGAATCGATGCGTGCGTTGCGAGCCAGTTCCGCTCGTTCCACCTGCAGACGGCGCCATTCCGTATCCAGCTCATGCGCCTGCGACTTCAGCCGCTCGGAGGCGACGAACAATTCGCGGGTCTGGAAACGCACAGTTACCAGGGAAATGGCCGACGCCATCAGCAACAGGACCAGGAACAGGATTGCGCGGGTCATCGGCCGGTTCTCCGGGGCGTACGCCGGTCCGCGCCATGCCCCGGCAGACGCACCAGGGCGACGGCCTGCTCTAGGCTGAGCGGCTCTTGCGTGCGCTGCGCCACCCGCAGCACCGCCGAACGCGACCGCGCGTTCTCATCCACCTCGGCGGCGTCCGCCTGCACCCGGCCCAGCAACACGACCCAGGGCCGGGGCATGTCCTTTTCGGGAATCGGCAGCCGGGCCTGCGCCTGTCCAGGCCGCGCCGCAGCCGCCAGACACTGTTTGACCATCCGGTCTTCCAGCGAATGGAAGCTGATGACCGCCAGGCGTCCACCCGGCTTCAGACGGCTCAGAGCTGCCGGGAGGGCGTGCGCGAGCTCCGCAAGCTCCGCATTGATGTGAATCCGTATAGCTTGAAAGGTCCTTGTGGCCGGGTGCTGACCCTTTTCGCGCGTGCGGACGACACTGGCGACGAGCTGGGCCAGTTCGCCCGTGGTGCGCAGCGCCCGGGATTGGCGGCCAGCAACAATCGCCTTTGCAATCTGGAAAGCAAACCGTTCTTCGCCATAATGTGCGATTACCTCCTTGATCTGGTCCTGGTCGGCCTCGGCCAGCCATTCGGCGGCGGTCCGCCCCCGAGTCGTGTCCATGCGCATGTCCAGCGGACCGTCGCGCATGAAGGAAAATCCGCGTGTGGCATCATCGATCTGCGGAGAAGACACCCCCAGATCCAGTAACACTCCGTCGACAGCGGGAATGCCCAGCCGGTCGAGTTGATCCGCCAGCGTGGCAAAGCCGTCGTGCACGACTTCGACCCGGGGATCCGCCTGGCTCAACGCCCTAGCCTCGGCGATCGCCTCGGGATCCTTGTCGAACACCACCAGCCGCGCCTGCGGCGACAGGCGCTGCAACAGCAGCCGGCTGTGGCCACCCCGCCCGAATGTGCCATCGACATACACGCCATCGAGCGGCGGTACCCCTGACGCCCCGTCCCCGCGTCCGTAACCGGGGCTCAACAATGCGTCGATGGCCGGTTCCAGCAGAACGGTGCGATGGGAATACGCCATGGACGGGGCTCAGAAAGAAATCTGTTCGAGAATGGCAGGATCGAGCTGGCTCACGTCCTGGAGGCTGCGCGCCTCCCATTGGGGACGGTCCCACAACTCGAAATTCGAACCTAGGCCCAGCAGCATGACTTCGCGCATGAGACCCGCGGCTTCCCGCAGTTCCGGCGACACCAGGATGCGCCCGGCGCCATCCATCTCCACGTCCTGGGCGCTGCCCAGCAGCAGTCGCTGCAAGGGGCGCGCGGCCGCCGGCAAGGCGGCGATCTGCGCGCGCTTGACCTCCCAGGTGGAGCGGGGATAGAGCATCAGGCAGCCATCGGGATGGCGCGTCAAGGTCAGAAACCCCTGCTCGTCGGCCATCAGCGCGTCACGATACCGGGCCGGAATGGACATCCGGCCTTTGGCATCGAGCGTCAACGCGCTGCTTCCTTGAAACACGAGGGGTTCCTCCCACTTCATGACACAAAAATCTACTTTTCCCCACTCTACGGGATGAATCCGCGTCGGTCAAGAAGCACATTGAAATTTATTCAATGACAACAAGCACTTACAACTGATTTTGTCAATCTCATCAGGAATAAAACACTGGAAAATCAATAGATTGCAAACCAAACTCAATGTCCTTTATAAGAAGATGGGCATCCCGCCCCAAGAAACGAAGCGGCTGAAGCCGCCCGCTCACCTGCACCAATCACCGATTGACACATAACAGGCCAGTCGATGTAATGAAGCCACGTCCTTCCCGGGACTGCAGTGCCGGTGCCCATGCGGGCGCCAGACTCGAAAGTATCCGAGCCTTTTTTGCGTTTGCCTGTCTTGCGTCAGCCAACCAGAAGGAGTTCCCTCATGTCGGATCACTCAACCCTACCTCAGTCCCGCCGCCAGTTTCTGTACACGCTGGGGGTCGCCGGTGGTTCTCTCGTGGTCAGCAACACGCTGCCGTTCACACGTGCCCTGGCTGCCGGGGCTCCGCCCGCGATCAACCTCGGCCAGATCGCCACGCTGACCGGGTCGGCCGCCGAATTCGGCCCCTATTACCGGGATGCCGTCCAGTTGGCCGTCAACCAGATCAACAAGGCTGCCACCGAAGTCTTCGGCGGCCCGATCATCGCCAAGCACATCACCGTCGACACGGCCACCCTGCCCACAGTCGGCGTGCAGGCAGCCCGGCAGATGGTGGATACGAATCACGTTCCAGTGATCATCGGCGGTTGGTCCAGCGGAGTCACGGTGGCCGTGGCGACTTCGGTCGCGCTTCCGGCGGGCATCCTGCAGATCGCCAACGGCGCGACATCGCCACTGATCACCGTCCTGCCGGCCGACGCCACAGCGGACCTGCTGTTTCGCACGACCGCATCCGACGCCCTGCAGGGAATCGTGGCGGCGCAACTGGTCAACGGCGAAATCTATCCGAAATACAAATACGCGCGGGTCTCCACCATCTACATCAACAACCCCTATGGACAAGGCCTGTCCAATTCCTTCGCCAAGGCCTTCGAACATCGGGGCGGCAAGGTTCTCGCCCAGGTCCCCCACCCCGAGGAAGTCCAGCCCACCTACAAATCCGAACTGTCCCTCGCGCTGAAAGACAAACCCGACCTTCTGCTATGCGTCAGCTACCCGGCGCACACCGCTACCTTCCTGAAGGAATCCCGCGACATCTTCAACTTCACCAACTGGCAGTTTGTCGATGGCAATGCGTCCGTGGACATCATCAAGGACGTCGGCGCCAAATACCTGGACGGCAAATACGGCACTGCCCCCGGCGAGGACACATCCACCCCCGCCTACAAGAGCTTCGCCCAGGAGTTCAAGACCGATTTCAAACATGACACCTTCCCGCCCTTCACCGCCTCGGCATACGATGCGGCACTACTCGCGGGGCTTGCCACCGCCCGCGTGATCGCGGCGGGCCAGACCGACGCCTCGAAGATCACGGGTGCCATGCTGCGTGACCAGATGCGCAAAATATCCGCCGCCACCAAACAATCGATCGATGGTGGCGATCAAACGCGCATCACGGAAATGCTCAAGGCCATCAAGGGCGGGGCGGACTTCCATTACACCGGGGCATCGGGCCCTTGTGTGTTTGACAAAAACGGCGATGTGATCACGCCGGTCAACATCTGGAAGTTCGACGGCAACAAGATCGACACGGTCGAATTGCGGGCGGCGTCGACGATCCCGAAGGATTGATGGCGACAGCCTGAAAGCCGGACCTCGGCGCACGGGTGCAGGGATGGTTGCGCCAGCCCTGCACCCGAACCCGGGTATCGTCGGCCGGCCGATTGGCGATCATGCGCGGCGAGTCCGCGCTAAGACTTATCCTTCAAGAACCGGGATACCTGCTTTTCCTCGGGCAGAATCCCCTGTGGCCGAAACAGCACGATACCGGCCAGCAACAGCCCCACGAACATCCAGCGCAGGAACGCCATCCGCGACGCCAGTGCCGGAGCGACGTCCGACAGAGCGCTTTGCAGCGCATCCGTCACATAGCCGGTACCGCTCCAGACCGCCCAGACGACGAACGCCCCCAGGATGGCCCCGCGATTGTTGCCGCTGCCCCCCAGCATCAGCATCACCCAGACCAGAAACGTCGCAAACAGCGGCTTGAAGTGGCTGTAGTCGATGGTCACCATATAAGGCGCATACAGCGCCCCGGCCACACCGATCACCACCGCCCCCAGGACGAAGGACTGGACCCTCAGGGACTTGACCGGCTTGCCGTTCATCGCGGCGGAGTCTTCCTCGTCTCGAACCGCACGCAGGGCGCGCCCCCAGGGTGATCGAACCGCGACTTCCAGCAGCCCGTAGACGACGGCAAGGATCAGGGTCACGATCACCAAGTATAGATAGCCATAGTCACGCGGCTGCAGCGCCGACAATGGCTGTGCCAGGAAACCCGGTAGCCAGCCGCAGCCGGGATGCTCAAAGACGCAGGACAGGGGCTGCGGGATACCGCTGAGCGGTTGCGGACCATTGGCCAGCCAGCGCTCGTTCTGAAAGATCAGCCGGATGATCTCGGCGATCCCCAGCGTGGCAATCGCCAGGAAGTCCGTGCGCAGATGCAGAATGGGCTGCGCCACCAGATAGCCGACCACCCCGGCCAGGATCCCCGCAGCCACGAGACCGACCAGGAACGGCGCATGCAGGCCGAACCACTGCTGCGCATAGGCCGCCATCAGGCCGGACGGCGGCGCGGTCACGAACAGGGCCATGGTGAAGGCCCCCACCGCGAAGAAGCCGGCGATGCCAAAATCCAGATGGCCGTTGTAGCCCCACTGGGCATTGAGCCCCAGGGACAGGACGGAGTAGATGACGGCCATGATGGAAAACGACACCAGGTAATCCATCACGCCCGGGATCCAGATTCCGATTGCAAAGGCCAGGACGAATCCGAACACAATCCCGGCCGGGAGCCGCCAGCGCCAGCGCCAGGCGGAAAACACCAGCCAGCCCAGCAAAATGGCCGGCAGCACCAGAAAATAGACCTTCAGCAAATGGGATGGAGTCATAGTCGGTCCCTAGCGCTGCACGAAGATGCCTTGTGGGCGCATCAGTAAGGTCAGCACCATCAGTACGAACGCCACCGCCGGCCCATAGGCCGGGCTCATGAAGGCGGATGTCAGTTGAATGGCGATGCCGATGATGATGGCGCCGACCAGGGCGCCCCACGGATTGCCGATCCCACCCATGATCACGGCGGCGAACATGGGCAGCAGCAGCGTGAAGCCCATGTCGGGACGCAACTGGGAAGCAAGGCCATACATGACCCCGCCCGCCGCCGCCATGGCCGAGCCGATCGCCCAGGCCCATGCGATCACCTGTTCCGTATTGATGCCACGAACCTGTGCGAGATCCGGGTTGTCGGCGGTGGCCCGCATGGCCTTGCCGATACGCGTGCGCGTCAGCAGCCAGTACAGCAGGACCACCAGCACCAGCGCCAGGGCGAAGACGAAAAGCTGGTCCGCCTGCAGGCGCAGGCCGAGAGGCAGGTCCAGGGCCGGGTTGGCACGCCCGACATAAAAGAAATGGAAATCCGAGCCCCAGAAAATATAAATGAGGCCACGCAGGAAAAACGCCATGCCCAGGGACGCCATGGCCAGCAGGACCAGAGGCGACTGACGATGGCGCAAGGGACGATACAGCACGCGATCCAGCAGGATCGACACCCCGGCCGTCACGAACAGCGCCACCAGCAAGCCAGCCATCAGGTCCCAGCCAAAGGAAAAGCGCCAGATCGGCAAGGAATTGGGGATGACGAGGACGATCGAATAGGCGACATATGCCCCCAGGGTCACCAGTTCGCCATGGGCGAAGTTAGGAAACTTCAGCACGCCGTAGCACAGCGTCAGGCCGATGCCCCCCAGTGCGATGATGCCGCCCAGCATCACCCCCCAGATCGTCAGCGAAAACATCTGCTGCGCATCCGTGCCCGAATACCAGCCTGCCAGCCACATGGCGATCAGGACCAGCAACAGGACGACACCCACGAAGCCGCGGCTGCGCATGCCTGCTTCGTCGCGCGCCCGGACCTGCCCGTCGGCATCGGTCGCCGCATCCACCGTGGATTGCGCCAGATCCGCCATCGCGTCACCCTCCGAGGTAAAGACGCCCGACATTGGGGTCGTTGAGCAGTTCGCGGCCGGAACCTTCGTGACGGTTCTCGCCGTTGGCCAGGACATAACCCCGGTGGGCCATGCTCAGGGACTGTCTGGCGTTCTGCTCGACCATCAGCACCGCAATGCCGCTTTGGTTGATGTGTGAAATGCGTTCGAAGATCTCGTCGACCAGCTTGGGGGACAGCGCCGCGGTCGGTTCGTCGAGCAGCAGGAGTTTGGGATTGAGCATCAGCGCGCTACCCATAGCCACCATCTGCCGTTCACCGCCCGACATCTTCCCTGCCAGCTGACGCCGACGCTGCCGCAATTTCGGGAACATGCCATAGACCCGATCCTTGCTTTGGGACAGGTCGGCCCGCCCCAGCGGGAACGCCCCCATTTCGAGGTTTTCCTCGACTGTCAGGGTGGTGAACACGTTGGCCACCTGCGGGACGTAGCACATGCCGTGACGCACGATGAGGTGCGGCGGCAACTGCGAAATGTCATGTCCGTCGAAGGTGATCACCCCTTGCCGCGGATGGAGCAGGCCAAAGATCGTCTTCATCAGCGTGGACTTTCCGGCACCGTTCGGCCCGATGATGGAAACGATCTCGTCGGCCTCCACAACAATGGACAGGGCCCGCAGGATTTCGGTGTCTCCGTATCCGGCGGTGACACCGTCAACCTTCAGCAGCGGCATATTGCCCCCCCAGATAGGCCGCCAGCACATCCTGGTTGCCCCGCACGGATTCCGGGTCGCCCTCGGCAAGCTTGCGCCCTTCGCTCATCACAATGACCGGATTGCACAGATTCATGACCATGTTCATGTCATGCTCAATCAACAGGAACGTAATGCCGCGTTCGCGGGAAAGGGTCTGGATGTTCTTGATGATGCTTTGCAGCAGCGTGCGGTTGACCCCCGCAGCCGGCTCGTCCAGCAGGATGATTCGAGGATCGGCCATCAGCATCCGTCCCATTTCCAGCAGTTTTTTCTGCCCACCCGACAAGTTGGCGGCGTATTCATCCCGCACGTGGGTCAGCTGCAGATAATCCAGGACCTCGCGGGCTTTTTCCAGATTGCGGGATTCTTCGGCCTGCACCCGGCCGGGGCGGAACACCGCATTCCACCAGCGCTCGCCCGACTGGCCGGCCGGCACCAGCAGCAGATTTTCCAGGACGCTCATGGAACCGTGTTCGCGGGGAATCTGAAAGGTGCGGCACAGGCCCCGGGCGAAGATCTGATCCGGGCGCAGATGGCCGATATCCTGGCCATCCAGCAGGATGCGCCCGGAATCCGGGGGAATAAAACCGGTGATGAGATTGAAGACTGTGGTCTTGCCGGCGCCATTGGGGCCGATCAGCCCGGTAATGGTGCCGCGTTCCACCTGAAAGGAGCAGTGATCCACGGCCCTTAGGCCGCCGAAGCTTTTTGCCAGATCACGGACTTCGAGCAGCCAGTGTCGCTGACTGGTACCCGCTGCCGACAGGGATGATGCTGTCGAATCTGCCACCGATGTCTCCTGCTGGATCCCGTCGCCGGGAATCCGGTCGGCGTACCCGCCACATGAGTCGTGACCTGGCCGTCGGTTCTAAAGGTGGTCTCAGAGTATCACAGCCGCCTGGGCAGCCGTATGCGCACAATTCCCTATAGAAGGGCCCCCACGCCGCGCGACCTGCAGTCGCTTGCTGCCCCCCGAGGGGGCGCTTTTTGCCTTGGGGCGGCCCGGCGGCAAAAATAGCCCCCACGCCGCGCGACCTGCAGTCGCTTGCTGCCCCCCGAGGGGGCGCCTTTTGCCTTGGGGCGGCCCGGCGGCAAAAATATGGCCCTGCTCGATCGAACCGTGCAAGCCGAAGAAGCGAAACAGATCTGTAGGCCGGATTTTGTACGCCGGGTTACCCCGGCGGGCAATCATTCCTCTGGGCAGCCCATTGCTGGACTGCTCTAGCCACCTACCCGCATGCTTGGACGGGCCGCCCTGTCGGCGCGAAGCCGGCGCATGCCTATTTGGTGTTGCTCCCGATAGAGGTTGCCGCGTTTCACCCTGCCATGCCCCGCCCGGCGAACCGGACGGGCAGTACGGAGTGGCCGTACCCGAGTGAATCCGGAGATGCACCCGCATGACAGACTCGTCTCTGTGGCCCTGGTCCTCGGCTTGCCCCGAAGGGGTCGCCGGACGGCCGTTAGCCGCTATCGCGCCCGATGGAGTCCGGACCTTCCTCGATGCCAACGGCACCGCGATTGCCCGATCTGCCCCGCCACGGCATTGTACGGCATCCTCGGCGGGGTCTGATGCGACAATAGAGAGTCCGATCACCCATTTCCATCCCGCGTTCATGCCAGATACCCTGCTTGCCCTGACCCAGGCCCAACTTGCCTACGGCCATCACCCACTGCTCGACCACGCCGACCTGGCGCTGCTGGCCGGCGAGCGCATCGGCCTGATCGGCCGCAATGGCGCCGGCAAATCGTCGCTGCTTCGTATACTGGACGGCCGCACTCAGCTCGACGACGGCGAGATCCGCCGGCAGAACGGTCTGCGCATTGCGACGGTGGAACAGGAACCCGTCCTGCCGGAAAACCAGACCATCCTGGAAGTCCTGTGCGGCGACTGGCTGGCCACCGAGGACTGGGCGCGGTCCGCCCGGGCATCCTCGCTTATCGATGCCCTGGGGTTATCGCCGGACCAACCCGTCCAGGGGCTGTCGGGCGGGACCCGCAAACGTGTCGCCCTGGCTCGCGCGCTGGTCGAGGAACCCGATCTGCTGCTGCTCGACGAACCCACCAACCACCTGGATTTCGAGGGCATCGCCTGGCTTGAGGACTTGCTGCGCAAAGCCCGCATGACGATCGTGCTCATTACCCACGACCGGCGCTTTCTGGACGCCGTGGCAACCCGCATCATCGAGTTGGATCGAGGCCAGTTGCTCAGTTTTCCCGGCAATTTTTCCGCCTGGCAGGCCCGCAAGGCCCAATGGCTGGACGCCGAACAGGCAGCCAATGCGCGCTTCGACAAGCTGCTGTCCCAGGAAGAGGTCTGGATCCGCAAGGGCATCGAGGCGCGTCGCACCCGCAACGAAGGCCGTGTGCGGCGCCTGGAAGCACTGCGCCGCGAACGGACGGCACGCCGCGATCTGCAGGGCCAGGTGCGCTTCGCGCTGTCCGACGGACAACGCTCGGGCAAAAGAGTCGCCGAACTGGAACATGTCACACATGGATTCGGCGACCGCGTCCTGATCCAGGATTTCAGCACCCTCATCCAACGAGGAGACCGCATCGGATTGATCGGCCCCAACGGGGCCGGCAAGACGACACTGCTGCGGATCCTGCTGGGGGACCTGCAGCCCATGCAGGGTACTGTGCGCCTCGGCACGAATCTGTCTATCGGCTACTTCGACCAGATGCGCGACCGCCTGGACGAATCCGCCACCTTGGCCGACACCATCAGCCCCGGCAGCGAGTGGGTCGAGATCGGCGGTCAACGCAAGCACGTCATGAGCTACCTGGAAGATTTCCTGTTTCCGGCGGCGCGGGCGCACTCGCCGGTTTCCAGCCTGTCCGGCGGCGAACGCGCCCGGCTGGCGCTTGCACGCATGTTTGCACAAGCCCACAACGTCCTGGTCCTGGACGAACCGACCAATGACCTGGATATCGAGACGCTGGAGCTGCTGGAAAGCTTGCTGCAAGACTACGGTGGCACGGTCCTGCTGGTCAGCCACGATCGCACTTTTCTGGACAACGTCGTCACCCAGACGATCGTCGCTGAAGGCGGGGGGCATTGGCAGGAATACGTCGGCGGTTATGACGACTGGGAAATGCAACGACCCCGCAAGGTCCCGCCCGAGTCCGCCAATGCGCCTCGGCAGACAGGCTCGGCCTCGACACCTGAAGACACGGCCCGGAAACCGGGGGCGGCAACACCCGCGGACTCAACGGCCACTTCCACCGCCGGTGCGGAGGCCGCATCCAGGGCCCGCAAGAATCGGCTCGCGCCTTGGGAAACGGAAGAACTGGACGGACTGCCCGACCGCATCGCCACACTGGAAGCCGAACAGGCAAAGCTGGCTGCGGCGTTATCGGCCCCGGACCTGTACCGCGATGGCACGGCAGAAGCGGAACGTATCCAGAAAGCCCTGAGCAACCTCGACGCACAGCTGAACACGCTATTCGAGCGATGGTCCCTGCTCGAAGAAAAACGGGGCGAATGATCGCCCCGCCCGCACCTCGCCAACCAGGCGGGCAGC
This sequence comes from Castellaniella sp., assembly GCA_019104865.1. Lineage (GTDB taxonomy): Bacteria > Pseudomonadota > Gammaproteobacteria > Burkholderiales > Burkholderiaceae_B > Castellaniella. Next base: position 2,246 of record JAHRWZ010000076.1, on the reverse strand, counting down.
CGGGTCAGGCTTGGCCGCTGGCGCAGATCCGCCAGGCGATGGACTCGCCCGCTGCCAGAGGGACCACCTGAGATTCCGCCAGCGGCAGCGCCAGCGGAATCTGTTCCTGCACACGTTCCAGGGTCAGCGTCCCGGCATTGGGTTTCAGGCCATAGAAGGCCGGGCCGTTCAAGCTCGCGAAGGCCTCCAGGCGATCCAACCGCCCAGCGGCCTCGAACGCCGTCGCATACAGCGCCATGGCATGAGACGCCGTATAGCAACCTGCGCAGCCACAGTCCTGTTCCTTGGCCCCCCGGGGATGCGGAGCGCTATCGGTTCCCAGAAAGAAGCGGGCATCACCGCTAGTGGCGGCCTCGACCAGCGCCTGGCGATGGTGCTCACGTTTAAGCACGGGCAAGCAATACCAGTGGGGGCGCAATCCGCCCTTGAACAGGGCGTTCCGGTTGTACAGCAGGTGGTGCGCCGTGATCGTCGCCGCGATCGGCCCGTCGGCCTGGCGCACATAGGCTACGCCGTCCGCCGTCGTCAGATGTTCGAAGACGACCTTGAGCGCTGGAAACGCGCTTCTCAAGGGCCGCATGACACGGTCGATGAAGACAGCCTCCCGGTCGAACAGGTCGACCTTGGGATCCGTCACCTCGCCATGCACCAGCAGCGGCATACCGCAATCCTGCATGACAGCCAACGTGGATCGGCAGTGCCCCAGCAGATCCGTCACACCGGCATCCGAGTGCGTGGTCGCCCCGGCCGGGTACAGTTTCACCCCGTGGACCAGCCCGGAATCTTTGGCCCGGCGAATCTCGTCGGGAGGCGTCCTGTCCGTCAGGTACAGCGTCATCAACGGCTCGAAGGTGTCTTCCGGTACCCCGTTTTCCCGCAATGCCGCCAGGATCCGGCCCCGGTACGCCAGGGCATCGGCGGTGCTGACGACGGGGGGCTTCAGATTCGGCATGATGATCGCCCTGGCGAACTGCCGGGCGGAATCCCGCACGACGCTGCGCAGCACCGCGCCGTCACGCAAATGCAGATGCCAGTCATCCGGACGCGTCAGCGTCAGCACAGCCCCGGCCTGCCCTGCGGGACGCAATGTTTCGCCCGGGTTCGACCCAGTATTTCCGGCAGCCTGGATGCTGGAGGTGGAAGCCTTCATCACGATCTGGAGATCCTTCAAAATTATTTCGGCGCTTTGCTTTGTCTTTAGAGGGAACACGCGGTAAGCTTCGGGGGCTATTCACTCAACCAAGTAGGAGCCTGTATTCATGGCAACCACCGAAAAGTCCGAACGCAAGCCCAATGCTGCGTTCATGAAGCCCCTGACGCCCAGTGCCACCCTGGCTGCGATCATCGGCAAAGACGCCGTGCCGCGCACCGAAGTGACCAAACGCATCTGGGATTACATCAAGAAGCATGATCTGCAGGACCCGGCCAACCGCCGCAACATCAACGCGGACGCCAAACTGCGCCCCCTGTTCGGCAAGGATCAGGTTTCAATGTTCGAACTGACCAAGCTGGTCAGCCAGCATCTGAAATAACCGGATGCCAAGTGGGCCTCGCCAGAGGCCTGCTTTACCAGCCTGCGGCTGGTCATTTCCTGGTCCGACATGAACCGGCTGACAGCCGATCAAAGGTCACCACGTGCCGCGTGGCCGACTATAGCCCAGGCAACGGCGTTTCGCCGGCAAAATGCGCCAGCCAGCCTTTGATCAGGCGATAGATGATCCAGATGACAGCCACCAGGCCAGTCGCAAAACCGATGAAGATCATGGTCGCCACAGCGCTGAGCACCAGCCACAGAAGACCCCACCAGAAGGTTCTGATGATCCAGTCGACATGGCCTGCGTATACGGTGCCCACCATGTCGCCCCGCTTCAGGTAGGCGAGAACCACGGCCCCGATGGCGGCTACCCCAAAAAACCCGGTCGAGATGATGGCGATCGCAAACAAGCCATACATGACGTGAACGAGCTGACGCTGCGTCAGGCCCTTTTCCATGTCGGGGGTATCTTCACCTGGAATCATGAAACCTCCTGCGAGGGCACTCGCGTGCGCCTGGGTTTGAGTCGGTTTCATTCTAACTGAAAAAGCAGGGCCGCCACGCCAAAAGACAAAGCCCCCGCAGATCACTGCGGGGGCTTTGAGCAATAAGAGCCTGACGATGACCTACTTTCACAGGTGTCCACCCACTATCATCGGCGCGAAGGCGTTTCACTGTCCTGTTCGGGATGGGAAGGAGTGGGGCCACCTTG
>JAHRWZ010000032.1 GCA_019104865.1 Castellaniella sp. | reverse complement strand
GACGGGGCGGTGAATGCCACCGCCTGGGTCAATCTCCTGTCCATCTACGCCTTGTCCAATTTTCCCCCGCAAGGCACCTTCAGTGCCAGCAAGGCTGCCGCCTATTCGCTGGCGCAGTGTCTGCGCGCCGAGATGCGCCCGGCGGGCATCCGGGTGATCAACGTCTTCCCCGGCCCGGTGGACGACGAGTGGAACCAGCTCATGCCGCCGCCAAAGCTGGCGCCGGCCGCGCTGGCCAAGGCCATCGTGGATGCGCTGCGCGATGGCGTGGAGGACGTCTATCCGGGCGACGTAGCCCAGGAATGGCTGGAGCGCTGGCGGGACAATCCCAAGGTCCTGGAGCGCGAACTGGCGATGAACGGCGGCTGATCGCCAGTGGAGAGCATCATGAATACCGAACGTAGCGAGACCGATACCGGCAAGACCGGCGCGCCGATGGGCGCCCAGGCCCTGATGGCTCTGGTCGACGCCCTGGCCGGCGGCGGCATCCAGATCATCGACCTGACCCAGACGCTGACGCCCGAATTTCCGCAGATCGCGCTGCCGCCCGAAATGGGGCAGTGCTGGCCCTTTCGCATCGAGGAAGTTTCGAAGTACGACGAGCGCGGGCCGGGCTGGTACTGGAACAATTTTTCCTGCGGCGAGCACACGGGAACGCACTTCGACGCACCCATCCACTGGATCTCGGGCCGGGATCTGCCGAACAATTCCGTCGACACCATCCCGGTGCGGCATTTCGTGGCACCCGCCTGCGTCATCGACTGCTCGCCCCAGGTCAAGGACGATCCGGACTATCTGTTGACGATCGAGGACATCCAGGCCTGGGAAGCCGCGCATGGACGTATTCCCGCCGGTGCCTGGGTGCTGATGCGCACCGACTGGTCCAAGCGGCAGGATCCCGAGGCCTACCAGAATTTCGACGAGACCGGTCAGCATACGCCGGGTCCGAGCGCCGAGGCGGTTCGCTTCCTGATCGAGCAGCGGGACGTTCTGGGCTTTGGCTCCGAAGCCATCGGCACCGACGCGGGCCAGGGGTATCACCTGCGTCCGCCCTATCCCTGTCACTATTTCATGCATGGCTCGGGGCGCTACGGTCTGCAGTGCCTGTGCAATCTGGATCGGCTACCGGCATCCGGCGCGGTGCTGATCTGCCCGCCGCTGAAGATCGAAAAAGGCAGCGGCAGCCCCTTGCGGGTCTTGGCTCTGGTGGCGAGCGCCTGAGGCGGGCGGTCACCGGATGGATACACGGCATTCCGCCTTTTGTATTTAGAAGTGAAGTTTTTATAAATCAATGATCTAGTCCTTCTTGAAGGAGTTCGCCATGAAGTCTCTCCGTTCCTTGCGCGGCCTGGCTGCGACCGTTTCCACGGCGGCTCTGATGGCCGCGCTGCCAGCGGCCCACGCGGCCGATTACACCGTCGGTTTCATTACCTCGCTGGTGGGACCCGTGTCCTCGCTGGGCATTCCCTACCAGAAGGGCATCCAGGCGGGGCAGACCTATCAATCCGAGATCAATGGCCGGAAGGTCCGGCTCATCCAGCTGGACGACGCCTCGGATCCCAGCACGGCGGCGCGCAATGCCCGCAAGCTGATCGAGGAAGACAAGGTTGACGCCATCATCGGCACGGCCGGCTCGCCCGGCGCCCTGGCGATCGCCGCGGTGGCGCGCGAGTCCAAGACGCCGCTGATCTCCATCGCTCACGCCAGCCTCTCGGGCGCGGAAGCCGAATGGGTCGTGACGGTGCCGCAGCCCGCCAACCTGATGATCAGCGCTGTGGTCGATCACATGAAGCAGGCGGGCGTGAAGACGCTGGGCTACATCGGTTTTTCGGATGCCTGGGGTGACCAGGTCTATGAAGCGCTGCAGAAGACGACCCCCGCGGCGGGTATTAAAGTCGTCTCCAATGAACGGTATGCGCGCAGCGACACCTCGGTGGCCGGCCAGGTCCTGAAGATCGTCTCCCTGCATCCCGATGCCGTGATCACCGGCACTTCGGGCACGCCGGGCGCGCTACCCTACCTGGCGCTGGCCGATCGCGGCTACAAGGGCAGGCTCTACGGCACCCATGCCCTGATCAACCCGGCCTTCATCAACGTCGCACGCAACACCGTCGAAGGCCTGTTGGCTCCGACCGGCCCGGTCATCGTGGCCGAGCAGTTGCCCGAGGACAACCCGATCCGCAAGGTGGCGCTGGCCTATCGCGACGCCTATCGGAAAGCGAACGGCGCCCGCGCCGAGGACGCGTTCTCCGCCTATTCCTTCGACGCCTGGCTGATCTTCCTGGATGCAGCCAAGCGCGCGTCGGCCAAGGCCGAGCCGGGGACCCCGGAATTCCGCCTGGCGCTGCGCGACGCGATCAAGAGCACCAAGGAGCTGGTGGGCACCCATGCGGTCTACAACTTCCGGCCCGACACGACTTATGGCACGGACGAGCGCTCTCGCGTGGTGGTGCGGCTCGAAAAGGGCCACTGGAAGCTCGTCCCCTGAGATAGCGGTCCAGCCGCTGATATACGCCTGGCCTCTTTCGTTGCTGATTCCTGGAAAGACACATGACCTCGTTTCTGGAAATAATCGCCGCGCCGCGCGCGCTGCGCTGCCTGCTCCTGCTGGGCATGACCTGCATGGCGGCCGGAGCCTGGGCCGCGGACCTGAAGGTGGGCGTCATCAGCTCTCTGTCCGGGCCGGTCTCGGCGTTGGGCATCCCCTATGAAAAGGGGGCCCGCGCCGCCCATGCCCGGTTTCCCGAGATCGCCGGCCACCGGGTGGAACTCATCGTCCTGGACGATGCCTCCGACCCGACCACGGCGGGGCGCGACGCCCGCAAACTGGTCAACGAGGACAAGGTGGACGTGCTGATCGGCACATCGGGCGTCCCGGGCGCGATGGCGATCGCCGCCGTCGCGCAGGAGCTGAAGACGCCGCTGATCTCGCCCACGCCAGTCTCCTTGCCCGGACCGGAGCATGACTGGACGGTCGTGACCTCGCAGCCGTTCGAGCTGATGGTCGCGGCGGTGGTCAAGCGCATGAAGGCCGAGGCAGTCAAGACCGTGGCGTTCATTGGCTTCTCGGACGCCCTGGGGGATCTGGCCTACGACTCGCTGGTCCGCAGCGCGGGCGAGCAGGGCATCGAGGTGGTGGCCAATGAGCGCTACGCGCGCAGCGACATGTCGGTGGCCGGGCAGGTGCTGAAGATCATCGCCAAGCGGCCGGATGCGGTCTTCGCAGGCAACAGCGGCACGCCGGGCGCGCTGCCGTACCTAGAGCTCGCAAGCCGCCATTATTCCGGGCGGATCTACGGCACGCATGGCTTGATCAACGCCGATTTCGTACGGGTGGGTGGCCGTTCGATCGAGGGCCTCGAGGTGCCCAGCGGGCCGGTGCTGGTGGCCGAGCAGTTGCCTGCCGGCGATCCGGTGCGCGGGGCATCGATGGCGTTTCGCGAGTCGTACGAGAAACTGTACGGCGCGCCGCCGGTGGATGCGTTCTCGGCCTATACCTATGACGCCTGGCTCGTGTTGGCCGACGCCGCTGCGCGGGTGAAGGGCGAGCAGCCGGGCACTCCGGCCTATCGGCAGGCGCTCAAGGAGGCCATCGTGGCCACCCGGAACCTGGCCGGCACGCATGGCATCTACGACTTCAAGCCCGGCAGCCGCTACGGTCTGGACGAACGCGCCGTCGTCATGGTGCGCATGGAAGGCGGACGGTGGAAGCTGGCCGCGCAGCCGGCACCGCCGGGACGATAAGACATCGATCGCGGCAATGAGACAAAGGAACTTCACATCATGACATCGGACATTGTCCTCATCCTCGGGATCGACGGCCTGGCCAATGGTGCCATCTACCTGCTCGCGGGCCTGGGACTGGTGCTCATCTTCTCGGTCACGCGGGTCGTATTCGTGCCGTTCGGGGACATTGCGGCCTTCGCCGCCCTGAGCCTGGCGGCTTTCGAGGCGGGCCAGGTGCCGCCGACCATCGGGCTGGTGGTCGTCCTGGCCGCGGTGGCCCTGCTGACCGAGCTGGGCAGTCTGGTCCGTAAGGGCGATTTGCGCCACATCCCCCGCGCTGTGCTGGTATGGGGCCTGCTGCCGCTCGTACCCTGCCTGATTGCCTGGATGGTCGCGGGCACCGACACGCCGGCGCTCGTCCGGGTCGCCGCGTCGGTGCTGCTGGTGGTGCCGATGGCGCCGCTGCTGGCGCGTGTGGTGTTCCAACCCATCGCCGACGCCTCGGTGCTGGTGCTGCTGATCGTGTCCCTTGCCCTGAGCTTTCTCCTGTCCGGTCTGGGCCTGCTGTTCTTCGGTCCCGAGGGCTCGCGCACGACGCCCCTGGCGTCGGGCAGCTTCATGTTGGGCGATGGCATCAGCGTCAGCGGCCAGGTGTCCCTGATGGTCTGCACGGCGATCGTGCTCAGCGGCTTGTTCTACCTTGTCTTCGAACGGACGGCGACGGGCAAGGCGCTGCGCGCGACAGCGGTCAACCGTGTGGGAGCGCGGCTGGTGGGCATTCGGCCCGCCCGCACCGCCATGCTCGCCTATGGCGCTTCGTCCCTGCTGGCGGGGTTCATCGGTGTTCTGATCGCGCCCATCACCACCATCTATTACGACTCCGGCTTCCTCATCGGCCTGAAGGCCTTCGTGGCCGCCATCATCGGAGGCCTGGTGAGTTATCCGGCCACGGCCCTGGGGGCCCTGGCCGTCGGAGTGTTCGAAAGTTTCGCGTCTTTCTGGAGCGGCGCCCTCAAGGATGCGATCGTGTTCAGCCTGCTGATCCCCGTGCTGATGGTGCGTTCCTACATGGCGCGCCACCATGAGGAAGAAGTCGAGGAGATCGATCAATGAAGCCGTCAGCTCCTCGAATCCTGATGGCGGTCCTGGTCGCCGTCCTGGCCGTCATTCCCCTTTTTGTGGGCAGTTTCACGGTCTCGCTGTTCAACGAGATCGGCATCGGCGCGCTGGCCGCGCTTGGCCTGATCCTGCTGACCGGGGTCGGCGGCGCGACGTCGTTCGGTCAGGCGGCCTTCGTGGGCATCGCGGCCTACGCCAGCGCCTGGCTGACGACGGTCCATGGGATGTCGCCGTGGCTGGGCCTGCCGTTCGCGCTGTTGCTGACGGGGCTGTCCGCCCTGGCCATCGGTGCGCTGACCCTGCGCCTGGGCGGCCATTTCCTGGCTCTGTCGACGATCGCCTGGGGCCTGTCCATCTCTCTGCTGTTCGGCAACATCGACGCACTGGGCCGGCACACCGGCCTGTCAGGAATCCCGCCGGTGTACATCGGCGGCTTATCGTTGCTGGAGCCGCAGGCCATGTACTACCTGGTCTGGGCCGTGGTGGGCCTGGCGTTCCTGTTCAGCCGCAACCTGCTCGATTCGCGTCCGGGCCGCGCGATCCGCGGCTTGCGCGGCGGCGCGACCTTGCTGGCCAGCGTCGGGGCCGATGCCTATCGGCTGCGGCTTTCCCTGTTCGTGACAGCCGCGCTGCTGGCCGGCCTGGCGGGCTGGCTGTACGCCCACATGAACCGCTTCGTCAGCCCTTCGCCGTTCAGCGTGCACGCGAGCATCGAGTACCTGCTGATGGCGGTGTCCGGCGGCTTGGGCAGCCTGGCGGGCGCGCTGGTCGGGTCGGGCCTGGTGCTGGCGCTCAAGAACGTTCTGCAGGACCTCCTGCCTTTGCTGACGCATCGGTCCGGGCAGCTCGACGCCATTGTGTTTTCCGCCCTGTTCATCGCGCTGCTGCATTTCGCCCGTGGCGGCCTGATGGCTTTCGCACGCCGCTGGGGCCGGAGCCATGGTCTCGGCCGGAAGAAGGTGGCGCTGGCGGCCCCGGCCCGGCCTTTGCCGAACCGCACCATGCCGGCGCGCGGCACGTCCGTCCTGTCGGTGAAGGGTGCGGTCAAGTGCTTCGGCGGCCTGGCGGCGGTCAACGATGTCAGCTTCGACCTGAACGCGGGCGAGATCCTGGGTCTGATCGGGCCGAACGGCGCGGGCAAGTCGACCATGTTCAACCTGCTGACCGGAACGATTCCCATGACCTCCGGTCAGGTCCGCTTCCTGGGCCGCGACATCACCGGCATGCTGCAGCTCGAGATCGCTCGCCTGGGGTTGGCGCGCACGTTCCAGCATGTGAAGCTGCGCCCGCACATGAGTCTGCTGGATAACGTCGCGCTGGGTGTCCATGCGAGGACGCGGCCCAGCATCCTGCGCGCCGGACTGCGCCTGGACCGGGAGGAGGAGCGCCAGATCATGCACGAGGCGCGGCACCAGCTCGAGCGAATCGGGCTGGCGGATCGCGCCCATGAAATGGCCGGCAGCTTGCCGCTGGGGACCCAGCGCGTCCTGGAGATCGCGCGGGCTCTGGCGTCCGATCCCGTTCTGTTGGTGCTGGACGAGCCGGCAGCGGGTTTGCGGCGCAACGAAAAATTGGTGCTCGGCGACCTGTTGCGCAAGCTGCGCGAGGAGGGGGTGACCATTCTGATCGTGGAACACGACATGGACTTCGTGATGAATCTGGTGGACCGGCTGGTGGTGATGAATTTCGGCTCGAAGCTGGTGGAAGGCGTGCCGGCGGCGGTGCGCGCGGATGAGCGGGTGCAGGCGGCCTATCTGGGGGGAACGACATGAGCGTGCCGATGCTGGAAATCGGAGACCTGCACGTCGCGTACGGGCGGGTCGAGGCGGTGCGCGGGGTATCGGTGACCTTGGAGCCCGGGCGAATCGTTTCGGTCATCGGTCCCAATGGCGCGGGCAAAACGACGCTGCTGGCGGCGGCGATGGGCCTGCTGCCTTCTCGCGGGACCTTGCGTTTCGAGGGCGAGGACCTGAGGGGCATGGACGTCGAGGCCCGCGTGGAGCGCGGCCTGTGCCTGGTGCCCGAGACGCGCGAGCTGTTCGGGGAACTGTCGGTGCTGGACAATCTGCGCCTGGGCGCGTATTCGCGCCGGCTGCGGCCACAGGCGCTGCGGAGCCGCCTGGATTCAGTCTACGCGCGTTTTCCGCGCCTGGCTGAACGCCGTGCCCAGCGCGCGGACACCTTGTCCGGCGGCGAACGCCAGATGCTGGCGGTCGGGCGCGCGCTGATGTCCGCGCCGCGCCTGCTGATGCTAGACGAGCCGAGCCTGGGACTCGCGCCGCTGATCGTGCGCGAAATCCTGTCGATCGTACGCGCGCTGCGCGAGGACGGCGTCTCGATCCTGCTGATCGAGCAGAACGCCCGCGCCGCGCTGGAAAGCTCCGATTTCGGCTACGTGCTTGAAACGGGGGAGATCGCCCTGTCGGGCGATTCGGCCGCGCTTGCCGAGGACGCGCGGGTGCGGGCGACCTATCTGGGAGGAGGCGCCGATGGTGAACAATGAAGGACTGCCACCCGAACACCGGACGGTGCCGCGGATGCTGCTGCGGCAGGCCACGCTGTTCGCCGACCGCCCCGCGCTGAGGCTGGGCGAGACCCGCTGGACGCATGCGGACGCCGCGCCGATTGCGGCGCGACGGGCGGGCGCGCTGCGCGAGGCCGGTGTGGGCCGGGGGGATCGTGTGGCGATCATGAGCTCGAACCGGGCTGAAGTCCTGGAGACGTTCCTTGGCTGCGGCTGGGCGGGATCGGTCTCTGTGCCGATCAACACCGCCTCTCGTGGGCCGCAGATCGAATATTTTCTGAGCAACAGCCAGGCGCAATTGCTGGTGATCGAGGCGCAGTATCTGGAGCGGCTGGCGACGGCCGACCTGGACAAGACGTCCCTGCAGCGGATCTGGGTGCTGGACGGTGCCGACGCGGCAGGCGCGGTCGGCTCGATCCCGGCAGTGCCGTGGCCGGCCGAAGGACCGGCTCTGGACGCGGAGGATGTCGGGCCGGGCGACACCCTGGCGATCCTGTACACGTCCGGTACCACGGGACCGTCCAAGGGGGTGCTCTGTCCGCACGCGCATTATTACTGGTGGGGACTCAACACCTTGCGCGTCCTGGGCGTGAGGCAGGACGACGTCCTGTGCACGACGTTGCCCCTGTTCCACATCAATGCCCTCAATACCTATGCCCAGGCAGCCCTGGCCGGTTGCGAGGTGGTGTTCGAGCAGAAATTCTCGGCTTCGGGCTTCTGGGCCTCGATGGGTGCCTGCGGCGCGACCGTCGTCTACCTGCTGGGCGCCATGGTGCCGATCTTGCTGGCCCAGCCCGAAGGGCCGGCCGAACGTGGGCATCGCGTGCGCATCGGGCTGGGCCCGGGGGTGCCCGCTCAGGCTAACGAGGCCTTTCGGGAGCGCACCGGCGTGCGGTTGCTCGAAGGTTATGGCTCGACGGAGACGAATTTCGTGGTCGGTACCGCGCTGGATTCGCCCCGGCGCGGGGTGATGGGGTGGGTGCTGCCAGGTTTCGAGGCGCGTGTGGCTGACGAGAACGACGTGGAAGTGCCCCCCGGCCAGGCTGGCGAGCTGCTGCTGCGCGCGCAGGAACCCTATGCCTTCGCTTCGGGCTACTTCAACATGCCCGAGAAGACGGTCGAGGCGTGGCGCAACCTCTGGTTCCATACCGGCGACCGGGTGTTGAGGGAAGCCGACGGCGCGTTCCGTTTCGTGGACCGGATCAAGGACGCGATCCGCCGGCGTGGCGAGAATATCTCGTCTTTCGAGGTCGAACAGGTGTTGCTGAGCCACCCGTCGGTGGCGGCGGTGGCGGTCTATCCGGTGGGCTCGGAACTTGCCGAGGACGAGGTGATGGCGGCGCTGGTCGCACGGCCCGGCCAGGCCCTGGACTTGCCCGGGCTGATCACCTGGTGTGAAGTCCGGATGCCGCATTTTGCCGTGCCGCGCTATGTCGATGTGCTGGAGGACCTGCCACGCACCGAGAACGGCAAGATCCAGAAGTACAAACTGCGTGAGCGCGGTGTCACTGCGACGACTTGGGAAAATCCCCAAGTGTCCCGCAATCGCCGGGCCTGATTCGGGATAGCCCCTATTGATGCGCATCCTTCCGCTCAATAACATCATAACTAAATATATGATTTTGGATTAATTTAGATAGATAGAAATACCGTCAGCGTCACCCCACGGTCTTTCCATGTTTTTTGGGCATTTAATCCAAAATTCAATTGAAATCGGAAGTAATTGTCACGGCGCGTCCCGCCGACATTCCACGAAACAAAACCGATTCATGGAGACAACACGATGACTGACATGACTTCTTTGCCTGTGAGCGTCCGTCCGCAGCAGGTCGAACTGGAGGCCCTCCTGCGGGACATCCATGCGCGTCGGCGGGAATTCGAGGCGCTGGGCCATCTCCCCCAGGAGATCATCGACCGGTTCAAGGCCCTGGGCGTCTACCGTTCGCTGGTCGCGGAGCGTTTTGGGGGGGACGAGTGCTCGCCCGCCGAGTTCTGCCGCCTGATCGAGCTGATTTCCCGGGCCGACGGTTCCGCCGGCTGGGTCGCCAGCTTCGGCATCGGCGCCGTCTACCTGTCGGCCTTGCCGGTCGCCACCCTGGAAACGCTGTACGCGAGCGGTGGTGTGGACCAGGTCTTTGCTGGCGGGATCTTTCCACCACAGCCGGCGCAGGCGGTCGAAGGAGGGCACAAGGTCGTCGGCCGCTGGCAGTTTTCCAGCGGCAGCATGGGGGCGGATGTGATCGGGGTCGGCATCGTCCCGGCCGTCAAGGACCAGGCGCCCTTGCCGCGCATGGCCGTCATGCGCCGCGACCAGATCCGCATCGAGCCAAACTGGGATGTCATGGGTCTGAAGGCCACCGGCAGCAACGACATCGTGGCAGACGGCGTCGTGGTGCCCAATGACTGGACTTTCGTGCGCGGTGGCGCCTCGTCTCTGGACACCCCGCTGTATCGTTATCCGGCGCTGGCGTTCGCGGCGCAGGTGCTGGCCGTGGTCGGGTTGGGCATCGGGCGCGGGGCGATCGACGAGGTCCTGCGCATGGCTGGAAACCGCAAGTCCGTGACGGGCGCCCCGAACCTGGGGGACCGCGTCTACGTGCAACTCGAAATCGCCCGCATCGAGGCTGAACTGCGCGCTGCGCGCAGCTGGTTCTACGAAGCGATCGACGATGTCTGGCGGGTGCTCGTGACCGGCGCCAAGCCCGAGGATCATCTGATCAGCATGTTGCGCCTGTCGACGACGCACGCTGCCCGGGTCGGGGCCGACGTGGCCCGCCGGGCCCAGATGCTCAGCGGCATGACCGGGGTGTACGAACATAGCCCGCTGGCCCAGCAGGTGCGCGACGCCCAGATGGTGACCCAGCACGCGTTCATGGGCGACATCACGTACCAGAATGCGGGCGCCATGCTCTTTGGTCTGTCGCCTCTGCCCGGCTATCTTTGAGCGCGATTCGCTCCAATCCCCATCCAGGACAATGAAATGGAAAACAAAAAATCGTTGCGTGTGCTGTTCTGCATCGGCGTCAACCAGAATTTCATGGACGGCAGCGCGCAGGACATGAAAGACGTCTGGGTAGCCTTCCTGACCATGATGCGCGGCATCCGGGATCTGCCCGGCGTGCGTGTGCTGGGCAATCTGGACGACGACCAAATCATGGTCGGGCCCTCGGTCCAGTTTCCCTGGACCACCTATGTGCTGGCGGACGTGCCCGACTACGATACCGTGACCGCAGCCTGCAACCTGTTCCGCGTCACGCCGGTCGGCGACGGCGCGCACAAGTTATGGAAGTACATGCGTGTCGAAGCCCGCATCGGCCGGGAACTGGTGATCGATTGATATCGGGTTTCGGGCCCACAGGAGAATTATCATGGATCAGATCGCCCTCGTGACCGGCGCCGCCCAGGGGCTGGGGTTCGCCATCGCGGAACACTTGCACGCGGCTGGATACAAAGTGGTCGTCACCGACCATCGGCTGGACCTGGCGCAGCAGGCGGCGACACGAATCGACGCCACGGGTGAGGGCGTTCTGCCTCTGCGGCTCGACGTCACGCGCAAGCCGGACTTCGAAGCGGCGCTGGCCGCGACGCTGGATCGCTGGGGCCAGCTGCAGGTCCTGGTCAACAATGCCGCCATGACCAAGGCCACGCCGGTGATGGACATCGCTCCCGAGGAATTCGACGCGGTGCTGGCCATCAACCTGCGCGGCACCCTGTTCGGCTGCCAGGTGATGGGGGCCCACATGGCCCGGGCGGGATATGGGCGCCTGATCAACATGGGCTCGCTGGCCGGCCAGAACGGTGGCACGGCCACGGGGGCGCACTATGCCTGCTCGAAAGGCGGGATCATCACGCTCACCAAGATCTTCGCGCGGGAACTGGGGCCCCGCGGCGTGACGACCAACGCAATTTCCCCGGGCCCCATGGACCTGCCCTCGGTGCGTGCGCTCGTCCCGCCCGATAAACTGGAGCAGATCGTTCAGGGCATTCCTGTGCGGCGTCTGGGCGACGCGCAGTTCGTGGCCGATCTGATTGTCCGGCTCGCCGCGCAGGACGCGGGTTTCGTCAATGGCGCCACCTGGGATGTCAACGGTGGCCTTTTCATGCGCTAGTCGTCCCAAGGAGAACGCCGTGGCGGACGTGGACACCTTTCGCAATGCAATGGCGATGCTGGCTGGCGCGGTCAACATCATCACCACTGATGGCCCCAGCGGCCTGGCCGGGTTCACCGCGACCGCCGTGTGCAGCGTCACGGACCGGCCGCCCACCTTGCTGGTCTGCATGAACCGCTCGTCCTTCGCGCACCAGTTCTTCCAGGGCAATCACGTGCTCTGCGTGAATGTCCTCGGCGCGTCCAACAAAGAGGCGCCGGCCCTTTTTGCGAATCGCGAGTTCTCGATGAGCGAACGCTTCGACCGCGTTCAGTGGGAGCGGCTCGTGACGGGCAGCCCGCTGCTCGACTGCGCCATCGTCAGCTTCGATTGCCGCATCACGAACACCAGCACGGTCGGATCGCACAGCATCTTTCTCTGCGAGGTCCAGGACGTGCGGCGCGGCACGGGGCGGGGCGGCCTGGTGTATTTCAACCGCGGTTACCATCAGGTGGGTTTCGGCGAGCCGCCGGTTCCGCCTGCCAAGGACTGAGGCGCCGCCTGAATTCGCATTTCCCGATTGACAGGCAATTGCTTCATAAGTAAATTAAATATAAGTAAACAATAATTCCAGAGTCCAGACTGGATCGGCGGGAGTGCCGGCGGCCCGGATTCTTCCCACGACAGCAGGAGACACAAGATGAAGATCGTTTGCATCGGTGGCGGACCGGCGGGACTGTATCTGGCCTTGCTCATGAAGAAATTGAACGCGGGGCACGACATCACCGTTGTCGAGCGCAACCGTCCGTACGACACGTTCGGCTGGGGCGTGGTGTTCTCCGACGCCACCATGGACAACATGCGCCAGTGGGACCGCGAGACGGCCGACGAGATCCAGGAAGCGTTCAACCACTGGGACGACATCGATCTGCTCTTCAAGGGCCGCACCATCCGCTCGGGCGGCCACGGGTTCGTGGGCATTGGCCGCAAGAAGCTCCTGAACATTCTGCAGGCGCGCTGCGAGCGGCTGGGGGTCAAACTGGTCTTCGAGACCGAGGCGCAATCCGACGAGGACTACCCGGATGCGGACCTGATCATCGCCAGCGATGGGATATTTTCCAAGATCCGCGACAAGTACGCTGCGACCTTCGAGCCGGACATCGTCGTCCGTCCGAACCGCTACATCTGGCTGGGCACGAACAAGCTCTACGATGCCTTCACCTTCGACTTCCGCAAGACCGAGCACGGCTGGTTCCAGGCGCACATCTACAAGTTCGACGACAAGACCACGACGTTCATCGTCGAATGTCCCGAGCATGTCTGGCTCGCGCACGGCCTGGACAAGGCCGACCAGACGCAGTCGATCGCCTTCTGCGAGCAGCTGTTCAACGATGGCAACCTTGAGGGCGCCAAGCTGATGACCAACGCGCGCCACCTGCGCGGCGCGGCGTGGCTGAACTTCCAGCGCGTGGTGTGCGGGCACTGGTGGCTGAAAAACGCGCGCGGCAGCCATGTGGTGCTGATGGGTGATGCGGTGCATACGGCGCACTTCGCGATCGGTTCGGGCACCAAGCTGGCAATCGAGGACGCGATCGAACTCACGCGCCAGTTCAAGCTTCTGGGCGACGACCCCTCGCACATTCCGGATGTGCTGACAGCCTATCAAGAAGCGCGCCGTATCGAAACCCTGCGCCTGCAGAACGCCGCCTGGAACGCCATGGAATGGTTTGAGGTCTGCGGTGAACGCTATTGCGATCAGTTCGCGCCCGAGCAGTTCATGTATTCCATGCTGACGCGCAGCCAGCGCATCAGCCACGAAAATCTGCGCCTGCGCGACAAGGCGTGGCTGGAGGGCTACGAGCGCTGGTTCGCCGAGCGCGCGCATGTGCCGGCAGTCGCCGGCCATGTCCCACCGCCGATGTTCACGCCCTGGACGGTGCGGGGCCTGACGCTCAAGAACCGCGTCGTGGTGTCGCCGATGGCGCAGTATTCGGCGATGGACGGTACGGTCGGCGACTATCACCTGGTGCACCTGGGCGCGCGTGCCCAGGGCGGCGCGGGCCTGGTGTTCGCCGAGATGACTTGCGTCAGCGCCGACGGCCGCATCACCCCGGGCTGTCCGGGCCTGTACAAGCCGGAACATACGGTGGCGTTCAAGCGGATCGTCGACTGGATCCACGCCAATACCGACGCGAAGTTCGGCATCCAGATCGGCCACGCGGGTGCCAAGGCCTCAACGCGCCGGGCCTGGGACGGCATCGACCAGCCGCTGGCCGAAGGCAATTGGCCCTTGATCTCGGCATCGCCGCAGCAGTACCTGGAAGGCGTGAGCCAAGTATCGCGGGCCATGACGCCGGCCGAGATGAAATCGGTCAAGGCGCAGTTTGTGGCCTCGGCGCGCGCCGCCAACGAGGCCGGCGCGGACTGGCTGGAACTGCACTGTGCGCATGGCTACCTGCTGTCGGCCTTCATCTCGCCGCTGACCAACCGGCGTACGGACGAATATGGCGGCTCGCTGGCCAACCGGCTGCGCTACCCGCTGGAAGTTTTCGAGGCGGTGCGCGCAGTCTGGCCCCAGGACAAGCCGATGTCGGTGCGCATTTCCGCGCACGACTGGGTCGAGGGAGGCATCACGCCCGCGGACGCCGTGGAGATCGCGCGCGCCTTCAAGAAGGCCGGCGCGGACATGATCGACGTGTCCTCGGGGCAGGTAAGCAAGCGGGAAAAGCCGATCTACGGGCGCATGTTCCAGACGCCATTCGCTGACCGGATCCGCCAGGAGGTCGGCATTGCCACGATCGCGGTGGGCGCGATCAGCGAGGCAGACCATGTCAACAGCATCCTGGCTGCGGGGCGGGCCGATCTGTGCGCAGTGGCGCGCCCGCACCTGGCCAATCCGGCCTGGACGCTGACCGAGGCCGCCAAGATCGGCTATGCCGGTGTCGAATGGCCCCAGCAATACCGCACGGCCAAAGTCCAGATGGAGGCCAATTTCGCGCGGGAAAAAGCGCTTCAGGCGGCTGCGGGCTCGGCCTGATCCAGATCGTACGGAGAACCGAGAGATGAAGATTGCGATACTGGGTGGCGGAAATGGCAGTTATGCCGCAGCGGCCGACCTGGCCGAAGCGGGGCATGATGTCCGGTTGTGGCGGCGCGATGCGCAGGGCCTGGTCGAGGTGGCGGGAGGCCTGTTGCTGAAGGATCGGGCCGGCCTGCGCGAGGTGCGGTTGGCGCAGGTGTCGGCCGACATCGGTGCGGCGGTGCGCGGTGCCGAACTCATCGTGGTGCCGGTGCCGGCCACGGCGCAGGCGGATATTGCCCGCGCCATGGCACCACACTTGTCGGACGGGCAGGTGGTCTTCCTGCCGCCGGGCACGTTCGGCAGCTATGTGATGGCCAGGCTCGCGGACGAGGCGGGCTGCCGGGCCGATGTGGCCTGGGCCGAAACGGGCACGCTGCCCTATCTGGCGCGCAAGCATGGCCCTCGAGAAGTCCACATCACGATGCGCGCCGTGCGCCTGCCCACCGGGGTCTATCCGCAACGCCGGGAAGCGCATGCGCTGGAGGTGATCCGTCGGGCCTATCCTGCGGTGCATGCCTGCGGCGATGCGCTGTCCGGCGCCCTGATGAACGCTGGCCCCGTGATTCATCCGCCATTGATGGTCATGAACGCGGCGCCGTTGCAGCACTTCGAGCGCTGGGACATTCACAACGAAGGCACGCAACAAGCCGTGCGCGCCGTCACGGACCAGCTGGACCAGGAACGGATCGCGGTGCGGGAAGCTCTGGGCTATGCGGGTCCGCACTACCCGCTGTCC
The DNA here is from genome assembly GCA_019104865.1 of Castellaniella sp. GTDB lineage: Bacteria > Pseudomonadota > Gammaproteobacteria > Burkholderiales > Burkholderiaceae_B > Castellaniella. The sequence continues at coordinate 75,408 of JAHRWZ010000032.1, read as the reverse complement.
GATCATTATCTCAATGATCGCTGGATGTACGGGGATTCGCACCGGCATCTGGTCGAATCGGGTGATTGGCGCGAGCACATCGATCTGCATCGCCACCGCTACATCACCGAGGATACGGAGACGGGGCTGTGCTTTCTGGCCTCAGCGGCGCGCTACGCGGGGGTGGACGCCCCTGTGGCACACGGTTTGCTGGCGCTGGTGGGAGCTTTCCTGGGACGCGACTTGCGCGGCGGGCCCCGCAGTCTGGAAGCCCTGGGCATGGCCACACTTTCGCGCCAGGCGCTGCGGCAGAGGTTGCAAGATGGCCACTGACTTCAAACGCAATTACCGGATCCGGTTCTCGCATTGCGATCCGGCGGGCATTGTGTTCTTCCCCCAGTATCTCGTGCTGTTCAATCAGTTGGTCGAGGACTGGTTCACCGAAGGACTGGGCATTTCCTATGCGGACCTGCTGGGGCTGCGCCGGATTGGCCTGCCCATCGTGCGCCTCGAATGCGATTTCCGCGCCATCGCCAGGATGGGCGAGACCCTCGACTTCGGTCTGGCGGTCGAACGGGTCGGCGGCAAGTCCCTGACGCTGGCGCTGCACGCCAGCGGCGAGGGGGTGCTGCGGGTCGCGTCGCGCCAGGTCCTGGTCTTCACGGACCTGCATACCCATCGTGCCATCAGCCTGCCCGAGGACGTGCGCGCCGCCCTGGGGGCGGGCGCGGCTTCGGCCTAGCGTGGCTTTCGTTTCGTTGATCGACAAGGAGATTTCCCATGCAAGTCCTTCTTCCCCCGGGCTGGACGCGCCCCAAAGGCTATTCCAACGGCGTGACCGCGCGTGGCCGCATGGTGTTCGTGGCAGGCATGATCGGTTGGGACGCGCAAGGCCGGTTCCATACGGACGACATGGCCGGTCAGGTGCGCCAGGCACTGCGGAACATCGTTGAAGTCCTGCATGAAGGCGGTGCCAAGCCCGAACACATCGTGCGCATGACCTGGTATGTGACCGACAGGCACGAATACGTCGCGGCCTATCCAGAGATCGGCAGGGCGTTTCGCGAACTCGTCGGCAGCTTCAATGCCGCGATGACCGCCTTCGAAGTCGCCGCGCTGATCGAGGACCGCGCCAAGGTCGAGATCGAAGTCACGGCCGTCGTCCCCGATTGAGGCCGGGCGGACCGACGCAGGAGGGGATCGCGCTGCGCCGCGCGAGATTTTCCAGCGCTTGCGGCCAGACCGGCTCCGGTGACGAGTTACACTGCCTCTCAACCCGTCTCCGACCGCCAAGCCGCCATGCCTATCCACGAAATCCACCACCCCTTGATCCGTCACAAACTGGGCCTGATGCGGCGGGCGGACCTTAGCACGAAGAATTTCCGTGAAATGGCGCAGGAAATCGGTGCCTTGCTCACCTACGAGGCCACCAAGGACTTGCCACTGGAGGCCTCCCGCATCACCGGCTGGGCGGGTGAACTGGATGTCGAAAAGCTGGCCGGAAAGAAAGTCACGGTTGTGCCGATCCTGCGCGCCGGGATCGGCATGCTCGATGGTGTGCTCAGCCTGATTCCGGGGGCCAAGGTCAGCGCCGTGGGCATTGCCCGCAACGAGGAAACCCTGAAGGCCCAGCCCTATCTGGAAAAACTGGTTGGCCAGCTGGATCAACGCCTGGCACTGATCGTCGATCCCATGCTGGCGACGGGCGGCTCCATGGTGGCCGCCATCGACATGCTCAAGCAGGCGGGCTGCCGCAACGTACGCGCGCTGGTGCTGGTGGCCGCCCCCGAGGGTATCGCCGCTGTGGATCGTGCCCATCCAGATGTGCATATCTACACGGCATCCATCGACGACCACCTGAACCAGGATGGCTACATCATCCCGGGGCTGGGGGATGCGGGGGACCGGATCTTTGGCACGCGCCAGAAACCGGATTAACCGTCTCTGTCGGCGTGGGGCGGCCCCGGATACCGGACATGGTGTTGTGAGATATCAAACGATCGCGTTTTTTGATACCCGGACGGCGCGGGTTCGGGTAGGATGAAGTCCTGACCTTCTCATCAACAGGAGCTGTTCATGGCCATACGCAAATCCATCCCCACCCAATCCGCGGGTGACGCCCTGATCGAAGATCTGAAGTCCAGCCTGGATCGGGCTGAACAGCTGCTGCGCGAGGCGGCCGATGCCACCGGCGATAAGGCGACCGACCTGCGCGCCCGCGCGCTGCAGGCTCTGGATCAGGGGCGCGCCGTGCTGTCGGAAACCCAGGAAACGCTGCTGGAGCAGGGACGCAAGGTCGCCCACGATACGGATGAATACGTCCAGTCCAACCCCTGGAAGGCTGTTGGGATCGCGGGGGTTGCCGGTCTGCTGCTGGGCGCGCTGTTGTCGCGGCGCTGATCGCGATGGGGGCGCTTGGACGCGCATTGGTGGATCTGGCTGCGCAGAGCGCGGCCCTGATCGGAACGCGCCTCGAACTCTTCAGCCTCGAGGCGCGGGATGGCCGTGATCGCTTGCTGTGCCGTCTGGCGCTGCTGCTCGCTTCGGCGATTTTCCTGCTGCTGGCGCTGCTGGTGGCGACACTGGCGATTGCGCTGGCGTACTGGCCGACCGAACACCGCTTTCTGGCACTGGGTCTGCTGGCGCTGCTGTATGCCGTGCTGGGCATCGCCCTGGCCGGGTGCCTGGTGTGGCGTGCGCGGCGGGATCCCGATCCTTTTGCAGTCACGATCGATGTCCTGCGCGAGGACGCCCAGTCGCTGGGGCGCGGCGTGGGCGGCTCGGGTGGGGCGAACCCCGCTCCGGGCGCTTCCGTCAGCCCGTCCGGCACTGGCGATGAAACCGGCCGCCGCGCAGATCGTGGCCAACCTCCGGAGGTGACGCCATGAAGTCGATGTCGCGGTCAGCGGTCTCCGCCCAGGACAGGCGCCTGCGTATCGAGTTGTTGCGCATGCGCGCCGGCTACGAGCGGGTGGCTCTGGGTCAAAGCGCTTGCCGGCTGGCCGGCAGTCTGCAGCCCCGGATGCTGGTCGACCAAGCGGGTGGCTGGCTGCGCGACATGGGATTCGGCTGGCTGGGCCTCGGCCTGGGGTCCCTGCGGCGGTATCCGCTGATCTTGTCCCTACTGGGCTCTGTGGTGTCCAATCCGCGCCGCCGCCGGATCGCCCTGAAGACTGCGCTGATCGCCGGCCTGGTCTGGCTAGGCAAGCGCCATCGCCGGGACACCGATGTGCCGGGTTGAAGATTCCTACAGGCCCAACTGATCCCAGATGGCGTCCACTCGTTGCTTGACCTCATCGGACATCCGGATCGGGCGTCCCCATTCGCGCTGGGTCTCCCCCGGCCATTTGTTGGTGGCGTCCAGCCCCATCTTGCCGCCCAGGCCGGACACCGGCGAGGCAAAGTCCAGATAATCGATCGGGGTGTTTTCGACCAATAGCGTGTCGCGCACCGGGTCCATGCGGGTGGTCATGGCCCAGATGACCTCGGCCCAATTGCGCGTGTCGATATCCTCGTCCACCACGACGATGAACTTGGTGTACATGAACTGGCGCAGCACGCTCCACAGGCCGAACAGGATGCGCTTGGCGTGGCCGGGGTACTGCTTGCGGATCGATACCACCGCCAGGCGGTAGCTGCAGCCTTCGGGGGGCAGGTAAAAATCCATGATCTCGGGGAACTGGCGCTTGAGCAAGGGCACGAAGACCTCGTTCAGCGCCACGCCCAGGATTGCGGGCTCGTCGGGCGGCTTGCCGGTATAGGTGCTGTGGTAGATGGGGTTGCGCCGGTGGGTGATGCGTTCGACGGTGAACACCGGGAACCAGTCCTGTTCGTTGTAATAGCCGGTGTGGTCGCCGTAAGGGCCTTCCAGCGCCATTTCGTAGCCGGTATCCGGCGGGGCCGAGACGCCATCCGGGACATCCGGCCGATGCGCGCGCGGATCCGAGGCGGGCAGGATATGGCCTTCCAGGACGATCTCGGCCTGGGCCGGAACCTGCAGGCCGCTGCCCAGCGCGGCCGCCAGTTCGGTGCGCGATCCCCGCAGCAGGCCGGCAAATTGGTATTCGGACAGGCTGTCGGGGATGGGTGTCACGGCCGCCAGCAGCGTGGCGGGATCGGTACCCAGAGCCACGGCGATCGGGAAGGGCTCGCCCGGGTGGGCCAGCCGGTGATCGCGGAAATCCAGTGCGCCGCCACGATGCGACAGCCAGCGCATGATGAGTTTGTTGCGGCCGATGAGCTGCTGGCGGTAGATGCCCAGATTCTGGCGCCGGGCGTTGGGCCCGCGCGTGATCACCAGGCCCCAGGTCAGCAGCGGTGCCACGTCGTCGGGCCAGCAGCTTTGCAGCGGCAGGGCGTTCAGGTCCACGTCCTGTCCTTCGATGACAATTTCCTGGCAGGGCGCCGAGCGGACCTGGCGCGGATTCATGTCCCACAGGGCGGATTTCAGCAGCGCAACCTTGGACAGGGCGTCGCGCATGCCCTGCGGTGGTGTCGGCTCGCGCAGCGAGGCCAGCAGTTCGCCGACGTTGCGCAGGGCGGAGACGTCATCCGCGCCCATTCCCCAGGCGACCCGTTGCGGCGTGCCAAACAGGTTTGCCAGGACCGGAATGTCGCTGGTCCGGCCGCCGTGTTGGGCATTCTCGAACAGCAAGGCGGGACCACCCGATCGCAGCACCCGGTCGCTGATCTCGGTCATTTCCAGCGTCGTGGAGACGGGGTGCGCGATGCGTTTGAGCTGGCCCTGGCGCTCAAGCTGGGCGATGAAGTCCCGAAGGTCGCGGTATTTCACAGTGGTCGTCAATCAGGTTACAGTGTGGTCGTGCCAAAGATTACCATTCCCCCCGCCCGCACGGCGGCCAGAGGCCATCATGTCCGCCGGGCCGATTTCTGAACGGCTGCTGCATGGCGTGCGCGCCGTGCTGTACCCCGTGGGCGAATTCGTTCACGTCAGTGCCATCTATCTGGGCCTGGCGGTCCTGACCACGCTGGGCCTGAGCCTGGTGCTGCCGTCAATGCGCCAGCAGTCCCAGCAGCTGCATGAAGTCGTGCTTGCCATGTTTCAGGCCCACGACACGGGTTACGTGCCCATCGACACGGACAGCTGGTCGCCGCCTGTGGATCTGACTCAGGCGCCGGACGCCACCGCCCCCGCCGCCTCGGAATCCGCCGCGCTGGAATCCGCTGGATCCGTTGCCGGGGCGACAACCGGATCCCCGGCGGGGCCTGCCGCCCAGACACCCGCACCCGTTGCCCAGCATCCGCGGCTTGCCTTGGCCGACGCGGATTTTTTCCAGGCGTTGGCGGCCAGCATGCGTGATCAGCCCATCCCCGGCGTGTCCGCGGGCCAGGCGCAGGGGCTGCGCAGCTACCTGGCACGCAAATACCGGATTGCCTCTAGTGTCGCGGGGGCGCTGGCCCGCACGGCCTTCATCATCGGCAAGGAATTCAACGTCGATCCGCAACTGCTGCTGGCGGTGATCGCCATCGAATCGCGCTACAACCCCTTCGTCGAAAGCGCGGTCGGTGCTCAGGGCCTGATGCAGATCATGGGCAGCGTCCATCGGGACAAGCTGCGGACCAGCGGCGGGCCGGCCGCGATTTTCAACCCCGTCGTCAATATCCGGATCGGCACCCAGATTCTGGCCGACTGCATCCGCCGCCGCGGTTCGATCGAAGGCGGCCTGGCGTGCTACGTGGGTGCGTCGGGGCCCGACGACGGCGGCTACGGCGCCAGTGTCCTGGCGGAACGGCGCCGGATCGCGCTGGCGTCCGGCATTCCGTTGGGCAAGAAATAAGGCGCTTCCCGCCTTCTTGTCGAAAGCGGTTCGCATGGAGAAGCGCCGGGCGGGAGCGCCGGGATCCGGCGTCGCTACGGTGCCGTCGGCACGGTCATCAACGGCGCGCGGCTGGGGCGGGAAGCGATCCACGCGCCCAGCGATACGCAGATCAGCCCGCCGATCAGCCAGGCGGTTGGCGGCTCGTCGAGCAAGGGGCCGGCCGCCACGCCCGCCAGGACCGGCACCAGCGCAATCAGCGCCCCGACCCGCACCGGGCCGAGAATCGACACCGCTTTCAGGAACAGCAACATGGCCAGGATGGTCGGTCCGATCCCCTGGTATAAGCCCTGAAACAGCAAGGTCGAGAGCGGCACGGCGGCCAGTTGTTTGGGCAGGAGCAGCAGGTAGACCGGCAGGTAGACCAACGCCGAACCGAGCGTGACGAACCGCGTCAAGGTCCAGGGACTGTAGTGCCAGCGTTTGACCAGCACGCTGTAGATTGCCCACACCACCGATGCGGCAAAAATCAGTAGGTCGCCATAGAGCAGCGTGGATGACCAGCTCCCGTTCAGGTAGGGCACCGCGGCACACAGCACGCCGGCTGCGATCATCAGCAAGCCGCGCCAACGCGCCAAAGTTGGCTGCCCGCCGCTCAGCAGATAAGCGGCGCCCGCCACCAGGAATGGCTGCAGGCCCGGCAACAAAATGGCCGCGTGGGCCGCCGGCGCCCACTTGAACCCCATGAACACCAGCACGCAGTAAGCCACCCCGCCCAGCAGCGTCAGCGTCCACAGACGGAGGTCCCGCCAGGCGCCATTCGGCATCCCTTGCAGAAAAGGCAGCAGCAACAAACTGGCGGTTGCCAAGCGCAAGGCCATGACGTCGTAAGCGGTCAGCGCGGTTTTGCCGCCCATGCGCGAGATCAGGATGAAGCCGGTCCAGATCACCACGGTGCCGGCCGCAGCCAGATAACCCCAGAGCTGTTGACGCGATTGTTGCCGTAAATTCATGAACGAACCCTCTCGATGGCGCGGCAATTCCCGCGAAAAATCCGGCCTAGTGCCCTGTCTGGTTAGTTTGGTCACTTAAATTCGGATGCATGGGCTTGTCAGGCAAGGCGCAAACCGCAGCGATAGCCATAGCTATCGCGAGGATTTGCAACGCAGCATGGCGAGGCCAGGCGCCGGAGGTAAGGATCGGAATTAGCCAGACAGGGCACTAGATTACAGGTGGCAGGGGTTCTCGTAAAATGAATTAAAAGTACAAAATTCATCTCGAAATAAGAATGATGAAACTGAGCGATCTTTATATTTTCCGCTGCGTGGTCGAAGAAGGCGGCATTTCCAAGGCCGCGCTGAAGCTGCACCGGGTGCAGTCGAATGTCACCACCCGCATCCGCCAGCTGGAGCAGGAACTCGGCGTGACGTTGTTCTTGCGCGAAGGCAAACGCCTGCTGCTGACGGCTTCCGGCCGCACGCTGCTGGATTATGCGCAGCGCTTGCTGGCGCTGGCTGAAGAAGCGCGCGGCGCGCTGGCGGACGGCGCTCCGCGCGGACATCTGCGTCTGGGTTCGATGATCAGCACCGCAGCCGCGCGGCTGCCCCATCCGCTGTCCGCCTTTCATCGGCGGCACCCGGAGGTCCAGTTGGAACTGCACACAGGCGGTACTGGACAGCTGGTGGCGGATGTGCTGGAGGGGATCCTCGACTGCGCGCTGGTCAGTGGCCCGGTAGAGGATATCCGGCTGGAAAACACGGCGATTTTTTATGAAACGCTGGTCGTCGTGGCACCCGCCGGCCACCCGCCGATCCGCTCGGCACAGGATCTGCGTATGCGCACGCTGCTGACCTTTGAATCCGACTGCGCGTACCGTCGACGCTTGGAGAGTTGGCTGAGTGCCGACCAGGTGGTGGCCGAACGGATTATCGAACTGGCTTCCTACCACGCGATCATCGGCTGCGTGGCTTCCGGCATGGGCATCGCGCTGGTGCCGCAAAGCCTGCTCGAAAAGCTCAACGTCGGCGAAACAGTATCGATCCATCCGCTGCCACCCGCACTGGCGCGCGTGACCACGGTACTGATCCGCCGCCGCGAAAAAATCAGTGGCGCGGTGGCGGCACTGCTGCGGATACTGTGCGACGGCAGCGCGGAAAAAGCGTGCGCTGGTCAGCCTTAGCTTTTATTTAGCACACCAGGTCCTGGGTGGCTGCCGGGCAGAGCCGGTCCAGGAAGGCCTCCATGCGGCCTACGGCCTCGTGCAGGCGGTCCAGGCCCGTCGCATAGGAAAATCGCACAGTATGGGCCGCGTGGGCCTGGCCGAAATCCAGTCCCGGAACGGCGGCCACGCCAGCGTCCTGAAGCAGGCGCCGGCAGAATTCGGTGCTGTCCAGCCCGAATGAGCGAACGTCCGCGAAAATGTAGAAAGCCCCGTCGGGGGCCGCCGGGACGCGCACGCCCAGGCGGGCGAATTCCGGCAGCAGGTAATCGCGCCGTTCCTTGAAGGACAGGCGGCGGCGTTCGTAGATCTGCATGACTTCCGGCTCGAAGCAGCTGAGCGCTGCATGCTGGGCCAGGGCCGGGGCGCAGATCGCCAGGCTGGCGGCCATCCGCTCGATCGCGGGCATCAGCGTGGCCGGGGCCATCAGCCAGCCCAGGCGCCAGCCCGTCATGTGAAAGTATTTCGAGAAGCTGTTGATGACCACCAGATCGTCGTCCAGCGTCAGGGCGCTTTGCGGGGGGTCGTCGTAATACAGGCCCAGGTAGATCTCGTCCATGATGACGAAGCCGCCGCGTGCGCGGACGGCCGCGATCAGCGCGCGCAGCGCCTCGCGCGGCATGGACGTGCCGGTCGGATTGCTGGGGGATGCGATGAGTACGCCCCGGGTGGCAGGGCCCCAGTGGGTTTCGATGTCTTCGGGCCGCAACTGGAATCGGTGTTCCGCCGTGGTGGGCACCAGCCGTGTGATGCCCCCGGCCGCCGTGATGAAATTCTGATTGGCCGGATAGGACGGATCAGGCATCAGGATTTCGTCGCCCGGATTGATCAGCGCCAGGGCGGCCAGCATCAGCGCCCCCGAGGCGCCCGAGGTGACGAGGATCCGGGAAGGGTCCACGTGCGCACCGAAGTGCGTGTCGTAGTAATGGGCGATGGCCTCGCGCAGGGCGGGGATGCCGGCTGGGGCCGTGTAGCCGCTCAGGCCCGCGTCGGCGGCACGGTTCAGGGTCTCCAGGACCCGGGCGGGGGCGGTGAAGTCGGGTTCGCCAATGCCCAGGCTGATGATGTCATGGCCCTGGGCCGCCAGGGCCTGCGCCTGTTTCAGGACTTCCACGGCGTAGAATGGCACCGTGCGTTCGGTTCTGTCGGCCAGTCGGACCATGACATCGCTCTGCTGTGTGATTCGAAGCACTGATTGTAGCCCTGGCACTCTGTCGTCCTGGCACTGGGAGAAACCGTGATGCAGTCCCCCTCGCGCCGCGCCTTTCTGGTTGGGCGCCGCGCCGAACAGTCCCCCTGGGACGCCTTCCTGACCCGCCTGCGGCGGGTGGCCCAGGGGCAAGTCTACGAATTTTCCACGTCCGCGGGCAGTGCGCGGCTGATTCCCACGCACATGCAGGACGTCTACCATGCGCGTGCCCTGTGCCACGAACATGGCGTCACCCTGGCGCTCGACGGCATACCGTCGGCTGAGGTGCTGGACGATTCGCCCGTCCTGTGGGTCGAGCCGGGCACGGCCATGGCGCGCCATGAACGGATGGGCCCCGGGGACTCGCGCTGGTTCGTGCAGCCCGGCTGTCTCATCGGCGAACTCGAGGCCGCGGGTCTGCCGCAGTTCCGGGATCAGCCCCCGCACCTGACGGTGGCGGCCTGGCTGGCCGATCGCCGTTCCTGCGACTGGGCGCGGGGACGCACTGCGGACAGCGGCCTGGTGCATGCGCTGGTGCTGCTGTCCGACGGTACGCAGGCCAATCTCGGCGCCTTCGGGGTTGATAACCGCAAGCCCCTGGGCAACATGCGGGTGCAGTCGATGATCCCCCGGCTCTTCGAGCTCAGCGCGGCCATGTCTGTCCCGGGTGATGACGGCGCTGTGTGGGATGCCCGCTACCGGCTCGACGCGCTGCGCCCGGCCGAGGGCTGCACGGTCAATCTGGCGCATCTGCTGCTGGGGCATGGGGGCGAGCTGGGTTGGGTCGAATGGCTGGTCTTCGATGAACGTCAGGGTAGTCCGGCCGACCGTCCCTACGAATCACGGTACGGGCAGCGTCCGGGCCCGGACGCCGCATCGCAGGCTCAGGACGACGCGGTCCGTGCGCTGTTCGACCCCGATGGATTGTTTCCCGCACGGGGCCAGTCGTTCTGAATCCATGGCCTGTGCGCATGTCCGGCATGTGGCGCGGGGCATACCCCTGGGGGTGACAAGCGGCTAGAATGGCTGGCATCTCCTCTTACAACACATGATTCAAGGCACCACAATGGATGAATCCCTGCGTGCGGCGGCGCTCGAATATCACGAGCATGGCCGTCCCGGAAAGATTTCGGTCACCCCGACGAAACAGCTGTCCAACCAGCGGGACCTCGCCCTGGCCTATTCCCCCGGGGTGGCCGCCGCCTGCGATGAAATCGTGGCTGACCCGCACAATGCCTTCCGCTACACGGGGCGGGGCAATCTGGTGGGCGTGATCACCAACGGTACCGCCGTCCTGGGGCTGGGCAATATCGGCCCGCTGGCTTCCAAGCCCGTCATGGAAGGCAAGGCCGTGCTGTTCAAGAAATTCTCCGGTCTGGATGTCTTCGACATCGAGATCAACGAGCTGGACCCCGACAAGCTGGTGGACATCATCGCCGGCCTGGAACCCACCTTTGGCGGCATCAACCTGGAAGACATCAAGGCGCCCGAGTGCTTTGAGATCGAGCGCAAGCTGCGTGAACGCATGAAGATCCCGGTCTTTCACGATGACCAGCATGGCACGGCCATCTGTGTGACGGCCGCGTTCATCAATGGGCTCGAGGTCGTGGGCAAGGACATCGCCCGGGTCAAGGTCGTCGTGTCCGGCGCGGGCGCGGCGGCCCTGGGTTGCCTGGACCTGATGATGGACATGGGTCTGCCGCTCGAACACATCTGGGTATCCGATATCGAAGGCGTCGTCTACGAGGGCCGCACGGTTCTCATGGATCCCAAGAAAGCACGTTTCGCCCAGAAGACCGAGGCACGCACGCTCGACGACATCATCGGCGACGCCGACGTGTTTCTGGGCTTGTCGGCTGGCGGGGTCCTCAAGCCCCACATGGTCAAGAAAATGGCGGCGCGCCCGCTGGTGCTGGCGCTGGCCAATCCCAATCCGGAAATCCTGCCGGCTGATGCCCTGGCGGTACGCGAAGATGCAGTGATCGCCACCGGCCGTTCCGATTTTCCCAACCAGGTCAACAACGTCCTGTGCTTTCCCTACATTTTCCGCGGGGCGCTGGATGTGGGGGCGACGACGATCACGCGCGGCATGGAAAAGGCCGCTGTCATGGCCATCTGCAAACTGGCCCGCGAGGAACAGAACGACGTGGTCGCGGCGGCCTATGGCTTGTACGATGTGTCCTTCGGTCCCAACTATTTCATCCCCAAACCCTTCGACCCGCGCCTGATCGTGCGGATCTCGCCGGCCGTGGCCAGGGCGGCCATGGAAGACGGCGTGGCCACGCGCCCGATCGCCGATCTGGAAGGCTACGCAGGCCAGCTGGAACAGTTCGTCTACCATTCCGGCGCCTTCATGAAGCCCCTGTTCTCCGCCGCGCGGGCCATGGTGCGCGAGGGTGGCAAGGCGCGCATCGTGTTTGCGGAAGGCGAGGACGAGCGCGTCCTGCGGGCGGTGCAGATCGTGGTGGACGAACGCCTGGCCAGGCCGATCCTCATTGGCCGTCCGGCCGTGCTGGCCGCGCGAATCGAAAAATACGGCCTGCGCATTCGCTTGGGCCAGGACGTCGAGGTCACCAATCCCGAACACGATGAACGCTTCCACCAGTACTGGACGACATACTGGGAACTGATGTGCCGCCGGGGCATCACGAAGGAAATGGCACGGGTGGAAATGCGCCGCCGCCTGACCCTGATCGGCGCCATGATGGTCCGCCTGGGAGACGCCGACGGCATGATCTGCGGCACGGTCGGCACTTATGGCAACCATCTGCGGTTCATCGACGAGGTCCTGGGTCTGCAGCCGGGGGCCCGGACCTATGCAGCCATGAACATCGTGCTGCTCGAGGAACGCACGCTCGCGCTGGCCGATACGCACATCAACGACAATCCGGATGCCGGGCAGATTGCGGACATCACCCTGATGGCCGCCGAGGAAATGCGCCGCCTGAACATCGAACCCAAGGTCGCCCTGCTGTCGCGCTCGAATTTCGGCACGGGCAGCTCGTCCTCGGGCGAGAAAATGCGCGCGGCCCTGGCCTTGGTGCGTGAACGCGATCCCGGTCTGGAAATCGATGGCGAGATGCATGGCGACTGCGCGCTCGACCCGGCCTTGCGGCAGCGCATCCTGCCGTCCACCACGCTGCACGGTGAAGCCAATCTGCTGATCTGTCCCAGTGTCGATGCCGGCAACATCGCTTACAACCTGCTCAAGACCGCCGCAGGCGGCAACGTGGCGGTGGGGCCGTTCCTGCTGGGGGCCAGTGCGCCGGTGCACATCCTGACGTCCAGCTCCACCGTGCGCCGGATCGTCAACATGACTGCCCTGACGGTGGTCGATGCCAACAAGCCGCGACGCGCCTGAACGATCGCCCGTCGGTCTGATCATGACGGGGGGCGGCGCGCGCGCCGCCTACCAGGCCGGCGTGCTTTCGGGGGTTCTGCAGGTGCTGGACCCCGAAACGCGGCACAGCTTCCGCAATCCGTTCGACATCATCTGCGGGACTTCGGCGGGCGCCATCAATGCGGCCGCCCTGGCTTGCCGCGCCCACCAGCCGCATCAGGCCATCCGCCATTTGTGCGAGCTGTGGCAGGCCTTGCGCACGCACGACATTTATTATGCGGACGCACCCCATCTGCTGAGCACCGGCCTGCAATGGCTGGGCATGTTCGGCCTGGGCTGGCTGCGGCCCCAGTGGTCGCGCTATGCGCCGCGTTCACTGCTGGACAATGCACCTCTGGCCCGGATGCTGGGCCACATGCTCAGCTTCACCCGGCTGCAGACCAATCTGCGGCGCGGGCATCTGCAGGCGCTAGCCATCACCGCGACGGCCTACACCACCGGTGAACACCTGACGTTCTACCAGGCGCGCTGTCCGATCCTGCCCTGGACCCGATCCCTGCGCCGCGCGGTTGCCTGCACGATCGGGGTGGACCATCTGCTGGCTTCCAGCGCCATCCCCTTCGTGTTTCCCGCCCGGGCGATCCTGATGGGCGATCACACGCTCTGGTGTGGCGACGGTTCGATGCGCCAGCTGGCCCCGATCAGTCCGGCCATCCACCTCGGGGCCCGGCGGGTGTTCGTCATCGGGACCAATTATCAGGACGAAACGCATCCCGGCGCGCGCGACCTGAGCCCGCCATATCCCAATCTGGCACAGATCGCGGGTCATACCCTGTCCAACATTTTCCTGGATGGCGTGTCGCTCGACATGGAGCGCATGGGGCGCATCAATGAGCTGCTTGCACGAATCCCCGCAAATGGATTAAAAAGCGAGTCACTGCAACCCATCCACACGCTGATGATCGCGCCCAGCCGTTCCCTGGATGAGATAGCTCTGGAACATCTGGGCGAATTGCCGCGCGCGGTGCGCACTCTGTTCCGGGTGCTGGGGGTTTCCCCTCGGAAGGCCGAGGCCGGAGGTGGGGCGCTGGTGTCGTATTTGTTGTTCGAAACAGGCTACACAAAGGACCTGATCGCGTTGGGCCGGGCGGACAGCCTGAGCCGTGCTGATGAAATCATCGCTTTTTTCAAGGAGTGGTCCGCATGAGTCTGGCCCAGATAAACGAGATGTTCGCCCATGGGGTTGTGGATGCCCTGGCGGTTTCCGAACAGGATGCCCTGGCGGCCGCGACTGAGGCGGGGCTGGCAGCGTTCGCCGTCGACTGCGATCGCGCTCGCAGCCGTTCGGCTGTCCTGCGGGCGGTCGTGAAGGCCATCGATTACCCGGAATTCTTCGGTGGCAATCTGGACGCCCTGTACGATTGCTTGTGCGATACGCTCAGCGATCAGAAGGTCGGCCTGTTTCTGTGGTTCCGCCATCTGCATTCCGGCGATCCGGCCCTGGTCGAGGACGCGAAGGCCATCCAGGGCGTCTGCGACGACGTCGTGGAATTCGGCCAGAACAACGAACGCCAGTTCGCCTATGCCATCCAGCATGCGGGCGCGCATCCGGCGCCCGAACCAGGTGTCGATCCCACGCCGTATTCCGGGCGCGAGGGCTGAATCGCATGACGGATCCCGGCGGCGTGGTTCCCGGGATTTGTGTGGGTGCCCTGGTCTCCTGCTTGCCCCGGATCGGTTGATCCGTCGCTTTTCCCGTGTTTTAAAAGGCTAACGACCCGATTGTGTCGCAATCGGGTCGTTAGCCTTTTTGCTGGGCCGCGACCGCGTACCGCCGACGGCGGTGACGATCCCGAGACAGTGCAAACGCCCATTGACAGGGCTGGCTGCAAACCTTAATTTTCGGTACAAGATAAAAATATCGATAAAGTAATTGACTATCAATATTCATCGATTTACCATCATTTCAAACATGCAGCATAAGAATGGAGACACCGATGATTCATTTGCACGATATCCGTTACGTCCGACTCGGCACCCGGAATCTGGATGAGTCCGTTCGCTTCGCCACGGAAGTGCTCGGGCTGGAGATCGCGCGCAGGGATGGAAGGTCCGTTTATCTCAGGTCGGATGGCCGGGGTCACACCTTGTGCTACTTCGAGGGGGACCCGGGCGACCATACTGCGGGTTTCGAGGTTGACTCATCGGAAGAACTCGATCGCGCCATGCAGACGCTGGTGGATGCCGGCTACCGCGCAAGGCAAGGGGGCGCGGCCGAAAGCGAACAGAGATATGTTCGTGATTTCATCAATTTCACCGATCCTTCGGGTAACAGCATCGACCTGGTTCATGCGCCGCACCATAGCGGCCGCCGGTATTTTCCGTCCCGGGATGCCGGAATCACGGGGTTCAGCCATATCGGCCTGCGCACGCTGGATGCCAGGCGGGACGAAACTTTCTGGACAGGACTTCTGGGCGCGAAGGTCAGCGACCGGATCGGTGAGGCGCCGTTGCTGCGCATCGATGAAGTGCATCACAAGCTGGCCTTGTTCCCATCGGCGCATCCCGGCGTGCAGCACATCAACCATCAGGTGGAAAGTATCGACGATGTGATGCGTGCCTTCTATCTGCTGCGGGAACGCAATGTCCCGATCCTTTTCGGCCCTGGAAGACATCCGACGTCGGGGGCGGTGTTTCTGTATTTCGAGGGGCCCGACGGGATGATCTACGAGTATTCCACCGGCGTGAGAATGATCACGGCCGAGGACGAGAAAACCTATCGTCCGAGAAATTTTCCCGCGACGCCGTCCTCCTTCTGCATGTGGGGGGCCAAACCCGACATCCCGGAGTTCCGGAAATGACGGTGGATCAGACCTGCGCGTCACCGATCGACGGGCAGCGACGGGTTCGTCAGGCGGCGCGCGCCCTGGCGCGGGCCGGCCTGGTCCATGCCTATGGGCATTGCAGCCAGCGCCTGGACGCGTCCAGATTCCTGGTCTGCGCGTCGATGCCCATGGGCCTGATCACGATCGAGGAGGGAACGGTGGTTTCGATCGACGAACCGCTGCCCGAAGGCGTCCTCGGAGAGGTCCGGATCCACCAGGAAATCTATCGGCGCAGGGCGGATGTCGGCGGCATCGTGCGCGGCATGCCACGGGATGTCATGACCTTGTCGGCCGCCGGGCTGACGCCGCGAATCCGCCATGGCATCGGGTGCTATTTCTCACCGGAAATTCCGCTGTGGGATGACGTGCAGCTGGTCCGTACCGAGGCTCAGGCGGCTGGTGTGGTGGCGACCCTGGGCGGCGCCGCGGCAGTGGTCATGCGGGGCAACGGATCCGTCGTCGTGGCGGACAGTCTGGAGGATGCGGTCGTGCTGACGTGGTACCTGGAGGACGCCGCGCGTATCGAACTGGCGTTGCGTTGCGCAGGTCTGGCCCACGATTCCGGGATCATCGACCCGCAGGCGGCGGCTCGTCGTGCGACCAGGGCCGGCCGTATCTTCGAACGAATGTGGGACTACCTGTGCCAGGGAGATCCTGAATCAAGCGCCGGCGGCGCGATCTGATGGAGCAAGGAGGAGATGATGAAAATCAAGCATGTGGCACTTGCGGTATCGGCAGCTTTTGTCCTGGGGGCGGGCGCCTCTGTCCAGGCGGCCGACGCCGTGAAGATCGGCTTGCTTGCGCCGTTGTCGGGCCCCGCGGCCGCGCTGGGTCAGGACAAGCTGGATGCGTTCAACATGGTCGTCGAACAGAATGGCGGCAAGCTGGGTGGCGTGCCGGTCGAGGTCATCGCGCGCGACAGCCAGCTCAAGCCCGAGGTCGCTAATCAGATCGCCGAAGAACTGATCGAGAAGGAGAAAGTCGGGATCGTCACGGGGCTGTCGTTCTCCAACATCATGATGACCGTGGCCAGAAAGCTGCAGCAGGCCAATATCACGGTGGTGGGGGCCGGTGCCGGGCCCGCGCCCCTGGCCGGCGGCCGTTGTATGTCCAACGTGTTCGTCGTCTCCAAACAGAATGATCAATTCGCGGAGGCAATGGGCCAGTACGCCAGCAATCAGAAGTACAAGCGTGTCATTGCCATGGCGCCGAACTACCAGGCCGGCAAGGATTTCATCAATGGATTCAAGCGGACGTACACGACCGCGCTCGTCGACGAGATCTACACCCCGCTCAATCAGCTGGATTTTTCGGCGGAACTGGCACGGGTGGAGTCCGAGAAGCCCGACGCCGTCTATGCGTTCTATCCCGGCGGACTGGGTGTCAGTTTCGTCCGGGCGTACAGGCAGCTCGGGCTGATCGACAAGGTGCCCCTGCTCAGCGTCTCGACGGTCGACGGGACGACCCTGCCAGCCCTGAAGGGCACGGCGCTGGGTGTCATGCACGCGTCCTCGTGGGGACCGGATCTGGATAATCCGGCCAACCGGAAATTTGTCTCCGACTTCCAGTCGAAGTATCACCGCATCCCGTCGGAATATGCCGCCCAGTCCTATGACGCGGCCTTGCTGATCGGATCGGCCTTGGCCAAGACGGGGGGCGACGTGAAGGATCAGACCGCCTTCCGCAAGGCGCTGGCGAATGCGGATTTCAATTCTGTGCGGGGGCATTTCAAGTTCAACACGAATCAGTTTCCCATCCAGGACTTTTATGTCTTCAAGGTCGTCAAGGGCAGTGACGGTCAGGCAACTCTGCAGACGGTGAGCAAGGTGATGACCGACAGCAAGGATGCGTACTACCAGGAATGCAAGCGATAGGAAGGCGCTTGTCTGAAACCGGGCCAGTCGTTGAAGGCTGGCCCGCCCCCAACCGGATGGATGTGGATCTCGATGGACTGGAGCCTTTTTTTCTCACAGGTTCTCAATGGCGTACAGCTGGGCATGCTGTTGTTTCTGCTCTCGGCCGGGCTGACGCTCGTCTTCGGGATCATGAACTTCATCAATCTCAGTCACGCGTCGTTTTATATGTTGGGCGCCTATTTCGCTGCCACCGCGTATACGTATTCCGGATCTTTCCTGCTGGCAGGCGTCGCGGGGGTTGCAGGTGGCATGTTGCTGGCCTTCCTGATCGAGGTGCTGGCACTGAAGCGTCTTTACGACAAGAACCATCTGGTACAGGTGCTGGGTACGTTCGGACTCATCATGTTCTTCAACGAAACCGCCCGCCTGATCTGGGGATCGCAGCCCGTGTTCACCGCGGTGCCGGAGTGGGCCAAGGACTCCATCTCGCTCGCGGGACTGAACTACCCCAGCTACCGCATGCTGATCATCGTTGCCGGATTGCTGGTGGCCTTGATCATTCATGTCCTGATTCATCGCACACGGATCGGCATGCTGGTGCGGGCCAGCTCGACGCATGTCCATATCGTGTCCGCGCTGGGGATCAACGCCAAGCTGGTCAATACCCTGCTGTTCAGTGTGGGCGCGGGTCTGGCCGCCTTGGCCGGGTGGCTGGTCGGGCCCATCGTATCGGTGCAGTCCGGGATGGGCGATAGCGTCCTGATATTCGCCCTCGTGGTTATCGTGATCGGTGGGATCGGGTCGATACGCGGGGCTCTGTACGCCGCGTTGCTGGTGGGGATGGTCGATACGATGGGGCGCGCCTACATGTCGCAGCTCCTGCGCGGCCTGTTCGAGCGCAACGTTGCCGATGCCGCCGGTCCCGCCATCGCCTCGATGCTGATCTATCTGCTCATGGCAATCGTTCTGGCAATCCGGCCGGAAGGGTTGTTCCCGGTCCAACGATAGGGGTGAGGCATGTTTCCTGAAAATCTTCGCTGGAATTCGCCGCGTTGCGTGCTGGGTCTGTGCGTCATCGGCTGCCTGCTGGTGCTGCCCCTGGTGACGAGCTGGCTGGGCCTTGGGTTCTATCTGTCGCTCGCGACGCGAATCGTCATTTTCGCCATTGCGGCCACCGGTCTGAATCTGGTTCTGGGCTATGGCGGTCTCGTCAGCTTCGGCCATGCCCTGTTCGTCGGCCTGGGCGCCTATGTGGTCGGCATCTGCTCGTTTCACGGGATTGATGATGGCTGGCTGCAACTGCTGATCATGGTCGCGCTGGTGACCGTGGTTGCCGGCTTGATTGGCCTGATCTCGCTGCGCACCAGGGCCATCAGCTTCATCATGATCACGCTGGCATTCGCGCAGATGTTTTATTTTCTGACGGTCAGCCTCAAGCAGTATGGCGGAGACGACGGCCTGCCGATCTATCAGACCAGCATCCTGGCGCCGCTGCCATCCCTGGATCAGAAAGTCACGCTCTATTATCTTGCGCTATTCGTGCTGCTGGTGACGATGTATGGCGTCTGGCGCATCGTGCATGGCCGATTCGGTTATGTGCTGCGCGGTTTTCAGGCCAACGAGCGGCGCATGATCGCGGCGGGCTACCCGCGCATGCGCTATCAGCTCTGCGCATTCATCCTCTCGGCGCTCATTTGCGCGCTGGCCGGCATGCTCATGGTCAATCTGACGACGTTTGCCTCGCCGTCCTATCTGTCCTGGCAGGCGTCCGGCGAGTTGCTGTTGATCGTCGTGATCGGCGGGATGGGAACCATCATGGGGCCGCTCCTGGGTACCGTGGTGTTGCTCACGCTCGAGGAAGTCTATCCAGCATGACGCAACACTGGATGGTCATTCTGGGGCCGCTGATCCTGCTGGCGGCGATCTACGCGAGCCGTGGGCTCTGGGGATCGGTCGCCCGGACGGGCACCGTCGGCATGACGCTGGCGAACCACGGGGGCGAATCATGAAACCCATGCTTTCCGTCGAACACCTGGTCAAGCGTTTTGGCGGGCTGGTGGCCACCAACGACCTTAGTTTGCAGGTTCATCATGGCGAGATTCATGCGCTGATCGGGCCCAATGGGGCTGGCAAGACCACGGTCATGAGCCAACTGACCGGAGAATTGTTGCCCGACGCCGGCAGCATCGTTTTTGATGGCCGGAATGTCACAGGCTGGCCGGTCGCCAGGCGCGCTTTGGCCGGAATGGCCCGCTCCTATCAGATCACCCAACTGCTGAAGGATTTCTCCGTTCTGGAAAATGTCCTGCTGATGGTGCAGGCCCGGCTGGGACACTCGTTCGGTTGCTGGCGTCCGGTCTTGCGGCAGCGTCGGCTGCTGGAACCGGCCATGCATGCTCTGGACCAGGTCGGGCTGGCGGCGCGCGCGCATGACGATGTGCTGTCGCTCGCGCATGGCGAGCACCGGCAGCTCGAATTGGCGATGGCATTGGCCATGGAGCCCCGGCTGCTGCTGCTCGACGAGCCTTTGGCTGGAATGAGCCAGGCCGAATCTTCCGTGATGGTGAAACTGCTGTTGCGGCTCAAGCGGCAATACACGATTTTGCTGGTGGAACATGACATGCAGGCGGTCTTCGCCCTGGCCGACCGGGCATCCGTGCTCGTGTATGGCCAGGAGATCGCCTGCGGCGTCCCCGCCGAGATTCAACGGGATCCCGAGGTGCGCAAGGCTTACCTGGGTGACGAGCAACCCCTCAGGAGCGCGGCATGAATCGCTTGCTGGAAGTCAGGGGGTTGCAGGCGCGCTACGATCGCAGCCAGGTGCTGCACGGGATCGATTTTTGTGTCGGCAACGGCGAAGTGGCGACCCTGCTGGGGCGCAACGGCATGGGTAAATCAACCACCATCAAATGCATCATGGGCATGATGCCCCTGCACGAGGGCAGCATTGCTCTGGATGGGCGGGTGATCAGCGGACTGCCGTCCTACGAAGTTGCCCGCTGCGGGCTGGGGCTGGTGCCGGAAGGCCGCCAGATTTTTCCGACGCTGACCGTCGAGGAAAATCTGATCGCCACGTCGGCGAACCGGCATCGGGCCGCCCAGCCGTACGACCTCGGCCGGGTCTATGAATTTTTTCCGCGCCTGAAAGAGCGGCGAACCAACATGGGTAATCAGCTTTCGGGCGGCGAACAGCAGATGCTGGCCATCGCGCGGGCGCTGATGACCAATCCGCGGATGCTGATACTCGACGAGGCGACCGAAGGGCTGGCGCCGCTGGTCCGTGCCGATATCTGGCGGGTCCTGGGTGAACTGCGCCGATGCGGCATGTCCATGATCGTGGTGGACAAGAATCTGGGGCCCTTGCTGGAGCTCGCCCAACGGCACTTCATCATTGAAAAGGGGATCGTGGTCTGGTCCGGCGATAGCGAGGCCCTGAGACAGGCCGGCGCGGAAGTTGAACAGCATCTCGGGGTCTGAAGAGGCCCTTGTCCGGATGGGATGCGCTTGTTGCTTGATCTGGAGACAAAGTCGATGGTGGATTTTTCTGATGACCAGAGTGCTTCCGGTGCCGCTGGCGGCGCATCGGTTGCGGTGGTGGGTTGCGGCGTCATCGGTGCGGCCTGGGCCGCGTTCTTTGCCTGTCGGGGACTGGCCGTCCGTGTCGTGGACGTGAATCCCGGTGCCCAGGCGCTGCTGGACGAGTCACTATGCCGGGCGTCGGCCACCTTGGGCGCGCTGGGGCTGCTGGCCGGGAATGTCAGGGCGCCGATCCTGATGGATGACATGACCCGGGCGCTTGCCGATGTGGACCACGTCCAGGAAGCCTTGCCCGAGCGCCTTGACCTGAAGCGCGCGGCCTATCGGGATATCGAGTCCGCGGTGTCCTCGCGGTGCGTGATCGCCTCCAGCACGTCCGGCATTTTGCCGACCGATCTGCAAAGCGGGATGCGGCATCCCGAGCGGTTCGCGATCGCCCACCCGTGCAACCCTCCGTATCTGATGCCTCTGGTGGAGATCAGTGGCGGGACGCTGACCAGCCCGGAAACGCTGGATCGGGTCGAGTCATTCTATCGGCGGCTTGGCAAGCAGACCGTCCGCTTGCGCCGCGAGGTTGCCGGCCATCTGGTCAACCGGTTGCAGGCTGCGCTGTGGCGCGAGGCGGTCCATCTGGTGGTCAACGGGTATGCTTCGGTCGCCGAGGTGGACCGTGCCGTGACGGAAGGGCTCGGCGCGCGTTGGGCGGTGTGCGGGCCGCATGAGATCTTTCACTTGTCAGGTGGCAAGCAAGGGATGGCCGGGTTCCTGGATCGCCTGGGGGATGCCGTCGAGCAGTGGTGGGCCGACCTGGGCCAGCCGGTGCTGGATGCGCAAACGCGCCAGGCCCTGGTCGATGGCATGGAACAGGCGGCCGGCGGACGCACCGCGGAACAGCTGGCCCAGGCGCGTGATGAAGGGGTCATCGCTCAGCTGAGGGCAAAGCAGCGGCGCTGACTTCGAGCAGATCGTCCGGCAGGGATTTGAGACCGTCGAGGGTCCTGAGGATGTGTTCCGACAGGGCTGATTTTGCGCGCGCCGCGTCCCGGGCGATGGCCGACTCGTACAGGATCCGGTGCTCGGTGTGGACATCGCGGACGACGGGATGACGCACGATGCTGAGCCGCCGGTAGCGTTCGGACTGTTTGTAGAGAATCCCCTGGAAGTGCAGTATCCAGCGCGAGGGACAGGCGCTGATCAGGGCCTTGTGAAAGGCGTGGTTACGCTGCTCCCATTCGTCCGTGCCGTCGCTTGCCTGCTGCGTTTCCAGCGTGCGTTCGATCTTCGACAGATGGTAGAACGCGGTGACCACCGCGGCTTCCCAGTCCTCGTCGCCGTGTTCGATGGACATTTCCAGTGCCGTGCATTCAATCAGCAGTCGAGATCGTGTGATGTCCTCGAAATCCGCTATCGAAATAGGCGCAACCCTGAAGCCCCGCTGTCCCTGGGTGATGACCAGGGCGTCGGATACCAGGAGCAGCATCGCCTCGCGCAGCGTGCCCGCACCGACGTCGTATTGATCCTTCAGGTGCTCGACCCGCAATCGTTCCCCCGGGCGATGAACCCCATTGAGGATGTTGTCGCGCAGTTGGCTGTATGCCCCTTCGACGAGCGTCTTGGGTTGGGGCTGATCCGGCGCGAGGATGGTCCTGGGTTCGGTCACGATGGACTCCTGAGAGGGACGGCCTGATAGTCAGGTCTCAAGAATTATACAATTTTCCTGGTTGTTTACGTAAATCTCGACAATTATATATATTGTCGATTAACATGTTCATGTCTGAAATTCAGGTGGCGCGTGGGCTTGCAACGCAGCATGGCGAGGCCAGGCGCAGAGGGCAAGGATCGGAATTGGCCAGACAGGACATCAGACATCTGAAGAGGCAATCTTCACCAGTGGAGGAAACATGAAGGCAGTCCGCAATTTCATCAACGGGGTGTTTGTCGATGCGCCCCGGCAGTTCACGAAGCACTCGCCCATGGATCATTCGCCACTGGCCACGGTTCACGAGGCGGGACGAGAGGAAGTGGACCAGGCCGTGCGTGCCGCGCGTCTCGCCTTGCGTGGACCGTGGGGCTCCATGCGGGTGGATGACCGGGCGGAGCTTCTGATCGAAATATCCCATGCCATCCACCGCCGCTTCGATGACTTCCTGGAGGCGGAATGCGCGGACACGGGCAAACCGTACGGCCTGGCCCGTCATCTGGATATTCCGCGTGGCGCGGCAAATTTCAAGATATTCGCGGATGTGATCCGCAGTGTGCCGTCCGAGTTCTTCGAAACCCACACCCCCGATGGACGTGGTGCGCTGAATTATGCGATTCGCCGTCCTGTCGGTGTGATTGGCGTCATTTGCCCCTGGAACCTGCCGTTGCTGCTGATGACCTGGAAGGTCGGCCCCGCCCTGGCTTGTGGCAATACGGTCGTGGTCAAGCCGTCCGAGGACACGCCTCAGACGGCGACGCTGCTGGGAGAAGTGATGAACGAGGTGGGGTTGCCGGCCGGGGTCTATAACGTGGTCAATGGCTTCGGACCGGATTCCGCCGGGGCCTTCCTGACGGAGCATCCCGATGTGGATGCGATCACGTTCACCGGCGAGACGCGGACCGGCGCGGCCATCATGCGCGCCGCCGCCACCGGCGCAAGGCCTGTGTCCCTCGAGCTGGGGGGCAAGAATCCGGCCATCGTGTTCGCGGACTGCGATCTGGATGCCACGATCGAAGGGTGCCTGAGATCATCCTTTGCAAACTGCGGTCAGGTGTGCCTTGGCACCGAGCGGATCTACGTCGAGCGCCCCTTGTTCGAAGCCTTCGTGCAACGTCTGAAGGCCGGGGCCGAGGCGCTCAAGATCGGCTGCCCCGACGGGGATGGCGTGACGCTGGGCCCTCTGGTGTCCCGCGAACATCAGCGCAAGGTGCTGTCCTACTACCAAAAGGCGACGGATCTGGGGGCCCACGTGGTGACCGGTGGGGGTGTGCCGCCGATGCCGGGGCGTCTGTCCGAGGGCGCCTGGGTGCAGCCGACCATCTGGACCGGGCTGGATGACCAGTCGCCCATCGCGCGCGAAGAGATCTTCGGGCCTTGCACGCTCGTGCAGCCGTTCGACGATGAAGACGAGGTGATTCGTCGGGCCAATGACACGGATTATGGTCTGGCGTGTTCGGTGTGGACACGGGATCTGTCGCGCGCCCACCGGGTGGCCAACCAGATCGAGTCGGGGCTGGTGTGGGTGAATTCATGGTTCCTGCGTGATTTGCGCACGCCCTTCGGGGGGTCGAAGCAATCCGGGATCGGCCGTGAGGGCGGCATACACTCGCTCGAGTTCTACACGGAAATGCGCAACATCTGCGTGAAGCTCTGAATGGGAAGAAACAACATGGAACAGTCATTGATCGAACGCCTGGGCGATGAGTTGTACGGCGCGTGGACGGACCGGCAGGTCGTCGCGCCGCTCACCGAGCGCCACCCGTCCATCACCATCGAGGATGCCTATCATGTCCAGCAGCGCATGATCAGCCGCCGCCTGGCCGCGGGTGCTCGGGTGGTGGGCAAGAAAATCGGGGTCACCAGCCGAGCCGTGATGGATATGTTGCGGGTCTACCAGCCGGACTTCGGCTATCTGCTGAGCGACATGGTCTATGCGCCGGGCGAGGCCATTCCCATGGCCGGGCTCATCCAGCCCAAGGCCGAAGGCGAGATCGCCTTCATCCTGAAAAAGGACTTGACCGGCCCGGGGGTGGGGATCAGCGACGTGCTGGCGGCCACCGAAGCCGTGACGACCTGCTTCGAGATCGTCGATTCGCGCATCCGCGATTGGAAGATCAAGATCCAGGATACGGTGGCCGACAACGCCTCCTGCGGGGTATTCGTGCTGGGCGACCAGCTGGTCAGCCCGCGCGGACTGGATCTACGCACCTGCGGCATGGTGTTCGAGAAAAACGGCGAGTTGATCGGTACGGGCGCCGGTGCGGCGGCGCTGGGGCATCCGGCCAATGCCGTGGCGTGGCTTGCCAACGCGCTGGGCGCGCTGGGTGTGGGTCTGAAGGCGGGCGAGGTGATTCTGTCGGGCGCGCTCGCGGCCATGTCGCCCGTGAAGGCGGGCGACAGCCTGCGGGTCTCGATCGGCGGGATCGGGGCCTGCGGCGTACGCTTTATCGATGCGGACGCGGTCCGCCAGGAGAAAGCGGCATGAATCTGGACACGACCTTGATCCAGGCACTCGCCGAGCGGCTGGAAACCTGCGAGCTGCAGGCGCGGGACACGCTGAAGATCACCCTGGATCATCCAGACATGGGATGGGATGACGCCTACGCCATCCAGGACGAGATCCTGCGGCGCAAACTGGCACGCGGGGCGCGCGTGGCTGGCCTGAAAGCGGGTCTGACCTCCTATGCCAAGATGCGGCAGATGGGGGTGGAGACCCCCATTTTCGGCTTTCTCACCGATACGTTTCTCGTGCCCGATGGTGGGGACTGCCGCCACGCCGAACTCATCCACCCCAAAGTAGAGCCGGAAATCGTCTTCGTCACCAAGGCGCCGCTCGCGGGTCCGGGCTGCACGATCGCCGAGGTGCTGGCCGCCACCGATTTCGTGCTCGCGGGCATCGAGGTGATCGACAGCCGCTATCGCGACTTCAAGTTCGACCTGAAAAGCGTGGTGGCCGACAACTGTTCGTCCTCGCGTTTCGTGGTGGGCGGCATCATGCGCGAGCCGCGCGATCTGGACCTGCGCACCACGGGTGTGGTGATGGAAAAGAACGGCCGGATCGTCTCGGTGGGGGCGGGGGCGGCCGTGCTCGGGCATCCGGCCAACGCGGTGGCGATGTTGGCCGATCACCTGGGGCGGCGCGGGCAATCCATCCCGGCGGGAACGCTGATCCTGACCGGCGGCATCACCGAGGCGGTGGCCGTCGATCCCGGCGATCACGTCGCCTTGCACATGCAGGGCATGGGGTCCGTTTCCGTGCGCTTTTCTTGAGGAAAAACGATGCCGTTCGTACAAGTCTATATGCTTGAAGGCCGGACAGAGGAACAGAAAAAAGTCATGTTCCAGAAAATGACGGATGTCCTGGTCGAAACCCTGGGAGTCCCGCAGCAAAGTGTCCGCATCTGGGTGCACGACATGCCCAAGGAAAACTGGTGCATTGCGGGGACGACCGCCAAGGACCTCGGGCGATAGGGCCGGTTCACCAGTCCAGCAAGGCCGTCGCCGCCGCCGTCATGGCCAGCCCGGCGGTCTCGGTGCGCAGCACCCGTGATCCGAAACGCACCGCGCCCAGCCCCTGGCGCCCGGCCAGCGCCAGTTCCTCGGGCGACCAGCCGCCTTCCGGCCCCACCAATAGCGTGAGCCGGTCCTGAATCGTTCGTAGGGCCTGGGCGAAGCTGTGGTCGCCATCCGGGTGGCAGAACAGGGTCGGGCCTGTCAGCCGCGTCAGGCAGGCGTCCAACGGCACGGGTTCGTGGATGCGCATCAGGCGGTTGCGTCCGCATTGTTCGGCGGCCGCCTGGACGATGGCGCGCCAGTGCGCCAGGCGTTTGTCCAGGCGCGGGCCGCTCAGGCGCAGGACACTGCGCTCGGCGGCGACCGGGTGCAGTTCGCTCACCCCCAGTTCGACGGCCTTTTCCACCACCCAGTCCATTTTGTCGCCGGAGGCGATGCCCTGGACCAGGACCAGCGTGCCACGCAGTTCGCATTCGATGTCTTCGCGGGTGCCCAGGTCGGCCAGGGCTGTGCGCCCCGCGATCCGCAGCACGGCGGAGTACTGGCCGCCGCGGCCATCGAACAAGGTGATGGCCGTGTCCGCAGGTAGGCGCAACACCCGTAGCGCGTGATGCGCCAGGGCCTCGGGCAGTTCGATTCGGCTGTTGGCCTGCAGCGGAGTCGGGCAGAAAAATCGGGCGTCGGGCATGGGGGGCGGGGCAATAGCCCTGCTGTACGGATGCACGGACTATAAACCGGAGCGGGCAGGGTGGTAAAATTCAGGGCTTTGTCATCCTCGATACGGCGAGGCTTGCGGCATTGGCCGCCCGGTTCGCCCCCAAGACCTATGAGCGCTTTGCCCGCCCCCGATCCTTCCATGGCCAATGCCATCCGCGTCCTGGCCATGGATGCCGTCCAACAAGCCAATTCGGGACACCCCGGGGCCCCCATGGGCATGGCCGACATCGCCCATGTGCTGTGGACGCGGCATTTGCGCCACAACCCGTCCGATCCGGCGTGGATCGATCGCGACCGTTTCGTGCTGTCCAATGGCCACGGCTCGATGTTGCTGTACGCGCTGCTGCATCTCAGCGGCTATGACCTGCCTATCGACGAACTGCGCAATTTCCGCCAGTTGCATTCACGCACGCCCGGCCACCCGGAAGTCGGTGTCACCCCGGGGGTCGAGACCACCACCGGCCCGCTGGGTCAGGGGCTGGCCAACGGCGTCGGCATGGCGCTGGCACAGGCCTTGCTGGCACAGGAATTCAACCGGCCCGGTCACGACATCATCGACCACGATACCTATGTGTTCGTCGGCGACGGTTGCCTCATGGAAGGCATCTCCCACGAGGCCTGCTCGCTGGCGGGTACGCTGGGCCTGTCGCGGCTGATCGTGTTCTACGACGACAACGGCATTTCCATCGACGGCGAGGTCGAGAACTGGTTCGCCGACGACACCCCGGCGCGCTTCGAGGCCTATGGCTGGAATGTACTGCGCGGGGTCAATGGCCATGACATGAACGCCATCGATGCGGCCATCACCCAGGCGCGCACGCATGCCGCCGCCCGGCGCGGGCCGACCCTGATCTGCTGCCGCACCGTGATTGGGCGCGGCGCGCCTACCAAGGCCGGCACCGAAAAGGTCCACGGATCCCCGTTGGGCGCCGACGAGATCGCCGCCGCGCGCAAGGCCATGGGCTGGAATTACCCGCCGTTCGAGATCCCGCGCGAGGTCTATGCCTACTGGAACGGTCGCGCACGCGGCGCGCATCAGCAGTCCGACTGGCAGGTGCGCTTCGATCATTACGCGGAAGCCTATCCCGAACTGGCGGCCGAACTGTGCCGCCGCATGGCGGGCGAACTGCCGACCGATTTTGTCCAGCGTGCCCAGGCGTACGTATTGTCGACGCAAGACAAGGCCGAATCCATCGCCTCGCGCAAGGCATCTCAGCAGGCCATCGCGGCTTTCGCCGAGATCCTGCCGGAACTGCTGGGTGGGTCGGCCGACCTGACCGGGTCGAACTTCACCGACTGGAAGGGCGTCACGCCGGTGCGCAACACGTCCGACGGCCTGCAGGCGGGCCGACACATCAATTACGGCGTGCGCGAATTCGGCATGGCCGCCATCATGAACGGCATGGCCCTGCATGGCGGTTATCTGCCGTTCGGCGGCACGTTCCTGACCTTCTCCGACTATTCGCGCAACGCCCTGCGCATGGCGGCGCTCATGAAGCAGCGCGTCGTGCACGTCTTCACCCACGATTCCATCGGCCTGGGCGAGGACGGTCCCACGCACCAGTCCATCGAGCATGCCGGCAGCCTGCGCCTGATCCCGAATCTGCACGTCTGGCGGCCCTGCGATACGACCGAAACCGCCGTGGCCTGGCAGGCCGCGCTGACGCGCCCGGCCAGCCTGGGCATGGCGGTGCATGCCGGCGGCCCCTCGGCCCTGCTGCTGTCGCGCCAGAATCTGCCGTTCGTGGCCCGTGATCAGGCCACCACCGACGCCATTGCGCGCGGCGGCTACGTGCTGCGCGACATGGTCGGCGCCTGCGCGGTCATCATCGCCACCGGGTCCGAGATCGAACTCGCGCTGAAGGCGCAGGATCAGCTGGCGTCGCGCGGCGTGGCCACCCGGGTGGTGTCGATGCCCTGCACGCAGGTCTTCGATGCCCAGGATGCCGCCTGGCGCGCCGCCGTGCTGCCGGCCGGCCTGCCGCGCGTGGCGGTCGAGGCGGGTGGCACGGCCACCTGGTACAAATATGTCGGCACGACGGGCGCCGTCGTGGGCATCGATACCTTCGGGGAATCCGCCCCGGCGGGTGTGCTGTTCAAATATTTCAACCTGGCGGCCGAACATGTGGCCGCCACGGTCGAGCAGCTTTTGTAAAGGAGATCCCTCATGACCATCCGTGTCGCCATCAATGGTTACGGCCGTATCGGCCGCAACATCCTGCGTGCCCACTACGAAGACGGGAAAAAACACGATATCCAGATCGTCGCCATCAACGACCTGGGCGATCCCAAGACCAACGCGCACCTGACGCGCTATGACACGGCCCATGGCCGCTTCCCCGGCACGGTCGAGGTCGATGGCGACTATATGGTGGTCGATGGCGACCGGATCCGGGTGCTGGCCGACCGCGATCCCGCCAAGCTGCCCTGGGGCGACCTGGGCGTGGATGTCGTGCTGGAATGCACGGGCTTTTTCACCTCGAAGGAAAAAGCCTCGGCCCACCTGAAGGGCGGCGCGAAAAAGGTCATCATTTCCGCGCCGGGCGGCAAGGACGTGGACGCGACCATCGTCTATGGCGTCAACCACCATGTCCTGAAGGCGTCGGACACCGTCATCTCCAACGCTTCGTGCACCACCAACTGCCTGGCGCCGCTGGTTCATCCCCTGCACCAGAAGCTGGGCATCGTCAACGGCCTGATGACCACGGTGCACGCTTACACCAACGACCAGGTCCTGACCGACGTGTACCACTCCGACCTGCGCCGCGCGCGGTCCGCCACGCACAGCATGATCCCGACCAAGACCGGCGCCGCGTCGGCCGTCGGCCTGGTGCTGCCGGAACTCAACGGCAAGCTCGACGGCTATGCCATCCGCGTGCCGACGATCAACGTGTCCATCGTCGATCTGTCCTTCGTAGCGCCGCGCGAGACCTCCGTGGACGAGGTCAACGGCATCCTGAAGGCGGCCGCCGAAGGCCCTCTGAAGGGCATCCTGGATTACACGACCGAACCGCTCGTGTCCGTCGACTTCAACCACAACCCGGTGTCCAGCACCGTCGATGCCTCCCTGACCAAGGTCTCCGGCACGCTGGTGAAGGTCGGCTCCTGGTATGACAACGAGTGGGGGTTCTCGAACCGCATGCTCGATACCACCGTGGCGCTGATGGCGGCGAAATAATCCGGATCCTCCGGTGCATATCCGGCCCGTGTCATTGGCAGGGCCGGACAGGAAACGAGGGCGGGGCAACCCGCCCTTTTTCCGGATGCCGGTGTGCATCCGGCCAGGCAAGGCGGTTCCAGCAGGGGATGCCGCAGTCCGCGGCGTGAGCCGGACCTCATATCGATAGGGTATTACAGATGACCATTCAGACACTCTCCGGCCTGGCGCAGGCCGGCGCCCTGGCGGGCAAACGCGTTTTCATCCGTTCCGACCTGAATGTGCCTCTGGAGCAGGGGCGCATCACCGAGGACACCCGGATTCGAGCCTCGGTGCCGGCGATCCGGCTGGCACTGGATGCGGGCGCCACAGTCATGGTGACGTCCCACCTGGGGCGGCCCAAGGAAGGCGTGGTCGGGCCTGAAGACACTCTGCAACCGGTGGCCGATCGTCTGAGCGAATTGCTGGGCCGGCCCGTACCCCTGGTCCGTGACTGGGTGGATGGCGTCGATCTGAAGCCCGGCGCAGTCGTCCTGCTGGAAAACTGTCGCTGCAATCCCGGCGAAAAGAAAAACGATCCAGAACTCGCGCGCCGCATGGCGGCCCTGTGCGATGTCTATGTGAACGATGCCTTCGGCACGGCGCATCGGGCCGAGGCCACGACCGAAGGCATGGTGCGTTTCGCGCCGGTCGCCTGCGCGGGGCCTCTGCTGGCCGCCGAGCTGGACGCGCTGGGGCGCGCCCTGCAATCGCCGCGTCGGCCGATGGTCGCGATCGTGGGCGGCTCGAAAGTCTCCACCAAATTGTCCATCCTGCAGTCGCTGGCCGACAAGGTCGATCAGCTGATCGTGGGCGGCGGGATTGCCAATACCTTCATGCTGGCTGCCGGCCTGCCGATCGGCAAGTCGCTGGCGGAACCCGACCAGGTCGATCAGGCAAAGGCCGTGATGCGGGCCATGCGGGCGCGTGGCGTCGAGGTCCCCATTCCGGTGGACGTCGTGGTCGCCACGACCTTCGCGGCCGATGCGCCGGCTACCGTCAAGGCCGCCACCGACGTGGGCCCCGACGACCTGATCCTGGACATCGGTCCCAAGACGGCGGAAAAATTGGCGCAGCAGCTGCGCCAGGCAGGCACCATCGTCTGGAACGGTCCGGTCGGCGTGTTCGAGTTCGATGCCTTCGCGGGTGGAACCCGTGTCATCGCGCAGGCGATCGCCGACTCCGACGGGTTTTCGATCGCGGGTGGCGGCGATACGCTCGCTGCCATTGCCAAATACGGGATTGCGGATCGGGTCGGCTATATTTCCACCGGCGGCGGGGCCTTCCTGGAATTCCTGGAAGGCAAGACGCTGCCGGCCGTGGCCGCGCTTCAGGCAAAGAACGCCTGATCCCTGTTAGAATTCGGATGGCGGGCCCCTTCGCATGGTTCGGCGGTGAACTTGGTCAGGTCGGGAACGAAGCAGCCACAGCCGTGCGGAACCAGTGCCGAAGTCAGGCTCGCCTTTCCTTTTGCTTCTTCCGGGCGGCGGCCGACTCATGAGCTATCTCGTTCTGGCGCGCAAATGGCGCCCCCGTTCATTCGACACCCTGATCGGCCAGGACCATGTGGTCCGGGCATTGACGCATGCGCTGTCTTCAGGGCGCTTGCACCACGCCTGGCTGTTCACAGGGACACGTGGGGTCGGCAAGACCACCCTGTCGCGCATCCTCGCCAAATCGCTGAACTGCGCCCAGGGTGTCACGGCCACACCCTGCGGGCATTGCCAGGCCTGCACCGAAATCGATGCAGGCCGCTACGTCGATTACATCGAACTGGACGCCGCCTCCAATCGCGGTGTGGACGAGATGACCCAGCTGCTGGAACAGGCGGTGTATGCGCCGTCATCCGGCCGCTACAAGGTCTACATGATCGACGAAGTCCACATGCTCACCGGGCATGCCTTCAACGCCATGCTGAAGACCCTGGAAGAGCCGCCCGAACACGTCAAGTTCATCCTGGCGACCACCGATCCCCAGAAGATCCCCGTCACCGTCCTGTCGCGCTGCCTGCAGTTCAATCTCAAGCAGATGACGGTGCCCGCCATCGTCGATCATCTGAAGTATGTGCTCGATCAGGAATCCATTCCGGCCGATACCCAGGGCCTGCGTCTGATCGCGCAGGCGGCCGCAGGGTCCATGCGCGACGCGTTGTCCCTCACCGACCAGGCCATTTCCTTTTCGGCGGGCAACCTGACGGCCGCTGCCGTGGGCGAAATGCTGGGCACACTGGATCAGCATCATCTGGTGTCTCTGCTGCAGGCCCTGGCCGCCGCGGATGCGCCCGGTATTCTGGCTGTGGCCGATGATCTCGCCGCGCGAGGTCTGTCCTTCCAGGCGGCGCTGGCGGATCTGGTGGTCCTGCTGTCGCGGGTGGCGATCGCGCAACGCCTGGGGCATGCGCAGGCCGACGATCCCTGGGCCGGTGAAGTGCAAGCCTTGGCCGGCACACTGACCCCCGACGATGTGCAACTGTTCTATGCCGTTGCCGTCCACAGCCGGCAGGAACTGGCCCTGGCACCGGACGAATATGCCGGTTTCGTGATGGCGTGCCTGCGCATGCTGGCGCTGCTGCCGCCTGACCGGGTGCCGCCGGTGCGGCTGGACGCGCCGGCGGTCGCTCAGGCGGCACCCGCTTCCCGACCGGACGCCGTGGCCGCCGGGGCGGCCCCGCAGCCTGTACCCGCGGCTGCGTCCAAAGCCGCAGTGATTTCCGAGACCCTGTCCACGGCGGTTCCGGCGCCCGCATCCGCACCCGCTGCGGTGCCAGTGGCTGTCACCCCGGCCGCGTCCGCTGTCGTCGTATCTGTCGATACTCCGCCCAATGGTGCGGGGGACGGCATTCCTGCCTGGGAAGACGCGGCGCCGTCAGCGCCTGTGGCGTCGGCGCCGTTGGCGCCTGTTCAGCACCCCGGGGTTGCCGACGCGGTGCCCGTGCCCGACGTTCGTGCCGAACCTGTCGTGGCCGGTCCTGCTGTGCCGCCGGACGATACCGTGGCCACCACCGAAGACTGGACGGCCGACATTCCCGATCTGCCGGACGACTTCGAGCCGGCGGCTTCCGCCGATGCGGTCGCGATGGATGACGAGGTTTTGTCGGATGCCGTGGCAGGCCTGCGTGACTCGTCCGCGGCGGCTGGGGCGCGGGAAACCCCGGACCCCGCCGATCTGACGCCCGCCGGGTGGCCGACCCTGGCCGCGTCCCTGCCGATCACCGGGACCGCGCAGGAACTCGCGCTCAACAGTGAATGGCTCGCGGGCAACGAACACCAGATCCGCCTGCGCGTTGCCATCCACACGCTGACCGAAGGGGTGGCCCACGATCGTCTGCGCACCGTGCTGTCCGAACATTTTGGCCGGGTGCTGCGTCTGGAAGTCGAATACGGCACGACGGGTGATGACACGGCGTATGCCGTCGATCAGGCCGAGCGCGGCCGTCGCCAGCAGGCTGCGGAAGACGCGGTGGCTCAGGATGATGTCGTCCAGACCCTGGTGGGTACGTTCGCGGCGCGGGTCGTGCCCGGCTCGGTCAGGCCGGCTGCGGTATAGTCGCTGTTTTCATTGATCACCCCCCAACCGGATATTCAGGACATCGCCATGATGAAAGGTCAGATTGCCGGCTTGATGCGTCAGGCCCAGCAGATGCAGGAAAACATGAAGAAGGCCCAGGACGCACTGGCCGACATCGTCGTCGAAGGCGCGGCGGGCGGCGGGCTGGTGAAGGTCTCCATGAGCTGCAAGTACGATGTCAAGCGCGTGACCATCGACCCGTCGCTGTTCGATGACGATCGCGACATGATCGAGGACCTGGTCGCGGCCGCCTTCAACGATGCGCAACGCAAGGCCGAAGCCACCGCGCAGGAAAAGATGTCCGCGGTCACGGCGGGCATGTCCCTGCCGGCCGGGATGAAGCTGCCGTTCTGATGGCCACAGGGCTGCCCGAACCAGAGCCCCTGCGGGCGCTGATCGACGCCTTGCGCGGCCTGCCCGGCGTGGGCGTGCGCACCGCGCGGCGCATGGCCTACCATCTGCTGCAGCATGACCCGGATGGCGCCTTGCGTCTGGGTGATGCCTTGCGCGATGCCGTGGGCGGCCTGTGCCATTGCGAGCGCTGCAATTCCTTTTCGCAGACCGCCGTTTGTGAAACCTGCCTGAATCCCGAACGGGACCTGTCGCTGCTGTGCGTCGTGGAGACCCCGGCCGATCAGAACATGATCGAGTCCAGCCACGGCTATCGCGGCCTGTATTACGTCCTGATGGGGCATATCGCGCCCCTGGAAGGCGTCGGGCCGGACCAGGTCCGCTTCGCCAGCCTGCTGGAGCGCGCGACGGACGGCCGGGTGCGTGAAGTCATCCTGGCCACCAATTTCACCGCCGAAGGCGAAACCACAGCCTACTATCTGGCCGACATGCTGCGCAGCCGCGGGCTGACCGTCACCCGCCTGGCCCGGGGGGTGCCCAGTGGCAGCGAACTGGAATACGTCGATGCCGGCACCATTGCCTGGGCTCTCGCCGAACGTCGGTCCGGCTGATCCGGCGTTATCATGCTCGCTTGAATCCATACTGACAACGGAGACGAATCCATGCTGATTTCACGTCGTGAATTGCTCAAGACCGCCGGCGCAGCGGGCCTGCTGAGCACCTTGCCCGCCGTGGTGCGCGCCCAGGAGGCGCCCTTGGAAAAGTCCTCGCTGATCATCGCCGTCGGCGGGCAATCCCTGATCTATTACCTGCCGCTGTCGGTCGCGCACCTGAAGGGCTACTTCAAGGACGAAGGCCTTAAAACGACCATCGCCGATTTTGCCGGTGGGTCCAAGGCGTTGCAGGCTGTCGTGGGCGGCAGCGCCGACATCGTGTCCGGCGCCTTCGAGCACACCATCAATCTGCAGGCGAAAGGCCAGTTCTATCGTTGCTTCGTCCTGCAGGGCAGGGCGCCCATGATCGTCCTGGGGGTCTCGAAGAAAACGCTGCCGGATTACAAGACGCCGGCGGACCTGAAGGGCAAGAAAATCGGCGTCACGGCGCCGGGGTCGTCCACCAACATGATGGTCAGCTTCTTCCTGGCGCAACATGGGGTCAAACCGACCGACGTATCCTACATCGGTGTCGGCGCCGGTGCCGGTGCCATCACGGCCATGAAGTCGGGCCAGATCGATGCCATCGCCAATCTGGATCCGGTCATCAGCACCCTGGTCAAGGACGATGCCGTCCGCATCATTGCCGACACCCGTACCCTGAAGGATTCCCGGCAGATCTTTGGCGGTGACATGCCGGCCGGCTGTCTGTACACGTCCCAGGCCTTCATCGACGCCAACCCGAACACCACCCAGGCCCTGGCCAATGCGATCGTGCGGGCCGACAAATGGATCCAGCAGGCAACCCCGGACGACATCGCCAAGCTGGTGCCGCAGTCCTATCTGCTGGGCGACCCGGAACTGTACAAGCTGGCCTTGAAGGGCAACCGCGAGGCCCTGTCGCCCGACGGCATGGTGCCGGAAGACGGCCCGCGGACGGCCCTCAATGCCCTGGCCGAATACGTACCGCATTTCGACCGCACCAAGATCGACGTCAGCCGCATCTGGACCAACCAGTTTGCCATCAAGGCCAACCAGTTTGCCATCAAGGCCAACCAGAAGTATCCGCATGTCTGATTCACGATCCGGTGGTTCGCCCGGTGCCGCCGGGCAGGCGCCCGCGCTTCTGCTGGACCGGGTCACCTGCACTTTCACCTCGTCCGGCGGGGCGTCCTATACCGCCATGCGGGACGCCACGCTGACGGTGGCACCGGGGGAATTCGTCTCGGTCGTCGGGCCCACGGGCTGCGGCAAGTCCACCTTGCTCAACATGGCGGCGGGGCTCCTGCGGCCGTCCTCGGGCGCGGTCAGCGTCTTTGGCGCGCCGCTATCGGGCGTCAACCACAAGGCCGGCTACATGTTTCAGGGCGAGGCCCTGATGCCCTGGCGCAATGCCCTGGGCAACGTCACGGCGGGGCTGGAATTCGCGGGGGTGCCCTCGGCCGATGCGACCGCCCAGGGGCGCGACTGGCTGCGCCGGGTCGGATTGGGCGGCTTCGAGAACCGCTACCCGCATCAGATGTCGGGTGGCATGCGCAAGCGCGCCATGCTGGCCCAGACCCTGATCCGCGATCCCGACATCATCCTGATGGACGAGCCCTTTTCCGCGCTCGACATCCAGACGCGCCAACTGATGGAAAACGAGGTCCTGGACTTGTGGATGGCGCGCCGCAAGGCTGTGCTCTTCATCACCCACGATCTGGACGAAGCCATCGCCATGAGCGACCGCGTCGTGGTTCTGTCCGCCGGGCCCGAGACCCATCCCATCGGGGAATTCGTCATCGACATCCCGCGCCCGCGCGATGTGGCCGAGGTGCGCATGCATCCCCGGTTCATCGAACTGCACCAGGGCATCTGGGCCGTGCTGCGCGACGAGGTCCTGAAGGGCTACGAACGGCAGAAGCGCGCCTGATGCCCCATGACCGAACGATCCGGCCGACCCGCTGGCCGCACGCTTGAACCGGAGCCGATCCGACCATGAAATCCGAACTGTCCCGACCCGTCCTGCGGTCGCTGCAACTGGCCCTGCTCGTGGCCATCGTGCTGGTCTGGCACTGGGCCTCGACGAATCAAAACGTCGCCTTTTTCTTTGGACGGCCCGTCCAGGTCGCCCAGGTCATCTGGGCCTGGTTCGTCACCGACGCCAGCGTCTACCGCCATCTGTGGATCACCCTGTCCGAAACTGTACTGGCGTTCATCATCGGCACGGTGGGCGGCCTGGCCTGCGGCCTGTGGCTGGGTCTGTCGCGCAGCGCCAGCGCCCTGCTGGAGCCCTACGTCACAGCGGCCAATTCCATGCCGCGCGTGATCCTGGCACCGATCTTCGGCATGTGGTTCGGCCTGGGTATCTGGTCCAAGGTCGCCCTGGCCGTCACCCTGGTGTTCTTCATCGTGTTCTTCAACGTCTACCGGGGCGTGCGGGAAGTGTCCCCGACCCTGCTGGACAATGCCCGCATGCTGGGCG
Organism: Castellaniella sp.; assembly: GCA_019104865.1. GTDB lineage: Bacteria > Pseudomonadota > Gammaproteobacteria > Burkholderiales > Burkholderiaceae_B > Castellaniella. The sequence goes on along the minus strand of JAHRWZ010000032.1, from coordinate 38,464 downwards.
CCACCCGCCGCCAGCAGCTGCGATCGGTCTACATCCCCTCGGCCACGAGTTGGGTGTTTTCCAGTCTGCACACCTCGGTCGGGCTGGCCTTCGTGGGCGCCGTGGTGGGTGAATACCTGGGGTCGGCCGCCGGCGTCGGCTATCTGATCCTGCAGGCCGAAGGCACGCTGGACGTGAACACTGTGTTCGCAGGCATCGTGGTGCTGACGATCTTTGCCCTGCTGCTGGATGGCGCCGTGTCGCTGGGCGAACGCCGGCTGCTGGTCTGGCAGCCCGGGCCGGGGGAATCGGGGAAGACCTAGGGATCCTTTGAACGAGAGTCCTCGCGTCGCGGTCATCCGCGGATTCAGGCGGTCTGCCCCAGCATCGCATCCAGCTTTGCCGCATCCGCCGTGAAGATCCGGATGCCTTCGGCCAATTTTTCCGTCGCCATCGCATCCTGATTCAGTTGTGTGCGAAACGTGACCTCGTTGCTGGCCAGCCATTCCGGCGCGTTCGCCTTCGCGTCGGCCACGGTCAGGCTGGCGGGCAGGGGATCGGTGCAGGCCGCCAGTTCGCCCAGCAGCGCCGGGCTGATCGTCAGCAGATCGCAGCCCGCCAGCGCCCGGATCTGGCCGATGTTGCGGAAACTGGCCCCCATCACCTGCGTCGGGATGTCGTAGGCCTTGAAATACCGGTAGATGCGCGCCACCGACTGTACCCCGGGGTCGTTGGGCCCCGCGTTGGCGGCTTCGTTCCAATCCGCGCCCGCTGTCTTCTTGTACCAGTCGTAGATGCGGCCCACGAAGGGCGAAACCAGCGTCACCCGGGCCTGGGCGCAGGCGATGGCCTGCGTCAGCGAGAACAGCAGCGTCAGATTGCAGCGGATGCCCTCGGCTTGCAGGACCCGCGCGGCCTGGATGCCTTCCCACGTCGAGGCCAGCTTGATCAGGATCCGTTCACGTGCGATGCCTGCCGACTCGTACAGCGCGATGATCTGGCGCGCCCGTTCGATGCTGGCCTGTGTGTCGAAGGACAGCCGGGCATCGACCTCGGTCGAGACGCGGCCGGGCACGATCGCCAGGATCTCCCGGCCGAACGCCACCAGCAGACGGTCCGCCTGCTCGGCCAGCGGGGCCGCCGGATGGTCGCGCAGCACGCGGTCCAGCAGGGGCCGGTAGGCGTCCTGCTGCACGGCCTTCAGGATCAGCGATGGATTGGTCGTCGCATCGGTGGGCTGGTAGGCCCGCATGGTCTCGAAGTCGCCCGTGTCGGCCACGACCGTCGTCAGTGCGCGCAGGGCATCCAGTTGATGGCTCATGAAAACGAACACCTCTTTGTAAAAAGAAGAAACCTTCGATCAGGCGAAGCTCCTAATGTAGATCATTTTTTCAATAGGAACCCGCACCCTGGGCAATAGGCGGGTGGCGGGGTGAGGCGGGTGTCGGGCGACGGCAATCGCGGCGTGCGGAATGCCGGGAAACCGGAGATCGCATCGGCCTGCCTGGTCCCGGCGTGGGCGGGGGCGTCATCGGAAGACACCATGATCGTCTGTATAATGGGAAGGTTTATATATTGACTTTACAACCGGGGTTACATTTTGCTGCCGTCAATCTTTCCCGAGGGGTCCGCAGGACTCGTCCCAGCAATTCTTGCCTTGGCTGACGGTACCGTATTCCGAGGCGTGTCGATTGGCGCTGATGGATTCACCGTCGCCGAGATCGTCTTCAACACCGCCATGACCGGTTACCAGGAAATCCTGACCGATCCCAGCTACAGCGGCCAGATCGTCACCCTGACCTATCCCCACATCGGCAACACCGGCGTCAACGCCGAGGACGTCGAATCCAGCCAGATCCATGCCGCGGGCCTGGTGGTGCGCGATTGTCCCGCCCGGGTCTCCAATTTTCGCGCCACGCAGTCCCTGCCCGACTACCTCAAGTCCCAGGGCATCGTCGCGATCTCCGGCGTGGACACCCGCAAACTGACGCGTATTCTGCGGGAACGTGGCGCCCAGGGCGCCTGCATTCTGGTGGGCGAGGACGTGGAACGGGCCGTCGAATTGGCGCGCGGTTTCGGCGGCATGGAGGGTCAGGACCTGGCCCTCAAGGTCACGACATCGAAACCGGGCGCCTGGGTGCAGGGCACCTGGCAGCTGGGGCGCGGGTTCCGCCGCCAGGATCGGGCCGACTACAACGTCGTCGCCTATGACTATGGGATCAAGACCAACATCCTGCGCCTGCTGGCGGATCGCGGCTGCCGCATCACGCTGGTGCCGGCCACTACCCCGGTGGCCGACATCCTGGCGCAGAATCCGGACGGCGTCTTCCTGTCCAACGGCCCTGGCGACCCGGCTGCCTGCCAGTATGCGGTCGATACCTGCAAGGCGGTCCTGGATCGCGGCATTCCGCTGTTCGGCATCTGCCTGGGGCAGCAGGTCCTGGGCCTGACGCTGGGCGGGCGCACAGTCAAGATGAAGACCGGCCACCATGGTGCCAACCATCCGGTGCAGGACCTGGCGACCGGGCGCGTGTTCATCACCAGCCAGAACCACGGCTTTACCGTCGATGGCGCCAGCCTGCCGGCCAATGCCCGCGTCACGCATGTGTCGCTGTTCGACGGCACGCTACAAGGCTTCGAACTCACCGACAAGCCAGTGTTCTGTTTTCAGGGGCACCCCGAGGCCAGTCCAGGCCCGCACGACATCCTGGTGCTGTTCGATAAATTCATCGACCTGATGGCGCAGCACAAAGCCCAGTCGTCCAAATAACCGATACCGTCTTCCCATGCCCAAGCGTTCAGACATCAAAAGCATTCTTATCATCGGGGCCGGTCCGATCATCATCGGTCAGGCCTGCGAATTCGACTATTCCGGCGCCCAGGCCTGCAAGGCCCTGAAGGCCGACGGCTTTCGCACCATTCTGGTCAACAGCAACCCGGCCACCATCATGACGGACCCGGAAACGGCCGACGTCACCTACATCGAACCCATTACCTGGCAGGCCATCGAAAAGATCATCGAGATCGAAAAGCCGGACGCGGTGCTGCCCACCATGGGCGGCCAGACGGCGCTGAACTGCGCGCTGGATCTCGATCGCCACGGGGTGCTGCAAAAACATAGCGTCGAACTGATCGGCGCCAACGCGCAAGCCATCGAAAAGGCCGAAGACCGCCAGAAATTCAAGGACGCCATGACCTCGATCGGTCTGGAATCCGCCAAATCCGGTGTCGCCCACAGCATGGACGAGGCCTGGGCGGTGCAGAAGCGCATCGCCGCCGATTTGGGCAATTCGGGCTTCCCGGCCGTCATCCGTCCCAGTTTCACCCTGGGCGGTACGGGCGGGGGCATTGCCTATAACGCCGAGGAATTCGAGGTCATCTGCCGTCGCGGCCTGGAAGCCTCGCCTACCCGCGAGCTCCTGATCGAGGAGTCCCTGCTGGGCTGGAAGGAATTCGAAATGGAAGTCGTGCGCGATCGCGCCGACAACTGCATCATCGTGTGCGCCATCGAGAACCTGGATCCTATGGGTGTGCATACCGGCGATTCGATCACGGTGGCCCCGGCGCAAACGCTGACCGACAAGGAATACCAGATCATGCGCAACGCCTCCATCGCGGTGCTGCGCGAGATCGGCGTGGACACGGGCGGCTCGAACGTGCAGTTCGCGATCAACCCGGCCAACGGCCGCATGATCGTCATCGAGATGAACCCGCGGGTGTCGCGCTCGTCGGCGCTGGCCTCGAAGGCCACTGGTTTTCCCATCGCCAAAGTCGCGGCCCGTCTGGCTGTCGGCTATACGCTCGATGAATTGCGCAACGAAATCACCGGCGGCGCCACGCCGGCCTCGTTCGAACCAACCCTGGACTACGTGGTCGTCAAGGTCCCGCGTTTCGCCTTCGAGAAATTCCCGCAGGCCGATTCGCGTCTGACGACCCAGATGAAGGCCGTGGGAGAAGTCATGGCCATCGGCCGCACCTTCCAGGAGGCCTTCCAGAAGGCCCTGCGCGGCCTGGAAGTTGGCGTGGACGGCCTGAACCAGAAAACCACCGATCGCGAGCGCCTGCAGATCGAATTGGGTGAACCTGGCCCCGAACGCATCTGGTATGTGGGTGACGCGTTTGCCCAGGGATTCAGCCTGGACGAGGTCCATCAGCTGACGAAGATCGATCCGTGGTTTCTCGCGCAGATCAAGGAAATCGTCGATATCGAATTGGCGCTGGAACAGCGCACGCTGTCCGAGATCGATACCGAGACGATGCGCCAGCTCAAGCGCCGGGGCTTTTCCGACCGGCGCCTGGCCTTCCTGCTGGATACGACCGAAGCCGAAGTGCGCAAGCTGCGTCACCAGATGAACGTGCGTCCGGTCTACAAACGGGTGGATACCTGCGCGGCCGAATTCGCCACGACCACGGCCTACATGTACTCGACCTACGAGGAAGAGGACGAGGCCGCCCCCACCGACCGCAAGAAGATCGTCGTGCTGGGTGGCGGGCCCAACCGCATCGGCCAGGGCATCGAATTCGACTACTGCTGCGTGCATGCCGCGCTGGCCCTGCGCGAGGACGGTTTCGAGACCATCATGGTCAACTGCAACCCGGAAACCGTATCCACCGACTACGACACGTCCGACCGTCTGTATTTCGAACCGCTGACGCTGGAAGACGTGCTGGAGATCGTTCACAAGGAAAACCCCGTCGGTGTGATCGTGCAGTATGGCGGCCAGACCCCGCTGAAGCTGGCTCGCGCGCTGGAAGCCAATGGCGTGCCGATCATCGGCACCAGCCCCGATTCCATCGACGTGGCCGAGGACCGTGAACGTTTCCAGAAACTGCTGACCAAACTGGGCCTGCGCCAGCCGGCCAACCGCACGGCACGCACCGAAGGCGAGGCTCTCGCCCTGGCCGGCGAGATCGGTTATCCCCTGGTCGTGCGCCCCAGCTACGTGTTGGGTGGCCGCGCCATGGAAATCGTGCACGAGCCGCAGGACCTGGAACGCTACATGCGCGAGGCCGTCAAGGTCAGCAACGATTCGCCGGTGCTGCTGGATCACTTCCTGAACAATGCGACCGAGGTCGACGTGGACTGCCTGGCCGACGGCGATCAGGTCGTCGTCGGTGGCGTGATGGAACACATCGAGCAGGCCGGCGTGCACTCGGGCGATTCTGCCTGCAGTCTGCCGCCGTATTCGTTGTCGGCCGAAACGGTGGACGAGATCAAACGTCAGACGGCGTTGATGGCGCGTGCCCTGAATGTCAAGGGCCTGATGAACGTGCAGTTTGCCATCCAGGACGGCGACGTCTACGTGCTCGAGGTCAACCCGCGCGCATCCCGCACGGTGCCTTACGTCTCCAAGGCAACCGGTCGTCAGCTCGCCAAGATCGCCGCGCGCGTCATGGCTGGTCGCACCCTGGCCCAGCAGGGCGTGACCTCGATTCCGGCGCCCGTGCATTACTGCGTCAAGGAGGCCGTGTTCCCCTTCGTCAAATTCCCTGGGGTGGACACTATCCTGGGGCCGGAGATGAAGTCCACCGGCGAGGTCATGGGTGTGGGCGAGTCCTTTGGCGAGGCCTTCGTCAAATCCCAAATCGCCGCAGGCGTCATGCTGCCGGAATCCGGTCGGGTCTTCATCAGTGTGCGGGCGCAGGACAAACCCCGCGCCGTCGAAGTCGCCCGCGGTCTGGCGGCATTGGGCTTCCAGCTGGTGGCCACCCGAGGCACGGCGGTCGTCCTCGAGGCGGCCGGTCTGGCGGTGGAAATCGTCAACAAAGTCACGGAAGGCCGCCCCAACATCGTCGACATGATCAAGAACGGCGAGATCGCCATGGTCATCAACACGGTCGAGGAACGCCGCAATGCCATCGCCGACTCACGCGCCATCCGCACCCAGTCGCTGGCCAACCGCGTAACCTTCTTCACGACCATCGCCGGCGCGCGCGCGGCCGTCGAAGGGCTGCAGTACATGCGCCACGGCGGCGGTCTGAAGGTCTATGCCCTGCAGGCCATGCACGCGGCAACCGCGGCTTGACGCGCCATGGCGGGCGACAACATGACGTCCGCCGCACCTGCCGCCTCGCGCGAACCGCAGGCGGCATCTTCGCCCGTCCAGGCTGATCGGCCCGGACGGGTTTTCGTAACTGGCGCCAGCAGCGGCATCGGCGCGGCGCTGGCGCGCCAGTACGCGGCGCGTGGCGCGGTGCTCGGCCTGGTCGGGCGCCGGCGTGATGCCTTGCAGGCCCTGTGCGACAGCCTGCCCGGGCAGGACCATCGGATGTATGTGCTGGACGTGCGGGATCGTCCCGCCCTGCAGGCCGCCGCGCAGGATTTCCTGGCCGGCGGGCCGGTGGACCGCGTTATCGCCAGCGCCGGCATCAGCGCCGGAACCCTGGCTGGCGAGCCGGAAGACTTTGCGGTATTCCAGGATATCTTCGACACCAACGTGCTGGCCATGGTCAGCACGTTCGAGCCTTTCATCGCGCCGATGCGCGAACGCCGCCAAGGTGTGCTGGTCGGCATCGGCAGTGTGGCGGGCGTCCGTGGCCTGCCGGGTGCCGGTGCCTATAGCGGCTCGAAGGCCGCTGTGCGTGCCCTGTGCGAAAGCCTGCGGGTGGAACTCCATGGCACGGGTGTGCGGGTGGTTACCCTGGCTCCGGGCTTCATCGCCACCCCCATGACGGCGCACAACCCGTATCGCATGCCTTTTCTGATGCCTGTGGACCGTTTCGCCGAACAGGCCGTGCGCGCCATCGAGGCGGGCGACGGTTACCGCGTTATTCCCTGGCCCATGGCCTGGGTGGCGCGGCTGCTGCGCATGGTGCCCGATGTGATCTACGACGTGGTGGCGGCAAGGCGCAAGCGCAAGCCCCGGCGCGGCGGCAGTCCGGAATAAAAACCGGGCGCCATCAAGGCGCCCGGTGCGGGGAAAAAGGCCGGATGCCCGTCAGGCCCCAGCCTGCCTGGTGTCGACAGATCGCGCGCCTTACTGTTGGCGCCGCGCATCCAGGCTCAGCGCCCCGGCGCCGAACGCCGTGATTTGCAGCAGCCCGCCGGCAATGGCCAGGTTCTTGAAGAAATGCGTGGACTGGTTCATGTCGCCGAATTGCGCGTGGAAGAACAGGGCGGCCAAGACCGTGAAGATGGCCAGAATCAGCGCGATCAGGCGTGTCCGGTAGCCCAGCACCAGCAGGATTGGCAGGACCACTTCGATGAATACGGTGCCCGCATAGGCAAGTGTCGGTAGGGGAATACCGGCGGATCCGATATAGCCAATGGTGCCGGCGGGGGCGGCGATCTTGCCGGATACGCCGAACCAGAACAGGATGGCGATCAGGATGCGGCCGATCAGGGAAAGCGTGTCGTAATTGCGAGTGTTCATGGTGTGGGTCCGTGTGGTCAATGTCAAAGTAAAAATGAAGGTAAAAAAACAGTCCATCCCGGGGGACGGGCTGGGTGTTCGAATCGATCAGTGGGATGGGCGGGGCGCTACATCGCCGCGCTGTCCACCAGCACCAGTTCGGAATCTTCCAGCGCGGTGATGCGCAGGACGGTCTCGTCCTGGATGGCTGCGCCATCGCGGGCGTCCAGCACCGTGCCGTTGACCTCGACCTTGCCGACGGCCGGGACCAGGTAGCCGGCGCGGCGGGTGTCCTGGAACGTGTATTCCACCGTGTCGCCCGCCTTCAGCGTAGCCCCCGAAACCCGTGCCCGCGCCCGGATGGGCAGCGCCTCGTCGTCGCCTTCCAGGCCGCTGGCCAGGGTGACGAACCGGCCCGAACGGTCGGCCTTGGGGAAGGGCTGCGTGCCCCAGCAGGGGGTGCCGCCTTTCCGGTCCGGGAAGATCCAGATCTGGAAGATCCGGGTCAGGCCGGGTTCCAGGTTGTATTCGGAATGGACGATGCCGGTGCCCGCGCTCATGACCTGGACGTCGCCCGCCAGCGTGCGGCCCTGGTTGCCCAGATTGTCCTGGTGCGTGATGGCGCCTTCCCGAACGTAGGTGATGATTTCCATGTTGGCGTGCGGATGCGGCGGAAAACCGCTATTGGGCTGGATCGTATCGTCGTTCCAGACGCGCAGGGCGCCCCAGTGGACCCGTTTGGGGTCGTGGTAGTCCGCAAAAGAAAAATGATGCCTGGTATCGAGCCAGCCGTGCTGGGCCCCGCCCAGTTCGGCATAGGGACGGCGTTCGATCATGATGGGTTCCTTGAAACTTGACCAATGCGGATAGTCTACGTAACTTGGATCATGTTTAGAATATAAACAATATAATTACATGATTTCCATTTTTGATATGATTGACGGCACCTGTACGGTGCCATACAAGCTTCGAAGCCATGAAAAGGAAATGACGTGAAAGGATTGCCCGATCTCGAAGCCTGGGCCTTGTTCGCCAAGGTCGCCGAAACGGGGTCCTTCGCCCGGGCGGCGGCAGCCTGCCAGGTGTCCCAGGCGACGGTATCCAAAGCGATCAGCCGCCTGGAAGCCCGCATGAAGACGACGCTGATTCATCGCACATCACGTCGTCTGACGCTGACCGACAGCGGCCGGTCGGCACTGGATCGCGCCACCCGCATCCTGGAAGAAGGCGAAGCCATCGAAGCCGAAGTCACGGAACAGTCGCAGGCACTGCGAGGGCAGGTCCGCGTGTCCGCGCCCATGTCCTTCGGCTTGGCGCGCCTGGCACCGCTGTTGCCGGGGTTCATGACGACACACCCGGAGGTGCGGCTGGATGTGCAGTTCGATGATGCTCAGGTGGACCTGGTGGCCGGGGGCTTCGACCTGGCCCTGCGGATCGCCCGGCTGGCGGATTCGAGCCTGCTGGCTCGCCGCCTGTGCGGGGTGCGCATCCTTCTGGTGGGGGCCCCCGCGTATCTCGATCGGCGCGGGCGGCCTCGCCATCCGCAAGACCTGCAGGCCCACCAGGCCTTGCATTATTCTTATGCGCATCATGGGACGACCTGGCACTTCCGTCATCCCCGTCTGGGTGAATTTTCGCAGTTCATGGCGGCCCGCTTGCGCGTGAACAACGCCGATGCCTTGATGCCCGCCTTGCGTGCCGGCCTTGGCCTGGCTCTGCAGCCCGAATTCCTGGTGTGGTCGGATCTGCAGTCCGGCGTGCTGGAAACCGTGATGGCACCGTGGGAAATCGCGCCTCTTGCACTGCATGCGGTCACGCCACCAGGGCGCAACCGGCCGGCTCGTGTCCAGGCGTTCATCGATTATTTGCACGATGCTCTGGGGGAAGAGCTTTGGACTCAGGACGCGCCGCGTCCCAAACCTGGGGAATAGGTGGCGGCCACGCGTTTGCTCCGGCTGGCAGTACTCCTATCTGGGTTGTCTTGCGGTGTGTGCGGGTGGCACCGTACACTTGCGACGAAATTTCAACCTTCCCCTTTCTGACGGCCCCACGGGCCGAGCATCCATGTCCGATACCTACTTTCCCCGTTGGCGCCGCGTTTCAGGCACAGCCGACGGCGCCGTCGTGCAGCCCGATGAAACCATGCCCCTGCCGCAGACCGTGGCCATGGGGGCCCAGCACGTCGTCGCCATGTTCGGCTCGACCATCCTGGCGCCGCTCATCATGGGCTTCGATCCCAACATGGCGATCCTCATGTCCGGGGTGGGGACACTGATCTTCTTTCTGTTTGTCGGGGGCCGGGTGCCCAGCTACCTGGGTTCCAGCTTCGCCTTCATCGGCGGCGTGATCGCCGTCAGCGGTTATTCCGGCAGCGGCCCGAACCTGAACATCGGGGTGGCTCTGGGGGCGATCATCGTGTGCGGCCTGATTTATTCCGGTATCGGTCTGCTGACCATGCTGGCCAATGCCCGCCAGGGGGCGGCCGCCGACTGGATCGATCGTTGGATGCCGCCTGTGGTGACCGGTGCCGTCGTGGCCGTGATCGGCCTGAATCTGGCGCCCCTGGCGGCAAAGAACGCTATGGGTGGTTCGCTGTTCGAGTCGGCCATGGCCCTGCTGACCATCCTGTGCGTGGGCGGCGTGGCTGTCTACACGCGCGGGCTGGTGCAACGGCTGCTGATCCTGGTGGGGCTCCTTTTGGCCTGCATCCTGTACGCCATTCTGACCAATGGTCTGGGGCTGGGCAAGCCGATCGACGTTTCCGCCATCGTCGCGGCGCCCTGGTTGGGGCTGCCGAAGCTGACCGCGCCGGTCTTCCAGGCGCATGCCATCAGCGTCATTGCCCCGGTCGCCATTATCCTGGTGGCGGAAAATCTGGGCCACATCAAGGCGGTCAGCGCCATGACCGGTCAGAACCTGGACCGCTATCTGGGCCGCGCCCTCCTGGGTGACGGGGTGGCGACCATGATCTCGGGTTCGCTGGGTGGCACGGGCGTGACCACCTACGCGGAAAACATCGGTGTCATGACCGTCACCAAGATCTATTCCACCCTGGTTTTCGTCGTCGCCGCGCTGGTGGCGTTGCTGCTGGGCTTTTCGCCCAAGTTCGGCGCCGTGATCCAGGCCATCCCGGCGCCTGTGCTGGGCGGCATGGCGGTGGTCGTGTTCGGTCTGATCGCCATCGCCGGCGCCCGCATCTGGGTGGTGAACCAGGTCGATTTCAGCGACAACCGCAACCTGATCGTGGCCGCCGTCACGTTGGTTCTGGGAGCCGGGAATTTCTCTGTGGACATCGGCGGCTTCAAGCTCGACGGCATCGGCACCGCGACCTTCGGGGCGATCATCCTGTATGCGGTGCTGCGCGGTCGCAAGGCGGCAGCAGCCTGATCGGTGGAAGGACCCGCCGGGGAAAGCACGGCGGGCTTGCTTTTTCCCGGCAGATTGACCACAATAGCCTCAGCACCCCGGTTTTGGCCGGGGTTTTTCACGAGCGTGCCAGCAGACCACATCGGTCAGGCGCAGGGAATCAAACCCGCCACCCATGGCCCCGAGGGGCCCCACCGGTCAGGCCGCTTCGTTTCCGGCGACGGGTTTTTTCACCCGATCTTCGTCTTAATCTTGTTGTCAGGCGCCCCCGCGCGTGGGGCGTCTTTTACTTTGAGTCAGGAACTATGTCTGCGATCCCTTTGACAGCTCGCGGGGCAGAGCGCTTACAAGCCGAATTGCACCGTCTGAAGACAGTCGAGCGCCCCGAAGTCATCAACGCCATCGCCGAGGCGCGTGCCCAGGGCGACTTGTCTGAAAACGCCGAATATGATGCCGCGCGCGAGCGCCAGGGCTTCATCGAAGGCCGCATCCAGGAACTGGAAGGCACGCTGTCCAACGCCCAGATCATCAATCCCGCCGATCTGGATGTCCAAGGGCAGGCGGTGTTCGGGGCCACCGTCGAAATCGAGGATCTGGAATCCGGCGAGCGTCTGACCTATCAGATCGTCGGCGACCTGGAAGCGGACATCCGCGCCAACATGATTTCCGTGTCCAGTCCGGTCGCCCGTGCCCTCATCGGCAAGAGCGAGGGCGATGTCGTCGAAGTGCGCGCCCCTGCCGGCGTGCGGGAATTCGAGGTCCGTTCGGTCAGTTACCAATAAGGTATTTGCCTGGCGTGACACGAAACGGCCCGGGCCTGCCATCCGATGAATCGTGATGGCAGGCCCGGGCCGTTTGCCGATGTGGGCGGCTTAGCGCGGATTGCGGTTGCGCCGTGCCCCGGCGCGTAGTGACAGCGCGCTGCCACTGCTGCGGCGAGGGATCCCGTGCGCGGCACTGGCCCCTGGGCGGCCCGCGCGGGCAGGCCGGGCCTGATGCGCGGTGGGCCGGCCCTGGGAATCCGCCCCGCGGTCGTCCCGCGAGCCCCGGCCTTGTCGGCCGGGCGCGTCTTCCGATGTCGTGCGACGCGACCGAGCATCCGGTTTTTCAGACGAGGACCGGGCTGCTGGCTTGCCGGCGGCCGGGCGGGCCGCCTGTTTTTTGGGCACGTAGGGTTCGGTCTTCTTGCGGATCGCCCGTGTGGCGTTTTCCGCCGCCGCGGCAGCCTGTTGCGCAAGCACGTCGGGACGATAGATAATCAGCGTTTTGCCGAGATGGTGCACTGCGGCGCAGGACAGCGCTTCGCAGATGGCCTCGAGCATCGCTTCGCGATCTTCGCGCTCTGCCCCGGCCACGCGGACCTTGATCAGTTCATGAGCCGCCAGGCTGCGGTCGATTTCACCCAGTACGGCGTCGGTCAAGCCGCGATCGCCAATCAGGACGACGGGGTGCAGGGGGTGTGCGGCAGCGCGCAGGGCGCTGCGCTGCTGAGAGGTCAGTTCGAGTTTCGGCATACTGGAATTGTACGGGAATGGCCAAGAAAAAATTCTCCCAAGCCTGGGTGCATCGGCATATTAATGATCCTTACGTCAAAATGGCGCAACAGAAGGGTTATCGGGCGCGCGCGGCCTTCAAGCTCATCGAAATCCTGGAAGCCGAACGGCTGCTGCGCCGGGGGGATGTGGTCATCGATCTGGGCGCGACGCCCGGCAGTTGGTCGCAGGTTGTGCGCGAGCGGCTGGCGGCGGCTGGCGGGGCGATCGACGGGCGCATCGTGGCGCTGGATCTGCTCCCCATGGAACCCATCGCCGGCGTCGAATTCATCCAGGGCGACTTCCGGGACGACGAGGTGCTGCAGCAGTTGCGCGACGGCCTGCGGGGCCAGCCGGTGGACCTTGTGATTTCCGATATGGCCCCCAATTTATCCGGTGTGGCTTCGGCGGATTCCGCCCGCATCGCCCACGTCTGCGAACTCGCGCTGGAATTCGCCTGCGATCACCTGAAGCCGGATGGCGCGCTGATCGTCAAGGCCTTTCACGGCAGCGGCTTTTCGCAGATCGTGCAGGCCTTCAAACAGCATTTCGTGCGGGTGGTCGAGCGCAAGCCCAAGGCGTCGCGGGACGAATCCTCCGAGACGTTCCTGGTCGGGCGGGGGCTCAAAGCCCCCCGCGACAGGGCGGTCTGACCGCCTGCAGGCCCTCTGCGGCCAGTTGGTGGATTCAGGTAGAATGAAGCATTGACGTATTTGTCAGCTTGTTGTAACCGCACACGGGGGCGGGTGACAGGCCGGCAGCAGTAAAACCCAGGAGGTTGGCTTTGAACAACTCGTTTTCCAAGATCGCGGTCTGGCTGGTGATCGCGCTCGTGCTCTTTACGGTGTTCAAACAGTTCGACGGGCGTCCCGTTTCGGGCTCCGACACCGTGACCTACACGCAGTTCATGAACGACGCGCGCGCCGGCCGGATCAACAAGGTCGACATTCAGGGCGATACCATCTACGTCACGCCCGACTCCGGCCGTGCCTATAGCCTGACCTCGCCCGGCGATCTGTGGATGGTTCCCGAACTGGTGAAAGACGGCGTGCAGGTGTCCGGCAAGGCCCGCGAAGAACCGTCCTTCCTCACCAGCCTGTTCATTTCCTGGTTCCCGATGCTGTTGCTGATCGGGGTGTGGATTTTCTTCATGCGCCAGATGCAAGGCGGCGGAAAGGGCGGGGCGTTCAGCTTCGGAAAATCCCGCGCCCGCATGATGGATGAAAACAACAACAACATCACCTTCGCGGATGTCGCCGGCTGCGACGAGGCCAAGGAAGACGTCCAGGAACTGGTCGACTTCCTGCGCGATCCCACCAAATTCCAGCGCCTGGGAGGGCGTATTCCGCGCGGCGTGCTGATGGTCGGCCCTCCGGGCACGGGTAAAACACTGCTGGCCAAGGCCATCGCCGGCGAGGCCAAGGTCCCGTTCTTCAGCATTTCCGGTTCCGACTTCGTCGAAATGTTCGTCGGCGTGGGCGCGGCCCGCGTGCGCGACATGTTCGAGAACGCGAAAAAGCAATCGCCTTGCATCATCTTCATCGATGAAATCGACGCGGTGGGCCGTCAGCGCGGCGCCGGCCTGGGCGGCGGCAACGACGAACGCGAACAGACGCTGAACCAGTTGCTGGTGGAAATGGACGGTTTCGAGACCGGCCAGGGTGTGCTGGTCATTGCCGCCACCAACCGTCCCGATGTGCTGGATCCGGCGCTGTTGCGTCCGGGCCGCTTCGATCGCCAGGTGGTCGTCTCGCTGCCCGACATCCGCGGGCGCGAACAGATCCTGAAGGTCCACATGCGCAAGGTCCCCATTGCGCAGGACGTGGACGCCAACGTGCTGGCACGTGGCACACCCGGTTTTTCCGGTGCCGACCTGGCCAACCTGATCAACGAGGGGGCCCTGTTCGCTGCCCGGCGCAATGGCCGTACGGTCGACATGAGCGATCTGGAAAAAGCCAAGGACAAGATCATCATGGGGGCCGAGCGCCGTTCCCTGATCATGCCCGAGGAAGAGCGCCGCAATACCGCCTATCATGAATCGGGCCACGCCCTGGTGGCGCGCATGCTGCCCACGACCGACCCCGTCCACAAAGTCACCATCATTCCGCGCGGCCGCGCGCTGGGGGTGACCATGCAGCTGCCCGAAAATGATCGCTACAGCATGGACAAGGACCGGCTGCTCAACACCATCGCCGTGCTCTTCGGGGGTCGCATCGCCGAAGAAGTCTTCATGCACCAGATGACGACGGGCGCCTCGAACGATTTCGAGCGCGCCACCGCGATCGCCCGCGACATCGTGACCCGCTATGGCATGACGGATTCGCTGGGCCCCGTGGTGTACGCCGAGAACGAAGGTGAAGTCTTCCTGGGACGCAGCGTGACGAAAACCACGCATGTGTCCGAGGCCACCATGCAGAAGGTCGATTCGGAAATCCGCAGCATCATCGATGAACAATATCGTGTGGCTCGCGACCTGATCGAATCCAACCAGGACAAGATGCACGTCATGGCCAACGCCCTGCTCGAATGGGAAACCATCGATGCCGAGCAGATCGACGACATCATGGCGGGCCGCCCCCCACGCGCGCCGCATCCGCCGTCGTCGGGCAGCGACACGCCGCAGACGCCGCCGTCCGGCCAGCCTGCCGCCAGCCAGGACAAGGGTCCTGCCACCACTCCCGTCTGACCGGATCTCGCGGATCGTTCATGCAGTCATTTCTTCAGTGCGGGCGTTTCCAGCTGTCTCTGGAACGCCCGCTGGTGATGGGGATCGTCAACGTCACCCCCGACTCGTTTTCCGACGGCAATACCCATTTCCGGACGGATGAGGCTGTGGCGCACGGGCTGCGTCTCATCGACGAGGGTGCCGACCTGCTGGATATCGGTGGCGAATCCACCCGGCCCGGCGCCCAGGCCGTCTCGGTGGACGAGGAACTGCGCCGCGTTCTGCCGGTGATCCAGGAGCTTGCCGAATGTGGGGTGCCTCTGTCCATCGATACCTGCAAGCCGGAAGTCATGCGGGCGTCTGTGCTGGCCGGTGCCGACATGATCAACGACATCGGGGGCTTCACGGTGCCCGGGGCCATCGACGCGGTGCGGGATTCCGCCTGCGGCCTGTGCCTGATGCACATGCTCGGCGAACCCCGCACCATGCAGCAGGATCCGGACTACGGTGATGTGGTGGCGGAAATCCGGGACTATCTGGCAAACGGGGCCCGGCGTCTGCGCGATGCCGGGGTGTCGGCGGACCGGATCGTGCTTGATCCGGGGTTTGGCTTTGGCAAGACAGTGGCGCACAATTACGCCTTACTGCGCCAGTTGCCGCAGGTCATGGGGGACGAATACCCCAGCCTCATCGGCTTATCGCGTAAATCCATGATCGGTGCGGTGACCGGGCGTCCGGCCGACCGGCGGCTCGGGGGCAGTGTTGCCGCCGCCCTGGCGGGCGCGATGCGGGGGGCGCATATCCTGCGCGTTCATGATGTGGCCGATACCGTGGATGCCTTGCGGGTCTGGTCGGCCGTTGAACAAGGAGTTCGTGCATGACCGCACGTCGATATTTCGGGACCGACGGGGTCCGGGGCATAGTCGGGGGTGACCGCATCAATGCCGAGTTCGCCTTGCGTCTGGGCTATGCCGCTGGCCGTGTGCTCGCTCAGGGCGCCGTGACGACCGGCCGCCCGACGGTGGTGATCGGAAAAGACACGCGCATTTCCGGCTACATGCTGGAATCCGCGCTCGAGGCGGGTCTGTCGGCCGCAGGGGTCGATGTGCTCCTGGCCGGTCCCATCCCGACGCCCGCAGTGGCTTACCTGACGCGCGCCTGGCGCCTGGCCGCCGGCATCGTCATCAGCGCATCGCATAATCCTCATTACGACAACGGCATCAAGTTCTTCTCTTCGGCGGGCGCCAAGCTGCCCGATGAAACCGAAGCCGCCATCGAAGCCATGATCGAGCAGCCGGTCGGCTGTGCCGATTCGGCGGGACTCGGGCGTGCGCGCCGCATCAGCGACGCGGCGGGCCGCTACATCGAATTCTGCAAGAGCACGTTTCCCAACGAACTCGATCTGCAGGGGCTGAAGATTGTGGTGGATGCCGCGAACGGCGCCGCCTACCACATCGCGCCTCATGTCTTCCGCGAACTGGGCGCGGACGTGAGCGTCATTGGTTGCGAGCCGGATGGCTTCAACATCAACGAGAAGGTCGGTGCCACACACCCGGAAACGCTGGTGGCCGCAGTGGCGGCCCAGGGCGCCGATCTGGGCATTGCCCTGGATGGGGACGCCGACCGTCTGCAGATGGTGGACGCCACTGGCCGGCTGTACAACGGCGACGAACTGCTCTACGCCATTGTGCGCGATCGGGCACGGACGCAACCGATCGATGGCGTCGTCGGTACGTTGATGACCAATTACGGCTTCGAGCGCCGCATGATCGAACTGGGGGTTCCCTTCGAACGGGCGCGTGTGGGCGACCGCTATGTGCTCGAACTGCTGCATCAGCATGGCTGGCTGTTCGGGGGCGAAAGCTCCGGCCATCTGCTGTGCCTGGACCGGCATACCACCGGCGACGGGATCGTGGCCGCCCTGCAGGTGCTTGCCGCGATCCGTCACGCGCAGGCGCCGCTGGCCGATCTGGTGGCCGACCTGACCATGTATGCGCAGAAAATGGTGAATGTACCCTTGGCGCCGGGCCTGGACTGGCAGTCCCATGCCGGCCTGCAGGCTGCGTCCCGCGCGGTGCGGACCACACTGGGCGATCGCGGCCGGGTGCTGATTCGCGCTTCGGGCACCGAACCTAAGCTTCGCCTCATGGTCGAGGCCGATGATCCCGCGTTGGCCGAAGAAGGCGTGCGCCAGCTCGTGGCCGTCAAACTCACCTGAGTCCACGCTGTCGCATGAGTGACATATCGTTCGGGCACAATAGTCTCCATTTCCTGGACTTCCGGAGACTCCCATGCTGGCCTGCCAGCCTCTGCTGCAACCGCAACCGCATCCGTACCCGATGGAACTGATCGACTGGCCTGGGGTCGAGGCCGGCGGCCTGACCCTGAGTATCGCCCGGGCCCCAGCCGAGCTGGAGGAACTCCAGCGTCTGCGCTTTCGAGTCTTCACCGAGGACATGGGCGCGTATTTTCCAGAGGCGGAAGGCGACCGCGATGTGGACCACTTCGATCCCTGGTGCATGCACTTCATGGTGCGTGACGCGCAGTCCGGGCAGGTCGTAGGCACCTACCGGATGCTGACGCCCGAAGCCGCCCGGCGTGCCGGCACCTATTATTCCGCCTCGGAATTCGACCTGGAGCCGCTGCGGATGCTGATGCCCCAGCTGGTGGAGATCGGGCGATCCTGCGTCGATGCGCGGTTTCGCGACGGCACGGCCATCATGTTGCTGTGGTCGGGGCTGGCGCAGGTCATGAGGCAGGGTGGCTACCGCTATATGCTGGGCTGCGCCAGTGTCAGCCTTCGGGATAACGGAGTGACCGCGTCGGAAGTCTGGCGCAAGGCGCAGGATCTGATGGCGCGGCACCCCGATGCGCCGCGCATCCAGCCTCTGCATCCGTATCCGCTCGATCGGCTGGACAGCACGCTGCCGGCCCGGGTGCCTCCGCTGATCAAGGGCTATCTGAAGGTGGGCGCGACGATCTGCGGAGCCCCGGCCTGGGATCCGGATTTCCACACGGCGGATTTTCCGATCCTGCTGGATCTGGAATGGCTGGAAGAGCGCTATCGGCGGCACTTCGGGATGCCGTAAAAACCTATTTTTTGCTGATTTCCAGCATGAAGCCCGCCTTGCGCCAGACCTCGACCTCGGTCTTCAGCAGAAAGCCGCTCAGGGGATGGGAATCCAGCCAGTCGCCGTTTACCGACAGGGTGACGGTCTGGCCATGGGCGCGGATGCCGAAAGGCAATGTATCGACGGGTTCGCGGCGCCGCAGCAACAGTACGGCCAGACGCAGGCAGCACAGGGCCAGCCATTGCGCATGGTCGGGTTCGAAATGACGGACTTTGGTCAGCCGGCCCTGGTGTCCCAGGGCCAGGAACGCCAGCAAATGCTGGTCGTCGCGGGAAAATCCCGGCATGTCGGCGTGTTCCAGGATGTAGGCGCTGTGCTTGTGGTAGTCGTTGCGGGCGATGGCCAGGCCGACCTCGTGCAGTTGGGCGGTCCAGGCCAGCGCGCGGCGCAGTTCGGATATCCCCGCCAGGGGCGGGAACTCCAGTTGGTCGAACAGCCGCAGTGCGATATTGCGCACGTGATTGGCCTGTTTGGCGTCCAGCTGATAGCGGCTGCTCATCTGGCGGGCTGTCTCGTCGCGCCGGTCATGGTGCGAGTCCCGGCCCAGCAGGTCGTGCAGGACGCCGACGCGCAGCGCGCCTTCGCCGGCGTTCATGTGTTCGATGCCCAGTTCCTGGAACGCGGCGATCATGATGGCCAGACCGCCCGCCAGGACGGGAGCGCGTTCCGGCTTCAGGCCGGCCCAGTCCTGCAGGCGCGCTTCGCCGGCCCGGATGAGGGCGGCGGACAGGCGTTCCAGACCGTCGAGGGTGATGTCGTCCGGGCTGAGTCCGTTTTCGACCAGGATGGCCAGCAGGCCCTTGGCCGTGCCTGATGAACCGTAGGCCTCTTGCCAGCCGATGCGCCGGTAGGAGCTGGTGATGGATTCGATGGTGCTGCGCGCCGCCAGGATGGCTTGGTGCATGCGTGCCTTGGTGATGTGGCCATGCGGGAAGAATTTCCGCGTCCAGCTCGTGCAGCCCAGTTGCAGGGATGCCAGCTGTTGCGGCTGCTCGCCTTGGCCGATGATGAATTCGGTGGAGCCCCCGCCGATGTCGATCACCAGGCGCCGATGCGGCGAGGGAGGCAGATATTGACTCACGCCCAGGTAGATCAGGCGAGCTTCCTCCTGGCCGGAGATGATTTCGATGGGAAAACCCAGGGCATGTTCGGCCTCGGGCAGGATCTCGGCGGCGTTGCGGGCCACGCGGAAGGTGTTGGTGGCGACGGCGCGCACATTGTCGGGAGAGAAACCCTTCAGCCGTTCGCCGAAGCGCCGCAGGGCAGCCAGCGCCTGGGCGATGGTGGGCGCGTTGATGCGCTGGTACTCGTCCAGGCCGCTGGCCAGGGCCACCAGTTCGCGGAGTTTGTCTTCGGTATAGATCTGAACAGCGCCGCCATGGCGCACAATTCGTCCGATGGATAGTCGAAAAGTGTTGGATCCGAGGTCGATCGATGCCAGCCGGTCGTCCATGAGGTTACCCGAGAGTGTTGCACTGTGCGATTATAGTGGCCGATTCATGACAGGAACTGGAGTCCCCATGCGAGGCGCGGAAGAAACGCCAACCCTTTTGAACCGCGAACTGTCGGTCCTGAAGTTCAACGAGCGGGTATTGTCCATGGCCGAACGCCCGGATGTGCCCGCGCTCGAACGCCTGCGATATCTCTGCATCGTGGGGTCCAACCTGGACGAGTTCTTCGAAATCCGGATGGCCAGCTTGAAAGAGCAGCAGCGCCAGACGCCCGAATTACGGAGTGCCGACGGCATGACGCCCGGCGAGGCCTTCGACCGTGTGCAGCGGGCGGCCCATGTGCTGGTCGACCGGCAAAACCGCCTGCTGACGGGTGAAGTCATGCCCCGGCTCATGGAAGTGGGCGTGGGTCTGATCTATTCCACCGGCTGGACGGATCTGCAGCGGGAATGGGCCTACGGTGTGTTCCTGCGCGACGTGATGCCGCTGCTGACCCCGATCGGCCTGGATCCGGCGCATCCCTTCCCCCGGGTCTACAACAAGAGCCTGAATTTCATCGTGTCCCTCAGCGGCGAGGACGCCTTCGGCCGCGAGGGCCACATCGCCATCGTGCAGGCGCCTCGCGCTCTGCCGCGCATGGTCAAGGTGCCGCCCGAGATCTCCGGGATTCCCGACGGGTTCATGTTGCTCACCACGCTGATCAATGCCTTCGTGGGGGATCTGTTCCCCGGCATGAACGTGCAGGGCTGCTATCAATGGCGGGTCACCCGCAACAGCGACCTGTTCGTCGACGAGGACGAAATCACCAATCTGCGGCAGGCGCTGCAGGGCGAACTCTCGCAGCGCAATTTCGGCGCCTCGGTGCGGCTTGAGATCGCCCATGCGCTGCCCCCGGACCTGGAACTCTTCCTGCAACGGGAATTCAACCTGGGGCCGGCCGATACCTATCGGGTCAACGGTCCGGTGAATCTGACCCGCCTCATGCAGCTGTGCAACCGGGTCAGCCGGCCCGACCTGGAATACCCGGTGTTCCGTCCCCGGATTCCGGCGCCGTTCGATGGCGACATGCAGCGCCCGGAGACCCTGTTCGCGGCGATTGCCGCCCGCGACCACCTGCTGCATCATCCCTACCAGTCCTTTCAGCCGGTCCTCATGTTTTTGCAGGCGGCGGCGCTGGACCCCCAGGTGGTGGCAATCAAACAGACCATCTATCGCACGGGCGAGGACTCCGAACTGATGGGGCTGCTGCTGTCGGCCGCCCGTGCCGGCAAGGAAGTCACCGTGGTGGTGGAACTCATGGCGCGTTTCGATGAACAGACCAACATCAACTGGGCCGCCCGCCTGGAAGAGGTCGGCGCGCATGTCAGCTACGGCGTCGTGGGGCACAAGACCCATGCCAAGATGGCCCTGGTCCTGCGGCGCGAAGACGGCCGCATCCGGCGTTACGGGCATCTGGGAACCGGCAACTATCACCAGCGCACGGCCAAACTCTATACCGACTTCGGTCTGCTGACCGCCAATCCGTCGATCTGCGAGGACATGGATCAGGTCTTTTCCCTGCTGACCGGACTGGGTGCGCGCCGCGAACTGAAACTGCTGTTGCAGTCTCCATTCACGCTGCATGAAACCGTGCTCAACCTGATCCGCTCGGAAACCGAGTTCGCGCGCGCCGGCAAGCGGGCCCGAATCCGCGCCAAGATGAATTCCCTGCTGGAACCCACCGTCATCAAGGCCCTGTACGAGGCCAGCCAGGCCGGCGTGCGCATCGATCTGATCGTGCGCGGGGCCTGCGCGCTGCAGGCGGGGGTGCCCGGTTTGTCGGAAAACATCCAGGTGCGCTCGATCATCGGCCGCTTCCTGGAGCATTCCCGGGTATTCTATTTCTATCAGGATGGCGCCGAACCGTTGTATCTGTCCTCGGCGGACTGGATGGACCGCAATTTCCTGCGCCGGGTCGAACTGGCCTTCCCGGTGCTGGACAAGACCTTGCGCCGCCGTGTGATCGACGAGTCCTTCACGTTCGCCTGGCGCGACAATCAGCTGGCCTGGGCCGCCCAGCCGGACGGCCGCTACCAGCGCGTGCGCAACCGCCGGCCGGCGTTCAATCTGCACCAATATTTGATGGCGCGGTTGGTGTGATTTCGGATATATGACAGCCCCCTGCGGGCCGCGAGTCGGGAGGCGGCGTCAGTCTGTCATCAAACTGTCACACGGTATCTTTACCATGCAGTCCTGACGGATGTGGAATCCGTCACATTTGATCATCCACACAGGAATTTTCCATATGTTGAAACGGATGCTGGTTCAATGCGCAACGGGCCTGACGCTGATGGCGGCTGCAGGCGCGTCGGCGTTTGCCGCCGACCTGACGGGGGCCGGCGCCTCTTTCCCCTACCCAATCTATGCGAAGTGGGCCGCCAAATATCAGGAAACCAGCGGCAATCGCATCAATTATCAGTCCATCGGTTCGGGCGGCGGTCAGCAGCAGATCATCGCCAAGACGGTCGACTTCGGCGCTTCGGACGATCCGATGAAGCCCGATGATCTGCAAAAGCATGGTCTGGTCCAGTTCCCGGCGGTCATCGGCGGCACAGTGCCGGTCGTCAACGTCGAGGGGATCAAGGCTGGGCAACTCAAGCTCACCGGCCCGGTTTTGGCCGACATCTTCCTGGGCAAGATCAAGAAGTGGAACGATCCCGCGATCGCGGGCCTGAATTCGGGCCTGACGCTGCCGGCCAAGGACATCGTGGTGGTGCACCGGTCCGATGGTTCAGGCACGACCTTTGGCTGGACGAATTACCTGTCCCAGGTCTCCCCGGCCTGGAAGGAACAAGTCGGTCAAGGCAAGGCTGTGAAGTGGCCCACGGGTCAGGGCGGCAAGGGCAACGAAGGCGTCTCCGCCTACGTGCGCCAACTGGCCAACTCGATCGGCTATGTGGAATACGCCTACGCCCACCAGAATGGGCTGGCCTGGGCGCAGCTGCAAAACCGGGACGGCAAGTTCGTGCAGCCGGCTCAGAAGGCTTTTGCCGCAGCCGCGGGCCATGCAGACTGGTCGTCGGCGCCTGGCATGGGGTTGGTGCTCAACAATGAGCCCGGCGCCGATTCCTGGCCTGTGACATCCGCAACCTTCATCCTGGTGCATGCCAAGCAGCCCAACGTGAAGCAGGCGCACGAAGTGCTGGCTTTCTTCGACTGGGCCTGGAAGAATGGCGGCGATATGGCGCGCGAACTCGATTACGTGCCGCTGCCGGATTCGGTGACGAAGCAGATTCGCGACCTCTGGGCCGAGAAGATCAAGGGTGAAGACGGCAAGGCTGTCTGGCCCTGATCGTAGCGGACGATCCGCATGAGGGCTGGCCCCCCATGGGTCAGCTAGTGTAAATCCAGGGCGGCTGACAGCCGCCCTGTTTGTGGGAAAATACTGGTTTTTGAAGTCCGATCGGGGCGGCTGTTTCCTTGTGCCCCGTGACCACGGAACCTTTCTTCATGATCAATAAACAACGCAATCTCTTGGTTGACGCGGGATTCCGACACCTGACCCGGGCATTTGCGTTTCTGGTCTTCATCCTGCTGGCGGGCATCATGGTGTCCCTGATTTACGGCAGTCGAGGCACGATCGTCCAGTACGGTTTTGCCTTTTTGTGGACCAATGATTGGGATCCGGTTCGTCAGCATTTCGGGGCCCTGGTGCCGATCCTGGGGACCGTCCTGAGCGCGCTGCTGGCCTTGCTGATCGCTGTTCCGGTGTCCTTCGGTATTGCCATGTTCCTGACGGAACTGGCCCCGGCCTGGGTGCGTCGGCCATTGGGGACCGCCATCGAAATGCTGGCCGCGATCCCATCCATCATCTATGGCATGTGGGGACTGTTCGTCTTCGTGCCGCTGTTCCAGGAATATTTGCAACCCGGCATCGTCGATCTGGCCGACGGCGTCCCCATCCTGGAAAATCTGTTTGCCGGCCCGCCGATGGGTATCGGCCTGTTCACCGCGGGGCTGATCCTGTCCATCATGATCATTCCGTTCATCACGGCCGTGATGCGCGACGTGTTCGAGCAGGTGCCCGCGCTGCTGAAGGAATCCGCTTACGGACTGGGCAGCACCACCTGGGAAGTCGTCTGGAAAGTCGTGCTGCCATACACCAAGCACGGCGTCATTGGCGGTATCATGCTGGGACTTGGACGGGCGCTGGGCGAGACCATGGCGGTCACCTTCGTGATCGGCAACGCCTTCAATCTGCCGACCTCGCTCTTTTCGCCTTCCAATTCCATCGCATCAGCCCTGGCCAACGAATTCAACGAGGCCGGCGGCCTGCAGAAATCCGCCTTGCTGGAACTCGGCCTGATCCTGTTCCTGATCACCACGGTCGTCCTGGCCTTGTCCAAGTTCATGCTGTTGCAACTATCGCGCAAAGAAGGCGCCTGATACCGGATCGTTCATGCCCGTTTCCGACTCTTCCATCGTCCAGAGCAACCCGATCTATCGCCGCCGTCGGCGGTTCAACCGCGTGATGCTCGGCCTGTCCGGGCTGGCGCTCGGGTCCGGCCTGTTCTGGCTGGCATGGATCATCGCCACGCTGCTCCTCAAGGGCGGCAGCGCGCTGTCCTTTGCCCTGCTGCTGGAAAGCACGCCCCCGCCGGGGCAGACCGGCGGCCTGCTGAACGCCATCGTCGGCAGCGTGCTGATGTCGGCGGTGGGCACACTGATCGGCACGCCGATCGGCGTGCTGGCGGGAACCTATCTGGCCGAATACGGCCGCCGGGGCTGGCTGGCCCCCGCCACACGGTTCCTGAACGACGTCCTGCTGTCGGCGCCCTCGATCGTGATCGGCCTGTTCATCTACGCCGTCTATGTGGCGCAGGTCGGCCACTATTCCGGCTGGGCCGGCGCCTTCGCGCTGGCGATCCTGGTGATTCCCGTGGTCGTGCGGACGACCGACAACATGCTCTGCCTGGTGCCCAACAGCCTGCGTGAAGCCGCCGCCGCCCTGGGCTGCCCGCAATGGCGCGTAGTGGTGTTCATCTGCTATCGTGCCGCGCGCTCGGGTATCATCACCGGCATCCTGCTGGCGGTGGCCCGGATCGCCGGGGAAACAGCGCCGCTGCTGTTCACGGCCTTGAATAATCAGTTCATGTCGCTGAACATGAATGCCCCGATCGCCAACCTGCCGGTGGTCATCTTCCAGTATGCGGCCAGCCCCTTCGAGGACTGGAACCGGCTGGCCTGGGCCGGCGCGGCGTTGATCACCCTGCTGGTGCTGGGGATCAACATCGTGGCCCGCAGCCTGTTTCGTAAATAATCCGTCTTGATTCCGACCATGAACCCGCATCCGACCGCCGCCCCAGAACGCACCAAGATCGCCGTGCGTCACCTGAATTTCTATTACGGCAGCTTCCATGCCCTGCGCGACATCAACATGAACGTCGCGGAAAACAAGGTCACGGCCTTCATCGGTCCGTCGGGGTGTGGCAAATCCACCTTGTTGCGGACGATGAACCGCATGTTCGAGCTCTACCCCGGTCAGCGAGCCGAGGGCACCATCGAACTGGATGGCGAGAACCTGCTGAATTCGCGTCTGGATATTTCCCTGATCCGGGCCAAGGTCGGCATGGTGTTCCAGAAGCCCACGCCATTCCCCATGAGCATCTACGACAACATCGCTTTTGGTGTGCGTCTGTTCGAGCGGCTCAGCAAGGGCGAAATGGACGAGCGGGTGGAATGGGCCCTGACCAAGGCAGCGCTCTGGAACGAGGTCAAGGACAAGCTCGGCCAGAGCGGCAACGGCCTGTCCGGCGGGCAGCAGCAGCGGTTGTGCATCGCCCGCGGGGTCGCCATCAAACCCGAGGTCCTGCTGCTCGACGAGCCGTGTTCGGCTTTGGATCCGATCTCCACAGCCAAGATCGAGGAACTGATCGCCGAATTGAAGGATGACTACACGGTCGTGATTGTCACCCACAACATGCAGCAGGCGGCGCGCTGCTCCGATTACACCGCCTATATGTACCTGGGCGAGCTGATGGAGTTCGGCCCGACGGATCAAATCTTCGTGAAGCCCACCCGCAAGGAAACCGAGGACTACATCACAGGCAGGTTTGGGTAATTCATCCCACATTCATCGCCTTCCTGCTACTGTACGGGCATCCGACCTCGGAGGAGTCCTGTCATGCGACGTCGCAGCGTGCTGGCCGGTGTGCTGGCCCTCGGCTTGTGGGCGACGGGCGCGCCGGCCCATAACCATGATCGTGCACAGGCGGAACGCCTGCAGCAACTCGGCGAAGTTCTGCCCCTGCAGGACGTCCTGGCGCGGGTCGCCAAGGACTACCCGGGCCAGGTGCTGAAGGTCGAATTCGAGGAAGAGGACGGCATTAGCGATTGCGCGGGTGCGCCGCCGTGCGATGGCCAGTGGGTGTACGAACTCAAGATTCTTCAGGATCAGGGTCGTCTGATCAAGATCAGGGTCGATGCGCACACGGGCCGGATATCATCGGTGGGACGCCGCCCCCTGCGCGGCGAGGAAAGACATCGATGAGACTACTGCTTGCCGAAGACGAGCCGCTGCTCGCGTCCCAGCTGAAGGCCGCGCTGGAATCCGCAGGTTACGTGGCTGACGTGGCGCATGACGGATTGGACGCCCAGCATCAGGGGCTGAGCGAACCCTACGATCTGGTCGTGCTGGACCTGGGCTTGCCGGGGCGTGACGGCTTGTCAGTGCTGCGGGCCTGGCGCGAGGCCGGCCGCATCATGCCGGTGCTGATCCTGACCGCCCGTGACAATTGGCACGACAAGGTTGCCGGGATTGATGCGGGCGCCGACGACTACCTGACCAAGCCCTTCCACCTGGAAGAGCTGCAGGCGCGGGTGCGCGCCCTGCTGCGGCGGGCCGGGGGGCATGCCTCGACCGACATCCGCTGCGGGCCTCTGCTGCTGGATACCCGCCAGTCGCGAGTGCTGCTGGACGATGCGCCGCTGGAGCTGACCAGCCATGAATACCGCGTCCTGGCCTATCTGATGATGCACCAGGGGGAAGTCATTTCCCGCAGCCAGCTGGTCGAGCATATCTATGCGCAGGACTTCGATCGGGATTCCAATACGATCGAAGTCTTCATCGCCCGCCTGCGACGCAAGATTCCGGCCGAACTGATCCAGACTGTGCGCGGGCTGGGATATCGGCTGGCCGCCACGCCTCCATCATGAAGCGGCTGGAGGCGCGCTATCGGTCCCTGCGCCTGCGTCTGCTGGCGGGTGTGCTGGCCTGGGCGCTGCTCAGTGTGGCGGTGGCGGGGTGGGGGATCCAGCAGCTGTTTCGCCAGCACATCCTGGCGCAGTTGCAATCCGAACTCAACATTCATCTGGACCAGCTCACGGCGCAGCTGCAGATCACCGATGGCGGCCAGGTCTCGTTGGCGTCCCTGCCCAGCGACCCGCGCTTCACCCACCCGTACTCGGGGCTGTATTGGCAGATCTCCGTCCCGGCCCAGAATGGACGGCCGGCGGAGCAGCTGCGGTCCCGCTCGTTGTGGGATGCGCGCCTGCCCCTCCTGTATCCGGACCTGACGCCAGGCCAGGATCTGCGGACCCAGGCACCAGGGCCGGGCGGCACCGAACTGCAGCTGCGCGTTCGCGAAGTCGAGCCGGCTGACGGCCCTTATGAAGATCTGGTGCTGTCGGTGGCGGCCGACCAGGCCCTGCTGGCCGAGCCGATCAGCCGGTTCAACCAGATGCTGGGGATGGCCTTGGGCGTGCTCGTGCTGGGGATGGCGTTTGCGGCCTGGATGCAGGTGGGGTATGGATTGCGGCCCCTGGCGCGTCTGCGCCAGCGCCTGGCGGACTTGCGCCAAGGGAGGGCGGAACGGATCGAAGGGGTTTTCCCGACCGAGGTTCAGCCGCTGGTCGATGATTTCAATCAGGTGTTGCATCGCAATGCCCAGGGCCTGGAACGTGCCCGTCAGCAGGCTGGCAATCTGGCGCATGCCCTGAAGACGCCGTTGGCCGTCATGGCCAATGCGGCGGCGGCCGCTGATCCGGCGCTGCCGCGCCTGATCACCGAACAGGTGGATGCCGCGCGCCGTCAGGTGGACTACCACCTGGCCCATGCGCGGGCGGCTGCGGCGGTCCGCATGACCGGGCTGCGCAGCCCGATCCTGCCTTTGCTGCAAGGCCTGGTGCGTGTGATGGTCCGCGTGCATGCCGAGCGCAATCTGACTTATGACCTGAGCGGGGTGGCGGACGATCTCGCCTTCCGGGGAGAATCCCAGGACTTCCAGGAAATGCTGGGCAATATCCTGGACAATGCGGGCAAGTGGGCCCGCAAGCGGGTCCGGGTCACGGCCCGCCGCCTGGATGGCGAACTGGAAATCCGGGTAGAGGACGATGGCCCGGGGCTCAGCCCCGAGCGGGCGGAAGCAGTTTTCGAGCGGGGCAAGCGCGCCGACGAACGCACGCCGGGCTCAGGGTTGGGATTGGGGATCGTGCGCGATCTGGCCGACCTGTATGGCGGATGGGCCCGGATCGAAACCAGTGAACTGGGCGGCGCCTGTGTGGTGGTGACGCTGCCCGCCGCCTAGCGGGTCCGCGTGTCGGTGCTGAATCAGTTGCAGCGGCCGTTGCGTCCGCCCAGGCTGTAGGCACCGGCGCCCAGCAGCGCGACCACGAGGCCCGCGAACAGGTACATGCCCTGCAGTTCCATCGCCCAGCCACCGCTCTTGCCCAGCGTGAGCAGGTCGTGGGCGTGGACGAGCCCGAAGGCGAACAGCATGTTGATGGCAATGAGAATGCCGCCCAGGCGCGCCCAGAGGCCCAGGATCACCAGGATAGGCGCAAGGACTTCGCCGATATAGACGCCATACGACACGAAACCCGGCAGGCCGTGCCCCTGAAGCATACCGCCGATCCAGCCGATGCCGCTGTCCAGTTTGGACAGGCCATGCAGCAGGACCAGGATGCCTAGAACCAGACGCAGGATGAGTTTGCCAAGATCATCAGTGGTGGAAGACATGCGGGTTCCTTGATTGTGTTGGTCGGGGCGACATGATTCGAACATGCGACCCTCTGCTCCCAAAGCAGATGCGCTACCAGGCTGCGCTACGCCCCGACTGAAATCAGAACGGAAAATTCTACCATGATCGTCAAGCTCACCCGGGCGTGGCGCGACGCAGCTCGGGCAGCGTATGCGCCTGATGGCGATAGGCCCAGGTGGGCCAGAGCGCGTGGGCCAGGGCGATCCGGCCCAGTTCGGGGTCGGCGTCCAGCGGCGTGTAGGTGTCCGGCGCGGCATAGCGAAAGAAGAGCGGCGCCTGGTGCGGTTCCAGCACGGCCAGCGTGTCTTCGCGCAGGTAGCCGTAGTGGTCCTCGTACTGCATCATGGCGCGTCCGCCCGTGCCCGGGCGGGTCAGGTCGTGGCCGATCATGGGGTGGGCGTCGTCGATGCCGATCAGCGACAGCAGGGTGGTGGGCAGATCGATCTGACTGATGACGCGGGCGTCCTGCCGTGGTTCGACCCCGGCGCCCAGGATCAGGGCGGGGATGTGGAAATGCCGCAGAGGGATGCGCTGGGCGCCACCCACGCGGGCGTCGTGATCCGCGACAATCAGGAACACGGTGTCCCGCCAGTAGTCGCTGGCGCGCGCCTGTTCGAAGAAACGGCCGATGGCCCAGTCCGCATACCGGACCGAGTTCTGGACAGTGGCCGGGTTCCCGTCGACCGGGATGCGTCCGGCCGGATATTCCCAGGGCGTGTGATTGGTGACGGAAAATGCCAGATGCAGGGTGGGCTGATCGCGCGACTGCGACAGTAGTGCGTGCAGCTTGTCGAACATGTCCTCGTCGCTGGCGCCCCAGGTGCCCACAAAAGCTGGGGATTCAAACGTCGGCAGATCGTGCAGTTCGTCGAAACCGTTGCCCAGAAAGAAGCTCTTCATGTTGTCGAAATGGGCTTCGCCGCCATAGATGAATCGCGAACGGTAGCCGTGGCGGCGCAGCAGCTGGGCCAGGGTGAAGAAATGGCTTTGCGCGTCGGTCAGGCGCAGCGCGGCATCGGACAGGGTAGGGGGAAAGCCGGCGGTCACAGCTTCCAGGCCGCGTACCGACCGGGTGCCGGTGGCGTAAGCCCGGGTGAAGTTCCAGCCTGTCGCCGCCAGCGTGTCCAGGCAGGGTGTCAACCCCGCGCCCCCCAGATTGCCGACGTACTGCGCACCCAGGCTTTCCTCGACGATCAGCACCAGATTGCGGGGTCTCGCGGGCCGCTGGCTGGCGGGCTGGGGATGCAGGGTCGGCAGTTCCGGCGGACCGGGCGGGATGCCGGCCTGTTCGCGGATGATGGTGTGCAGGGTGTCGTCGGGCAGATCGCCGTAGACGTCCGCCGCCGACCGTTCATTCTTGATGGCGTACAGGGCGAACAGCACGCTGTACAGGGAATTCAGCGGCAGGGTATTGAGCAGGCTGTCTCCGCACCAGGCAACGGAGGCGGGGTTGATGGGGCGGTGGCCCAGCGAGCCGCGGATGGCCAGGACGATGGCTGCCCCGATCACGAGGGTCAGGACGATGCGCCAGGGCCAGGCGGGCAGGGGATCGGGTGTCGCGTTCGCAAACAGGACATGACCCAGCCAGGCAGCCAGCGCCAGGACGATCACGGCGGCCGCCAGCACGGGCTTGTAGCCTTTCCAGAGCATGCCGAAGACTTCCTTCGGGTACTTCAGGTAGTCCAGGTACAGGCGGTTGGGTCGGCTGTCGTATTCCTGGATGAATTGCGGCGTGGAGATTTCCAGCAGGACGAACAGCAGCCAGACGATCTGCAGCCAGATCCCGGCCGCGAGGATGGCGCCTGGCTGATCGGCCAGCCAGGGGGCGAGCAGTGCCGGAATGCCCGCCCACATCGCAACCTGGTTCAGGTCGATGCGCAGTCCCCAGCGCAGGATGGGCCAGGGGCCGCCCGCCGCCTTCACGCGGGGCCAGAGCCAGAGGGTCAGCAGCAGACGGCTGCCCGTCAGCAGGATCAGGAGGGCCAGAATGAAAATGCCGATCTGGGTGAACATGCGTCGTGAATTCCTTAAGTGGCCGGTTGAGTCCGACTCACGGGACCAGGGCGATGCCGATCCGCAATTGCGGATCGTACTTGCGGTCGTAGCCTAGCAGGGTCTCGCCGTAACCACGGAAGTATTGCACGTACAGGTAGCCGTTCATGTTCAGGAAAGTGCGTCTGAGCGGCCAGGCGGCTTCCAGCTGCGTGGCATTGCGCCCGCCGGTCCCCTGGCGGTACAGCCCCGAGAGGACCAGCCCGTCGTCCTGCGCCCAGCGCAGCTTCCAGTCCACGCGCCCCAGCGAATCCGGATAGCGCATGTCGTGGTCGGTCCCGACGTAGGCCTTGAACCGGGGCAGGAAGCTCAGCGTGCTGCCGCCGCCGAACCGGTGGTTGAACTCGGGCTGGACGTAGAAGTCGTTCAGCGAGCGGGAAGCGTCGCCGTCCTTGCCGTTGGACTTGTGCTCCAGGCCCGCGTTCAGGCCCAGCGACCAGCGCTTGTTGGCGGTTTCCCACAGCGCGTCGCGCGCCCAGAAGAGACTGGGATTGTAGGTCGTGTCCACGAAGGGGATGGAATCCGAATGCAAATCCCAGAGCGAAGTCTGCGTGTAGCCGAAATACCAGTTGTCCATGAAGTGCGGCTTGGCTGGGTCTTCGGGGCTGAACAGGCGGTACTTGAAACTGACCTGGAACCGGGCGGTGGCGCCATCGGTGCGGCCAGCGATGAAGTAGATCGGGTCGTAGGGCGAGATCGCGTTGCGAAAGGTGTCGAAGGGCGATAGGCCGCTCGATGCCGTTGTGGCCCCGCGTTGGGCGTCCGTTGGGTTTGTCGTCGATGCCGACAGGCCGGAAGCGAGTCTGGCTGGGGGGGCTATTGCGCTGGTGGAACCGGCCGCCAGCGACGGGCTGCCTGCGGCGGGCGCTTGGGTCTCGCCGACCCGCAGCGCCAATAAGGTGTCGGCTGCGCCGTCCAGCCGCAGGGTGAGCAGGCCGTGCGCATCCGCCGGGACCGATCCGCTCCAGATCATGCGGGTGAAGGTATTGACCGGCAGATCCACGGCATCGGACGAGGTTCGCAGCTGAAAGTGCGCCGGCGTGGTGTGGCCCCGCGCGTCGATCCACTGACCGTTCAATTCGCGCGCGATCGGGCTGGCCAGCGGGTTGCCGGTGTCGTTGGCCAGCAGACCCTGGATGTCGATGACGGCGCCCGGCGCGGCCTGCGCGCTCGACAGCCGCAGGACCAGTTCGGCCTGGGCGACAGGAGCCATGGTCAGCAGCAACAGGGCTGACAGGAAAAACAGGCGAACAAGGCGCGAAGCGTGCATTGAAATCAGGATGGCGGACTATGCGCGAAACTGTAGCATCTGTGCCATTCAGCCTAACGCGTCGCCACCACAAATACCCGGGGAATCGGTAACAGAACGGATCCGTCGGCGTGGGGATCAAGCCGGTTTCGGCGGGGCGCTGCCGTAGGCGCGCAGGAAGATGTCGGCCGTGCAGCGCGCCCGCTGGGTGATTTCCCGGTCCGACTACGGGCAGCAGCTGGCGGCGCAGCGGGAATTTGAACGTCCTGGACGCCCAGCGGCTGCTGTTGGTCCCGACGGAAGCGGGCACGGGACGGTGAGAATATCGACTGACCGGATTGCACGTTAGAATTCAGGGTTCACAGGCAGGAAACAGGCGCCGCACGCGGTGCCCCATACCTTGCCTGACCGCCCTTAGCTCAGTTGGATAGAGCAACGGCCTTCTAAGCCGTAGGTCACTGGTTCTTATTTAAGGCCGATGTGGTTGCATACTACAATCAGCAGGTTTTCACTCCAATGCGACGTTAGCTCAGTTGGATAGAGCACAGGCCTTCTAAGCCTGGGGTCAGAGGTTCGAACCCTCTACGTCGCACATTTCCCCCTATGAAAACGTTCACACGAACGCCTTTTCCTTTTGGCATTTGCGTGCCTATTTTCTCTTGGAGAAGTGCACGTAAATTGAAGCGTCCTCCAAGGGGACAAGCTGCGACTGGCCAATCGCACGCTTACCGGCCGGCGGTTGCATTCCGCGTGTGCGCTAGAGGACTGCTGAGGTTTTGGATCTCCACCGCTAGGCACAGAAAGAGAGGGGCCCCTCCAGACTGTTGAGAAACTAAAGTCGCAAGCCGCTTACACACATAGAATGACAAGGCTAGCCGTGACACAAACCGCACCGGCGAAACCGTATTGGATCATTTATGAACTGACCCCGCTTGCTGTCGCTTCCATCTGGCTGGGAAAATGACAGAAATCATTGTAAAAAATTTGTATGCTCCACTGTCAGCTGCGCCTAAAAGGAACGAGTCGCAAAGAATGCTGCAGCAGTACCGTCAGTGTGCAACAGCCTTATGCATCGTTAACGCGATGTCATGCAACTCCCGACAAGGTGCCCTAAAAATCTAGAAAGGTGGCCTAATTGGTTCGCATAGTCTCTGATGTGCACGAAGTCCAGCAGTACGTTGATAGCGTCCGACAAGCGGCTGATTCTGACCGAGAATCGCTAGGCTTCCTTCCTTACTCCGCCTATTACGACCAGTTCGCCCTCAAAGGCAATATTTTGGTCGCAGTGCTCGACAGCCCTAACAACAACGCCCAGTACATTGGTCACTTGCTGTTTGACTCAGCCTTCCCGCATGCGAAGGTTCGCCAGATTTTTGTTTCCCGCACCCACCGCGGTGCCGGCGTCGCTACTAGACTTGTCGGCCATCTCAAGAAATTTCTGACTAATCTGCAGTTTGTTGCAATCCATGCACGGGTGGGAGAGGACATGCTTGCAGCCAACAGATTCTGGCAGGCACAAGGATTTTTGACCCGACAGGTCATTGCTGGCGGAGCGACCCGCCGCCGCATGATTGTGGTGCGATGTTGCGAACTCAAGGCGCCCAGCTTGTTTCATGCGCCTAGCCCAGCTAGTCAACATCCGCTAGGGCTGCCCTTTACTGCAATGGCTGAGCGCCCGACCTACCTGTTGGATTTGAACGTTTTATTCGACCTAGGGCCGCGCCGTGCTCGTCGACAAGACGTCACGAATATCTTCCGCGCCGAACGTATGCGAGTCTGCGACCTAGCTATCAGCACAGAAATCATTGCCGAATTGGGTAGGAACTGTCCGCCGGGAAAAACAGATCCCATGCGCGACTTCGCTGCAATTATGCCCACCTATGATGTCCCCAAAGGGGAGCGCTTCACTCGACTAGTCGAAGATCTGGCTCCAATAGTTTTCCCAGATCAAGTGAGGGCGGGGAAAATCTCGGATAACGATCGATCAGATCTGAGGCACCTCGTCACCGTCGCCGGCCATCGGCTGCGAGGCCTCATCACTAGCGATGAAACTCTCTTGCGAGCAGCCCCAGTTTTGCAACAACGCTACTCCATTGAAGTGTTGTCGCCTGAGCAGTTCTTGTTGCCTGACAGCAATGTTGTCGATGAGGAGATAAACGTCACGCAAGGCGACAGCACTTTACGGATCGAGACGGTAGAGGAGCCTCACGAGCAGCCTGTGCGAGATTTGCTCACTCGCTATGGCGTTTCTGTTTCCGATCAACAAGGAGTCTGGGCCGCAGCGAAAGGACAAGGACAAGCTTGCTCACGGTACGGTATTTGGCACCACCATGAGTTGATCGCCTACGTTGTGTGGCCTACGCAACTACGCAAGGACACGATTTTTGCTAATGCCGTGCTGGAGCAGGAACACCCAACCTCGTCTGACGCTGCCAAGCTCTTACTCACCACTGTGGCTGAGTGCCTGGAGGAGCAACCTGTCGCCATCGTACGCTTGTCCTTCCCTGATCAGCAGCAACAACTGCGTAGTGCAGCGCTCTCATATGGCTACATAGGTAGTGGCAGCGATTCAAAACAGCTTCAGAAAATCATGGTGAATCGCCTGGTCGCCGCCCAGAACTGGTCATTGATTACCGGTAAGCTGGCAAGTTTATGTGGCGTGCGTCTACCGCCAGAAATCCCACCCTTTCGAAACGTCGGTCAGCAACTAGAAGTTTCAGTTCACGGCGAAGGTCGGTCCTACCTTTCGTTGCTTGATCTAGAGAGCGTGTTGGCGCCATCCTTGCTATGTCTGCCAGGACGAACTGGAGTACTGGTGCCCATTCGTCGTAGGTACGCTGAGCATCTTCTCCAGCATCTCGGCCAAGGTTCTTTGCTGCCCAAGGAACGGGCCAAATTGTATCGGCAACGCCACTACTTCAGTGACCCGCGCACGAGAGCGACATTCTCCAGCGGTGATCTCATGTTTTTCTATGAGTCTGAGAAGGACGGTGGTTACGGTGGCGTGGTGGCTGTCGCGAGGGTCATTCGTGCGTACATTCGACGTCAAGAAGCGATCGAAACGGAAGATCTGGATGCTTCAGTACTCAATGACCGAGAACTAGAAAAGATTGGAAAGTCACCCATGAAGACGGTGACTGTCTTTGACAACCTGAACAAGTTCGAGCGACCAATCCCACGCTCGGTTCTTGAGTCTCTAGGCTGTGGTGCGTCTTACCAACTGCAGAGCAGTAGGCGCCTTACTGGTGATCAAGTACAGGGAATTCTCCAAAAGGCGTTTTGATGGGCAGTACATCTCAATCTCATATAGTCATTTCGCTGGAAGAACGGTTTGCGGAAGGAATTCTCGATGGTCATAAGCTGGTTGAACTACGGCGGCGTCCCATGCGAGTCGAGGTAGGCTCGACAGTTTGGCTTTACGCCAAAGTGCCCGTGGGAGCAATCGTAGGCGCAGCAACCGTCAAGAGAGTCCGTGAGCTATCGGTTCGGGGAATGTGGGAAAAATTCAAAGAGTCCGCAGGGCTGACTCGGACTGAGTTTTTCAGCTATTTCAGTAATGTCGACCGGGCGTATGCATTGGAGCTAGTGGATCCCACTAGATTGGCTAAGCCTGTGAAGTTGGCGCACCTGCGAGAAGCAGGGACAGGATTTCATCCCCCTCAGTTCTTCCTCCGTGTGCCCAATGGTGGGGCCCTAGCTGCAGTTCTTTCGGCTAGCTCCGAAGGAAAAATTGGTGAAATCTGTCAGTAATTTCGTGTCTAGGACATACCATGCGTCCAAGGAATACGTAAGCCACGTAAAGCAAGGACCCATCTGGCGACGTTCCTGTCCAGCGACGCACCGCAGTTCCTAGCGGGTAGTGGCCTGCACATGCTGCCCACGCCACAGATCTTGCGCCAGGCTGAATACGCCGAACAACTGCCCATCCAGGTCATTGCGGCCTAACACGCACCTGCACACCTCAGCGTCAGTTGACAAAACATGGCTTGAATAATATACAAGCATATGATTTTGTTGAGTTTTTTCATTCGCCTCATCCTGAATCTGATACCATCGTTACCTTGAGAACCACGAGCGCGGTATCTATGGCGGGAAGACCAGAACATTGGCAACAGCGTATTCAGGCAAGGTTACCGTCCGGCGAACACACATTGACGGCCGCCGGCAGGCGGCCGCAGCCTTTTAGGTGTGTGCGGAAGCACTGACGGTGGGTCAGATTTCAACCGACGATGATCAACAGCTTTGGGCAGGCTGCCAGCGATGCGGCAACAACTCCCCGATGCGGCTGTTCGGATGCGTGGGCAGGCGTGTGAGCACGTCCTTCAGATAGGCATACGGATCATGGCCATTGAGTTTGGCCGACTGCACCAGACTCATGACCGCCGCCGCCCGTTTGCCAGCCCGCAAGGACCCTGCGAACAGCCAATTGTTGCGGCCCACGGCGACGGGCCGGATCTGTTGTTCGATCCGGTTGTTGTCGATGGGCAGCATCCCATCATCCAGGTAGCGCGTCAGCGCCACCCAGCGCTTCAGGCTGTAATCCAGCGCCCGGGCCGTGCCGGAACCCTCTGGCACCTTCTGGCGTTGGGCCAACATCCACTCATGGTATTTGTCAGCCAGCGGTTTGGCGACCTGCTGGCGTTGCCTCAAACGCTCCTCCAGGGATAGGTCCTTGAGTTCACGCTCGATCGCGTACAGGCCGCCGATGGACTCCAGCGCCTGCGCGGCCACCGGGCTCTGGCTGGCCGCGTGCAAGTCGAAGAATTTGCGCCGGGCGTGCGCCATGCAGCCCACCTCAATGATGCCCTGGGTAAAGCAGGCCTTGTAGCCAACGTAATCATCGCAGACCAGGCTGCCCGTCCAGTCGCCGAAGAACTCCCGGGCATGCGCCCCGGCACGGCCTTCGGTAAAGTCATAGACGACCGCGTTCAGGCCTTCGAAGGCGCCCGGGGTGTAGGCCCACAGATAGGCCTTGTGGGTGGCACGGCTGCCAGGCTTGAGCAGTTTGACCGGCGTCTCGTCGGCATGCAGTACCCGGTGTGCCAGGATCTCGTCTCGCAGTGCCGCAACCAGCGGCTGCAGCGCGAAGCCGCAGGCACCGACCCACTCCGCCAGGGTTGATCGGGCGATCTTCAGCCCCGCCCGGGCAAAGATGCCTTCCTGACGATGCAGCGGCAGGTGATCAGCGTACTTGGCCACCAGCACGTGGGCCATCAGGCCAGGCGTAGCCAGGCCCTTGTCGATGACATAAGCGGGCATCGGGGCCTGGGTAATCGTCTCGCACTGAGGACAGGCCAGAATCGGGCGCACATGACGCTCGACCGTAAAGGTGCCAGGCGTGTAGTCCAGCTTCTCGCTAACCTCGTCACGCACGAACTTCAGCTGGCAACCGCAGGTGCAGTTCACGCTGTGCGGTTCGTGACGGATCTCGACGCGGGGCAGCTCAGGCGGCAAGGCGGCGCGCTTGGGTTGATCCTTAGGGGGCGTGACCGGATCGGCCTTGGGGTTCAAGGCCGCCAGTTGGGCCTCGATCTCGACCAGATCCTCGTCAACGGCTTCCTCCAGCAGGCTGCCCTGCACACCGGGCGGCAGTTGCTCGCCGCGCCTGCCGAACCGGAAGCGGCGCAGGGCCGCGATCTCGAAGGTCAACTTCTCGTTGAGCGTCTTGGTGGCGGTGAGCTCCTGCTGCGTGCGCCCGAGCGTGTGCATCAGACTGGCCGCCAGTTCGCGCAGTTGCGCGGCGTCCATGTCCTGCAGTGAGTCGGGTGCAACGGCTGTCATGGCGGGCAGTATGCCAGCAGGTGCTGCATCGCACCATCGGCATCAGCACGGATTGCAGGTTCAGATGCAGTCGATGACGCCCGCATCGCCCAGACGTTGCCAGGGCAGGCCCAGCACCAGAGCGCTGGCCTGCTCGTCGGTGAGCGTCAGGTGTGTGCCGCCTGGCGTGGGCCAGACGAACCTGCCCTGGTTCAGACGTCTGGTCGCCAGCCACACGCCGATGCCATCGTGCATCAACACCTTGATGCGTGTGGCGCGGCGGTTGGCAAAGACATAGGCATGATGCGGGTGTGCGGCCCCGAACACGCGCACCACCCGGGCCAGGGTCGTATCCAGGCCTGCACGCATGTCCATGGGATCGACGGCCAGCCAGATCCGGTCAATGCGGATCATGCCAGGACCAGGCGTGCCCACTGGGCCAACGCCTGGTGTTCAGCCATCGGCCAGTCCAGCGTCAGGGTCAGGCCTCGGCCACTGAGCGTGAGCGGGATACGGGCCTCAGGCTGTGACGGCTGTGTGGACAGCCGTTCGGGGGCGACCGTCTGGACTGGCACGAAGGGTAGCCAGTTCGCGGGCGCGGGCGCTAGCTCGGTGCGATCCCCAGCGGACTGGGCATCGGCATCATGCAGGCCCAGACGTTCGTGCTCGATGACCCAACGGCGCAAGACGTTGGGGTTCAGGTCATGTTCGATGGCCACCGCCGCCAAGGAGACGGCCGGGTCCATGCACTGGCCGACCAGATCGGTCTTGAACTGCGCGGTATAGGTGCGGCGTCGGCGACGCGGCTTGCTGACAGGTTCTTGGTGCATACGTGTCCACGATATTTAAGCGGACACGTATGCTCTATCGGATACCGAGGCGGCTCAAGGTGCGTTCACCGGACGGATAC
>JAHRWZ010000014.1 GCA_019104865.1 Castellaniella sp. | reverse complement strand
TGACCTGCTCCCCGTGGTTAGTACGAAATCGATGTAGAGTCCGTTCACAAAGGAACGGCAATGAAGAAACGATTTACGGAAGAACAGATCATCGGGGTGCTGAAGGAGGCCGAGGCAGGGGCCAAGGTGGCCGAACTGTGCCGCAAGCACGGGATCTCGGAGGCCACCTACTACAACTGGAAGGCGAAGTTCGGCGGTATGACCGTCTCGGACGCCCAGCGACTAAAGGAGCTGGAGCAAGAGAACAACAAGCTCAAGAAGCTGTTGGCTGAATCGATGCTGGACAAGGCTGCGCTTCAGGACCTTTTGAGCCGAAAGTAGCAAGCCCGCAGGCCAAACGCGAAGCGGTCAGAACGTTGATGACCGAGCGCGGCATGGGTATCACCCGGGCCTGCGGGCTGGTAGGCATTTCCCGGTCGCTGTTCGCTTATGAAAGTAAGCGTACGGGTGACGTGGCATTGACCGAGCGCATGAAGGAGATGGCAACGCTCAAACGACGCTACGGCTATCGGCGCATCCATATTCTGCTTCGCCGTGAAGGCTGGCAGACGAATCACAAGCGGGTCTGGCGGCTTTACAGCCAAGCCGGCTTAAGCGTTCGTAAGCGTCGCCGCAAGCGCATCGCTCCCGCAGAACGGGTAGTTCGTCCCGTTGCGACGGCGCCGAATCAGAGCTGGTCGATGGACTTCGTGTCCGACGGACTGGCCTATGGCCGCAGGTTCCGGTGCTTGAACATCGTCGATGACTACACGCGCGAGTGTCTTGCCATCGAGGTCGATACATCACTGCCGGGATTGCGGGTGGCACAGGTGCTGCAACGGCTTGCGGAACTGCGTGGGCTGCCCAAATCCATCACCGTAGACAACGGCCCGGAGTTTGCTGGCAGGGCCTTGGACGCTTGGGCCTATCAGGTCGGCGTGAAGCTGTCGTTCATCAGACCAGGCAAGCCCGTGGAGAATGCATACATCGAGAGCTTCAACGGAAAATTCCGCGATGAATGCCTGAATGAGCATTGGTTCGTGTCGCTGCGCCAAGCCAAATCCTTGATCGAAGACTGGCGCGTCGAGTACAACACCGAACGCCCGCATAGCGCGCTGGGATACTTAACGCCGGAGCAGTTTGCTCAGGCGCATCGGCAACAACGGTTTTTAACCCTGGACTCTATGTCGGTGCCGTACTAAGTCTGGGGGCAGGTCAAGCCAACCGCACTTGTATCAATTCCAGCAGCGCTCGGACACGCGCAGTCACGGAATGGCGATGGCTGTATGCCCCCAGCAATTGCAGTGGCGCGGGACACAGGTCCAGCGGTACCTCCTGCAATCGGCCCGTAGCAAGGTCTTCCTGGCAGGGATAGGCCGCCACAATCGCGAAGCCGATGCCTTGCCTTGCGCCTGCCACGGCCAGTTCTCCGCTGTTGACGCGGTAGCGGCTGCGGACCGGCACCTTGACGATTTCGCCCGCAGCGTCCTGAAACTGCCAGGGCTGGCCCTTCAGCGCACTGAGGGTGGTGATGCAGGGCAGAGACTTCAGTTCGCGCACATGGCGTGGCATGCCGGTCCTGGCCAGCAAGGAGGGGGCGGCAACCACGATGCTGGGCAGTGTGGCGAGTTCGCGGGTGATGAAAGCACTGTCTTCCTGATGGCCCCGGTGGAAGACGATGGAAAGGTCGACGTCCTCTCGAAGGACCTCCAGCCCGGTCATCCGGGTATCGCATTCGAGCTCGATGCCTGGATGGAGGCTACAGAATTCGGCGAGGATGGGAGCCAGCAGCCTTGGTGCCTCCCCGGGCATGCACATCTTCAGAGGACCGCGCAGTTCGCGCTGTACCGCACCAAGCTCTTCCTGCGTGGAGAGCAGGGTGTCGAGCAAAGGCTTTGCTCGTTCGTAAAGCAGTCGGCCGGCTTCCGTCATGCGCAGGTGACGGGTGCTTCGCTCCAGCAGGCGTGTGCCGAGTTTGCGCTCCAGTGCGGCAACGTGGCGGCTGACGTTGGAGGAAGGCATGGCCAATAGACGCGATGCGCCAGCAAAGCTCTGCTCATCAACCACTGCCGCATAGACACGGACCGTATTCAGATCGAGTGCATCGCGCATCGATTATCCCGCTTGAGGTATGAAAGCGTCCCATTTTTGCATGCTAGTTCCCTGTAGTGGCGAAATCTAAGATGCCCTTTTGTCCGATGTGACGCGGTGGACCGTGCACCGGGCACTGTATGAGCAAGGAGAGCTTCAGCGTGGAAATAGGAATACTGGGCGGCGGCGTTGCGGGCCTGAGCGTGGCGCTGGCATTGCGCAAGCAGGGTTACAACCCTCGGGTGTATGAGCGCCGTGCGGCGCCGGCAACCATGGGAGCCGGCGTGACGCTCTGGCCCAACGCCAGCTTTGTGCTGGAAGAACTGGGGCTGCTGCAAGACATCGAGGCCATTAGCGGTCGGCCGCAAGCAATGCGTCGCCAGGATGCTGCGGGAAATGCACTGGGGGGCCTCGATATTGGTTTGCTGGACCGGACGATGGGATACCCAACCTACACGGTGCTGCGCAGGCACTTGCAGGAGTTGTTGCTGGACCATGCGGCACGGGCGGGGATTCCGGTGGAGTTCGGGCGCCGGGCGGTGGCCATTGAGCTGGATGCTCATGGCAGAGCCGTGGCCCATTTCGAAAATGGCGCGAGCATCCGCCCGGATCTGCTCATTGGTGCCGACGGCCGCATGGAGTCAGTGGCGCGCAAGTTCGTCGCGGGAGACAACACACCAATCTATCAAGGCTTTGTGAACTGGATCGGCGTGGCGCAGGGGCCGCATGCGCTGGTGGACGATATTTCGATTCAGGATTTCTGGGGAGCGGGCGAGCGCTTTGGTTGCGTGGCGATTCGACCCGACCTGGTGTATTGGGCTGCGGCGCAGGCACGGCCCCTACATGAGGCCACGCCCACCGCGGATATGCGCAAGGAGGTCGAGGACCTGTTCGCGGGATGGCCTGAGCCGGTCTCAGGCATCATCCGGGCCACGCCCGAGAATGCCATCCGGCTGATTGCGGTGCATGACTTGGAGCCGCTGCATACATGGAGCCGGGCGAATGTGCTGCTGATTGGCGATGCCGCGCATGCGCCGTTGCCGACTTCGGGGCAAGGTGCGTGCCAGGCGCTGGAAGATGCATGGCATTTGGCCCGGTGTCTGGATGCAAGG
The DNA here is from genome assembly GCA_019104865.1 of Castellaniella sp. GTDB lineage: Bacteria > Pseudomonadota > Gammaproteobacteria > Burkholderiales > Burkholderiaceae_B > Castellaniella. The sequence goes on along the minus strand of JAHRWZ010000014.1, from coordinate 8,010 downwards.
GGTGGCTTGGACGACGTCTTCCAGGCGTTTGCGAGAATCCGTGCCCCCAAGACCGCAAGGCTGGCGGAACAGGGCCGGGTCTTCGCACGCGGATTGTTCGCCACCGATCCCGAAATCTGTCGCATCCGCAACGAGCGGGCCAAGGCGTCCGATCCTGTGAGTGATGTGCAGGCCTTGGCCGCCGGATGGGGGCAGGGCCTGCCAATGCCTGGTTACACCGACGGCACGCCGGCGCAAGGGTGTGGCTTAGGCAGCCTGTACCGTATCGAATGACGTGCGTGGGATGTACTGCATCGGGGGCGGAGGCAGGTTGCCAGGCGCGGGCTTTGCGTAGTCCCATTTAAAGGCGTGGATACGGGGAGCGCTGATACGTTTAATCGGCGCGTCCGCGGGTGTCTACCGTTGGCCAGAAGCGGGCGGTCAAGCTGGAGGCATCCACGCACTTACCGAAGCAAACCGCTCGATCCGCTCTTAAGAAATTCGATTAGCGCCTTGTTGACCTCTTGCGGAGCCTCCTGCTGCAGCCAATGCCCGGCTCCGGGGATAATTTTGGTCGCACACAGACGCGGCACAATTTCTGGCATGGCTTCAATGATGCGATCCATCCCGGGAATCGCCAGCCCCGTGTCCCGTTCTCCCACAAGATACAAAGCGGGGACTTCCACATTCTTACCCTCCAGGGCCGCCTGCAAAGCCCAATTCCGGTCCAGGTTCCTGTAGTAGTTCAGCCCGCCACGAAAGCCGCTGGTTTTGAAGCCCAGGATAAAGGCATCCAGATCGCCCTGGGTAAGCCATGGCGGCAACGCATCGGGAATTGGAAGCGAGGCGAGCAGGCCTTCCCCTTTCGCCACCATGCCAAACGGATTTGGCGTTCCCGGGTCGTTGCGCGGGCCAGCCTGACCTGACGCCGCCCAGTAGATCGCGCGTAGCGTTGCGCTGATGTCCCGTTCGAATTCTTCCTCGGCAACGCCGGGCTCACTGAAGTAGTGCGTGTAAAACACTGCGGAGTCTGTCTTGGGAAACAGTCTGCTCGGCATGACCGGAGCCCTGCGCATCATTGGAACTCCCAAGGCGACAACCGCCCGAAAGACATCGGGTCGCAATTGCGCGGCCTGCCAGGCGATGCTGGCGCCCCAGTCTCCGCCTACGATCACCGCATCTTCTGCTTGCTCACTCGCGACCAACGCGACCAGATCGCCGATCACATCCATCGTCGTGAAGGCAGCCACGTCCGACGGACTTTCGCTGCCGCCATAACCTCGCAGGTCCGGGGCCACCGCCCGAAAGCCCGCCTGTGCAAGCGCCGGCAGTTGATGACGCCACACATGGGAGGTTTCTGGAAAGCCGTGGCACAGCAGAACGAGGGGCCCTTTACCGAGCGCAGTCACGTGGATCTTGATGCCGTTGACGGTTACATCGCGCGTTTCGAGCTCAGTCATGGTGCCATCTGATAGGGAAGCCTACGGAGTGTCTATAATATCGTAACTCACACTGTTATGGAATCTGGCCTTCATGAGCTGCGACACTCGCTTTGCTCGCTTGTTGCACGTACTGGTACACATGGACTTGCGCGGCGGCACGACGACATCGGGTACGCTCGCCAAGATGCTGCACACGAATGAGGTCGTTGTGCGGCGGACCATGGCGGCACTGCGCACAGCCGGCATGGTGAGCTCCACAGGAGGTCGCAATGGAGGGTGGACGCTCGCCAAATCGTTGAACACGATTACCGCGCAAGATGTCTATGAAGCAATTTCCCACGGCGCCGTGTTTACCATGGGGCCTGCCAACGACAATCCCGCTTGCCCTGTCGAACTCGCTGCCAATCAATTGATTGTTGACGCCATGCGAGTAGGCGAAAGGGCGCTGCTGCAATACCTGGGCACTCACTTGCTTTCCGATTTCGCTGCGCAGATTCGGGCAAGGTAGAAGCGCTTGGGACTCGCGATGATCATCCGCTGGGGCGGGGCACCCGGGTCGGCTACGATGGCATGCGGCCTGGAGCGGTCGTCGAGAAATTCCTGCGCTGAAAAATAGGCGGCAGACTACAAATTCGCTACCCAGGGCTGCGAATTTGTAGTCTGACTCCTTTATTGCTGGTGGGGACCCGGCACTCGAAATCGAAATCCGTCGCGCGGACTAGTGCCACGGATCGTCGGCCATGTTATTGCCGTAATGAGAATCATGATTGATAATGCCGGCCTGGTCCCTCTGCAACCGCCTCCTGCCGTTCCATGCCCCGTCATCCGCCATCCGAAAAAGGTTGGCTCGCGCATTATCGCGAGCTGATCGGGACGTGGACGCGGCGCAGCGCCAGCCGGCACGATGCGGAAGACGCCGCGCACGACGTGGTGACGAACATGTTGCGCAACGGCGACGCCGCCGTGTTGGATCCGAAGGCCTACCTCTATGGCGCCAGCCAGAATCGGTTGAATGGGGAATTCCGGCGCCAGTCGCGGCGCGAGGTGATCAGCCTTGAGGGGCTGCCGGACGCCGAGCATCCCGTGCAGACAGACCCCGAGTCCGCGATCCGGACCGCGCAACTGGCCGATGCGCTAAAGTCTGCGCTGGCCGAATTGCCGCTGAAATGCCAGCAAGTGTTCCTGTGGAACAAGCTTGAGGGCTACACGCAGGCCGAGATTGCACAGAAACTCGGGTTGACGCAAAGCGCCGTCGAAAAGCACATGAAGCGCGCGTTAACCCACATCCACGACCGGTTGCAAGATCATGCCCCGCACTGATTCCCGCCCGGATCCTTCCAGCACGGTCCGCGACCAGGCCACACACTGGTTCGCGCGCGAACGCCTGGGCGCGTTGGATGCGGATGAACGCCAGGCGCGCGACGCCTGGCTGGCCGCCGACCCCGAACACCTGCGGCAGTACCAGTCGATGCAGGCCCTGTGGCGCGTGGCGGATGGACTGCCGGACGATGAGATGCGCGGCATCCTGGCGCAGTCCGATGGTATGCCTGCGTACCCGCGTCGCCGCCGATTCGCCATGGGGTTGACGGCCGCCTGTGCCTTGACGCTTGCCGCTGGCGTACTAGGCCCCCGGCTATGGTCGCCCACGCCGGAATTCAGCCAGACGCTGACGACGGCTCGCGGCGAACGCAAGCGCGTCGCCTTGCCGGACGGGTCCCTGCTGGAGCTGAACACGGATACGCAGGTCCGCGTCGTGCTGTATACGGACCGCCGCCAGGTGGAACTGCTGGCGGGCGAAGCCCTGTTCACCGTCGACCCCGACGCCGCTCGGCCTTTCACGGTGCAAGCGGGGGACGCGCAGGTCGTGGTGACGGGCACGCGCTTCAACGTCCGGCGCGACGGCGATACCGTGGCGCTGGCGGTGGACGAGGGCAGCGTGGCGTTTTCCGCCGGGTCTTGGTGGAACAGGACGACCCGCCACCTAACTGCCGGCTATGTGGCGCAGTACACACCCGGGGTCGCGCTGGCCGCGCCGCACCAGGAAAACGTGGCGGCAGTCACCGCGTGGCAGCGTGGCCGGCTGGTGTTCCGCGATACGCCCCTGGCGCAGGTGGCGGCGGAACTGAACCGCTACCTGCGCAACCCGCTGCGGATACGCGACCGGAAGCTCGCGCAGTTGCGCGTGGCGGGCACCTTGCCCATCGATGAGCCAGAATCCGTCCTAGACGTGCTGCCACAGATCGCGCCGGTGACCGTGCTCTACCTCGGCGACGGTAGCGCCGTCCTGGTCCCGCGCTGAGCACCGCGCTCCTCCTTATTCCTTTCAGGCATTCGTTCCGGCGGCCGCATTGCATGCCCGTTCCCTGCGCGTCGGGTATGAATTATTTTGTTTCAAATTATCTATCGAGAATCATTCCGGTTTTCCCCCGTCTGCGGCGTCTAGGCATTGAAGGGGGACGTCGCAAGCCGATCTCGACCCTGAAAGCAACCTTGGGCCAAGGGTATCGGGCGCTAAATGCGCGGACAGTTGAACGGGATTTTCTCTACTGATGATGAACAAGCAAGACAAGCAGCGCGCCTCGGCGCACGGCGCATGCGGCGCCCTGGCGATTTCCTTGGCGCTAGCGTGGGGCGCGATGCCTCGCGACGCCGTGGCGCAGACGGCGCCCGTGCAGATCAGCATCACGGCGCAGCCGCTGGGCGATGCGCTGCTCCAGCTGGGCGAACAGGCGTCGCTGGTGATCTTCTACCTACCCGAAACCGTGCGCGGCCGCTACGCGCCGGCGGTGTCGGGCCGCCTGACCCCGGACGATGCACTGCGCCGCCTGCTGGCCGGCACCCAGCTGACTTTCCAGATCAGCGGCAACAGCGTCACGATCGTTCCGGCCGCGGCGCCGGGCGGCGTCACGACGTTATCGCCGATCTCGGTGACGGGCCGCGTGGAATCAGCCACCGGCCCGGTGGACGGCATGGTCGCCCGACGCAGCGCCACGGGCACCAAGTCGGACGTCAGCGTGCTTGAAACGCCGCAATCCCTGAGCATCATCACTCCCGACCAGATGGACGTGCAGGGGGCCACCAACCTCGAACAAACCGTGCGTTACACGCCCGGCATCCGCAGCGAAATCCTGGGCGCGGGCACCGAACGCGACAAGATCTACATCCGCGGCTTCGAGCCGAACTACTACCTGGACGGCATGATGCTGCCCTATGGCGCCGCCGGACAGGGGTCGCGCATCGAGCCCTACGGCCTGGAGCGCATCGAAGTGCTGCGGGGCCCCTCGTCCGTGCTGTATGGGCAGAACCCGCCCGGGGGCATCATCAACATGGTGAGCAAGCGCCCGACGGCGGAGCCGCTGCGCGAAATCGCCCTGGAAGGCGGGAATTTCGATCGCCGCCAGGTGGCCGCGGACTTCAGCGGCCCGATCGACGAGGAAGGCAAGTTCCTCTACCGCCTGACCGCGCTCAAGCGCAACAGCGACACGCAGGTGGACTACGCGCGCGACGACCGCGATTACGTGGCGCCCAGCTTCACCTGGAAGCCTTCCGCCGCCACCAGCCTGACCGTGCTGGGGCAGTACCAGCGCGACGACGCGGACGTGTCGGTGATGTACCTGCCGGCCTGGGGCACGCTGTACAAGAACCCGTACGGCGACATCCCGCGTGACCGCAATGTCGACGAGCCCGACCACGACAAGTTCAAGCGCTACTACCGGTCGATCGGCTATCTCTTCGAGCATCACTTCAACGACAAGCTCACCGTCAGGCAGAACCTGCGCTATGCCGACGTGGACGTCACGGCCTATTCCGTCTACGGCACGGGCCTGATCATGAACCCCGTCACGCAGCTTCCCAGCGACTACCGCACGCTGTCGCGCTACCAGTGGGACGTGGACCGCTATCAGTCGTTCTTCACACTGGACAATCAGGCGCAGGCCAAATTCCAGACCGGCGCGCTCAGCCACGACCTGCTACTGGGCCTGGACTACAAGCGCGCAACGCTGGACCAGACGGTGCACGGCGGCGTCGGGCCCACCATCGACGTCTACAACCCGGTCTATCACGACATCGGCCGCGGCGCGAAGGTGGTCGACGGCTACGAAGAGCAGCACCAGATCGGCCTGTACCTGCAGGACCAGGTCAAGCTCGATCGCTGGCTGCTGACGATGGGCGGTCGCTATGACTGGACCGACAAGACCAACCGCAACCGCATGACCAACGTCAAGACCACCTCCGACGACAACGTCTTCACCGGCCGGGTGGGCCTGACGTACCTGGCGGAGTCCGGCCTAGCGCCGTACGCCAGCTATTCAACGTCGTTCGAGCCCGTCTCCGGCACCGGCTATGGCGGAACGCCGTTCGAGCCCACCAAGGGCCGCCAGTACGAAGTGGGCGTGAAGTACCAGCCGCACAACTCCAACAGCCTGATCACGGTGTCGGCCTTCCATCTGACGCAGGAAAACGTGCTGACGCCGGACATCGAGCACCGCAACTGCGCGCTCTATCCCGGCACCTGCGGCAACTTCAACGAGCAGACCGGCGAAGTCGAGGTCAAGGGCCTGGAATTCGAGGGCCGCGCAAGCCTGACCGACAGCCTGAACCTGATCACGACCTACGCCTACACCACGTCGGAAATCACGCGCAGCAACACGGCCGCCCTGGGCAAGCAGCAGCCGCTGATTCCGCGCCACCAGGCGTCGGCGTGGGCGGACTACACGATCGGCGGCGGGCCGCTCGCCGGCCTGCGCATCGGCGGCGGGGTCCGCTACGTAGGCACGTCCTATGGCGACAGCACCAACACCCTGAAAACGCCGTCGTACACGCTGGTGGACGCCGCTCTGCAATACGACCTGGGAATGCTGAGCTCGCAGCTCAAGGGCGCGCGGGTGTCGCTGAACGTAAACAACCTGTTCGACCGCCGCTACCTGACGACGTGCGCCGCCGTCAGCGCGTGCTTCTACGGCCCTGGCCGCGTGGTCGTGGCCCAGGTGCGCTACCGCTGGTAGCCGCCCGTCAGGCGCGCATCGCCCGGGCCTGCTCCCCGGCTATGCGCGCACGGGCCTCGCCGGCCTCGGCCACCATGTTCCCCATGCGCAGGAACTCGTGGATCATGCCGGCATACACACACAGCGACACCGGTACGTCCGCGTCTTCCAGCCTTGCCGCATATTGCCGTCCTTCGTCCGCCAGAAACCTCAGTGTCAGACTACAAATTCGCTAGCCAGGGCTGAGAATTTGTAGTCTGACACCTCGTATCTTGTGGAACCAAAAACCGAGAAAAATTACCTAGAATGGTGAGAGCTATGATGAACCGATTCAAATTTTTCAATGGCCTGAGGTAAGTCAATTACAAACTTCTGATCACGCATATCGGGAACAGAGAACAACATGTCAGGATTATTAGGAAGAATAAGAGGAATATTAATCTCCCCGCTCGCATAATTTCTTTCTATTGCCTTGCTAATTTCTAGCTGATGTTTTTCAAGAACATCAATTTTTATAGCGTGGTGCCCGCCTATTCTTCCATTCTCACAATACAAATATGGGGTGGTCAATGCTACATCGTGCAAATTTAGATCATTAATGGCGCACATCGCTGCGGCCAATAGAATGGACGATGTGGGCCAAAGCTCTAGAACTCTCTGCACGGCCCTCCTGCGAAGATCTTGATTTAGTATCAAGCCAAACCCATCCGCTACTATTTCAGTTAGTGGATTTTCTCCTAGAGTTTTGCCAGATAAGTAATCTCCATACCAGTCTATCCTGCCGCTTGATGCGTGCTGAGTAAACCACTCAGAATCGTACTTCGAGTAGTTTTCAGCCCAGAATCTTACCTTAGAGATGTACTTATTATATCGTGATGGCATCCCCCATCTTTCGATGGCAGCGCGCGCCATATCAGCGCTTTCAAAAAAGAAAATACCCTTAAGACGCGATGCCTCGCCAGGAAAATACTGCTGCCTAAAACTCTCTATGCCAAATTCTGCACTGATTGAAGGTACATGACCACGTAACGCAGATCTTTTCATCATATTGAACTGCCAAATGGAAATCCCAAAACGATCGCGTGTTGATGCCCCGGCAGAATAGATCCTTCCTATCGCCACCTCCCACGCCACCATCGGGTTTTCTATATTCAAATACGCGTACATAGAGAGCTCTTCAGCCATACAGTAACCTTTAATAAGCTGTCATTGAGGTTTCCGCCCAATGTGTCGGCACTTTCCTCGAAATTCAAATGCATAAAACGGAAATTGGGGGGCTAAAATTCCGTCACCAAAGCAATAAGGTGTCAGACTGGACTAACCCGGGTTTTCCGGACAGTTTGGTTAAGGCACAGAGGCCTCGACCTGAGCAGGGGTTCGATAGCCTAGCCGCTGATGGATTCGCTGGCGATTGTAGAAGACCTCGATGTAGTTGAAGAGCGCCAGTCGTGCGGTAATCCCCCTGACCTGCTCCCCGTGGTTAGTACGAAATCGATGTAGAGTCCGTTCACAAAGGAACGGCAATGAAGAAACGATTTACGGAAGAACAGATCATCGGGGTGCTGAAGGAGGCCGAGGCAGGGGCCAAGGTGGCCGAACTGTGC
>JAHRWZ010000001.1 GCA_019104865.1 Castellaniella sp. | reverse complement strand
TTATCATTTCAACAGAAATCGTTTTTAAGGATTATCGATTGCCATGAACACCCAACCGGATGCGCAGCAGGCCTATGACCTGCGTATCTTGCGGGCACTGCGGCGGATCACCCGCGCCGTGGCCCTGCATTCCCGGCAGCTGTCGGCTTGCAGTCACATCACCGGCCCTCAGTTGGTCTGCCTGCGCACCGTCATCGACAAAGGGCCGATGACCGCCACGGCCATCAGCCGCGAGGTCCATGTCAGTGCCAGCACGGTGGTGGGCATCCTCGATCGCCTGGAGGACAAAGGCCTGATCCTGCGCGAGCGTGGCCGGACAGATCGCCGCATCGTCTTCGTCAGCGCCACGGACGCCGGGCGCCAGCTGGCACAGGACACGCCGTCGCCCCTGCAGCAGAAGCTGGCCGAATCCCTGCAGGCCTTGCCCGAGCTGGAGCAGGCAACCATCACGCAGTCGCTGGAGCGTGTGGTGGGCCTGATTGAATCCGGGACCGGGCTGGTGCCGACCTCGGATCTTCAGTCCCCCATGCTGGATGTCCCGGTGGCGGGCGTTGCGCCCGAATCCGGGCTGGTGGTTTGATCCAGATGCAGGATATTTTTGGGGGGCGGCAGCCGCATCTGCGGCCCCCGTGCCGGGCGGATGGCCCGGCCATGCACAAACTGGTGGCCGACTGCCCGCCACTCGATCTGAATTCCGTCTACGTTTATCTGCTGCTGACGGAGCATTTTTCCCAAACCTGCATCGTGGCCGAGGATGGCTGTGGCCTTTTGGGCATGGTTTCCGGGTATCGGCCACCTGGTCGGCCCGAGGTCCTGTTCGTCTGGCAGGTGGCCGTGCATCCTAGGGCCCGTGGCCAGGGCCTGGGCCTGCGGATGCTGGAACAGTTGCTGGCGCGCCGCGGTCCTCGGCCGGTACGCTGGGTGGAAACCACAGTAGGGCCCGGCAATCAGGCGTCCAGGCGGCTGTTCGGCCGGCTTGCCGACCGGGCTGCGGCCGCTGTGAAAGAGTCGGCGCTGTTCGAAGCGCCGCTATTCGGTTTGCAGGCGCACGAAGCGGAACCATTGTTGCGCCTGGGGCCTTTTCCTTGTCGGCAGTGAACTGCATTGCTGTCGTCTATTCGAACGTCAACAAGGAGGATCTCATGGACTTGAAAATCTTTGACCGGATGGAGTCGGAAGTCAGGGGCTACATTCGGTCGTTTCCGGTGATTTTTGCCAAGGCTCGCGGATCGGAGCTGTTCGATGAGGACGGGCGGCGTTATGTGGATTTTTTCAGTGGTGCCGGGGCGTTGAATTACGGTCACAACAATCCGATTTTGCGCGAACGCCTGGTCGAGTATCTGTCGTCCGACGGCGTGGTGCATGGGCTGGACATGGCGACCAGTGCCAAGAAATATTTTTTGCGGACGGTGGATCGCCTGGTCCTCAAACCGCGCGGCCTGGACTATATCTTGCAATTTACAGGGCCGACCGGCACCAATGCCGTCGAGGCTGCTCTGAAGCTGGCGCGTCAGGTCAAGGGGCGACAGAACATCATTTCCTTTACCCACGGGTTTCATGGCATGTCGGGCGGGTCGCTGGCGGCAACAGCCAACCAGAAGTTCCGTCGGGCAGCCGGCGTTTCGCTGGGCAACACCAGTTTCATGCCCTTTGACGGATACCTCGGGGCGGATGTCAATACGATGGCCTATCTGGAGCGTATGCTGGATGATCCCAGCAGCGGCCTGGACCATCCGGCCGCCGTGATCGTCGAAACCGTCCAGGGCGAAGGCGGCGTGAATGTTGCATCGCAGCGCTGGCTGCGCGAACTGGAAAGGCTGTGCCGCCGCCACGACATGCTGCTGATCGTGGACGACATTCAGGTGGGTTGCGGCCGCACCGGCAGTTTCTTCAGCTTTGAGGCGGCCGGCATTTCGCCGGACATCGTGACCTTGTCCAAATCCTTGTCGGGTTTCGGTCTGCCGCTGTCTCTGGTGCTCTTCAAGCCGGAACTCGATGTCTGGGAGCCAGGTGCGCACAGCGGGACATTCCGGGGCAACAACCTGGCCTTCGTCACCGCCGCGCAGGCGCTGGAGACCTATTGGTCCGATGCGGCGTTGTCCGCCGCGGTCGCCACCAAGGAGCGCCTGGTGCGCGACTGGCTGGAGAATCTGGTTCACAGCTACCGCGATGCCGGTCTGGGCGTGCGGGGGCGCGGTCTGATTCAGGGGCTGGTCACACCGGTTGGCGCTGATCTGGCCAACCGTATTGCGCGCCGGGCGTTCGAGCTCGGTGTGGTGATCGAGACTTCGGGGGCGCACGACGAAGTACTGAAGATTCTGCCGGCGTTGACGATTCCCGATGAGCAGCTGGAACAAGGGCTTGAAATCGTCGAGCGCAGCGTCGGCGAAGTCCTGGCATCCCTGAGACGTCAGCCCGCCGTGCTGAAGGTGGCGGGAGGCCGCTCATGATCGTGCGCCATGTCAATGATGTCGTCGGCACCGATCAGGAAGTCGTGACCGGGAACTGGGTGAGCCGGCGCGTCTTGTTGGCGGACGACCACATGGGTTTCTCTTTTCACGAGACCACCATCTTCCCGGGGACGCGGACCCATATTCATTACCAGCATCATCTGGAGGCGGTCTGGTGCATCGAAGGCGACGGGGAAATCGAGACGGTTGCCGACGGGAAGACCTATGCATTGGGGCCGGGAGTCGTCTACGCCCTGGACCAGCATGACGAGCATTGGCTGTGCGGGGGGCGCGAGCCGCTGCGGGTGATCTGCGTCTTCAATCCGCCGCTGACCGGCCGCGAAGTCCATGATGCGTCCGGAGTCTATCCACTGGAAACGTCAACCTGAAGCGCGGATGCGGCAGGAGTCGATGATGAAAGATTGTTATGTATCCCGCACCAGTCGTGCAGCAGCCCTGATGGCGCGATGCGATCCGGTCGTTCATGGCGGCGGGCGTTATGCCCACGCACTGAGCGAGGATCAGTTGCAGGCCTATGACCGGGATGGCTTTCTCATCCTGCCGGAGGTCTTCGATGTCGCGGAGGTCGCAGCGTTGCGCGAGGAAGTAGCGATGCTGGCGCAGGACCCGGCGATTCTCGGCGGCGGGGAGGTGATCCGTGAGCCCGGCGGCACCGCCTTGCGCTCGATCTTCCGGGTGCACGAACTGGGCCGGCGGCTGGCGGACCTGCCCCGCGATCCGCAGCTGTTGCATGTGGCCAGGCAGATCCTGGGATCCGAGGTCTACATTCACCAATCGCGGGTCAACATGAAGCCGGCCCTCGACGGCAAGGAATTTTATTGGCATTCGGATTTCGAGACCTGGCATGTCGAGGATGGCATGCCGGTGATGCGGGCTCTCAGCTGTTCCGTCATGCTGACCGACAATACGCCGTTCAATGGGCCGCTGATGCTGATTCCCGGTTCGCATCGGCAGTTTGTGGCCTGTGTGGGCGAGACGCCGGAAGACAACTATCAGACGTCGTTGCGGCGTCAGAAGGTCGGTGTGCCGGATGCCGTAAGCCTGCGTCTGCTGGCCGAGCAGGGCGGCCTGCATGCGGTGACGGCACCTGCGGGTTCGGTGGTGTTCTTCGACTGCAATACGCTGCATGGATCGGCGGGCAATCTGTCGCCCTGGCCGCGCAGCAATGTCTTCATGGTCTACAACAGCGTCGAGAACCGGTTGGTGGCGCCATTCCACGGCATGAAGCCACGGCCGGAATACATTGCGGCGCGTCGCCACGCAGCGGCCCTGACGCCGGTATCGACCGCGGTATAGCCCACGCCACGCGGGTGCCGGTGTGGCCGCCTGGCGCGGCCGTTCAGTTACCGCCCTGCCGGGTTTCCATGAAGCTTTTCAGAAAGTCCCGCGTGCGCTCCTCCGTGGGCGCGGTGAACATTGTCTCTGGAGGGGCTTCCTCCACCACGACGCCCTTGTCGAAGAAGCAGACGCGGTCGGAGATCTGCCGGGCGAATTCCATCTCGTGGGTCACCAGCAGCATGGTCAGGTCGTGTTCCTCGGACAGGCGCTGGATCACGTTGAGCACTTCGCCTACCAGTTCCGGGTCCAGTGCGGACGTCGGCTCGTCGAACAGCATGATGTTCGGATGGGTGGCCAGGGCGCGGGCGATGGCCACGCGCTGCTGGTGCCCGCCCGAGAGCTGGCTGGGGAATTTGTCGGCGTGTTCCGTCATGCCGACCAGATCCAGGTATTTGTAGGCCCGCTCGCGGGCCTTTTCGCGCGACAGCCCCAGGACATGAATGGGCGACTCGGTGATGTTGCGCACCACGGTCATGTGCGGAAACAGATTGAACTGCTGGAACACCATGCCCATTTCCTTGCGCATGGTGCGCAGATGGGGCTCGCTGGCGGGTACTGCCTGACCATTGCGGTATTCGTGCCACAGGGGTTTGCCGGCGACGTGGATCAGGCCTCCATCGATGGATTCCAGCGTCATCAGAATCCTCAGGACCGTGGATTTCCCGGACCCGGACGGGCCGATGATGGTGACCTTTTCGCCCTTGGCAACCTGGAAATCCAGCTGATTCAGGACGGTGACGTCGCCAAACCGCTTGACCACCTTGTCCATGACGATGATGGGGGACGGTTGGGTTGTGGACGACTCGATATCAGAGGCGGGTAAGGTATTCATGGATTCCTTTATCGGGGAAGGGGCCAGGGGCCAGGGGCCATGTTCATCCGCGCAGCGGAATGCCGCGCTTGGGCAACCGTTTATCCAGATAACGCACGCCGGCTGCGGCGATCAGGGTCAGGATCAGGTACAGCACGCCGACCATGGTCAAGGGCACCATGTAGTTGAAGCTGCGGTCGCCGATGATGCGGGCGACGTTCAGCATTTCCAGGATCGAGACCACCGACAGGACGGGGACATCCTTCATGATGGATACCAGATAGTTGCCCAGCGCCGGGATGATCCGTGGAATGGCCTGGGGCAGGATGATCACAGTGAAGGTGCGCAGCGGAGAAATATCCAGTGCCCGGGCGGCTTCGGTCTGGCCCTGCGTGATCGACTCCAGGCCGGCGCGATAGACTTCGGACATGTAGGCGCTGTACTGCACGCCCAGGGCCAGTGCGCCGGTCAGGAAGGCGGACAGCACCAGACCGTACTCCGGCAGCACGTAATACAGGAAAAACAGCTGGACCAGCAGCGGGGTGTCCCTCAGGAATTCCGTCAGCAGGCGCGCCGGCCAGGCAATCAGGCGCAGCCGGGAAGCCTTCAGGCCGGCCAGCACCAGGCCCAGCGCGGCACCCACCAGAAAGCCCAGCAACGTCGCCTCGATGGTCACGACCATCCCATGCAGCAGGATGGGCAGGATGGACCAGGCGAACGTCCAGTCGTTGGCGGTGTTCCATTCGATGCCGAACAGCATGGCTAGCTCCTTCCCACTCGCCAGCGGCCGACACGCCCTTCCAGGACGTGCATGCCGGCGGCCAGGACCAGGGCCATGCCGAAATACATCAGCAGCAGAAGGGTATAGACCGAAACGCTGTCCTGCGTGAAGTTGCGGATGCGTTCGGCCTGGAAGGCCATATCGCCCAGGCCGATCAGCGACACCAGCGCAGTGTCCTTCAGATTCTGGACGGCCAGGTTGCTGAAGCTGGGCAACATCTCCGGGACCGCCTGCGGGATGCAGATGCGCCAGAGGGTTTGCCGGGGCGTGAAATCCAGGGCCTTTGCCGCCTCGTGCTGGTTCAGCGGTACTGCCTGGATGGCGCCCCGGACCACCTCGGCGCCATAGGCGCCGATATTCAGGGCCAGCGCCAGGGTTCCGGCAGCGACCGGCGGCAGCCGCAGGTCAATGCCCAGCGCCTGGCCCAGGACCGGCAGGGCGAAGAACAGCCAGAAGAGCTGAACCAGCAGGGATGTCCCGCGAAAGACCTCGATCACGCAGATCGAGGTCCACCGACAGGCCCGGGACCGCGACAGACGTCCGATGCCGAAGAGAAAGGCAAACAGCGCCCCCAGCACGGTGGAGTACACCGTCAGTTCGATGGTGACGCGGGCGCCCGTCAGCAGCGGCGGCAGGTACGACAGCCAGTCCATGGGTCATTCAGCCCTTGCACAGCTGCGCCGTGGTGCGCTGGAAGGATTGCGAGGCGTCCTCGCTCGAGAACCCGTACTGGGTCATGATCTGTTTCCATGTGTCCGTCTTCTTGAACTTGGCCAGTTCCTGGTTGACGGCCTCGCGCAGCTTTGCGGAATCCCGGGAAAAAGTGAAGCCCCCCCAGCTGCGGACCGGCTGGCCGTTGATGACCGGATCCTTGAAGTCTCTGGCGGCTTCGACCTTGCCCTTGCCCTTTGTAGCCAGCTGACTGACGGTCAGGCTGGTGGCGGCGTAGCCAGCCGCCCGGCCGGTGGAGACCGTCGCAATGGCGTCGGCGTTATTGGCGATGGTGACGATCCGGTCCGCCGGAACTTTCAGCGCTTGCAGCATCTCCAGCTGGTCGGCACCCGCCATGATGGCGATCTTGTGGCCTGATTTGGCGAAGTTGCCATAGTCATGGAGATTCTCGGGGTTGCCCTTGGCGACCAGCAGGCCTTCGCCATAGGAGCTATCAGGTTCCGAGAAGGCGACCTGCTGGCAGCGTTGCGGCAGGATCGCCATCTCGGCGGCCACCATGTCATAGCGATCCGCCTGCAGGCCTGGAATCAGCGAGCCGAAGCTGGTGGTGGTCCATTGGATCTTCGGGATCCCCAGGGCCTTGGCGATGTGCTTTGCCACATCGGGGCCGACGCCCTTGGCCTGGCCATTCAGGTCCATGTAGCCATAAGGGATCTCGTTGGCGATGGCGATGCGGATCGTACCGGATTTCTGGATGGCGGCCAGATCGGCGGATTGGGCGGTGGGGGCCAGGCCAAGCGTGCTGGCGGCGGCAGTGGCCAGCAGGCAGGATTTCAGGGAGGTGTTCATGGTGGGGCTCCTGGTTCCGTGTGAGACATGAGGGCCAAGTCATCTGGCCTCGTCCGGGTGGCAGCGAAATTATTCATCTGCATGAAATAATCGCTGCCGGAACCATCTATTATAGAATCATTAGTGTACTAATCAATTCATATCGAATCAATAGCTTCTGGCTGTCGACGGTTTCGGCCCCTCTCTAGTTCATTCATTCTTGCCTGTCGCTTTTTGTTGTGCTAGGATCATCCAATGCACTCGATTCCCTATTTCTTTTATTTTTTTCCGTTTCTGAAGCCGCTGGTGGAGGAAGGGAATCGCTGTACATTCAGGTAGTCAACAAATTCCCCAAAAGCCGCCGGCGATGCCAGGCGGCTTTTTTGTTGCTGCCCTGAACACCGGATTCATGATTGGAGCAAGACCGTGTCACACAATACCGACGATATCCGCATCCGGGAAATCCGTGAACTGGCGCCGCCCGCGCACGTGATGCGCGAGTTTCCCTGCACACCGGCGATTTCCGGCACCGTGCATGATGCGCGGCATGCCGTGCACGACGTGCTGTATGGCCAGAGCGACCGCCTGGTGGTGGTGATCGGGCCGTGCTCCATTCACGACACCAAGGCCGCCATGGAATACGCCCGCCTGCTGGTGGAACAACGCCAGAAGTACGCCGCCGATCTGGAGATCATCATGCGGGTGTACTTCGAGAAGCCTCGCACCACAGTCGGCTGGAAGGGACTGATCAACGACCCGGGCCTGGACGGCAGCTTCGACATCAACCAGGGCCTGCGCACCGCCCGCGAACTGCTGATCCACATCAATGCGCTGGGTCTGCCGGCCGGCTGCGAATTCCTGGACATGATCACGCCGCAATATATTGCCGATCTGGTGTCTTGGGGGGCCATTGGCGCGCGCACGACCGAAAGTCAGGTGCACCGTGAGCTGGCGTCCGGGCTGTCGTGCCCGGTGGGCTTCAAGAACGGTACGACGGGGGATACGCGCATCGCCATCGACGCCATGAAAGCGGCATCGAACTCCCATTATTTTCTGTCGGTGACGAAGGGCGGCCATTCGGCCATCGTGTCCACCCGCGGCAACGAGGACTGCCACATCATCCTGCGCGGCGGCAAGGCCCCCAATTATCAGGCCGAACACGTGCAGGCGGCGGCCCAGGCCCTGGAAAAGGCGGGTATGCCCGCACGCATCATGGTGGATGCCAGCCACGCCAACAGCCATAAGGATTACACTCGCCAACCCGAGGTCGTCGAGGACATCTGCCGGCAGGTCGAGGCGGGGGATTCCCGCCTGTTCGGCGTCATGATCGAAAGTCATCTGGTGGGCGGCCGTCAGGACCTGGTTCCGGGGCGCCCGCTGGTGTATGGTCAGAGCATCACCGATGGCTGTGTCGACTGGGATACCTCGGTAGCGCTGCTGGATCGCCTGGCGGCTGCCGTGCGCGTGCGTCGTCAGCGGCTGGCCACCGCCGATCGCGAATCGGTCGGCAGTGCCGCCTGATGCCTTGCCTGTCAGCCGCCCGATCCGGTTGACCCGACGAATCCCGTTTTCAGGATCGAACATGGATACACTGCATTTGGTACAGCAGCCGCGACCGTTGCCGGAAGGCTTTCTGGCAACCCTGCGGCAGCGATTTGGCGAGCGATGCTCGACTGCGCAACCGGTGCGCGATCATCATGGCCGTGACGAGTCGCCTTATCCGGCGATGCTGCCCGACGTCGTGGTGTTCGCGCAGTCCGTGGACGAGGTCGCCTGGGTGGCGCGCCATTGCAACGACCATCGGATCGCCCTGATTCCCTATGGCGCGGGTTCTTCGCTGGAAGGCCATCTGCTGGCGGTGCAGGGTGGGGTTTGCCTGGATCTATCGGGCATGAACAAGATCCTGAACGTACATGCCGAAGACTTCACCGCCACGGTGCAGGCGGGCGTCACGCGCAAGCAGCTGAACGAATCCTTGCGCGAAACCGGCCTGTTCTTTCCCATCGATCCGGGGGCGGACGCCAGTCTGGGCGGCATGTCGGCGACGCGCGCGTCCGGCACCAACGCCGTGCGCTACGGGACCATGCGCGAGAACGTCATGTCCCTGAAGGTCGTCACGGCCGACGGGCGCATCATCGAAACCGCCAACCGGGCGCGCAAGTCCTCGTCGGGCTACGACCTGACCCGCCTGTTCGTGGGCAGCGAAGGCACGCTGGGCATTATTGTCGAAGTGACGGTGCGGTTGTATCCGCAGCCAGAGGCCGTGTCGGCCGCCGTCTGCAATTTTCCCGATCTGGATTCGGCCGTGCGCAGCGTCATCCAGATCATCCAGATGGGTGTCCCGATCGCCCGGGTGGAATTCATGGACGTCGGCGCCGTGCGTGCCACCAACCGCTACAGCCATCTGGCCCTGCGCGAATCGCCCTTGCTGCTGTTCGAATTCCACGGCAGCCCCGCAGGCGTGCGCGAGCAGGCCGAACTGGTCCAGCAGATCACGGGCGATCTTGGCGGCCAGGATTTCGACTGGGCGGAACGCCCGGAAGACCGCAACCGCCTGTGGACGGCGCGGCACAACGCGTATTTCGCGGGCGTGCAGCTGCGCCCCGGGTGCCGCGCCAGTACGACGGACGTCTGTGTGCCGATTTCCCGGCTGGCCGAATGCGTGGGCGAGACCGCGCGCGAACTGGATGCCGCGCCTTTTCCCTACACCATCGTGGGGCACGTGGGCGACGGCAATTTCCACGTGCTGATGCTGCTGGATCCGGACAGCGATGCCGAATGGAACGAGTCCGAACGCCTGAATCACCGGCTGGTCGAACGTGCCATCGCCATGGAAGGCACGTGCACGGGAGAACATGGCGTGGGTCTGCACAAGCAGGTTTTCATGCAGGCGGAACACGGCGCCGATGCGCTCGACGTCATGCGCGCGCTAAAGACAGCGCTGGACCCGCGCAACACCCTCAATCCGGGCAAGATGCTGCCGCCCTCGGTGGCCTGAGCACAAGGAAACTGCATGGACATCGCTTCCCCGGTCACCGAACCACATGCCATCGTGCCGGATTTTCCCGGTTTTCTGGCCCGGATCGGCCAGAAATTGCCGGCTCACTGCATCCTGACGCGGGTCGATCAGACACGCGTCTACGAGTGCGACGGCCTGTCGCTGTACCGTGAACTGCCGCCTGTGGTGGTGCTGCCGGAAAACGAGGCGCAGGTCATTGAACTGCTGAAGGCCTGTCACGAGCACAATGTGCCGGTGGTGCCGCGCGGTTCCGGCACCGGGCTGTCAGGGGGCGCCACCCCGCACCCGCAGGGTGTGGTGATCGGGCTGGCCAAATTGAACCGCATCGTGCGCCTGGACCCCGAAACCTGTATGGCTGTGGTGGGGCCCGGCGTGCGCAATCTGGCGATCTCCGAGGCGGCCGCGCCCCATGGCCTGTACTACGCGCCCGATCCTTCCAGCCAGATCGCCTGCTCGATAGGCGGCAACGTGGCGGAAAACTCCGGCGGGGTGCATTGCCTGAAGTACGGCTTGACGGTACACAACGTGCTGCGGGTGCGGATGGTCACCATCGAGGGCGAAGTCATCGAGCTCGGGGGCGAGGCGCCCGATGCGCCGGGCCTGAATTTGTTGCAGGCGTTCATCGGCTCCGAGGGCATGCTGGGGCTGGTGACCGAAGTCACCGTGCGCCTGATTCCGCGTCCACAGCTGGCGCAGGTGGTGATGGCCAGCTTCCCCGGGGTGGAGGTGGCGGGCGAGGGCGTGACGCGCATCATCGCCGACGGCATCATCCCGGCCGGGCTGGAACTGATGGACAAGCGCGCGGTGCACATGGTCGAGCCCTTTGTGAAGGCCGGCTACGACCTGGATGCCGAGGCCATCCTGCTGTGCGAGTCCGATGGCACGCCCGACGAGGTCGCCGAAGAGATCGCCCGGGTCGAGGCCTTGTTGCGAGAGGCCGGCGCGACCCGGCTGCAGGTGTCTTCCTCCGAGACTGAACGGTTGAAATTCTGGGCCGGCCGCAAAAACGCCTTTCCCGCCGCCGGCCGGATCTCGCCCGACTACTATTGCATGGACGGCACCATTCCGCGCCGGCATCTGGGCAAAGTGCTGAGCGCCATCGCCGATATGGAAGGCCAGTTCAAGCTGCGCTGCTCGAATGTCTTTCATGCCGGGGACGGCAACCTGCATCCGCTCATTCTGTTCGATGCCAACCAGCCCGACGAGGTCGAACGCGCGGAATCCTTTGGCGCGGCCATCCTGGAACTCTGTGTCCGGGTGGGGGGCACCATCACGGGGGAACACGGGGTGGGCCTCGAGAAGATGAACCAGATGTGCTCACAGTTCTCGCGCGAGGAACTCGACGCGTTCTCGGCGCTCAAGCGGGCATTCGACCCTTACGGCCTGCTCAATCCGCTCAAGCTCATTCCGACCCTGGTGCGTTGCGCCGAGTATGGAAAAATGCATGTCCATCAGGGTGAGCTGAGCTTTCCCGACATTCCTCGATTCTAAAGTGGTCCTATGGAATTCGTCCTGTCTGAACTGAGCGAGCAGGTGGTCGCGGCGCGCGCCGCCCAGCGACCGCTCCTGATCCGCGGAGGCGGCACACGCCTCTTTTATGGTGAGCCGCTGCCATCGGGCGATGCGGTCAGCTGGCTGGACCTGTCGGAGTATCGCGGGGTGGTGGGCTATGAGCCCTCCGAACTGGTGCTCACCGCGCGCGCCGGCACGCCGTTGACGGAAATCGAAGACCTGCTGGCTGCCCAGGGCCAGATGCTGGCGTTCGAGCCGCCCCGCTTTGGCGCGGCAGGGACACTGGGCGGCTGCGTGGCGACGGGGCTGTCCGGTCCGCGCCGCATGGCTGCGGGCGCGCTGGCCGATTTTGTACTCGGCACGCGGCTGCTTGGCGCCGAGGGCAATATCTTGCGCTTTGGCGGCGAAGTCATGAAGAACGTGGCCGGCTACGATGTGTCGCGGTTGCTGGCGGGCTCGCTGGGCGTCCTGGGGGCATTGGTGGAAATCTCCATTAAGGTCATGCCTCGGCCCCGATTCGAGGTCACGCGGGTGCTGGCGGTGGACGAAGCCACCGCCCTGCGTCGGTGCCTGTCCTGGCGCGCAAAGCCGCTTCCCATTTCGGCCACGGCCTGGCTGGATGATCCGCAACAGGGCGGCCGGTTGGCGGTCCGGCTGTCGGGCAATGAATCCGCGGTCCGTCAGGCTCAGACGACCATTGGTGGCGAGTCCTTGAACGACGCCGAGGCCGCCGCCTTCTGGCTGGGGTTGCGCGATCAGACGCATGCCTTCTTCCGCCAGCGCCCGCTGTGGCGCGTCAGCTTGCCGCCTCGGGTGCCCGCGCTGGGCCTGGGGCCGACCCTGCATGAATGGGGTGGGGGCTTGCGCTGGCTGGCCGGCGATCAGGATGCGGCGGCTCTGCGTGCCCGGGTACAGGCGCTGGGCGGCTCCGCCGGCCTCTATCACCGCGGCGGCGTGTCCCGGGATGTTCCCACCTTTCATCCGCTCTCGTCCGGTGTGATGCAGATCCACCGGCGGCTCAAACAAGAATTTGACCCGACCGGGGTCTTCAATGCCCGTCGGCTGGTTCCGGAATTCTGAGGATCGATCATGCAAACCCAACTTGCCGACTGGGCGCGCGACACGGATGTCGGCCGTGAAGCCGATGAAATCCTGCGTCGCTGCGTACATTGCGGCTTCTGTCTGGCGACCTGTCCCACCTACCAGATTCTGGGGGACGAGCTGGACAGCCCGCGCGGCCGGATCTATCAGATCAAGCAGGTGCTGGAAGGCGCCCAGCCCACTTATGTGACCCAGCAGCACCTGGATCGCTGTCTGACCTGCCGCAATTGCGAAACCACCTGTCCGTCGGGTGTGGAATACGGCAAGCTGGTGGACATTGGCCGCCAGTTGGTCAGCGATCGCGTGGAACGCCCCTGGAACCAGCGCCTGTTGCGCGTTGTCCTGCGCCGCTTGCTGATGTCGCCCGCGTTCGGCACCCTGTACAGGATCGGGCGCTGGGTGCGTCCGGTGCTGCCCGCGATGCTGAAGGCCAAGATTGCCGCCACGCGGCCGGCCGGACCCCTGCCGGATCAGCCGGGGCGCCATGCCCGCCAGGTGCTGATGCTGGCCAATTGTGTGCAGCCGGCCATGCTGCCGTCCATCGATGCCGCGACGCAGCGCGTACTGGATGCGGTCGGGGTCGGCACGCGGTTCGCTGCGCGATCCGGCTGTTGTGGGGCCATCAATTTCCACCTGGATGCCCAGGAAGCCGCCCGCGACCAGATGCGCGCCAATGTGGACGCCTGGCTGCCGCTGCTGGAATCCGGCCAGGTCGAGGCCGTGGTCGTCAACGCATCGGGCTGTGGCGGCATGATCAAGGACTATGCGCACCATCTTCAGTACGATCCGGTCTATGCCGAGCGTGCGGCGCGACTGATGCCCTACGTGAAAGACATTGCCGAGTTCCTGGCGCCTCTGGCCGCCGACGTGCGCGCGAAAATGCGCCGCGCGCCCGGCCGCTGCGCCTTTCACCCGCCCTGCACCCTGCAGCACTGGCAGGGCTTGCGTCCCCTGACCGAGCGTCTGCTGACGGAACTGGGCTTCGATCTGCAGGCCTTTGGCGAATCCCACCTGTGTTGCGGTTCGGCGGGGACGTATTCCATCACGCAGCCGGCGCTGTCCGTGTCACTGAGAGACCGCAAGCTGCAGGCCATCCAGACGACGCTGCCCGATACCATCGTGTCGTCCAACGTCGGCTGCATCTGTCACTTGCAGGGGGGGACCCAGACTCCGGTGCGCCACTGGATCGAGACGGTCGACGAGGCCCTGCATGGTTGACGCACCCCGGATTGCGGATGGGATGCCGGCGCCCGGTGCCCGGATCGTGGTCGGCATGTCCGGCGGTGTGGATTCGTCGGTTTCCGCGTGGCTGTTGAAGCAGCAGGGCTACCAGGTCATCGGCCTGTTCATGAAAAACTGGGAAGATGACGACGACAGCGAGTACTGCTCGTCGCGCCAGGACTGGCTGGATGCGGCCAGCGTGGCTGACGTGGTCGGAGTGGACATCGAGGCAGTCAATTTCGCCGCCGAATACAAGGACCGCGTCTTCGCCGAGTTCCTGCGGGAATATTCCGCCGGACGCACGCCCAATCCGGACGTGTTGTGTAACGCCGAAATCAAGTTCAAGGCCTTCCTGGATCATGCCATGAGCCTGGGGGCGGACTACATTGCCACTGGACACTACGCCCGGGTGCGGCGTGTCCGTACGGATGCCGGTGTGCGCAGCCAGCTGCTCAAGGCGGTCGATGCCACCAAGGATCAGAGCTATTTCCTGCATCGCCTGAACCAGGCCCAGCTATCGCGCACCGTCTTTCCCCTGGGGGAAGTGCGCAAGACCGAGGTGCGTCGCATCGCGCACGAGATCGGCTTGCCCAACGCCGCCAAGAAAGATTCCACCGGCATCTGCTTCATCGGCGAACGGCCCTTCCGGGAATTCCTGAACCGGTATCTGCCGACCAGGCCGGGTCCCATGCGCACACCCGAGGGGCTGCCGCTGGGTGAGCACCAGGGGCTGGCCTTCTACACACTGGGGCAGCGCAAGGGCCTGGGGATCGGCGGCGTGCAGGGTGCGCAGCGCGACGATGGCACGGCGGACGCCTGGTACGTGGCCCGCAAGAGCATGGCGGACAATACCCTGTATGTGGTCCAGGGGCACGATCACCCCTGGCTGCTCAGCCCGACCCTGACCGCCCAGGATGCCAGCTGGGTGGCCGGCGAGCCACCCACGCCCGGCGCCTATGGCGCCAAGACGCGCTACCGCCAGGCGGATGCGCCCTGCACGCTCAGCGTGCGCGACGCGGCGGCGTTCAGCCTGGCGTTCCAGGATCCGCAGTGGGCCGTGACGCCCGGCCAGTCGGCCGTGCTGTATGACGGGGATATCTGCCTGGGAGGCGGGATCATCGCCTGATGAGGATCAGGCGGCGGGCGGGCGCGTCGAGACGAACGATGGCCGGGTTTCGAGCTTCTCGGCCAGACGGGCCAGATTGGGGTATTGCGATCGCCAGTCCAGTTCCGGACTGCGCAGGTCCAGGTAGCCCAGGGCGGCGCCGACGGCGATGTCGGCCAGGCACAGATTGACGCTCGTGCAATAGGGCTGTTCGCCCAGCAAGGTGTTCATGTAGTCCAGACCGGCCTGGATCTTGGCGGTCTGTCGCTGGACCCAGTCGGTGTTGCGTTGGGCTTCGGGCCTGCGATGGGTTTCCAGGAACGCGGCGGCTGCCGCGTCCATGATGCCGTCGGCGGTGGCTTCCCAGCGCTTGACCTCGATGCGTTCCCGGCCCGGCGGCGGGATCAGGCGCCCGACGGGCGAAAGCGTGTCCAGATATTCCACGATGACGCGCGAATCGAACAGGGCTTCGTTTTCGTCGAGGAGCAGACAGGGGACCTTGCCAAGGGGGTTGTGCGCGGTCACCTGATTCCCGGCCGCCCAGGGGTCGTCAAGGATCAGTTCATAGTCGAGTTTTTTCTCCGCCAGCACGATCCGGACCTTGCGGACGTAGGGGCTGGTCAGGGAACCGATTAATCTCATGGCGAAGCAGGGGTAGTCCAAGGCAAAAAAAGTATAGCAGGGCAGTGGAGGGGATCCAGATCCAGTACGCGACGAATCCGGTTTTTCACAGGATTTTATGATTGGGTGTGGTATATCCGCCCACTCCCAGTCACGGGCTTGACACCTGGGGTCAAATGATAAAATCGCGGCTTGACCACTTGCGATTATCCGCTGGCGACCTTATGGGTATCTGTTTCCAGCGGGCGTTCGCGTCCTGTCCCGGGTTGCCTGCCGGCGCTCACTTTCATTGCTGATCCCTCACATGCAGATCGATTCCACCCTGAGCGCCCTGAATGCGCTGTCGCCCCTGGACGGGCGTTACGCGGCAAAAGCCGATCCCCTGAGACCCTTCCTGTCCGAGGCCGGTTTCATGGCCCATCGCGTCGAGGTCGAAATTGCCTGGCTGATCGGGCTTGCCGATGCCGGGCTGCCCGAACTGCCGGTTTTTTCTCCGGCGACGCGGGCGCGGCTGCAGGCGCTGGTGCGGGATTTTTCCGAAGCCGACGCTGCGCGCATCAAGGCTATCGAGCGCACCACCAACCATGACGTCAAAGCGGTCGAGTACTGGCTGAAGGAGCAGGTTGCCGATGACGCCGAGCTATCGCAGGCGGCGGAATTCATTCATTTCGCCTGCACATCCGAGGACATCAACAATACCTCGCATGCCCTGATGCTGGGTCGCGCGCGGTCGCAGTGCGTGGTGCCCGTGCTGGAAACCGTGGCAGCGCGCCTGCGTGAACTGGCCCGCCAGCACGCCGGCCAACCGCTGTTGTCGCGCACCCATGGCCAACCGGCCACGCCCAGCACCGTGGGCAAGGAATTCGCCAACGTCGTGGCCCGCCTGGATCGCGCGCTGGAGGCAATCCGCGCCGTGCAGCCGCTGGCCAAGATGAATGGCGCCACGGGCAATTACAACGCCCATCTGGCCGCCTATCCTGAAATCGATTGGCCAGCCTTCGCCGGCGGAGTCCTGGGCGGCCTGGGTCTGACCCAGAACCCGTATTCCATCCAGATCGAGCCGCATGACTGGATGGCGGCGCTGTTCGATGCCATCGCCCGAGCCAACACCATCCTCCTGGATCTGAATCGGGACGTCTGGGGCTACATCTCGCTGGGCTACTTCAAGCAGCGTCTGAAGGAAGGCGAGGTCGGCTCGTCGACCATGCCGCACAAGGTCAATCCGATCGACTTCGAAAACTCGGAGGGCAATCTGGGCCTGGCCAATGCGGTCTTGCGGCATCTGTCGGAAAAACTGCCCGTGTCGCGTTGGCAGCGGGATCTGACCGACTCTACGGTGCTGCGCAATCTGGGTGTGGCGCTGGGCTATAGCCTGGTGGCCTATGACGCCTGCCTGCGCGGTCTGGGCAAGCTGGAACTGAACGCGGCGGCCATCGACGCCGACATCGACGCCTGCTGGGAAATCCTGGCCGAGCCGGTCCAGACCGTCATGCGGCGTTACGGTCTGCCGCAGCCCTACGAACAACTGAAGGCACTGACGCGTGGCAAGGGCATCACGCAAGACGCCCTGCGGGAATTCATTACGGGCCTGGATCTGCCCGCCGAACCGAAGGCGCGGCTGCTGGCCATGACGCCGCGCAGCTACGTCGGGCTGGCGGCAGAGCTGGCGACGGCGGTGTAGTTCCAGCGGCTTTCATGCGTGTGAATGAGGCCTCGGGCCGCGGGTATGGATGCATTCCCGGGTAGATCGGCCGATCAGTTTTTGCATGGCCTCGTGAATTCGTGTATTATTTCGTTCTTCGCAAAAACTTGCGACGGGCTGTTAGCTCAGTTGGTAGAGCAGCGGACTCTTAATCCGTCGGTCGAGTGTTCGAGCCACTCACAGCCCACCAGTACATGCGGGGCCCGGATGAAAATCCGGGTCTTTTTTGTATCAGACCCGTTTGCCAGGGGCATCCCGATGAAGGATGCCAATTGCCACCCGGCTGTTCAGTCAGGATAGTTTGTATCGTTTTGAAACAGGCCTATCTTTATTGATGTGCATCGGTGAAACTAGCAAACGGGACAATTTATCCCTACACAGATATTAGGATTGACTTTGAAAACAGAAACAGGTGTCGTGAAGTGGTTCAACAACGACAAAGGCTTCGGCTTCATCACGCCGGATAATGGCGGAAAGGATCTCTTCGTACACTTCAGCGAGATTCAGGGCTCTGGTCATAAATCCCTCGAAGAAAACCAGCGCGTTTCCTTCGTGGTTGGCCAAGGGCAAAAAGGTCCTTGCGCAACGCAAGTTGCGGTGATCTAAAAAACCACCAACCTGTTTGCTCAGGTAAACAGGTAGTTAGCGCAGTGTGGCGGGGCCCCTTGAAATATAGGGGTCCCGCCTTTTCGTTTCGCTACATAGGCGTCTTCCGGAATCTGCTATAAAAACAGCTATTTCAGCTTCGCAGGGTCAGAAGAATGTCCATCCAACGAATCAGCCAGACCGGCGCCGCGCTGTTTTTCCTCGTCCTGATCTCCGGCTGCGCTTCCGGTGGCGGTGATTCCCTGGGTGGAGGCGGGGCCGTGAGCCGTGACAGTCAGTGCCGGTGGAGCCCCCGCAGTTGCATGTATGACGGTCAGTACGAGCCGGGAGAAAGCGACTACGCCGAACAAGAAGCCAAGCGCCTGAACCAGGCCCAGACTCTGCGGTTGCAACGTCATTTCGCTAAGTAGGTGGACTGCCCGGTGGACGACGGTATCGGGCTGGACTTCAGCCCGAAATAGGCCCGCTCCAGCGCGGCATCGGCGTGCATGGCTGCCACCGTGCCTTCGAATCCCACCCGGCCGCCCTCCAGGGTGTAGACACGGTCGGCCAGATCCAGAAATTTCACGTTCTGCTCGGCGACCAGCAGGGAAAGGCCGGTTTCGCGGAACTGCCCCAGGACCTGGATGACTTCCTTCACGAACAGTGGCGACAGTCCGGCCGAGGGCTCGTCCATGATCAGCAACTTGGGGCGGCTGGCCAGCGCCTTTGCCACGCCGTGGATCTTGCGTTGCCCCCCGGACAGGCTGCTGCCGGGATCGCGGCGCTTTTGCTTCAGGATCGGAAAGCGGTCATACAGCGGATCCAGCTGGCGCCTGGCCTGCGCGGGGGGCAGGGACTGACCGCCCAGCAGCAGGTTGTCCTGCACGCTCAGATCCAGGAAGCAGCCGGTGTGGAGCGGTGGCTGCCGTGGCCAGAGCCGAAAACAAAAGCATCGAGCCGACCAGAAAAAAAGAGAGAAATCTGCGCAACATGAGAGCCTCCTGCCTTGTGGACGGGGTCACTGGAAAGTGGGCCTCTAGTAGGGGAATGCTATATTTACAACTCTTATTTTGGCCTGAACCCCGTGGGATCTTTTGCCATGTCGCGGCCTGACATCCCCAATCTCGACCTGACCGATCTGGCGGGTCCGCAGCTGGCCGATGCCGGCCTGCACTGCGAGGCGCTGGGCACGCTGGCCAGCCAGCTCGGTCGCAGCATGTTCACACACCGCCACGACCGGTTCTTCCAGGTCCATTATGTGCGGGATGGCGCGGTGCGCGTGCAGCTGGAAGACGTGCTGTATCAGCTGCGCGGGCCGATGGTGTTCCTGACGCCGCCAGCCTTTCTGCACGCCTTCGTCACGGAGGACGATGCCGACGGCTATGTGCTGACGGTGGACCAGCAACTGCTGTGGCCCATGCTGGATGACGAAACGACCTGGCCCAGCGGGCAGTCCGCCGTGATGCCCGTGTGCCTGGCGCTGGGGACGTTGGTGGGCGATCATGCTGATGAGGCGCGCCGGATGGTCTGTCTGTTCGACCAGTTGCACACCGAATATTCCGGCGGCCGGCCGGGACGTTCCCAGAGCCTGCTGTTGTTGGCGCGGCTGGTCTTCATCGGTCTGTTGCGCCTGTCATCCCAGGCGCTGGAGACGCCCCCGTCCTGCCGCGAGGAGCTTCAGATTTTTCGGGGTTTTGGCGCCCTGATCGAAGCGCGATTCCGGGACCACTGGACACTGCCGCGCTATGCAGGCAGCCTGGGGGTGACCGAACAGCGGCTGCATGACGTCTGCCGCCAGGTGGCAGGCAAGCCCCCCAAGAAGCTGATCAACGAGCGCCTGATCCAGGAGGCGCGCCGCCTGCTGCTGTCCACCAGTCAGTCAGTCAGCCAGGTAGGGTACAGCCTGGGCTTCGAGGACCCGGCCTATTTCGGCCGGTTCTTTCTGCGTCATGTGGGCGTGGCACCCGGCAGCTACCGGACCGATATGGCTTCGTGATGCGGGTGCGGCAGGGCCGTAGCGTAGGCGCCCTGGTGGTAGAGCAGCGGGGCGCGTCCATGATCCTCGAAGGCGATGACCCGGCCGATCAGGATCCAGTGGTCGCCCCCATCCAGCGTCTGGAATTTTTCGCACTGAAAGCCGGCGCTGGTGCCTTCCAGCAGCAAGCATCGGCCACGGCCCTGGCGATACCCCACGCCGGCAAACCGGTCGTCGCAGGGGTGGGCGAACTGGTCGGACACGGTGATCTGGTCGGCGGCCAGCACGTTCACGGCAAAATGGCTGGCCTGCTCGAATACCGGATAGCTGCCTGACCGCTTGGAGATGCTCCAGAGGATCAGGGGCGGGTCCAGCGACACGGAACTGAAGCTGTTGGCCGTGACACCCACCGTACGCGTGCCGTCGTGGGCGGTCATGATGGTCACGCCGGTTGCGAAATTGCCCAGGGCGCGTCGCAGGCAGCGGGAGTCGATCACTTCGGATTCGGCCCGGTGGATGGCATCCATGGCGTCGTTCCTTCCTCAGATCATGGTCGGGTCGGGTTCCAGGCCCATCAGTTCGCGCCCCAGTATCTGCGCGCAGACGTCGTAGTCCGTGTAGGCATGGGCGGCCGTCATGTGACTGTCGCGGAACAGGCGCTGCATCTCATTGGTTTCGAACCAGGCGCCGGCGCCGGCGGCCTCGAACAGGCGGTTCGTGGCCTGGACGCACATCTTGACGGCGTAGGCCTGGTTGGTGCGCCAGTAGGTCAGTGTTTCGCGGCTGGGGTAGCGTTTCGCTTCGCCATGGGCCCGATGGTCATCCCAGGTCTTTTCCAGAAAGGCGCGTGCGGCGGCCACTTGATGGGTGGATTCCGCCAGCCGCATCAGGGCGGGAGTGGCGGTGCCGACGTTGGCGCCGGTGTAGGCGCGAACCCGGTTCCGGGTCTTTTCCTTGAAGGCCTGCAGCATTCGCTCGGCGACCCCCAGGCTGATGGCTGAAAAGCCGCTCGCGAAATAGGGACGGTAGGGGGTGTAGAAGATTTTGCTGTCCGGGTAGAGGCCGAAGCCGGCGGATTTGCCCTCCATCATGTCCTTGGCGGCCTGGATCCGGTGATTGGGCACGAAGGCCTTGTCGATCACCAGGGTTTTGGAGCCGCTGCCCCGCATGCCGATGGCAAACCAGTCATCCCGGATCGTGTAATCCTGGCGCGGCAGGACTGCAAAGCAGTAGGTCTTCTCGCCGGCCGCGTTCAGGCGGTTGAAGCCGACGATGGCCCATTGCGCATGGTCGCAGCCGCTGCTCCAGCCCATCTCGCCGCTGATGAGGATGCCGCCCTCGGTTTCCTCGGTCCGGCCGAAGGGCGCGATGCTGCTGCTGGCGGTGGCGTCGGGGTCACCGCCCCAGATTTCGTCTTGCAGTTGCTTCGGGAACATGGCCAGCTGGTGGCTGTGAGTGCACAGCAGGCTGAAGGCCCAGGCGGTGCCACCGCAGGCGCCCGCCAGTGCGACGACGCACTGGGCGAATTCCGGCAGGGACAGTTCCAGCCCGCCGTAGGCCCTGGGCTGGAACGCGCGGTGCAGGCCTGTTTGTTTCAGCAGGGCAATGTTTTCCGCCGGCACCATGCGGTCCTGTTCCGCCTGGGCGGCGCGGGCGGCGATCTCGGGCAGGATGGCCTGGACTTTTTCCAGTATTGTGGCGGCGTCCGGTTGGGTCAGGACGGTGACGGCTTGGCTCATGTTTTCATCTCCTTGGGTGGCGTCCCTGGGTGGGATGAAAAAATCATAAACATGTTAGCAATATGCGGAAATGCACATTTTGGCCGGATGCTGGTACTTTTATCGGACCTGGGGAAAATACGGATCAAAGTTCCTATGCTACAGTCCCGGGGACTGGATCCACCTCTGCGCGGGTGAGTCAACGTCGGATCGGATGCTTGAACATGGAAATTGTCTTTGCCTCTCGTCACGAGTCGAATCCGCTGGAATGGGTGCGTGCCCTGCAGGCGGCTTTGCCGGATCATCGGGTGCGTCTGTGGGACGACGAGGAACCGTCGGGGCGGGCCGATGCCGCGGTGGTGTGGGCCCCGCCAGCAGGTTTGTTCGACCGCGAGCCTGGGCTGAAATACCTGTTCAACCTGGGCGCGGGGGTCGATGCCCTGTTGCACATGCCGGGTCTGTCCGATCGGATTACCCTGGTCCGGATGGAAGACGGCGGCATGGCCGTGCAGATGGCTGAATACGTCCTGCATTATCTGATCCGCGAATCCCGCGATCTGGGCCGCTATGCCGCGCAGCAGGCGCTGGCCCGCTGGCAGCCGCTGGCGGACATCGACCGGTCGGCCTGGACCGTGGGTGTCATGGGGGCCGGTATGATGGGGGCCCGGGTCGCGCAGGCCTGCGCGGCGCTGGAATACCCGGTGGCCGTCTGGTCGCGTAGTGGTCGCCCGGTTGTGGGCACCGAGTCTTTCGGGCGGGACGGGCTGGCGGATTTTCTGGCGCGCACCCGCGTGCTGGTGAACGTGCTGCCGCTGACCGGCGACACGCGCGGGATCCTGTGCCGTTCCTTGTTCCAGCAATTGCGGCCCGACGCTTATCTGATCAATATCGCGCGCGGCGACCATCTGGTCGCCGAAGACCTGCTGGCCTGCCTGGACGAGGGGCGGCTGCGCGGCGCGGCGCTGGATGCCTTTTCCCAGGAACCTTTGCCGCCCGACCATCCGTTCTGGCACGATGCGCGCATTCAGGTGACGCCACACGTGGCGGGGGCCAGCCTGATGGATCTGACTGTGCGGCAGATCGCGGGCAAGATCGACGCCGTAGCGCAGGGGCAGCCGATCACCGGCATCGTGGATCGGGCCCGACAGTACTGATGATCGGGTCGGTCGCCAGTCGTGTCATGGTATGGGCGGCATTGGGGCTGCTTGCCGTCCTGGCGCTGACCGGCTGCGCGGCGCCGCCCGACAAGGGTCCGGGGCCGAAAGGCGAATCCCTGTCCGCCGACCAGTTCGTGCAGAACGACATCAACCGCGTCCAGACCCTGGCGATGCGGGACAATCTGGATAGTCTGGTCCGCTTGCTGGACAAGCTGTACCGGCGCAATCCCGCGGAATGGCGCAAGGCGGGTTTCACGGATCTGAAGTCGGCCCTGGCCCAGGGGGATACGCGCATCCGCAAGGGTGAAGTCCCCAAGGAACTGGAGGGGCTTCAGGACATCGAGGTCCTGTCCGTAGCCATGGATCCGCGCTATCCCGGGGACCGGGCAGCGGCATTCGTGCTGGGCCTGTCCAACATGATCATCGCGGCGCATGGCGGGCTCACCCGCTTTCACGTGGGGGATTCGGTCGATGCCCGGCATGTGTTCAATGCGGCGCGCAATGTGGAAATCGCCGCCTGGATGCTGTCCAGCCGGCGCGATGCCCGGGGTCAGCCGCTGCTGCTGTCCAATGATCTGGGCAACGGCGTCGCCAACCTGAGCTTCGAGCGCGAGTTCGGCCGCATGATCGCCCGCCTGGATCTGGTGGCCGAGTTGCAGGACGAGAGCGTCCGGCGCATTGGCATCGGCTACCTGCAGGGTCTCTTGTTCTTCAATTTCCTGCCGGTGCGTTGAACGGGTCGGGCAGGCCGCGCGAAAGATGGCGGCCCGCCCGGATGCTGGCGTCAGGTGGCCGCGTTGGCTTGCCGTGCCAGTTTTCGCGCCAGATCCTGCCGTTCCTGGCTGAATTCCAGTCCTTTCAGGAAGCGATCCGGGATCGACTGGATGCCGCCGATCGCACCGGCCAACGCGCCGGTCAGGATGGCGCGCGCCTGGTTCTGGCCGCCGCCGTTGACCGCGTGCAGGACGGCGGATTCGAAATCGCCCTGGAAGCGTCCGGCCAGATAGTAGGCGGCCGGGAACTGGTGGTAGACGGCGCAGGGCATTCCATAGACCAGGGATGCCTTCCAGGCGGGCTCGATGCGGATGTCGAGGTCCTGCGTAGCGCGCAGGATGCAGGATACCGTCAGCAAGGCGTCGGGCGAGGGAAACTGGCCCACTTGCCGTACGGCTGCGGGGCCGGGAGGCACGGCCTGCTCGCCGACGGATGTGACTGCATGGAAGGGCAGGATACCGTCGTGCACCATGGCCATCAGCCGGCCCGAGGTCTGCTCATCCAGCGGTTCTCCGCGCACCAGACTGCCAAGGATGCAGCCGTAGGCCACCGTCATGGCCATGACGGTGGTGTCGTATTGGGTCAGCGCCGTGTTGGCGGATACCTGCTGGGCCAGTTCCGCAGGGTTGTGTGCGTAGCGGATGGCCAGAGCCAGGATGCGCTCGGCCGCCTCGGTCGTGTCGGCCACGCCGGCGGCCTGCCCCCAGGGGCGGTGTTCGCGCACCCGCAACCGCCAGGTTTCGCGTATCGACTGGCTGGTATAGCCGCCCGGCCCATTCATCGGCGTGCCATCCAGTTTGGGAAACAGATCCTGGTCCAGCCGCCGGCAAAAATCGGGCTCGTCGTACCGGCCCCGGTCCGCCAGCGAATGCGCCAGCAGATCCAGGATGTACCCGGCCTGTGAGGACTGACCCGCCTTCAGCCCGCCGTGATAGCGGTCCGGGCGTGGGTCGGTGTAATCGGTGATCCAGTTGCCATAGTCGTGGCGCAGGGCTTCCAGGTCGTAGTACCAGTGGGGGCCCAGAGCCAGCGCGTCGCCGATGAAGGCCCCCATCAGGGCACCCTGGGCGCGCTGTTCGAAGGTGATGTCCGTACCATTCATCCGGGATCTCGATGTGGTTGATGATGATGGTTCAGTATGCTGCGGTGATGGGCACGAAATCAAGTTGGGTAGGGTCGGCGCTTGCATGCGGAAGATTTCTTGCTATAATCTCGTGCTTTGGCGCATTAGCTCAGTTGGTTAGAGCGACGGAATCATAATCCGCAGGTCCGGGGTTCGAGTCCCTGATGCGCCACCAGAATTCGATGGATCAAGCCCTTAGACCCCCAATCTAAGGGCTTTTTTCTTGACAGAGGCACCCATGCCCCAGGAACCCGCCGACATCACGGATCCGCTTGCCGGTCTGGCTTTGCCGCAGACGCAGGCCGAGGCCGCCCATCTGGCACAACGTCTGTTCACCCTGGCGTTTCGCCAGGCGGCCGGTTCCCAGGCGAGTCAATCCACGCTGGATGAGCTGCGGGATCGTGGCGCTGCCTGGTGCGACGCGGCGAATTCGTGCGATGCGCGGGCGCTACGGCTGGCGTTGCTGCTGACGGGGCTGGACCAATGGGGCCTGGCCTTCAGCCAGGCCTTCGGGATCACGGCCATGCCTGTGCTGTCAGCCTTGTTGGGCGGCCTGCGCACCGATCTGGATCCGCAGGAAGACGCTTGCTTCCAGCGGTGGTTCGCGCAGATCGACGCAGTCGAAGGGGCCGCCATCGACTTCAAGATCGAGCTGCGGCGCGCGATCCATCTGGCTTTGTGGCATGCCATGGCGGCCGAGACCGATCTCGAGGCCGCGCAGCCAGTCCTGCATACGTTGGGCAGCCTGCTGCTGGCGCTGGATGCCCGCATGCCCACACTGGGGTGGCGGCTGGTGGCCGATACCTTGGCCCACGTTCAGATCGGCCTGATCGATCACACGGATCTGCCCGAGCTTGCCCAGAGCGGCACCCGGTGTCTGTTTGCCGCCTTGCGCGAAGCGCTGCCGCGTGAGCACTACGAACGCATCATGGCGCATGCCACCCAGGCGGTCCTGGGCTGGCAGCATGCCCACGATGCCGCCAGACACTGAGTTTCGTACAGATCCGTACGACAAGTTTGCGAGCCGTGTGAGCGTTGCATGCGGGAATTTCGGGCTTTGGCCCGGTGGTGGCACAGTAGCCTGACGGCCGCAACCGGATTCGGCACAGCTTGCCCGGCACAATCGAGGAACAGGAATGCATATCCGGCGACCCTCCAGAATCAATCTGCGTCAGCTCATCCTGGTGTTGTCCATTTTCAGCATGCTCGTCATGCTGGTGGCCGGCCTGGCCGGTACCTATCAAGCGCAGCGGCAGCAGCTGATCGACGAGGTGCTGTCCACCAACGAGGTCTTCGCCGCCAAGCTTGCAGCCACGGCGTCTGACCTTCTGCGGCAGGCGCAGCACGGCATGGCCTATTCCGCCGACATCATTGAGAAATCCGGCATGACGCCCGCGGTGCTGCAGGCCGAAGTCGAACGTCTGCGCCAGCAGGGGATCGGTTTCAATGTGGTCTCCATCACTGATGAGCACGGGGTGCTTCAGGTGGTTTCCCCTGGCGCACTGCGTTTTTTGAAGGGGCATCGGGTGGATACGGACGAACCGCTGTCGGTCTCGCGGCATCAGGTGCCCGCCATCAGCAAGCCTTTCATCACGGTGCTGGGCGATCTGGCGGTCCTGATGACGCATCCGCTTTATGCGCCGGACATGCGCTACCTGGGCTATATCGCGGGCGCCCTCTATCTGAAAACCGACGGGGGAGTGTCACGGCTGTTCGGACAACAGTATTTCCACGATGAGACCTATGTCTACGTGGTCGATTCATCGCGGCGGCTGATCTATCATCCCCAGCCGGATCGCATCGGTCAGTCCATTCTGGGTAATCCGGTGATCGACGCCGTGCTGCAAGGACGTTCGGGTCGCCAGCGGCTGGTCAACAGCCAGGGGATCGACATGTTGGCGGGCTATGCCCATGTGCCGGTCGCCGACTGGGGCGTCGTGGTGCAGCGCCCGACCTCGGTGGCTCTCCGCCCGGTCGACGATCTGATGTGGCGCGTGTCCTGGCGGGTGTTGGTGCCTGCCATGGCGCTGCTGGTTCTGTTGTGGCTGTTGTCGCGCTGGATTTCACGCCCCCTGAGGCAACTGGCGCTGATCGTGCGCGATGGGTATGGCGAGGGCCTGGCTCAGCGTATCGGCCAGGTGAGCTGCTGGTATTTCGAGGCCCAGCAGCTCAAGCGGGCTTTGCTGCTGGGGGCCGGCGCAGTGCGTAGCCAGTTCGGATTACTACTTGATGCCGCCCATACGGACCCATTGACCGGGCTGGGCAATCGCCGGGCACTGGATGTCGCACTGCGGACGTCCAGGACTCTCGGGCGGTCTTTTGCCGTGATGGTGTTGGATATTGATTTCTTCAAGCGTATCAACGACCACTATGGACATGACGTGGGCGATCGGGTAATCCGCCGAGTCGGCGAGCTGATGCGCGGTCACGCGCGCCAAGGGGATTCGCTGTTCCGGATGGGCGGCGAGGAATTTCTGATCCTGTTGCCCGGGATGGGGCTGGAAGTCGCCGTCAGCGTGGCCGAGCGTTTGCGGGCAAGCGTGGAGCAGGCCTCGATCCTGCCCGAGGGCGCCGTCACAGTGTCGATCGGGGTGGCTGCCTGGACTCGGGGCGACATGGACGCCGTTCTGAAGGCGGCCGATCAGGCTCTGTACCGTGCCAAGGAAGCGGGGCGCAACCGGGTGGCCAGGGATGGCGAATTCGGGGAATCCGGACGCCTGCCGCGCGGGGAAATCTGAACGTAAAACTGCAAAAACGTAAAGGCCCCACCTTTTGGTGGGGCCCTACCGCCGCTGGGGCGGTAAGCACTGCATGGGCGCAGTGCCGGATCACCGCCGCAAAGGCGATGAAAAACTACCACTCTGGTAGCGGCTTCAGTATAGAAATCCGCAGCCTGGATTGCATTAGTAATTACCCTGAGATGCCACACCCAGATAGGCATGCAGGACGCGCGGGTCGTTCAGCAGCTCGGCCCCGGATCCCGAGAGCGCCAGGTTGCCGTTTTCCAGGACGTAGCCTTGCTGCGCGATCCTGAGCGCCTGACGGACGTTCTGTTCCACCAGAAAGAGCGTCAGCCCGTCGGCATTGATGGCACGCAGGGCATGGAAGATCTCTTGGACGAGGAGGGGGGCCAGGCCCATGGAGGGCTCGTCGAGCAGCAGCAGGCGCGGCTTGGCCATGAGCGCGCGGGCGATGGCCAGCATCTGCTGTTCGCCGCCCGACAGGTTGCCGGCCAGCCCGTCGAGCCGTTCCTTCAGGCGTGGAAAGAGCGCGAAGACGTAGTCGAAATCCTTGGGTGCGCCATTGTTGCCGCAGCGATAGGCGCCGAGTTCAAGATTTTCGCGGACCGTCATGGTCGTCAGGATGGCCCGCCCCTCGGGCACCTGGATGATGCCGCGCGCGACGATCTGGTGGGGGGCAAGACGGGTGATGTCCTCGCCGTCGAACACGACGGACCCCGCCGCCTTGGGGACCAGGCCGGACAGCGCCAGCAGGGTGGTGGATTTGCCGGCTCCGTTGGCGCCCACCAGGGCTGTGATTCCGCCCTGTTCAAGCGTGAAGTCGATGCCGCGAACGGCTTCGACGTGGCCGTAGCGGACCATCAGGCCGTCGACCTGGAGCGCCGCGGTCATGGCATGGCCTTTGGCGCCGGAGAATCGGCGTCCTCGTCGCGACCTAGGTAGGCTTCGATGACTTCGGGGTTCTCGCGGATGGATTGGGGCTCGCCCGCGGCGATGATCCGGCCGAAGTTCAGCACGGCGATCCGGTCGCACAGGCCCATGACGAAGTGCATGTCGTGCTCGATCATCAGGATGGTGTAGCCGCGGTCGTGGATGCCTTGGAGGTTGTGCATCAGTTCGGCGCGTTCGCCGGTATTCATGCCGGCCACGGGCTCGTCGAGCAGCAGGAGCCGGGGCTCCGTCGCGAGCGCCCGCGCCAGTTCGAGGCGGCGTTGTTCCCCGTACGACAGATGGTCGGCGAGTTCCTGCGCCTTATGGTCGAGTTTCATCCAGGTGAGCAGTTCCATGGCGCGCTCGCGCGCCCGGGCCTCCTGGTGGCGATAATCCG
This sequence comes from Castellaniella sp., assembly GCA_019104865.1. Classification (GTDB taxonomy): domain Bacteria; phylum Pseudomonadota; class Gammaproteobacteria; order Burkholderiales; family Burkholderiaceae_B; genus Castellaniella. The sequence goes on along the minus strand of JAHRWZ010000001.1, from coordinate 11,695 downwards.
GCAACCCCAGCAGCAGCGAGGCGAACCCATAGTGCATGTGCCGGTAGGCGCCGACGACGACGTTCTGCAGCAGGGTCATTTCCTTGAACAGCCGGATGTTCTGGAAGGTGCGCGCCAGGCCCAGGCGGGTGATCTGGTGCGGCTTGAGACCTTGCAGCGCGTGGCCGTCGAATGAGAGTGCGCCCTTATTCGGCGCGAGCAGCCCGGTGATCAGGTTGAAGATCGTCGTCTTGCCCGCGCCATTGGGGCCGATCAGACCGAAGATGGACCCTTGGGGCACCTGGATGCTGACATCGTGCAGCACCTGCAGCCCGCCGAAATGCAGGGCGATGTTGGAGAGTTCAAGCACGGCGTCTGTCTCCGCGGCGCAGCCATTGCGCGTAGCGTGCCGGGTCCCAGATGCCGCGCGGCAGGAACAGGACGATCAGCACCAGGATCAGACCGTTGGCGATCAGCCGGAACCCGGCCAGTCCGCGCAGGACCTCGGGCAGCAGCGTGACGATCATCCCGCCCAGCACGGGCCCGGTCAGCCCGCCGATCCCGCCCAGGATGGTCATGGTCAGGATGTCGACCGCCCGCCCGAAGCCGTATTCCTCGGGCCCGATGAAGAAGGTCAGGTGGGCGTTGAGGGCGCCTGCCAGTCCGGCGATCGCGGCCCCCAGGACGAAGGCCAGTATCTTGTTGGCGACGATGTTGACACCCATCAGGCTGGCGGCCGTCTCGTCGCCGCGGATTGCATCGAACGCGCGGCCGATCTTCGAGATCCTGAGGCGCCACAGGATCAGCATCACGACGACGACGGCCAGCAGGACGTGCCACCACTGCGTCAGCTGCGGGATGCCGTTCAGGCCCAGTGCGCCGCCGGTTACTGACTGCGTGTTGAGGATGATGACCCGGATGACCTCGCCGAAGGCCAGTGTCGCCATCGCCAGATAGACGCCGGACAGGCGGATGGTGGGCAGTCCGATGATGGCCGCAGCCAGGGCGGGCGCCAGCATGCCTGCAGCCAGGGCCAGAGGGAAAGGCGCGCCGAAATTGACTGTGATCAGTGCGGATGCGTAAGCGCCGATCCCCATGAAGGCCGCGTTGGCGATGGACAGCATCCCGCAATCCAGCGTCAGCCAGATGGAGAGCGCCAGCAGGGCGTTGGTGCCCAGCGAAAGCACGAGGTTGCTGTAGATATCCCAGAATGTCGTCAGATTGCCGCTCATGTCGCTGTGGCCCTTATGCCTTGCGTTGCGTGGCTTTGCTGAACAGTCCTTGTGGACGCAGCAGCAGCACCAGGAATAGCAGGCCAAAGGCCACGGCGTCGCGCATCGTCGAGCCGATGTATGCGACAGAGAAGACTTCGGAGAACCCGAGGAAGATGCCGCCCAGCAGGGCGCCGGGGATGCTGCCCAGCCCCCCCAGGATGACGACGGCGATCCCTTTCTGCAGCATCGGCTCGCCCATCAGCGGATAGATCGCGTCGGAATACAGGCCGATGAGCACCCCGGCGATGCCGCCCAGGCCGCCGGCGGCGAACGAGGTGGTCAGGAAGACGCGTTCGACATGAATGCCCAGCAGCGAGGCCGCCTTGGGGGATTCAGCCACGGCGCGCAGGGCGCGTCCCAGGCGCGTGCGGCGCAGCATGAACATGAGCAGCGCCATCAGGGCGAACGACAGGAAAATGATGCCGATCTCGACCACCGTGATCCGCACCCCTGCCAGGATCAGGGTCTGGCTGGGGACCGTGCCATGGGGAAAGCGCTGGTTGTCCGGACCGAAGATACCCTGGGCGCCATTGGTCAGGATGATGGCGATCCCGATGGTGGCGATCATGGGGATCAGCTGGGGTGCGCCCCGCTTGCGCAGCGGCCGCAGCACCAGCTGGTCGATCAGGGCACCGAGCGCGCCCGCGGCCGCGAAGGCGGCCACGAGCCCGGCGGCCGGCGGCAGGCCCAGCCGGGTGATCAAATACAGGGCGGCATAGGATCCGGACATGAAGACCGCGCCATGCGACAGATTGATGACGTCGAGCACGCCGAAAATCAGCGTGAAGCCCAGGGCGAAGAGCGCGTAGACGCAGCCCAGGGACAAGGCGTTGACCAGTTGTTGTGCCAGCATGCCCGGATCCCTGTGTGGTTGCGCCGGATGCGAGAGGGGGGTGGGTTATTTCTCGATGACGTATTTGCCGTCGCGGGTGACGCTGACGATGGCGGTCTGCCTGGCGTCATAGCCCGCCGGTTGTCCGGCCTTGTTCTTGGCCTGGGCGAATTCGAACGGGCCTGTCGCTCCCGTCCATTTGACGCTGGGCAACGCGTTGCGCAGGGCGGCGCGTTCGGCGGCCAGGTCGCCGGTGAATTTCACCTGCTTCATGGCCTGCGCGACGATGTACATGGCATCGTAGGACTGGGCCGAAAACTGGTCGGGGTCCGCGTTGAACTTGGTCTTGTAGGCGGCGATGAACTTGGTGTTTTCGGGCGTCTTGTTGTCGATGGACCAGGGGCTGCCGACCCACAGGTCGTTGGACGACGCGCCCGGAGCCAGGGTGAAGACCTTGACCGAATTCATGCCGTTGCCGCCGATGAAGGGCGCCTTGATTCCCAATTGTCGGGCCTGGACCATGATGGGCGCGCCCTCGGCCAGCAGCGCCGACAGGACGATGGCATCCGGATTCGTGCCGGCGATCTTGGTGAGCTGAGCCTTGAAGTCGACGTCGCCCTTGGCGAACGTTTCGGTCGTGGTCACGGGGATCTTCAGGTCGGCCAGCGCCTTCTTGAAGTTGTCGTAGCCGCTGACGGTGAAGACGTCGTCGTTGCCATACAGGACAGCGACTTTCTTCAGGTTCAGCTTGTGCTGTGCAACGGAAAGCGTCACCGGCAGCACGTCGGATTCGGTGACCGAATTGCGGAAGACGTAGTTGCCGATCGACGTGATGCCGTCCGCGGTATTCGAGGTGCCGAAGACGACGGTCTTGGCGGATTGCGCGATGGGGTCTGCCGCCTGGGCTGAATTGGACAGGGTCGGACCGAACACCATCAGGACTTTGTCGGCGAAGACGAGTTTCTTGAAGGCGTTGATCGCATCTTCTTTTTTGCCCCGCTCGTCTTCGACGACGAACTGGATCTTGTTGCCGTCGATGCCGCCGGCGGCGTTGATTTCCGAGGCGGCGAGTTCGAAGCCGTTGCGGATGGAGTGCCCGTATTGCGCGGCCAGGCCCGAAAGCGCTTCGGCGATGCCGATCTTGATGTCCGCGGCCTGCGCGGTGGAGAGGCCGCCCGCGGCCAGGAGCGAGAGGAACAGAATCTTGCAGGTGCTGCGCATGATGATGAAACCCTTATGTCGGCTTTCGATCGGGTGCGGGGGAATGGGCGGATTGTCAGGCATTCCGGCGCGGTTTGTGATCCCAAAACGCACTACGTGGCGGATTTTAGTGCAAGCCACTGTCGATGAAAATGCGCAATGACGCGGGTTCAGGTCCCGTTCAGCCTGATGGGTCCTCCAGGCCGGAAGCGCCGTTCGCGACGGGCCCGGCAGGTCCTCGGGAAACCCAGATCAGGTGCGCGACGCCGGCCGTTGTGCACCAGACCAGCGCGTTCTGCCGGAAGCGGCGGGCCAGATTCAGCGCCTCTGGCAGCGGCAGGCCCGGAACCCAGACACTGGGCTCCTTTGGCCATTGGCCCAGCGGGTCGATGCCTCGTCCCGGAAGCCAGGCGCGGCCCTCCAGGGACAGCATCCGTTGCAGGGCCCGCATGCGCCGGGCATTGGCCGCAGGCCGCAACCTGCGGCTGCGTGGGTTGCAGGCGGTCAGGAAAACACTGCACACGCAGCTGTGGCGCTGGTGCAACATTTCCAGGTCTGGGTCGGCCCATCCGATGCGCAGGGTCAGGGGTGGTACGGAGTCGATGCGATAGATCGCATCCCGATAGGCTTGCGCCAGGGGTGTCATGTCCGGCGTCGTGGCGGGCCGGCCAGCTCGGCATGCCGGTGGCAGTCGGTCGTGTGGTCCATCAGGCAGCCGATCGACTGCAGGTAGGCCTGGCAGATGGTGGGACCGACGAAGGTGAAGCCGTGGCGCTTCAGTAGCCGGCTGAGCACTTGGGCCTCGGGACCCGCAGTGGGGATCTCTTCAACGCCAACATAGTCGTGGATTTTGGGCTGGCCGTCGACGACCGACCAAATCAGTTCGACCGGATCGGACAAGGCCAGCCAGGCGCGCGCATTCGTGCCCGCCGCCTGCAGCTTCAGGCGGTTGCGGATGATGCTCGTATCCCGCATCCGGTCCTGTGCCCAATCGGCATCGGTGCGGGCCAGCGCCTGGGGATCGAATCCGAACAGGGCCGTCCGGAATGCTTCCCGCCGGCGCAGGATGGTGAGCCACGACAGCCCGGCCTGAAAGGCTTCCAGGATCAGCATCTCGAAGAGATGATGCGGATCCCGCGAGGGCACGCCCCATTCCTGGTCGTGATAGCGGATGTAGAGCGGATCGTCGGTGCACCAGCGGCAGCGCGCGGGGGTGCCGCCGGCCATGTCGACCGGGGAGGGGGTGGGCGAGGCGGCTGTGGGCATGGGAGTCGGATGCCGGTCGGGCAATGAGTCGGCCGGGGCGATCAGCGCCGACGGCCCACCAGCGATCCCAGCAGGCCGCGCACCAGTTGGTTGGCTGCATTGCGCGCCATGCTCTTGGCCACGGACTGGACGACACCGTCCCGATGACCGCCGCGAGGCCCCGTGGACCCGAAGAGGAAATCGCCGATCGCGCCGCCCATGCCGCCGGCGTCTTGGCCGGAGGCGCCGTTTTCCGTCGCGCCCCGGCCCGCGCCGGAAGTTCTGTTCGCGCCCGGTTCCGCCGCATCGGGTCCCTGGGCGCGCCGCTGCAGGATCTCGTAGGCGGATTCGCGGTCCATCACCTGGTCGTATTTGCCTCCCACCTGGGATGCCGACCGGAGTGCCTGGCGCTCGTCAGGGGTCGCGGGGCCAATGCGGCTACCCGGCGCAGCCATCCAGACGCGCGCGGTTGGGACGGGCTGCCCTTTGGCGTCCAGCAGCGATACCAGGGCTTCGCCCACGGCCAGTTCCGTGATGGCGGCTTCGATGTCCAGGCCCGGGCGGGGCCGCATGGTCTGCGCGGCCGTCTTGACGGCCTTCTGGTCGCGGGGTGTGAAGGCGCGCAGGGCGTGCTGCACCCGGTGGCCCAACTGACCCAGGACCGTGTCCGGAATGTCGGCGGGGTTCTGTGTGACGAAATAGACGCCGACGCCTTTGGAGCGGATCAGGCGCACGACCTGTTCGATCTTGTCCAGCAGCGCCTTGGGGGCGTCCTTGAAGAGCAGGTGGGCCTCGTCGAAGAAGAACACCAGTTTGGGTTTGTCCAGGTCGCCGGCCTCGGGCAGCCGCTCGTACAGGTCGGCCAGCATCCAGAGCAGGAACACGGCGTACAGGCGCGGCGACTGCATCAGACGATCAGCCGCCAGGATGTTCACCATGCCGCGTCCCTGGGCGTCGGTGCGCATCCAGTCGAAGACGTCCAGCATAGGTTCGCCGAAGAACTGTTCCGCGCCTTCGGATTCCAGGCGCAGCAGGCTGCGCTGGATGGCGCCGATCGAGGTCGCGGAGACCTGGCCATAGCGGGTGCGCAGTTCGCTGGCATGGTCGGCGACGTATTGCAGCATGGTGCGCAGATCCTTCAGGTCCAGCACCAGCAGGCCTTCGTCGTCGGCGACGCGGAAGGCCATGTTCAGCACGCCTTCCTGTGTGTCGTTCAGATCCAGCATGCGCGCCAGCAGCAGCGGCCCCAGATCCGACACCGTGGCGCGCACGGGGTGACCCTGTTCGCCGAAGATGTCCCATAGCGTGGTCGGGCAGGCGCCCCAGGCGGGTTCCGGCAGACCGAGGGACTGCAGCCGCTGGGTCAGTTTCGCGGTTGGGGTGCCCGTCTGGGAAATGCCGCCCAGGTCGCCCTTCACATCGGCCAGGAAGACCGGGGTGCCGATGCGGGAGAAAGATTCTGCCAGCACCTGCAGGGTGATGGTCTTGCCGGTGCCCGTGGCGCCGGTGATGCAGCCGTGCCGGTTGGCCATCTGGGGCAGCAAGGCGGCCTGGAAGTCGGCGTTGCGGGCGATGATCAGAGGCTCGGCCATGGAGGATCCCTGGTTTGGACGATGAAAGCTCAGGATACCCGAATGTGTGGCGCACCGGCGCCGAGTCGCCCGATCTGCGAAGCCTGGCCGAAGCCATCGGCGCGCAACAGGGTCAGGACCTCTTTGGCGGCTTCCGGGGCGCAGGCGATGAGCAGACCGCCGGAGGTCTGCGGGTCGGTGAGCAGCGCCTGGGCTTCCGCGGGTAGGCCCGCATCCAGCGTGATCTCGCTCTGGCAGGCGCGCCAGTTGCGCCCGGACGCGCCTGTCTTGATCCCTGTCCGTGCCAGGTCCCGTGCCGGCGCCAGCCAGGGCAGCGCCGCATAGTCCAGTTCGGCGCTCAGCCCGGATCCCCGGCACATTTCCAGCGTGTGGCCCAGCAGGCCGAAGCCGGTGACGTCGGTGAGCGCATGCACGGCGGGCAGCAGCGCGAGCCGGGTGCCAGGGGTATTCAGGCGGGTGGTGCTGCCGATCATGGCCTGATAGCCGGCGTCGTCGAGCAGGTTTTTCTTCAGCGCGGCCGAGAGGATGCCCACACCCAGCGGCTTGCTGAGGATCAGGATGTCGCCGGCCCGCGCCTGGTCGTTACGCTTGATCTGGTCCGGGTGGGCCAGGCCCATGACGGCCAGGCCGTAGATGGGCTCGACCGAATCGATCGAGTGCCCGCCGGCGATGGGGATGCCCGCCTGCTGGCAGATCGAGGCGCCGCCCGCCAGCACGGCTGCGATCGTGTCGTGCGGCAGTACGTTGATGGGCATGCCTACCAGGGCCAGCGCCATGATGGGGCGTCCGCCCATGGCGTAGATATCGGACAGCGCATTGGTCGCCGCGATCCGGCCGAAGTCATGGGGGTCGTCCACGATAGGCATGAAAAAATCGGTCGTGGCGATCAGGGCCTGATCGTCGTTGAGGCGATACACGGCGGCGTCGTCCGAGGACTGTGTGCCGACCAGCAGATCGGGGAATAGACTGGCGGGCAGGGCGTTGCGCATCAGGCTGGCCAGCACGTCGGGCGCGATTTTGCAGCCGCATCCCCCGCCGTGGGAAAGGGATGTCAGGCGAGGAGTCGTGGTTTCGGTCATGATGGAGATGTTCCAGGTGTTTCAGGCCGCTCGTGGTAGCGGATTCGGTTTTCTGTCAGGCTGCGATCAGGAAGCAGGAGTTGGGACGAGCAAGCCGCACTGCCGCATCAGCGCCAGTGCCTGCTGGCGTCCATCGGCATCCGTCGGGTCGTAGTCGAAGACGGGGGCTTGTGCCAGCCCGTCATAGTGGCTGTGGCTGCTGCGCCGGTAGGCCGGATCGTAGTGGTCCTGGACCAGCGCCTGGAACAGCTCCGCGCGCCGGTCGGCGTCGATCAGTGTCTGCCAGTCGTGGATGGTCTGCCGGCTGTGCAGCCCCACGAGCCGTTCCAGTGTCTGCTTGAATGCGTCCGGCGCGTCGAACAGGTGGCGGTAATCCTGCAGCAGGAATTCGATGCGTTGCGGCAGCGTGGCCTGCACGCGCACGCAGCGCCCGCCATGCATGGCCTGCAGCAGCGCATCGGGCAGGCTCAGTTGGCCGATGCGGCGGCTTTCAGCCTCGATGAAGACCGGGTGTGCCGGGTCCAGGCCGTCGATGGCGCGCAACAGCGCCGATTCGAAGCCGCGCTGGCTGGGTTGTGGCTGTTCAGGCAGATCGCCCAACAACGACCCGCGATGGCGGGCCAGGCCTTCCAGGTCCAGAATCTGGGCGCCTGCCTGGCCCAGGGCCTGCAGCAGCCGTGTCTTGCCCGAGCCGGTCGGGCCGGTCAGCACGATGCAGTTCAGTCGGGCAGGTGCCGTTTCCAGGGTGTCGATCACATGACGACGCCAGGTCTTGTAGCCGCCGTCCAGCTGCCGCGCGCGCCAGCCGATCAGGTTGAACCAGGTCGTCATCGAACCGGAGCGCTTGCCGCCGCGCCAGCAGTAGATCAGTGGCCGCCAGTTTTGGGGGCGATCCGCGAACAGTGTTTCGAGATAGCCGGCGATGTGGCGGGCCACCAGCGCAGCCCCCAGACGCGTGGCCTTGAACGGCGATTCCTGGGCATACATCGTGCCGATCAGGACGCGTTCCTCGTTGCTCAGGACGGGCGCGTTGATCGCGCCGGGGATATGGTCGTCGGCGTATTCCGCCGGGGTGCGGACGTCGATGATCTCGTCGAATTGATCCAGGGATTCCAGGCCACAGCGCAGGGAGCCGGGCGGGTGTGCAGGGCGATTCATGCGGGGATTGTAGATCCGCCACCCGGGGTGGTGGGGGCCGGCGGGTATGCGAGGATCAGACCTTGCCGCGCACGATGATGGGTTGCAGGATCACGGCGCCGATCACGACCACGACCCCCAGGTAGAACAGCGGGCTGAGCTCCATCTGTTCGCCCAGTAGCGGGATCGCGATCAGGATCGCGTAGACCGGTTCCAGGTTCGTGGCCATCTGCATCGTGAAGGCGCTGATGTGGCGCAACACCTTCATCAGCAGCACGAAGGGTGCCAGCGTGCATCCAACCGCGAACACCGCCAGCAGCCAGGCATCCTGCCAGCCGGGCAATTGCAGCGCGGCGCCGGTGTGCGGGATGAATGGGGCGATGACCATCAGGGACAGGGCGCCCGCGGTCATTTCCGTGCCGGTGACCACCAACGCGCCGGCACGGTCCACCATCCGCTTGTTGAAGACGCTGAATGCGGCCAGGAAGAAGGCGGAGGCCAGCCCGACGGCCAGTCCCAGGTACATGTCGGACGGGATGCCGCCGACGATCAGCGCCATGCCGGGGATCAGGGCGACACCCAGCAGAAGTTCCCGCGCATTGAACGGCCGCCGGGTGATCAGCGGTTCGATGATGGCAAGAAAGATGGGGCCGGCCGCCAGGCAGATCGCGCCGACCGAGGCATTCGACAGTTTGATCGCACCGTAGAACAGAAGCCAGCTGACTGCCAGCAGCAGTCCGATCGCGGCGTAGGCGCCGGTCAGCCGCCATGGCATCCGTCGAAGCTGGTGCCGGACGCTGGGCAGTGCCAGCAAGGCGATGCCCGTGATCAGCATGCGCCACCAGACAAGTGACAAGGCATCCAGGGAGATCAGACGGCCGAAGATCGGCGTGAACCCCCACAGGATCACGCATAGGTGAAGCTGCAGGTAAGCCTTGGTGGTGGTGGACACGGATAGGGTTCGAAGTGTGCGGGCTGCAGGTCGGGACGAATCCGGCGCAGCCGCCGCGTTAGGCCCCGTGAGAGGGTCGGATCCCGGGGGTGGTGGGTGCTGAGGGGCTCGAACCCCCGACCTACGCCGTGTAAAGGCGCCGCTCTACCAACTGAGCTAAGCACCCGGGTACCGCACCGTCGCCCGGACGGCCAGGGCGCAATTATATCGGTGCCAGGCAAGCGGGGCAAACCATGGCAGGCGCACAGGCGCCGATCGGGCGACGAGCCAAAATGAAAAGGCCACCGGAAGCGGCGGCCTTTTCATGCGCGGGAACCGATCAGTTCACGGCGTCCTTCAGGGCTTTGCCCGGACGGAACTTCGGCACCCGGGCTTTCTTGATCTTGATGGCCTCGCCGGTGCGGGGATTGCGGCCCGTGCGGGCGGCCCGCTCGGAGACGGCGAAGGTGCCAAAGCCCACCAGGGTGACCGAGCCCTTCTTCTTCAGGGTGGTCTTCACAGCACCGACGAAGGCTTCCAAGGCGCGGCCGACGTCGGCCTTGGACAGATCGGTTTTGGAGGAAATATGCTCGATCAGCTCGGTCTTGTTCATTTAAAAGATACCCCTGAGGTTTATTGTCACCCGATGGATGATCCATCGGGTTATTTGATGGATGTGTCTGGTGTCATGCCATCCCGCCCGGCTGGTGCTGCCCGGGGCCGCACAGTCTGTGATCGGACCCCGGCCGGACTCGGTGGCTAAGGCGTATTAAGCCTTCGAATGGCGGGCAGTGTCAAGCGAAAACCGCCGAAGAACCGCGTATTTCCTGACGTTCGTTAAAGCCAGCGTTGATTATGCGGGTATACCCGGACATCTCAGCGTATCTCGAGGGCCTGCGCAAAATCGTCGATCAGATCGGCTTCGTCTTCGATTCCAACGGAGATGCGCAGGAATCCGTCGGGGATGCCCATGAGCGCCCGGCGCTCGGCGCCCATTTCATAGTAGATCGTGTGCGCCGCCGGCAGCACCAGCGTGCGGTTGTCACCCAGGTGGGTGGCCAGGGCCGCCACGTGTAAACGGTTCAGGCAGGCGAAGACGTCGGTCTGTTCCTTCAGCACCACACCCAGCAAGCCGCCATGGCGCCCGCCAAAGAATTCCGTGGAGCGGGCGTGCTGCGGATGGTTGGGCAAGCCCGGATACTGGACCCGTTCCACCAGCGGGTGGTCATCCAGGAAGTGCGCCAGCGCGAGGGCGTTGGCGCAAATGCGGTCCATGCGCAGGCCCAGGGTCTCGGCGCCGGCGGCCAGACGGTGGGCCACATCGGAAGACAGGGTGCCCCCCATGTCGCGCAGGCCTTTTTTCTTGATCTGCATGAGTCCCCAGGTATGGGGATCGTCCTTGCGGTAGGCCTCGTGGATGTGGGGAAAATGGGTCCAGTCGTACAGGCCTGTCTGGGTGACCGCGCCGCCCAGGGCGTTGCCGTGTCCGCCGATATGCTTGGACAGGGAATTGACCACCAGCGAGGCGCCGAAGTCGCGCCCCGGGCGCAGATAGGGCGACGACAGGGTGCTGTCGACCACATATACCAGCCGATGGGCCTGGCACAAATCGCCGATCGCCTTCAGGTCGGCAACCTGGGTGCCAGGGTTGGCGATGGTTTCCACGAACACCATGCGGGTGTTCGGACGCAGGGCCGCCTGGACTTGAGCGACGTCGGTCGCATCCACCAGACTGAGTTCCACGCCGAAATTTTCCAGCGTCATCAGCAGGCTGTTGGTGTTGCCGAAGATGTACTTGCTGGCGATCAGGTGGTCGCCCTGGCGCAGCAGGGCGAAGAACACGGCATTGAGCGCCGCCATGCCGGTGGCGAACGCGACCGTGCCGTTGCTCTGTTCCATCATCGAGATCTGTGTTTCCAGGGCCGCGGTGGTCGGCGTGCCCGTACGGGCGTAGGTGTAGCCCTTTTTGCGGTTCTGGAAGACGGCGGCCAGTTCGTGTGCGTCCCGGTAGGTGTATTCGGTGGACGGGTGGATGGCGGCGTGAACCGAGCCGTGCTCGGTATCGGCGCGGTGGCCGAAGTGGACGGTCTGGGTCGTGAAGCCTGGGTCTGACATGGTGTGCGGCAAAAGTGGCGAAGATCCCGGCATTATGCGCTTTTTCAGATCAGGCGCTGGCGCACGGTCTCGTACAGGCAGACGGCGCTGGCGACGCTGACGTTCAGGCTTTCGACAGAGCCCCGCATGGGGATCGAGACCAACTCGTCGCAGGTCTCGCGCGTCAGGCGGCGCATGCCTTCGCCTTCCGCGCCCATGACCCAGGCCATGGCGCGTCGCGCATCGACGTCGTGCAGGCTGCGACTGGCGCCGTCGTCCGTGCCCACCAGCCAGACGTCGCGTTCGCGCAGGGCGCGCAGGGTGCGCGCCAG
>JAHRWZ010000080.1 GCA_019104865.1 Castellaniella sp. | reverse complement strand
GTACCCAGCGGGTTGTAATGCACCGGGAGGCCAAAGAAACCCGCGAAGGCATGCGTTTCGACATCCGACCAGCACGCTTCCAGCGCGCGCCGCATGAGTTCACTGCGCGTATCGATGCAGAACACCGCCTGCACCTCCGGCGGCCGGGGCGTTCTGGACGGTGCCGGTGAGCGCAAGGTGTGCGCGAACCCCCGCTGGAAACTGATTTCGAGCGCCCGTTGCCACACTTCATCGACCACCAGGGCCGCATCCGCTTCCGCGACGCGATGATCGAAATCATGCCAGGCGGCGCCCAGCGCGGCGCGCGCGGATCGACGCGCGGCGGGCGGCACGGTGCGTGCCAGCACGGCTTCCCAGGCGATCCGGCACGCCAGCAGGTCGGACAGCCGGGGATCTTTCTGCCCAGCCGGCACCTTCTGCCAGCCCACGTAGGCGCACCAGGCGGCCCATCCGTTGATCGACAGCAGCAGCGCTTCGAAGTATGCCTCCCAGGCCGGCGCTTCAAGCCGAAGCTCGTCCAGTGCCCAGGCCAGCGCATCTTCCGCCTGCGCGGGCAGTTGCCGCATCTGCCCGATCAAGCCCGGCAGCCCCATCCGTGAGCTCTGGCCATGATCTCCGATCATGCTTTCACGCCAGAAGCTGTAGAGCGACGGGCTGCCCGAAGCACGCCAATCCGCCTGGTGACGATCAAAATACGCGGCGCAGGCCTGACTCAACTGGAACAAAATGGCCTCGCGCCAGGGCCAGCGCTGATTTTCCTGTGCGGCATCATCGAGCAGGTCGACCAGCAAGGGCTCGCGGCGCACGTCAGGCTGCCCGGACAATGCCGCGATACAGTGCTCGGCCGTGACCGTGCACGCCTCATGCGCGGCCTGGGCCCGCAGCGCCGCATCCAGATCCGCGCGCGTGATCTGCCCGGCGGACCACTTCCGCTGGATGTAATCCCGCTGAGGGAACACGTGGAAGTCCCCCAGCACCGCCAGCCGCGCCGCCACCTGGCGGATCGGCTGATCGATCCGCCGCCAGTGGGGATTGACCGCCACCGCCTGATCCAGCGGCCAGGCCGGCATGATGCGGGCGCAAGCGCCCTGGACGGCGCCCTTCAGGGCCTCATCATTCTGGATTTCAGGTGTCACAAAAGCCTCTTCCGATGATTCCGGGGTTGCGGGAACGGTGCTCATGATCCGGTCTTCCCCCAGGCCGATTCACCCGGATTCCAGGCCTGATTCCGGGCCTCGGGCCCAGCGCCCGCCCAGCGGACGGGCCACAGCTTCAACACCCAATAGGTATAGCCTTCATCCATGTAGAAGCCCGAATACACCCAGCGGCGCAGCGTCACGACGGCTTGCGGCCGGATCTGAAAGGCCACCATCGCGAGGTACATGGCACTCATGCCCACCAGGGCGACAATGCCGGCGGGAGCCAGCGGATCATTGCCCGCACCGACCGGCGCATGATCGACGAGCACGGCGGCGAGGGTCAGAAACGAAGCCATGCCGAGCGCGGCGAGCACTCTCGCGGCGACGGCCCCGGAAGGATCGGCGCCGGCTTTCGGCACCCACAGGATCGGCGCCCAGGCAAGCGCCAGCACGGCGCTCCACCACCATGGCCAGGTCTCGTGTCCGACAGCCGCGCGCAGCAGGAACACGATCCCCAGGGCGACGGGCACGGCGACGATCATGCTGAGGCCCGAATTGCGGGCTTCTCCCGTCAGGAGCTTGCGCTCGCATTCCCCGACCGTGCTGGACGCATTGAGGAAGTTGTGCGCCTTGTACAAGGAGTGGCCGAGCAGATGCAGCGCCGCGAACAGGTACAGACCCAGACCGCACTCCAGCAGCATGAAACCCATCTGCGCGATCGTAGACCAGGCCAGGTGCACTTTCTGGCTGACGCGGGTCAGGAGGACCATGCCGGCCACCATCGCCGACACCAGTCCGAATACGACCAGCAGCCAGCGGGCGGCGAGCGAAACACCCAGCAGGGGGGCGAACAGGACCAGCACATACCCCCCCAGATTCACGACCCCGGCATGCAGCAGCGCCGAGACCGGCGTGGGGGCCTCCATCACCTGAGCCAGCCAGCCGTGAACCGGCATCAGCGCCGTACGCGCGATGACCGCCAAAGCCAGGCAGACGCCGCTCCATGCCAGGGCTTCGGAGGCGTGGCCCGCGGCAATGTGGGCCCACAGGACGGAGAAAGATCCGCTCCCCGTCTCGGACCACGCCAGCGCGGCGGCCACGACCAGCAGCAGGTCGGCCACGCGATCCGTCACGCGTTTCTTGTGTGCGGCGAGCAGTGCGAAGGGCCGGTCGCCATAGAAACACAGCAGAGGGTGCATGGCGCCGCCGATGGCCGCCCAGGCGGCGATCAGGACCACCCAGTGGTTGGCCAGGAGCAGCAGATGCACGGCCGCCAGTACGGCTGTCAGCGCGCCGATGTAGACCGGCTGCCGCGCTTCGCCCTTGAGGTGATTGGAAGAGTAGACACCGATCGCGGTACCCAGAAGCTGCACCAGCAGGCTGACCCAGGCGCCGAACGTATTCACGGCCAGCCAGTCGCCCAGACCCGACTGGATGACGCCGGGCGCCTCGGAGACGGACAGCTGCGTCGCCAGCCCCAGCAGCGCGCACACCAGCGCGGCGAAGGTGAGCACGTTGGATCGCTTCCATAAACGGTCGACCGGTGCCTGACTGCGCCATGACGATGCCGCGACCATCGCCATCAACACGACGGGCGCCAGCGCCAGCATGAAATTCAATTCATTCAAATGATTCAACACGGGAAACTCCCAGAAGTATCTTTCTGCGTCACACCGGCAACCCCGCGTCTTCTTTCACAGAGGCCATGGCTTGGCGCAAAAACGGTAACCGTATTCTTGAAGTTTTCGTATGTTCTGTAAATTACATTTATAATATTGAAAGGTTCTAAAAAAAAGAACTATGGACATCAACCAGCTCAACTTCAAGCATCTGTTCTATTTCTGGCGCGTGGCCAAAGAGGGCTCTCTCACGCGCGCGGCCGAACAGATCCATACCTCCCAGTCCGCCCTTTCGACGCAGATCCGGCAACTGGAGAGCCGTCTGGGCATGCCTTTGTTCGATCGCCAAGGGCGCCACCTGGATCTCACGGCGACGGGCCAGCAGGTCTTCGCCTACGCCGAAAACATCTTCGCGCTGGGCGAACAGATGCTCGGGTGGCTTGATGGCCGCGACGAGGGCACGACCCGCGTCCGCGTAGGCAGCGTGTCGACCATGTCACGAAATTTCCAGGTCAACTGGCTGCGCCCCCTGCTGCGCGATCCGACCATCGTGCTTTCAGTGGATTCCGGATCGCTGGAAACCCTGGTGGAACGCCTCCTGCGCCACCAGCTGGACGTCGTGCTCGCCAATGAGCCCGTGCCTTCCGATCCGACCCGTCCGACGTCCTCGCGATTCCTGGGCAGCCAGGTCATTTCCCTGGTTGGCCGGGCCGACCGCTGGGCGGGGACCGCGCTGCGGGTGCCGGAAGACCTGGACGCCGTCGAGATGGCCATGCCCAGCGTGCGCCACAGCGTGCGCCTGCAGTTCGATGCCCTGTGTTTTTCGGCCGGCGTCCAGCCCAGGCTGCGCGCCGAGGTCGACGACATGACCATGCTGCGTCTGATCGCACGCGACAGCGGCTGGCTCACGGTACTGCCGGAAGTGGTCGTGCAGGATGAACTGCACTCGGGCGCACTGGTGCACGTCGGCGAATCCTCTCAGTTGACGGAACACTTCTATGCCATCACGGTGCGGCACGGCCATCTGGCGGGCCCGCTCAATCAACTGCTTTCACGCGAGGCGGCCGGCGACATCTTCACCGACGCCCCCGACCCCATGTAACTTTCAAGGACTTCATCGTGTTCCCTCGACGACTGACCGACGGCTACCGCTCTTTTCTGCGCGGCCGGCTCGCCACCGAACGCGCACGCTACCTCGAACTGGCCGAAAAAGGACAGAGCCCCGATACCATGGTGATCAGCTGCGGCGATTCCCGCGTGGCCCCCGAAACCATTTTCGACGCGGGCCCGGGCGAAATGTTCGTGGTGCGCAATATCGCCGGCATCGTGCCCCCATGCGACGAAAATCCGGAAGCCGCCTTCCACGGCACCAGCGCCTGCGTGGAATTCGGCGTCAATGCGCTTGAGGTCAGTCACATCGTGATCATGGGACACGCGAGCTGCGGCGGCATATACGCCTATGCGAACCAGGCCGCCCCCCTGTCCAGGCGGGACTTCATCGACAAATGGATGTCCCAGATCAAGCCCGTGGCCGACGCCGTCGGCCCCTGCACGGGCGACCGCGCCGAATGGATGCGCCGGATGGAATGGGGCGTGGTGGAATACAGCATGCGCAACCTGATGACTTTTCCTTCCGTGCGCGAGCGCGTCGAAGCGGGAAAGCTTGCCATTCATGGCGCATACTTCGGCGTCGCAACGGGCGTGCTGTTCGTGCGCGATCCCGCGACTGGCCGCTTCGAACCCTACGCCGAGTCCTGATCGGGATCCGGGTTCGGGCGCCAGTCCAGCGGCCAACGGCCGCTGCGCGCATTCTGCAGCCACAGCAGACAGGTCTGGGTCTTGGCGTCGGTGAGCGCGCCGTCGCGGCAGGCCGTGAACAAGGCCTCGTCGGACAGCGTGCGGACATCCAGGAACTCGTCGGCGTCCAGATGCCGTTCGCCGGCCCTCAGTCCCCGTGCGAAGAATACATGGATGATCTCGGTGGAATAGGCGATGGCCAGGTGCATGCCGCCGGCATGGGCCCATTCCGCGGCCGTGTAGCCGGTTTCTTCCCGCAGCTCGCGCCGGGCGCAGGCCCAGGGGTCCTCGCCCGGATCGAGCTTGCCGGCCGGGAACTCCGTCATGACGCGGCCCACGGGATAGCGGAACTGGCGTTCGACCAGCACGTGGCGGTCATCCAGCAGGGGGATCACCACCACGGCGCCCGGATGCACGATGTATTCGCGCGTCGAGACGCCGCCGTCGGGCATGCGCACCGTATCGCGGCGCGCCTTCAGGAAATCGCCCTCGCACAGGGTTTCGCTGCGAAGCAGGGTCTCGATCAGATGGGCGTCGGCGGGGTCGGTCATGAAAAGCTCGGTGTCGGGAAATCAGCGCGCGCGCAGCCAGTCTTCGGCGCTGGACTCGGGTCCAGGATATCCGATGAAGTAGCCCTGGCCGCAATCGCATCCCATGCCTCGCAAAAGGTCCAGCGTTTCCTGCGTCTCGATGCCCTCGGCGATCACCATCAGGCCCAGGGTGTGGCTCATCTC
>JAHRWZ010000051.1 GCA_019104865.1 Castellaniella sp. | reverse complement strand
GATTATCCAGGAAAACCCTAGGCCTTAAGCGATACAAATAATTTGACATTATGGCTGTTAAAGTAACATGATGGCGTGGTGCCCGACTGAATCGGGTCCAAAGGACACAAAATCCGTCCGCCCCCCCCGTACATCACCCCAAAGGAGTCTTTACATGTCCAGCAAGGAACGCTTTGCCGACAAGATGGAATTTCCGCCGGAAATTGAACAACCCAACATCTATCCCCTGTCCTGGCACCGCAAGACAGAAAAACTGCAGGAAGTCTGGGAAGCTTCGCTGCGCGAGTACTGGAAGCCCGAAGAACTGCCCTGGGACACCCTCGATCTCGACAGCTATTCCTGGGAAGAGCGCGAGTGCATCGCTTATTGGTGGACGCTGCTGTCGGTGTTCGATGCCTCCGCGCCTCCGGTGTTCGCCGAGGCCCTGATCAAGACCTACGAGGTCCACGAAGAAGACCCGGTCCGCAAGTGCTTCTTCTCCGTTACCAGCGATGAACAGAACCACGAGATCATGTGCGGCCTGGCGATCACCAAGCTGCTCGGCCATCCTGATCCCATCACCTACGAACCCAAGACCGACATCGGCCGCCGTCTGCAGAAAAACGCCAAGTGGCTGTATTTCAACGGCGCGCGCTACTGGACCGGCTACAAGACCGCCGTGCCCAAGTATGATCTGGCGGTGCTGTTCAGCTCCTTCCTGATGGGCGAGATCGCCGCCGCCACCATCTTCAAGCAGATGTACGAGAACACGCGCGAGCCGGTCTTCAAGGAAGCCTTCAAGAACATCGGCCGCGATGAAGGCCGCCACATGGCGATCTGTATGGCCGTGATGGAACGCGACTACCCGGGCCTCAGCGATGAATACAAGTCCGTGGTCACCCGGCAGATTCGCGCCGGCTACCTGTTCCTGTCGGCTGTTTTGTTCGAGCCGCCCATGGAATTCTGGGATCTGCCGGAAGACTTCATCGCCAACCAGCGTGCTGGCGAGGAAATCGCCCGCAATGCCGGGTTCGGCATCCCCACCTACGAGGCGAAGCTCGAAAACTGGCGCAATGCGATGATCAACCTGAAGGGGGTGCTGGATCGTTACGACATCCCGTTCCCAGCGATCCCGGAGGTGGGGATCACCGGTCACGAGATCTCTGACGTGGAAATGCAGGACATCATTCCGGTGTTCTGACACTGGCGATCTTTCATCGACCCACAGGTCCTGTCGCCCGCGGCTGACGGGACCATCCGAATTCATTCGAGAGCACTATGGCACGCATCACCATTGAACCTTCCGGCAAATCAGTGGAATGGAAGGAGACCGACACCGCCTTGATGGCGCTGGAAAAGGCGGGGTACGCGCTGCCCAACAACTGCCGGGCGGGGGCCTGCGGGGAATGCAAAGTCAAGGTGGTGTCGGGTCAGTACGACCAGGGCATGGTGCTTGATATGGCGCTGTCCGCCGAGGAACGCCATCACGGCTACGGTCTGATGTGCATGGCGAAGCCGATTTCCGACGAGATGGTGATCGAATGGGGGACGGCCGATGCGCGTCCCAAGCTGTTTCCCCCGCGGGAAGGTGCGCTGTTCGTGTTGATCGATCGCCGCGAACTGACCCCCCGCACGCTGGAAATCCGCCTGCGGCCAGTGGGCAAACCCATCCGGTACTGGCCGGGTCAGTACGTCACATTAGGCGATGAGCGCGCCGGCGTTCCACGCCGCGCCTATTCGATCGCCAATGCCCCCCGCCACGATGGCGAGATCACATTGCAGGTTGCCCGGGCCGATGACGGGGTGACCAGTGCATGGATCCACGATACCCTCAAGCTGGGTGACAGCATCAAGATCAATGGCGCCTATGGCACCTTCATCGGCGATCCCTCGGCCGATACGCCAGTGTTGTGCCTGGCGGCGGGGACGGGGCTGGCGCCCATCCTGGATCTCGCCGAGGCGGCGCTGCAGCGCGGCTATCGCAAGCGGGTCGACATGATCTTTTCCGCCCGCGCCTGGGAAGATGTCTACGGCGGGGGCCTGATGTCGTGGTGGCGCACCAAGCATCGGAATTTCGACTATAAAATAACGCTCACGCGCGAACAGCGGGAAGGCTGTCTGCAGGGTCGCATCAATACGATCCTGCCGGGGCTATATCCCGATTTGTCCGCGCATAGTGTTTTCATCGCAGGCAGTCCGGAATTCGTCGATTCCTGTGTCGCAACCGTCAAATCCCTGGGGGCCCGTGATGAATTCATCCACAAGGAAGGCTTCTTTGCCGTGCAGAATGTTCGTGCGCAGGGCCGCTCCTCGTCCTGAACTTTTTTGTCCGCCGCCCTGCGGCGGGTCCGCGCCTTGATTCCAGCCATTCAGCAGCGTCTTGACCGATTTCGCCAGCAGCAGCGGGTTCGCGCGGGCTCGCTGATCATGACGGTCTTCGGCGATGCCGTCCTGCCCCGCGGCGGCCGGATCTGGCTGGGTAGCCTGATCCAATTGCTGGAACCACTCGGGCTGAACGAGCGGCTGGTGCGCACCTCGGTCTTCCGGCTCGCAAAGGAACAATGGCTGCGCGCCGATGCCCATGGGCGCCGTGCCGACTATGTGCTGACGTCATCGGGTCAGTTGCGCTTCGAAGAGGCCTCCCGCCATATCTATGCATCGCATGCCCCGATCTGGGATCGCCGCTGGCGTCTGATCCTGGTGGTGGGCGATCTGGATGTCCGGCAGCGGGACCACCTGCGTCAGGCCCTGCAGTGGCAGGGTTTCGGGACGCTGGGGGGGGATTGCTTCGTCCATCCGTCGACCGATCTCGAAGCGGTGTTCGATGCGCTGGCGGCCGACGGACTGCAGGATGTCCTGGGCAGTCTGCTGCCGCTGTTGGCGGCCGATTCCCGCACGGCGCGCAGTGCCTCCGATGCCGATCTGGTGGCGCGCGCCTGGAATCTGGATCGTCTGGCCGAGTCCTATGCGACCTTCGTATCCGATTACCTGCCGATCCTCGCCGAACTTCGCCGGGACCGGATGGCGCGCATCGAGCCCCGGGAAGCCTTCCTGCTGCGCGTACTGCTGATCCACGACTACCGGCGTCTTCTGCTGCGCGACCCCGAGCTGCCCGAAGTGCTATTGCCGTCCGACTGGCCGGGCCAGACGGCGCGCCTGTCCTGCCGGGAACTCTACCGGCGCCTGGCCGAGCCGTCCGAATGGCATCTGGACACCCACATGCGTCTGGCCGATGGCGTCATGCCCGAACGCCGGACCGACGGCTTCGAGCGCTTCCCCATCGACGATCCCCTGTCCGCGATCTCCGTGTAGGGTTCCGTGCGGCCGGGCCGCGCGATTCACCCTCGTGTTTTCGGTCGCCCGCGGCCTGCCCGGCAGGCATCGTGAAAACACGGTCTATCCCGCTCATGATACGGATAACCACTCAATATAGATTGAATTGGTGTTGTATCTGGTTAACTGGATTCAGCAGAATCACTGATGAATGAATCAGATAAGCTGAACTTAATCTGATCGTTTTCCCGAGTGAGTGTCGGTAATTCATCAGCCAGTATTGAACAATCCGGACAAGTTCTCTATCTTTGCGTTGATACCAAACATCTATAAATTTTCATGAT
Source organism: Castellaniella sp. (assembly GCA_019104865.1). GTDB lineage: Bacteria > Pseudomonadota > Gammaproteobacteria > Burkholderiales > Burkholderiaceae_B > Castellaniella. The sequence goes on along the minus strand of JAHRWZ010000051.1, from coordinate 89,124 downwards.
GTTTGTAATGTATTGGATCCGGGGATGCACTTTCCGATTCCGTACCTATTCGCACCGGAACGCCGACAAACCGCTGGCTGCCCGACATTGGAGACCATCCGTGCAAGCCGAGTTCCTGCAATTCCTGTTTTCGGGGCTCACCGTCGGGGCGACCTATGCCCTGGTGGCCCTGGGATTCAACCTGATCTACAACGCCAGCCACGTCATCAACTTCGCCCAGGGCGAATTCGTCATGCTGGGCGGCATGCTGGCAGTATTCTTCACCCAGATCGGCCTGCATTGGGGGGTGGCCTTCGCGCTGGCGGTACTGCTGCCCGCCGGGGTTGGTGTGCTGCTGGAAAAGATCGCGATCGAACCCGTCAAGGACGCGGAAACCGTCACCCTGATCATCATCACGATCGGCGCGTCCCTGGTGATTCGCGGGCTGGCGCAGGTCTGGTTGGGAAAGAACGCGCACAGCCTGCCGCCGTTCTCCGATCATGAGCCGATGTTCATCCTCGGCGCCATGTTGCTGCCGCAGAGCCTGTGGGTGTTCGGGGTGACTGCGCTGGCGGTGGTGCTGCTCTGGTATTTCTTCAGCCGCACGCTGGCGGGCAAGGCCATGCTGGCCACCGCCTACAACCATGTCGCCGCGCAGCTGGTCGGGGTCAGCACCGGCTGGGTACTGCTCGTCAGCTTCGCATTGGCCGCCGCGCTGGGCGCCCTGGGGGGCATCCTGATCGCTCCGATCACGCTGACCTCGTACGACGTGGGCATCATGCTGGGCCTCAAGGGTTTCGTGGCGGCCGTTCTGGGCGGGTTGGGCAATGGCCTGGGGGCCGTGGTGGGCGGGTTGCTGTTGGGCATCCTGGAATCCATGGGGGCGGGATACGTGTCGTCCGCCTACAAGGACGCCATCCCCTTCGTCCTGATCCTGCTGGTGCTGTTCTTCATGCCGCGCGGCTTGTTCGGCGGCCGTTCCACGGATCGGGTGTGAGCATGCGCAGACAATCGATGATCGGGCTGATCGTTCTGGCCGCCGTGCTCGCGGTGGTGCCCTTCGCCGTACCCAACAGCTACTTCCTGGACATTGCCATCCGCATGGCGATCAATGCGGTGATCGTGATCGGCCTGAACCTGTTGGTCGGCTATGCCGGACAGATCAGTCTGGGGCATGCGGGTTTCGTGGGCATCGGGGCTTACGCCTCGGCTGTGCTGCCCACGCATCTAGGCTGGCACCCCCTGGCCGCCATGGTCGCGGGGGCCGCCGCCGCGGGCCTCCTGGCCCTGATCGTGGCGCGCCCCATTCTCAAACTGAAGGGCCACTATCTGGCCATGGCGACGCTGGGGCTGGGCATCATCATCAATATCGTGATCCGCAACGAGGCCGCCTGGACCGGCGGGCCCGACGGCATGCCGGTGCCGTCCATGACGCTGTTCGGCTACGACATGGTGCGTGACCTGCAATGGTACTGGGTGATGGCCATCGTGCTGCTGCTGACGACCTGGGGGGCGCTCAATCTGATCGACTCTCCGTTTGGGCGCGCCTTGCGCGGCCTGCATGGTTCGGAAACCGCCTCGCGAGTCGTGGGGGTGGACGTTCCCCGCTACAAGGCGGCCGTCTTTGTGCTCTCGGCCATCGCGGCCAGCCTCATGGGCAGCGTGCTGGCGCATTACGTCGGTTTCGTGACCCCTGAAGTTGCCAATTTCTTCCATTCGATCGAGTTGATCACGATGGTGGTGGTCGGCGGCATGGCATCGGTGTTCGGGTCCATTCTGGGGGCCGTGCTGCTGACGGCGCTGCCCCAGGCGCTGGCCACCTTCGAGGGCTGGGAAGTCGTGGTGTTTGGCGCGATTCTGATGCTGTGCATGATCTTTCTGCCACGCGGGCTGGTCCCGTCGCTGGCGGCCCGGCTTTCCAGGGGAGACTGAACCATGGCGTTGCTGGAAGTCGAGAACCTGTCCGTGCGGTTCGGCAATGTCCGGGCGGTGCAGGATGTCAGCTTTTCCGTGGATGCCGGCATCGTGTATTCGGTGATCGGACCCAATGGCGCGGGCAAGACCACGCTGTTCAATCTGGTCACCGGCGTCTATTGCCCCGAATCGGGGACGATCCGCCTGGATGGCCGCGAAATCCAGGGCTGCGACCCCAGCCGCCTGGCCGGCTTCGGGGTGGCGCGTACCTTCCAGAATCTGCAGGTCTGGATGAACATGAGCGCGTTGGAAAACGTCATGGTGGGGGCCCACCTGCATTTGGATCGCAATCTGTTCAAGGCGCTGCTGCGCCTGCCGTCCATCCGGCGCGGCGATGCCGTCCTGCGAGAAAAGGCCGCCGAACTGATGCGCTTTGTTGGTCTGGATGCGTATGTGCGCACACGCGCCGACAGCATGCCCTATGGGGCGCTCAAGCGTCTGGAGATCGCCCGGGCGCTGGCCATGCAGCCGCGCCTGCTGTTCCTGGACGAGCCCGCCGCCGGTCTGAATCCCAAGGAAACCCAGGAAGTCGACGCCCTGGTGCGGCGCATCGCCGATACCGGGGTCACCGTCGTCCTGGTGGAACATGACATGAAGATGGTGATGAACTTGTCCGACCGCATCCTGGTGCTCGACTATGGCAAGCGCCTGGCCGAAGGCACGGGCGCCGAGGTCCGGCGCAACCCGGACGTTATCGCCGCGTATCTCGGCGGTCACGCCTGAACGGAAATCCGCATGCACGCACTCGACATCATTCAGGAAGAGCACCGCAATCTGTGGCGCATTGCCATTACCATCGACTGGGTCGCCAACGATCTGGAAACCGGCCAGCCGGTCGATGAAGCATTCTTCACCGCCCTGTTCGACTATATCCGTGAATTCATGGATGGCTGTCACCACGCAAAGGAAGACCAGTATCTGTTCCTGGCCCTGCGCCGGCGCAGCCCCGAGGCCGCGGCCGTGTTGGACCGCCTGGAGGCGGAACACCGGGATGGCCCGCAGCATCTGCAGGCCCTGCGTGCGGTTCTGGGGCGCGACACCGGGGGACTGGCCGGCAACGCGGATTTCATCGCCGGCCTGCGCCACTATGCCGCGGCGCTCAAGCACCACATCCAGTCCGAGGAAAAGGACGTGATTCCGCTGTCGCGGGCGATCCTGCAGCCCGAGGACTGGGCCGGGATCACGGCGGCCTTCGGCGATCACCAGGATCCGCTATTTGGCGAGCAGGCGCGCGCCGAATACCGCGAGCTCTACCACCGGATCGTGTCCCTGGCACCCGATACCATCGGTCTGGGTGGGCGCAGCGCGGGTGGTTTCAAACATCTCGATGCCGCCCGTGCGGCGCGGGAGCCGCTGCTTCAAGTCAGGGGCCTGAAGTCCTGCTATGGCCGCATCCAGGCGCTCAACGGCATCGACCTGGAAGTCCACAAGGGCGAACTGGTCGCGCTGGTGGGGGCTAACGGGGCCGGCAAGACCACCTTTCTGCGCACCCTGTCGGGTATTCAGTCCATGAGCGGCGGCAGCATCCGCTTCGCCGGCCAGGATCTGGGCCGTGTGCGGGCGGACCGCCGAGTGCGCGCCGGGATCTGCCATAGTCCGGAAGGCCGGCAGGTATTCGGGCCCCTGTCCATCGAGGATAACCTGCGCCTGGGCGCCTATCTGCGCCAGGGCGCGCAGGTGGCCGAGGATCTGGACCGGGTCTATGCCATGTTTCCCGTACTGTACGAGAAGCGTCAGTTGCCGGCCGGCACGCTGTCGGGCGGCCAGCAGCAGATGCTGGCCATCAGCCGGGCCCTGATGGGGCGCCCGCGCCTGCTGCTGCTCGACGAGCCATCGATGGGGCTGGCGCCGCTGCTGGTCGAGGAAGTCTTCAACGTCATCCGTACCCTGAAGGCGCAGGGGATGACGATCCTGCTGGTCGAACAGAATGCCTTTGCCGCGCTGGGCATCGCCGATCGGGCCTATGTCCTGGAAACCGGGAATATCGTACTGTCGGGTACCGGGCAGGACATGATCCGCAACGAGCAGGTCCGCGCGGCCTATCTGGGCATGTAGCCCCTCGGGTGTTCCGGCCTCCGGGCGGGGATGCCGCACCAATTTTTTCAGGAATCCATCCATGAACAAACAATTCGCCTCGGTGGCCGATCTCGAGGAAAAGAAGACCACCTTTTCCCGCCTGTCCGAGCATTGCTGGTCGTATACCGCCGAGGGTGACCCGAACACGGGGGTCATCATCGGCGACGATTCCGTGCTGATCTGCGATACGCTGGCCACCCCGGTGATGGCGCAGCAGCTGATTGCCACGATCCGCCGGCTGACGGACAAACCCATCAAATATGCCGTGCTGTCGCACTACCATGCGGTGCGGGTGCTGGGGGCATCGGCGTATCGCGCCGAAGGGCTGCAGGAAATTATTGCCAGCCGCGGCACCCACGAGATGATCGTCGAGCGTGGCGCTCAGGACATGCAGTCCGAATACGAACGGTTCCCGCGCCTGTTCCAGGATTTCGGCGCGATTCCGGGGCTGACCTGGCCCACCCTGGTGTTCGATGACGGGATCAGCCTGTGGATGGGTAAAGACCTGGAGGTGCGGGTTTTTCATCCCGGCTCCGGCCACACCAAGGGCGACACCGTCGTCTGGGTGCCCTCCGAGCGGGTGCTCTTTTCCGGCGACCTGGTCGAATACGATGCTGCTTGCTACACGGGCGACGCCCAGTTGGCGGAATGGCCGGCCACCCTGGATGCGCTGGCTGCCCTGCAGGCGGAAAAACTGGTGCCGGGACGCGGTCCGGCCCTGGATTCGCCTGAACGCGTCGCGGCGGGCCTGGCCTATACGCGGGATTTCGTGACGACCCTGTTCGGCGCCGCCTGCGAAGCCCACGCCCAGGGATTGGATCTGAAGCAGGCCATGGCCCATATCCGGCGGTCCATGGACCCCAAGTTCGCCGATGTGTTCATCTACGAGCACTGCTTGCCGTTCGATGTGGTGCGCGCGATGGACGAGGCGTCCGGGGTGACGCACCCGCGGATCTGGACGGCGCAGCGCGACAAGGAAATGTGGCACGGACTGCAGTCCTGATCATGACCGGCAGCCTGTGAGGAGACGAGACTTATGCAGAGCACCTATGAATATCCGAAATATGCCTTTCAGGCTCCCCCCGAGCTGCAAGGCAAACCATCCAAACGCTATCCGGTCGTCGTGGTCGGCGCCGGACCGGTGGGCTTGGTGGCAGCCATCGATCTGGCGCAGCAGGGCGTGCCTGTGGTGCTGCTCGATGACGACGATACCGTCTCCGTGGGGTCGCGGGGGGTCTGCTATGCCAAGCGCGTGCTGGAGATCCTGGATCGTCTGGGGGTGGGGAACGACTGCGTCGACAAGGGGGTCAGCTGGAGCGTCGGCCGCACCTTCTTCCGTACCGAAGAGGTCTACCGCTTCAATCTGTTGTCGCAACCGGATCATCGCCGCCCGGGCATGATCAATCTGCAGCAGTATTACCTCGAGGAATTTCTCGTGCGCCGGGCGCGGAAGCTGCCCTTGCTGGATCTGCGATTTCGCAGCAAGGTCATCGGCTTGCAGACGCAGGAGCAAGGGGTCACGCTGCAGGTCGAGACACCCGAAGGTGAATATTCCCTGGCCGCCGACTGGCTGATTGCCGCCGACGGGGCGCACAGCAGCATCCGGCGCGCGATGGGGCTGGAGGTCGAGGGCAAGGTCTTCATGGACCGTTTCCTGATCGCCGATGTGGTGATGAAGGCCGATTTTCCCGCCGAACGCTGGTTTTGGTTCGACCCGCCCTTCCATCCGGGGCAGTCCGTCCTGCTGCATCATCAGGCCGACAACGTCTGGCGTATCGATTTCCAGCTTGGGTGGGATGCCGATCCCGAGGAACAGAAGCGGCCGGAAAACGTCATTCCGCGCATCAAAGCCATGCTGGGCGAGGAACACGAATTCGATCTGGAATGGGTCAGCGTCTATACCTTCCAATGCCGCCGGATGGCGCAGTTCCGCCATGGCCGCGTCCTGTTCGTTGGCGATGCCGCGCACCAGGTGTCGCCTTTCGGCGCGCGGGGAGCAAATTCCGGCATCCAGGACGCCGACAATCTGATCTGGAAGCTGCGGCTGGTCCTGGAAGACAAGGCTCCCGAAACCCTGCTGGACACCTATTCCGAGGAACGCACCTTCGCCGCCACCGAGAATCTGCGCAATTCCACCCGCTCGACTGATTTCATCACCCCAAAAACGCGCGTATCCCTGGCGTTTCGCAATGCCGTGCTGGGTCTGGCGCGCCAGTATCCCTTTGCCCGGGCGCTGGTCAATTCAGGCCGGTTTTCGGTGCCGTCCATCCAGGCGGAGTCCAGCCTCAATACCCTGGATACCGCGGAATTCGCCGGCGACATGGTGCCGGGCGCTCCGTGCGACGACAGTCCCATGCGTGCGCAGGTGGACCATTTCTGGCTGCTGGACCGCCTGGGCAACCGGTTTCAGTTGCTGGTCTACGTCGATCAGCCGTCCGACGTTCCTCAGGCCGCCGCCCTGCAGGGGCTGATGGGCGGCGACATACCGATCGATGTGATCTTGGTGTCCCCCTCGGGCGGGCGTTCGCCGCACGGCCTGAGGGTCTTCGAAGATTATTCGGGCCGGTTCGCCGAGCGGTACGACGCCCGTCATGGGTCCGCCTGGCTGATCCGGCCCGATCAGCATATCGCCGGGCGCTGGCGTTCGCCGGATGCCGCCCGGATCCGTGCCGCCGCCGCCCGTGCCACCTGCCGTCAGGAGTGAATCCATGGCCTTGAATCTGAATCTGAATTTCGGCGAGCTAGGCCGCCACTATGTGCGGGCCTACGAGCCGGGCGATGACTTCTACGAAGCGTTGGTTGAGCTGCACCGCGATCTTAGCGACGAGCAGAGCCAGCAGGTCAACGCCCGGCTGATCTTGCTGCTGTCCAATCACATCGGCGATCTGTCCGTGTTGCGCGAAGCCATGGCCATCGCGCGGGAGGGCGCCGTGGGCTGATCCTGTGATCCGCTGTCTCAGGCGCGGAACCAGCCCCTGCGAATCGGCCAGGCAAACGCCAGCCGGTAGATGGGCTCGATCGCGCGCCGCAGGCCGGGGATCAGTCGATTGCGCAGTGGCAGGCACAGGATGGCCGCGATGACGGCGGTGATCAGGGCACCCGCCATATCCAGCGGGAAATGTATGCCCATGTAGATGCGCGCCCAGGCAACCGGCAACCCCAGCAGCCCCAGGATGATCGCGGCGCGGCGCCGCACGGGATGCACCCAGAGCCCCGCGCAGACCGCCCAGATGAAGCTCAGGTGGTTGCTGGGAAAGGACGCGGTCGGCTCGTGCGGCATGTACTGGTGCCCCAGGCCAATGACGAAAGGCCGGGGATGGAACCACAGCCGGGCGATCCCCCAGGACAGGATCATGGCCACAATGGCGCTCAGGACGGCCTGCAGCAGGGCTTCACGTCCGGCGGCATCGGCGCGCAGCCAGTTCAGGACCACATACAACGGAAACACGTAGACCAGGCCATTGGCCAGCAGACGCCCGAGCAGCAGGCCGAAGGCCGATGGATTCGTGGCATTGATCCACAGAAACAGGGTTTCGTTCAGGTGTTCCATGGGGCGATCGGGGATGGGATGCGAAGGAAGGCAGCATACCACCAGTACCCGGTCCGCCCGGCCCGTGGGCCCGGATTTCCGGGCCCTCTTTTGTCACCGGGTGTTCCCGCGTCAGTCAGTGTGCGAGGCTCTTGGCCGGTGTGCGCGGATCCGCGTGCGGTGTGGCGCTCTGGTCGTGGCCCGTGCCAGCGGCGAAGACGGAAGGTTTGTCGGGATTTCCCGTCGTCAGATGGTTGAACAGCAAGTTCAAAAGAATCGCCATGATGGCCGCCGAACTGATGCCGGAATGAAAGATCGTGGCGACCCAGGCGGGGAAATGGTCGTAGAAGTGCGGCGCGGCGATGGGGATCATGCCAAAGCCCACCGAAGTCGCCACGATGATCAGGTTCATGTTGTTCTCGTAATCGACCCTGGCCAGGGTCCGGATGCCGCTGGCCGCCACCGTGCCAAACAGCACCAGGCCTGCGCCGCCCAGGACGGATGCCGGCACGGCTGCGATCACGCGTCCCATGACGGGCAGCAGACCCAGCACCAGCAGGATGATGCCGCTGGTGGCGACGACGTAGCGGCTTTTCACGCCGGTCACGGCCACCAGGCCCACGTTCTGGGCGAATGCGCTCTGGGTGAACGAGCCGAAGACGGGGGCCACCATGCTGGAGACCATGTCGGCGCGCAACCCGTCGCCCAGGCGGCGGGAGTCGATCGGGGTCTTGATGATGTCGCCGACGGCCAGGATGTCGGCGGAGGTCTCGACCAGCACCACCAGGATGACGATAAACATCGACAGGATGGCGGCGGGATGGAATTCGGGCATGCCGAAGTGGAACAGCGTCGGCAGGGCGAAGGCCGGACCATCCATGACCCTGGAAAAGTTCGTCATGCCGGCGCCCCAGGCGATCATCGTGCCCAGCACCATCGCCAGCAGGATGGACAGACGCGAGATCGTCGCATTGCCCAGCTTGCTGAGCAGCAGCACGATGACCAGGGTGGCGGCGGCCAGGCCGATGTTGGCTGTGCCGCCGAAGCCGGGCGCCTTGGTATTGCCGCCCATGGCCCAGTGCGCCGCCACCGGCATCAGGGACAGTCCGATGGTCGTGATGACCGACCCTGTCACCAGGGGCGGGAAAAACCGGATGATCCGGGAAAAGACCGGGGTGATCAGAAACCCGAGCAACGCCGCCGCCATGACGGCGCCGAAGACCGATGGCAGGCTTGCGCCGGCGCTCAGTATCGCCAGGATCGTGGCGACGCTGGCAAACGACACCCCTTGCACCAGCGGCAGCTGGCAACCGAAAAACGGCAGGCCCAGGGTCTGCAGCAGCGTTGCCAGGCCGCCCATGAACAGGCAGGATGCAATCAGAATGCCGATCTCGGCGGGTGCCAGGCCGGCTGCCTGGCCGACGATCAGCGGCACGGCGATAATGCCGCCGTACATGGTCAGAACGTGCTGGAATCCGTACAGAATGTTGGCGGGCAACCCCAGATGTTCGTCTTCGGGGCGTTGCTGTCGGGTGAGGGCAGGGGGGTTCAAAACAGTCTCCATCCTAATTATTGTCACGAATCTGATGCAAATTCATTTTGAACTCCGAACCTATTTTCGGGGCGTAAGGCGGAGCATATCCTCTATCGAAATGGTCTTATATTGATGCCCGTCCATAGGGATTTCCGCTAGGGACATTCTGAACAAGTCTGGCCGTCGGAGATGCCTTCCATGTACGGTAATATTATTTACCAACGCTAACGACAGGCCCATCAGCATGAGCACCACGGCGCAATCACATTCGAATACGGAACCGGCGGCTGGGCCTGATCCGCACCTGCCGGACCTGTTCGAGGCCTCGCCCATGGCCTTCTGGCTAGAGGACTACAGCGCCCTGCATGTCTTTTTCCAGGAATTGCGCGCGGCCGGCATCCAGGACCTTCGCCCGTGGTCGTTGCAGGATCGCCGGCGGCTGGCCGATTGCGCCCGCCTCATGCGGGTGCTGCGGGTCAACCGGCAGACCTTGTCCTTGTACGAGGCCGCTTCCCAGGAAGACCTGCTGGCGCATCTGGACCAGGTCTTTCGCGACGATATGCTCGACGGCTTCGCCGAGGAACTGAACCAGCTCTGGCATGGTCTTGCCGGGTTCCACGGCCTGACCGTCAATTACACCCTGCAAGGCAAGCGGCTGGACCTGTCGCTGAAGGGCGTCGTGCTGGCCGATGCCAAGCAGCCCTGGGACCGTGTTCTGGTCACCATGGAAGACGTGACCGAGCTGCAGACGCTGCGTCGCCGGGCACAGGATAGCGCCCGGGACGCGCGCGAGTTCTTCGAGCAGGCCCCGGTGTCCCTGTGGGTCGAGGACTTCAGCGCGATCAAGAAATTATTCGACGAGTTGCGCGCCCATGGCGTCACCGATTTCCGGACCTTCCTGGATGTGCACGAGGAATTCGTCGACCGCTGCCTCCAAGAGATCCGCGTCCTGGACGTCAACGACTACACCCTGAAGATGTTCAAGGCGTCCTCGCGGGCCGAATTGCTGTCGCGGCTCGGCGACGTCTTCCACGATGAAACCCGCGATTCGTTTGCCGAACAGCTGATCGACCTCTGGGAAGGCAGGCTGTTTCACCAGAAGGAAGTGCAGAACCGCACGCTGCAGGGCGATCTGCTGTACATCCATCTGCAGCTCTCGGTGTTTCAGGGCTGCGAGCAGGACTGGTCCCAGGTGCTGTTGTCCCTGACCGACATCACCGCGCGCAAGAAGGCCGAAGCCTATCTGGAATATCTGGGCCAGCACGACGTGCTGACCCAGTTGAAGAACCGGTCCTATTTCGTGGACGAGCTGGGTCGGCTGGCGCGCAAGCATACGCCACTGGTGTCTTTCATCGCCCTGGATCTGAACAATCTGAAACGTGTCAACGACGAATCGGGCCATGCGGCGGGCGACGATCTGCTGCGTCGTTTCGGCGAGGTCCTGAACAAGGCGATCGATCGTCCCGGGCACGCCGCGCGGGTCGGCGGTGACGAATTCATGGTGCTGTTGCCCGGGCTGGACAAGGCCGCTGCCCACGTCGTGCTGGACAACATCCGCTCGTTGGTCGAGCTGAACAATCAGTATTACAGCGGCGTGGCACTCAGCGTCTCGGCGGGGCTGGCCGTCTGCCACCATCATGGCAAACTGGAGCAGGCCATGAAGGAAGCCGACCAGGCCATGTATCAGGACAAGCTCGAGTACTACCAGACACACGAACGGCGCCAGCCCGACTGGGATGGCCTTGCCGGCTCCGCGGATGAGGCCATCCCAGGAGAAGCAGCCTGATCCGCCGTTGTCCGGCAGGGCATCCCCGGCGGGATGGCGGAGTTGCGGTCAATGGACCTGGGATGACGGCTGCCGCTGGCTGACCGTGATCACGCCGGGCTGGTCGGCGGCCTCCAGGATGCGGCGCACCCGGTCCTGCCACAACTGACCGAATTCCTGTTTTTGCGCATCGCTGGCGTGGCCGGTCAGGATCTTCTGCAGCAGCGGCATCGCGGCCGCCGATGGCGGCACGCGCTGAGCACTGTAGGACACGTCGACGCCGGCCCCCGTGTCGCGTCGAATGAAGGCGATCTCGCCGGACAGGTCATGCTGATCGAATCGCAACAGGTCGCGGCGGTCGTACCGGCCACCCAGCCCCTTGAACCCCGTATCGGTGGTCGAGCCCGTCACCAGGCTGACCACGTTGGCGATGACGCCCGTCACGCCATTGGTGGCGCTATCGGCGAATTCCACCAGCACGTTGCCGCGTTCCGGGGTCTCGCCGGGGTACAGCGCACGCAGGGCATGCACCGTCATCAGCCAGGCACCGGCTACGGTGGGACAGGAATGGCCCGCCAGGCGCACGGCGTCCTCGTAGCCGTATTCGATCCGGCCGTCGTCCGAGGCGCCCAGCAATTGCGCCAGCGGGTCATGCAGCACGATGCGGGGGGCCTGGGTGAAAAATGCGGGAAACGCCATGATGGGGCTCCAGTGATTCGCAGATTGTCCAGTGTAGGGCTTCGGTCAGCGGAAATCCGCCCTGGCCCGATGTGTGACCGGGCGTTCGGCGAGGGTTCCTTGACATGAGTCAATTCTCGCTCGTGGAAGTTCGCGTTCGCAGCGCGTGAGCAGAAGACCCCGGCGCGCCATGGGCGGAATGGAGAGCTCGGCCGGATTGCGTGTAAGATGGATTGGATAAGGCCGGTCGGGCTTTTGCGGAAGCCCGCGGGCGCGGATACGATCGACTCCAGGAGGACTTGCAATGGCTTACCCCAACAGTTTTGGCGCACGCTCGACCCTGGATGTGGGGGGCAAGCCCTACCGCATCTATCGCCTGGATGCCCTGAAAAACCATGGCCTGGACCCGTCCCGCCTGCCGTACGGGCTGAAGATTCTGCTGGAAAACTTGCTGCGCACCGAAGACGGCGGGGATGTCACGGCGGACGACATCCGCGCCCTGGCGTCCTGGGATCCCGATGCCCAGCCCAGCCGGGAGATTTCCTTCACGCCGGCGCGGGTCATCCTGCAGGACTTCACCGGCGTGCCGGCCGTCGTGGATCTGGCGGCGATGCGCGAGGCCATGCAGGCCCTGGGCGGCAAGCCCGAACGCATCAATCCGCTGGCCCCCGTCGAACTGGTCATCGACCACTCGGTCATCGTCGACGACTTCGGGCACAACGATTCCTACCGCCGCAACGTCGAAATCGAATACCAGCGCAACGTCGAACGCTACCAGTTCCTGCGGTGGGGGCAGACCGCCTTTGATGGCTTCCGGGTCGTGCCGCCCAGCACCGGCATCGTCCACCAGGTCAACCTGGAACACCTGGCGCGCGGTGTGTTCACCCGCCAGATCGACGGCCAGACCGAAGCCTATCCCGATACCTGTGTGGGCACGGACTCGCACACGCCCATGGTCAACGGCCTGGGTGTCGTGGCCTGGGGCGTGGGCGGCATCGAGGCTGAAGCCGCCATGCTGGGTCAGCCGATCTCGATGCTGATTCCCCGGGTGGTAGGGTTCAAATTGTCCGGCGCGCTGCCCGAAGGCACGACGGCCACCGACCTGGTGCTGACCATCACCGACATGCTGCGCAAGCACGGGGTGGTGGGCAAATTCGTGGAATTCTACGGCCCTGGGGTTGCCTCGGTGCCGCTGGCCAATCGTGCCACGATCGGCAACATGAGCCCGGAATACGGTTCCACCATCTCCATCTTCCCGATCGACGAAGAGACCCTGAACTATCTGCGCTTCACCGGGCGCCCGGCCGAGCAGGTCGCGCTGGTCGAGGCCTATGCCAAGGCCCAGGGGCTGTGGCACGACGCGGCGCATGAACCGAATTACTCCGAACGCCTGGAACTTGACCTGGGCACGGTCGTGCCGTCCATCGCCGGGCCGAAGCGCCCGCAGGACCGCATCCTGCTGTCGGAATCCAAGCCCTCCTTCGCCAAATCCCTGGCGGCGCTGCCGGGGTCGCCGAAGTCCCACCCGGCGTCAGTCCACATGGACGGCGGCGTGGATTTCCAGATCGATCACGGGGCCGTGGCGATCGCCGCCATCACCTCCTGTACCAATACATCCAATCCCGCCGTCATGGTTGCGGCGGGCCTGCTGGCCAAAAAGGCCGTCGAGCGTGGCCTGCATCGCAAACCCTGGGTCAAGACGTCGCTTGCGCCAGGATCCCGAGTGGTCACCGACTACTATGAAAAATCCGGCCTGACGAAGTATCTGGATGCCCTGGGCTTCAATTTGGTGGGCTATGGCTGCACCACCTGCATCGGTAATTCCGGCCCGCTGATCCCGGAGATCTCCGACGCTGTCCGCGCCAATGACCTGGCCGTCGCCTCGGTCCTGTCCGGCAACCGCAACTTCGAGGGGCGCATCCATTCCGAAGTGAAGATGAATTACCTGATGTCTCCGCCGCTGGTCGTCGCCTATGCGCTGGCCGGGTCCATGGATTTCGATCTGTACAAGACCCCGCTGGGCCAGGATCCCCAGGGCAAGGACGTCTACCTGCGTGACATCTGGCCCACCAGCGCCGAGGTCCAGGATGTCATCCGGTCCTCGATCACCGCGGACATGTACACCCGGGGTTACGCCGATGTGTTCGCGGGCAACGACCGCTGGCGCGATTTGCCGACACCGGAAGGCGATTTGTACCGCTGGGATGACGCATCCACCTATGTGCGCAATCCGCCCTACTTCGAGGGCATGCGCCGTGATCCGGATCCCGTCGGCGATATCCACGGTGCCCGGGTGCTGGCAAAACTGGGCGATTCGGTCACGACCGACCACATCAGTCCAGCAGGCTCGATCGCGAAGGATTCCCCGGCGGCCCAGTATCTGCAGTCGCAGGGTGTTCAGCCCAAGGACTTCAATTCCTACGGTTCGCGGCGCGGCAACCACGAAGTCATGATCCGCGGGACCTTCGCCAACGTGCGGCTGCGCAACCAGATCGCGCCCGACACCGAAGGCGGCTGGACGCGGGATTTCACGCAGGATGGGGCTCCGATCGCAACGATCTTCGATGCCTCCCAGAACTACCAGAAAGCCGGCATCCCGCTGGTGATCCTGGCCGGCAAGGAATACGGTTCGGGATCGTCGCGCGACTGGGCGGCCAAGGGGACGGTGTTGTTGGGGGTGCGCGCGGTCATCGCCGAATCCTACGAACGGATCCACCGGTCGAACCTGATCGGCATGGGCGTGCTGCCACTGCAGTTCCCGGAAGGCCAGAATGCCACGACGCTGGGTCTGCGCGGCAAGGAAACCTTCGAGATCACCGGCATCGAGGCCTTCAACGACGGCAAGACCCCGAAGACTGTCCATGTCAAGGCTGGCGACGTGGAATTCGACGCGCTCGTGCGCATCGACACGCCCAGCGAGGCCTCCTACTATCGGCACGGAGGGATCCTGCAGCACGCGATCCGGCAGTTGCTGGGCTAGGGCCGGGCTGCGGGTTTGGTCTCCTGCCGGTGGGGGCAACACCCCGCTGGCAGGTCCGTGAGATCTTGGTTCTTTGTCTACAATGCGGGCTCCCAGCCCGCATTTTCATTCATGACTTCATCCTCCCGCGCCTCGTGGGGTGCCCTGCTGCGAGGCCGCAATGGCCTGCGATCCCTTGCGCTGGCCGGCGGCGTCGCTGCCCACGCGATCAATGTCTTTATCGCCACCACCATCCTACCGTCGGTCGTGCAGGATATCGGTGGACTCTCCTGGTACGCGTGGAATACGACGCTGTTCGTAGCGGCCTCCATCATGGGCTCCTCATGCGCGCCCCTGGGCATCCGTTGGTACGGTTTGCGGCGGACCTTTCTGCTGGGCCTGGTTGTGTTCGTGTGCGGGACGGTGATCTGCGGCTTGGCGCCCACCATGCCCTGGCTGTTGTTTGGCCGGGTGTGGCAGGGCCTGGGCGGCGGGATGCTGCTCAGCCTGAGCTATGCCACGGTTCCTCTGGTGTTCGACGAAGGCCTTTGGGCGCGGGCCATGGCGCTGATTTCCGGTATGTGGGGGGTCGCCACCCTGGCGGGGCCTGCCATCGGCGGCCTGTTCGCCGAGGCCGGGCATTGGCGCTGGGCATTCTGGGCGGTACTGCCGGTCTGCGGCGTGCTGTTCATCCTGCTGGTGACCCAGCTGGGCCCGCAGGGCCGCGACCGTGGCGCCCGGCTGGATGCGCCGCTGCTGCGTATGAGCCTGCTGGTGTCGTCCGTGCTGGTCGTGTCATCCGCCAGCCTGTTTTCGTCCTGGTTCGCCCAGGCGGCCGGCGTCGTCGGCGGCCTGCTGCTGATCGTCTGGATGGCGCGCATGGATCGCCGGGCTCCTCAGCGCTTTCTGCCCCAGGGGGTGTGGTCGCTGACTCATCCGCTGGGGCGTCGCTACGCCATGATCGGGCTGCTGAGCATCGGCGTGACGACCGAAGTCTTCGTGCCCTATTTCCTGCAGGTCCTGCATGCGCAGTCGCCGCTGCATGCGGGGTATCTGTCGGCTCTGATGTCGGCTGGATGGACGCTGGGCTCGCTGGTGAGCTCGGGACGAGGCAGCGCCATCGTCGGTCGTCTGCTGGTGTCGGGGCCGATCCTGTCGGCGCTGGCGCTGGCTGGCCTGGCCTGGTTCATGCCGTCGCCGGATTCCCCTGTTTTCCTGCTGGCCAGCCTGCTTCTGGCTGTGGGGTTCGGTGTGGGACTGTGCTGGCCACATCTGCTGACCGGGGTGTTCCGGGCGGCGCCGCAAGAGCAGAGGAACATCGCATCAGCCGCGATCACGACGATGCAGCTGTATGCGATCGCGCTGGGTGCCAGCGTGGCCGGGATGGCCGCCAATGCGGCCGGCTTCACCGAACCGGGCGGATGGCAGGGCACCCGGCAGGCGGCCTGGGCGGTCTATGGGGTCTTTGTGTTTGCGCCCGCGCTGGCGATCCGGCTGGGCTGGCGCGCGGCAAGGGATGATTTCCGCACAAAATGATCCGCAGGGATCCGTTTTGGGTAGAGGCATCCCTCCACCGCGCGGCCTGCAGGCCACTTGGATGATTTCTGCACAAAACAGTCCGCAGGGACTGTTTTGTGTCTGAAATCATCCCTTCATCAAATGGAAGCGGTCGGGGTCGGGGCCGATGCGACTGTCGGGGCGGTCCAGAGAGGCGATCCGTGCCATGGCGGCCTCGTCCAGGAACAGATTCCACAGATTGAAGTTCTCGCGGATCCGGTCTGGATGGGATGATTTCGGGATCACCATGTGCCCCATCTGGATGTGCCAGCGCAAGATGATCTGGGCCGGGCTGGCCTGCAACTGATGGGCCAGTTCCAGGATCACCGGATCCTGCAGTTGCTGGCCCTGGCCCAGCGGGGACCAGGCTTCGGTCTGGATGTCGTGATCCGCATGGTAGGCACGCAGTTCGGCCTGCTGGAAATACGGGTGCAGTTCGATCTGATTGACGACCGGCAGCACGCCGGTGTCATCCAGCAGTCTTTGCAGATGGTCGATCTGGAAATTGCAGACGCCGATCGATTTGGCCAGACCTTCGTCGCGCAGCTGGATCAGGGCTTCCCAGGCTTCCAGGTAATGGTTTTCTTTCGGGATGGGCCAGTGGATCAGATAGAGATCCACATAGTCCAGCTGCAGCTTGTCCAGGCTTTCGCGCAGCGCGGCTTTGGCGCTGTCCAGGCGATGCCGGTTGTTCCAGAGCTTCGTGGTGACGAACAGGCCGTCGCGTGGAACCCCGCATTTGGCGATGCCCTGGCCGACCTGAGCCTCGTTCTCGTAGATATATGCCGTATCGATGGCGCGATACCCGGCCTCGACGGCGGCCTGGATGGCCGGAGCGACGTCGTCGCCGGTCAGTTTCCAGGTGCCCAGGCCCAGTTGGGGTGCGCGGCGGCCATCGTGCAGCGTCACGTAGGGTTGATTGGATGACATGAAGGTCTCCGGGGTGGTGCAGCTCCGGCTGCGTTGGGCCACAATGGCCGACAATGGTTTTTTTTCGGGAGTAGATCAATGAGTGTACATAGTCAGGTCCGGCGCGTCACCGTGCCCCAGCTCATGTCCTTCAAGGGCGCGCGCAAGATCGCGGCCCTGACGGCCTATACAGCCCCGATCGCCCGATTGCTGGACGAGGCCCTGGACATGATCCTGGTGGGGGATTCCACCGCGATGGTGGGATATGCCCTGCCCGATACGCTGTCGATCTCCGTGGATACGATGTCAGCCCATGCCGCCGCCGTGGTGCGGGCCACGAGCCAGGCCTGCGTGATCGTGGACATGCCTTTCGGTAGTTATCAGCAGTCGCCGGCACAGGCCTTTGCCAATGCAGCCTCGATGCTGGCGGCCAGCGGGGTGTCCGGTGTCAAACTCGAAGGGGGGCAGCCGCTGGCCGAGACGACCCGGTTCCTGGTGGATCGCGGCATTCCGGTGCTGGCGCACGTGGGCCTGATGCCGCAGTACATGAACACCATGGGGGGGTTCAAGGCCCAGGGAATGACGGACGCCGCCGCGCGACGCATCCTGGAAGATGCTCGGGCCCATGCGCAGGCCGGGGCATTCGGGGTGGTCCTGGAGGGCATCAGCGAGCCCCTGGCCCGCGAAATCACGGCGGCACTGGACATTCCCACCATCGGCATCGGGGCGTCGCCCGCGTGCGACGGCCAGATTCTGGTGACCGAAGACATTCTGGGCCTCAGCGGCGACCGGATTCCGAAATTCGCCCATCGTTTCGCCGACGTGGGGCAGGTCATCCAGGACGCCGTACGTGACTACGCCCAATCCGTCCGTGAAGGAACCTTTCCTACGCTAGATCACTGCTTTGGGGTGCGTCGGCAGAATTAACATCATGAGACAATAAGTTTCACAATGGGTGGTCTGACGGCATGTGCCGCCACCTCTTTGCAGGGTCGTTATGGAAATTCGCCAACTCGAGGCACTGAGCGCCGTCGTCACCAGCGGCAGCGTCACAGCGGCCGGCCGCCTGCTGGGCCGGTCCCAGCCCGTTGTCAGCCGCCAGATCAGTGACCTCGAAGACGAACTCGGTTTCGTGCTGTTCGAACGCACACGGCCAACAATTACCCTGACCGAATCGGGGGGCGAATTCTACCTGGAAGTTCGCGGCATCCTGGCCGACCTTCAGCAGCTCGAGTCCCGCGTCCTGGGCATGCGTAGCGGCCAGATCCGGCCTTTGCGCATCCTGGCCACCGTCGATCTGGCGCGCGGGCTGCTGCCCGAGGCCTTGGCGGCAACCGACCGCTTCAGTCCGGCCTTTCGCCAGAAGTTCATCCTCGAAGAAGTCGTGCACGAGGTCACCCCGCGCAAGATCCTCGAAGGACGCGCCGATTTCGCCCTGATCAACCTGCCCATCGACACAGAAGGCCTGCGGGTCCATTGGTGCGGTCAGGCGCCTTGCCTGCTGGCCGTTCCGGCGGCGCATGTCCTGGCGGCCCGGGATGCCATCCCCCTCGAAGAGATCCAGGATACGGACGTCATCACGCTGCTCAGCCGCTATCGCATGCGGTATCACCTGGTCAACGGCCTGGTCCAGGCCACGATGGGGGGCATGCGGCGCCACATCGAGGTCGGCAGCCAGCAGACCGCCCTGTCGATGGTGCGCGCAGGCCTGGGTGTCGCCCTGATCGACCCGTTTTCCATCCAGGGGGTCCTGCTGGATGGGGTTGCGATCCGGCCTATCTTGTCCGATATCCAGTACCGGATCGGCGCGGTGTCCCAGAAAACGCACGAATTGCCCGAAGAGGCGGAGCGTCTGGTCCAGGGGCTTCACCGCTACGTGCGCACGACGTTTCCGCAGTTCGTGGATACCGATGTCAACGGCCTGCAGCTCCAGCCGCGCGCGGCGGACTCCGCACTGTCCACAGTCTGATCGGCGCCCGGCCTAAGCGGCGGCGGGTCGGGAACAGTGCGCTCAGTTGGCATTCCAGGTGTGCGATCATGTGCCTTTCCTGGTCGAGGACTGAATCGTGGCCCCGTTGTCCCCTGAAACTCTGGCTTTGCTGGCGTTGGCGCTGCTGATCGGCGTCCTGATCGGGTGGTGGCCGTCGCGCCGGCGCGGGGCTGCGCAGACCGCCGAGCTGGCGCGGCAGACTGAGCGGACGGTGCAGCTGCAGACCCAGCTGGATCAGACGCGGCAGGTCATGGAGACCCTGGAATCCCGACTGGAGGACTGGCGCGTGCAGGCGCAGGCGCGGGATCTGGAACTGACCCGGTTGCGGGCCGTCCACCAGGAAAAACTGGCGGCGCTCGATGAACTGAAGCAGGCCTTCGAGCAGTCCAAGGCCGCGATGCGCACGGAATTCCAGAATCTCGCCAGTCAGGTGCTCGAGGAAAAGGGCAAGACTTTTTCCCAGAACAGCCAGGCATCGCTGGATGGCCTGCTGCGGCCGTTTCGCGAGCAGATCGACGGGTTCCAGAAACGTGTCAATGAAATCCACGATGCGTCGCTGCGCGGCCAGACCCAACTGGGCGCCGAGATTCGCCGCGTCCTCGACATCGGGCTGAAAATGAGCACCGAGGCCAATACCCTGGCCACGGCGCTGAAGGGCGACAAGAAGACCACCGGCAACTGGGGCGAAGTCCAGCTGGAACGCAGCCTGCAACTGGCCGGGCTGATGCCGGGCGACCACTACGAGGCGCAGGCCAGCTTCCGTGACGAGGCGGGCAACCGCCGCCAGCCGGATTTCGTCATCAAGCTGCCCGACGACAAGCACATGGTCATCGACAGCAAGGTCTCGCTGGTGGATTACGACCGGGCGATCGCGGCGGAAACAGAGGCTGGACGCAAGGCCGCCATGGCAGCCCATGTGCAGGCCGTGCGTCATCACATCGACGATCTGGCGCGCAAGGACTACAGCAACCTGATCGGCATGAAGAGCCCCAGTTTCGTGTTGATGTTCATGCCCATCGAGCCGGCCTACATTGAGGCCATGCAACACAACCGTGACCTGTTCGATCACGGATATCGCAACAACGTCATCCTGGTGTCGCACACCACGCTGATGCCGATCCTGCGCACGGTTGCCAATCTGTGGATGATCGCACGCGGCAACGAACAGACGCGGGCGCTCGGCGATATGGCGGGCGGTCTGTACAACCAGGTCGCCATGGTGGCCGAGCGTCTGCAGAAACTCGGCAATGCGCTCAATACCGTCAGCACGCATTACAACCATACCGTCACGGCAGTGGCCGGTCAGCAGGGGTTATACGGCAAGGTCAACCGCTTTGCCGAACTTTCCGCCAAGGCCAACAAGCAGCTGCCCGCGCTGGAACCCATGCATGCCGACATCGAGGTGCAGCGCCTCGAGACGGTGGTGGCGGAATCGGCGCCACCCCAGGCGCTGGCATCGGCCGCCGCGGACCCGCTTCCCGAATGGAATACCAGGGAGATCGATGACCATGACTGAGCCAGACCCCGTAGAAGCACCCCGTCCGGAGGATGCCTTCCGGCAGTGTGCCATCGCGTCCACCCTGTATGCGCCAGGAAGCCCGCCCCGGGATGTCGGCCTGGAAGACCTGGGCACCGCATCGACGCAGTCCGGCCTGCTCTGGGTCGGTCTGAAGGAACCCGATGAAATCCTGTTGCATGCCGTGGGGGGGCGGTTGGGGCTGCCGGAGCGCGCGATCGAGGAAATCATTGCCCCCCACCGCCGTCCGAAGATCATCGAATACGACCGCCTGACGCTGGTGGTCGCGATCACCGTGGAAATCGCGCATGAGCGGCCCAGTTTCGGCGATACACAGATCCTGATCGGCCCGGGTTATCTGCTGACGATCCGCCGCCATGCCGTCGGATCGCATCAGGAATTGCGCAGCCTGCTGGTGGAATCGCCCGATCTTCTGGAACGCGGCAGCGACTACGTGGCCTCGACCTTGCTGGATCTGCTGGCGGACCGATACGTCCAGGCCCTGAACCACATGGAGGCCCAGGTCGAGAACATCGAGCATCAGTTCCTGCTGCGCGGGTTTCGAGAAAAAGAAATCCGCCGCCTGTATCGCCTGCGACGCGACCTGCTGCGCATGCAGACCGCCATCGCGCCGCTGGTCGAGATCTGCCGTCGCCTGGCGCGGGTGGACACCCGCAATATCGGGGCCGACAGCCGGGGATACTTCGGCGAGGTCGCCGACCGCATCCAGCGCGCGGTGGAAGGTTTTTCGGGGCTGCGCGAAGCCCTGGTCTTCGCCTTCGAGGCCAGCATGATGATCAGCCAGATGCAGCAGACCGACATTACCCGCAAACTGGCGGCCTGGGCGGCCATCCTGGCGGTGCCCACGGCCGTCGCGGGTATCTACGGCATGAATTTCCATGACATACCGGAATTGAGCATGCCCTACGGGTATCCCATCATGATGTCGGCGACGGCGGGGGTCTGCGGCCTTCTGTACTGGAAATTCCGCCGGATCAAGTGGCTGTAGAACGGCGGCCCGGATTGCGTGGCTGTAGCCACTACACCCATTCCGCCATCAGGAACCGCATGGATTCGGTATCCCGGCGCAGGGTGACTTCGTCTTGGGATACGGCCAGGAACCAGGTCTGACGATCCTTGTGGGGGCGGGGTTTGGCGAAACCCGCCGGGGTCAGCAGCGCCAGGCACCAGGCAGGCTGCGGATCGCGCACCGAGCGGTACAGGATGCCGCCGATGTCGGCCAGCCGCGCCGTGCGCGCGAATTGCTGGGTGGGGCCGTAAGCCGTCGGATGCCGCCAGACCGCCTGGTCCGCGTCGAAGGGCGGGTGCCGCAGATCCACGACGGATGTGGCGATGTCCACCTTGAACGCCGTATGGGCAACCGGTTCGAGGCGCTGCAGACCGGTCGTGTCCCTCAGGAATCGCCAACGCCAGTAGCCCAGTTCGGCCGCGGCCGTGCGGACCGATTGCGCGCCATAGAATACGCCCGGGTCGGTCACGGCGCGAAAGCGCGACCCGCCACGCAGCGGGCTGTAGCGAAAAGGGGTCGCCAGCAGATAGTCCAGGTCGTCGGTGTCGGCCGGCAGGGCCGGTTTGCCGGATTCCAGCAGGGTTTCCAGGACGTCCTGTTCGTCCTGATTGTCCACGAGCTTCATCGTGGCAGCGATGTGCTGGGATTCCACCATGCGCCAGGCCTGGCCCTGCCAGGCGCGGGCTTCAGATGACAGCGCGGGAGGCGTCCAGGTATTGAACGACACGGACCAGGCCTTCGGTGTGGTGAATCAGGTCGATGGGGCGGCCATTGAGCGCCCGGTTTTCGCTTTGCAGCCATTGGCGCGCGGCCAACGCGTTGCCCACGATGGAATCCAGGGACCGGTAGACGCGGATGAGCAGCAGCGCGAATTCCCATTCCTTGCGGCCGGCATCCAGCGTGTAGCCGCCCTTGCACAGGCGGCTGACGGTCGCTGCGCTGAGACCCAGGACTTTGGCCAGCGTGGCTTGGGGCATGGCCAGATGGTTGGCCGCGCGCACGACGGCTTTGCTGAGCACCTGGGATGGGTCCGGCTGCGTACGGTTCTGGAGGGTAGAAGGAATCATGATGGCTTCCTTATTCTGAGGAAATTATACACCACACAAATTTCTACAGAAAGAAAATCTGGAATGGCGATCCATCGGGACGAGCCAACGCGAAGTCCAAGGCGTCGCCGGATGTTCCGGTCGGTTCACAAGGTATGGGTTGACCGCCTATCATTTCGCTTTTGACTCCCGGATCGAGAATCTCATCATGTCCGAACCCTCCGCATCACTGAAGGAACTCACCCTGCGGGGCGTGATCCTGGGCACCCTCATCACACTGGTCTTTACAGCATCCAACGTTTATCTGGGACTGAAGGTGGGGTTGACCTTCGCGTCTTCCATTCCGGCCGCGGTCATTTCCATGGCCTTGCTGCGTGTTTTCCGGGATTCGAACATCCTGGAAAACAATATTGTTCAGACGCAGGCCTCGGCGGCGGGTACCTTGTCGGCCATCATCTTCGTGCTGCCCGCCTTGCTCATGATGGGCTACTGGTCCGACTTTCCCTTGTTGCAGACCGCCATGATCTGCGCTTGCGGCGGCATCCTGGGCGTTGTGTTCACGGTGCCGCTGCGCCGTGCGCTGGTGGTCAACAGCGATCTGCCATACCCCGAAGGGGTGGCGGCAGCCGAGATTCTGCGGGTGGGGCAGGGACGGGCAGACGACGAAACATCCGACAAGGGGCAGGGCTTCAGGGAAATTGTGCTGGGCGGCACAGTGGCTGGCGGTTTCAGTCTGCTGACGGGGGGCTTCCGGGTGGCGGTGGACAGTGTCAGCCACTGGTTCGGCATCGGGCGAGCCGTCTTTCAATTGCCGCTGGGCCTGTCCTTTGCTCTGGTAGGCGCGGGCTATCTGGTCGGTATCACCGGCGGCACCGCCATGCTGGTGGGGGTCGTCCTGACCTGGGGCGTCGTGGTGCCGTGGCTCACACATCTGTTGCCCATGCCCGACGGCGGCACGCTGGCCAGCTTCGCCACCGGGGTCTGGGTATCCAAAGTGCGGCTGATGGGGGCCGGGATGATTGCCGTGGCAGCCGTCTGGACGCTGATCACGCTGATCAAGCCCATGATCGAGGGCATGCGCATCTCCTTGTCCGTGCTCAGGAGCGGCTCAGGCGCATCCAGCCAGGCGCGGGCGGATGCCGATCTGTCGCCTCGCCTTCTACTCACGCTGACGGTCCTCATGATCCTCCTGCTGGGGGCCACGTTCTGGTCCTTCGTGGCGGATTCCGGCCTGCCGGCGGCGACCGCCTGGACGCTGGTGGTCGTCGGTACACTGCTGGCCTTCTTTTTCGGCTTTCTGGTGGCTGCGGCCTGCGGCTACATGGCCGGGCTGGTGGGGTCGTCGGCCAGTCCGATTTCGGGCATTGCCGTGATCGCGGTCCTGGCTTCGTCCATGATCTTCATCGGCATCGGCCAGGCGCAGGGCGTGCTCGGCAGCCATGAATCCGTGCGTTTCTTCACGGCGTTGGCCCTGTTCTGCACCTCGGTCGTGGTGGCCATCGCAGCGATCTCCAATGACAATCTGCAGGACTTGAAGACCGGCTGGCTGGTGCATGCCACACCCTGGCGGCAGCAGGTGGCGCTCATCATCGGCTGCGTGATCGGTGCGCTGACCATCCCGCCCGTACTCGACCTGCTCTATCAGGCGTATGGCTTCATCGGCAGCTTGCCGCGCGCCGAGATGGACCCCGCCCAGGCGCTGGCCGCGCCCCAGGCGTCGCTGATGATCACGATTGCCGATGGGCTGTTCAGTCATACGCTGGACTGGACCTACATCCGGTTCGGCGTGTATGTCGGTGCGGTCCTGATCGTGCTCGACGCGCTGCTCGGGCGCCTGACGACGCACTATCGCGTGCCGCCGCTGGCGGTCGCCATGGGCGTGTACCTGCCGCCGTCGATCGCCACCGCGTTGTTCGTGGGGTCGCTGATCTCCTGGATCGTCCAGCGGCGCATCCGGGCCGCTGCCGAATCCGCGCACACGGACCCCGCACCTTGGCTCAAAGCGGCGGATCGCAAGGGCACGCTTTTTGCATCGGGCCTGATCGTCGGCGAAAGCCTGGTGGGCGTGGTGCTGGCGATCATCATCGTGGCCTCGGTCGCCACGGGCGGCAGCGATGCGCCGCTGGCCTTGATGGGTGGAGTCAATTTCGCCCCCGTGGCTACCGTCATCGGGCTGGCCTGCTTTCTCGCCATGTGTCTGGCGTTCGTCCGGCGCCTGGTGGCGCGTCAGTGACGGCCGCCAGCTTTGACAAACGGGGGCCTGGCCAACCAGACCACCGCGATCAGCGCGATGAAGCAAAACCCCAGGCCATTGAAGATGTCGTTGAAGGACACCTGCATCGCCTGTTGGGTGATCACCTGATTCATCGCGGCGCCGTAGTGTGGCAGGGATTCGTCTGCTGCTTCGATGCCCAGGCGAACCTGCGGGTTCGACAGCGTGATGAATTCGGCCAGGTGCGCGTGGCTGGCTGATGCGCCCCGGGTCCACAGATAGGTCGTGATGGACACGGCGAAGCTGGCGCCAACCGTCCGCAGGAAGGTCGCCGACCCGGATCCTTCCGCGATTTCCGGGCCTTCCAGGTCCGACAGCAGGATAGTCAGGATGGGCATGAAGAACAGGGCCACCCCCAGACCCATGATCAGCTCGGTCAGCGCGATGCGCGTGAAATCAACTTCCGTGTCGAAGCTGCCAAAGCGGAAACAGACGAAGCCCATCACGGCAAATGACAGCGCGGTCAGCCAGCGCAGGTCGAAGCGGGAAGCGTATTTACCCACCCAAAAGGTCAGCAGGATCGGAATGAAACCGATGGGCGCGACAGCCAGGCCGGACCACAGAGCCGTGTAGCTCAGGGTGTTCTGCATCCAAAGCGGCAGCAGCAGCGACACCGCAAAGAACAGACCAAACGCCAGCACCATGGCAAATGTCCCGGCCGCAAAATTGCGGTGCCGGAACAGCCGCAGATTCACGATCGGCTTGTCGTCAGTCAGTTCCCAGATCACGAAAATCGTCAGGGATACCGTGGCCACGGCGGCCAGGACCCGGATGACGGTGGAGCCGAACCAGTCCAGATCGTTGCCTTTGTCCAGCAGGATCTGCAGGGAGCCGACCCCCAGGATCAGGGTGGCCACACCGACCCAGTCGATGCGGTTCTTGACCAATTGCTCGATGCGACCTCTCAGCTGGGTGAGGGCCAGTGAAGCCGCGAAGATGCCGATGGGCACGTTGATGAAGAAGATCCAGCGCCAGGAATACGAGTCCGTAATCCAGCCGCCGGCCACGGGCCCCACGATCGGCGCCACCACCGTGATCATGCTGATGATGGCCAGTGCCATGGCCCGTTTCTCGCGCGGGTAGAGCGACACCATCAGGCTTTGCGTGATCGGGTACATCGGCCCGCAGACTGCGCCTTGCAACGCGCGAAACGTCACCAGCATCGGCAGGCTGGTGGCCAGGCCGCAGGCCAGTGAGAACAGCGAGAACAGCAGGACCGACCAGACGAAAGTC
Source organism: Castellaniella sp. (assembly GCA_019104865.1). Taxonomy (GTDB): domain Bacteria; phylum Pseudomonadota; class Gammaproteobacteria; order Burkholderiales; family Burkholderiaceae_B; genus Castellaniella. The sequence goes on along the minus strand of JAHRWZ010000051.1, from coordinate 63,077 downwards.
CTGACTTCGCCGAACCAGCGCGACAGGAACCCTGTCATGGGCAGCGTGATCGCCTGACAGACGGTGAACGAGGTGATGACCCAGGTGGACTGGTCCCGGCTGGCGGCCAGATTTCCCGCGATGGTGGGCAGGGACACGTTGGCGATGCTGATGTCCAGAACCTGCATGAAGGTTCCCAGAGACAGACCCATGGTGGCCAGTATCAGACTGGCAGGCTTGAACGCATCCTCTGTCTGGTTTGCGGCAGGCGTCATGTCCGCGACCTTTCGGGTTTCCCTGCGACATTATCGCCCCCTTCCGTCCAGCCCTTGTGCGCTCAGCATAGTGCCCCGGACCTCCTCCCGCGATATGGACAGGCCTCCCCCTGAATGACACATCGGCCAACCGAGCTAGATCAAGCACCCGTTCATCGTCAGCCATGTCCACCGCATAGTTCAGGCAATTGAACGAACGATGCCTCCATCGACTCTCAGTGCGGCTCCTGTGGTTGCAGAAGCCTGCTTTGAGCATGTATACACCACCATGTTCGCGACCTCTTCAGTTGTGGCGAATCGGTTGATCAGCGTCGTCGGGCGAGCGGTTTTCAGGAACTGTTGTTCGGCTTGCTCCTGAGTGATGCCTTGCTCTTGCGCCGTTGATTCCATCCAACTGGATAGAATCTCGGAGCTTGTCGGGCCGGGCAATACGGCATTGACGGTGACGCCCGTTCCGGCAACGAGTTCGGCCAGCCCGCGTGAGACAGCAAGAATCGCGGTCTTGGTAACGCCGTAGTCAATCATTTCCTTTGGGATGTTCAGGCCGGATTCACTGCTGATGAACACCACACGCCCCCAGCCGCGTGCCATCATTCTCGGCACGTAATGACGGGCGGTGCGCACGCCGCTCATTACGTTAAGTTGGAACAGTTCCAGCCATTCGCTGTCGTCCTGGTCGAAAAAATTGTTCAGGAGTGCAGTGCCGGCATTGTTGACGAGAATATCCGCGTCTGGCGCTTCTCCGAACAGCGCCGCACACCCCTGTGCAGTGGCAACGTCCGCCGCAACGCCGGTCAATTCGGCCTCTGGAAACAGGACGCGCATCTCTCCCAATGCGGCATCGACACGTTTCTGTGTTCGCCCGTTGATGACAACCGCCGCTCCTGCACGCGCTATTCCGTCGGCGATTGCACGGCCAATGCCCGCAGTGGAACCGGTCACAATCGCCTTGCGTCCCTTGAGTTCGATATGCATAGAATTTCTCTCCGCTCGACCACGCTTCCGGATCAGTGAGCAGCGACCAGATTACGGTTAACGTCCGCCTTGGCTCAGTCGAGTTTGACGAGGTCCTGGAAGATCAGCGGAGCCCAGGTGTCCCCGCGTGCCTGAACAAGCGCGCCGCCTTCAGCGAGCTTGCCTAACGGTACCGGCGCGAATCCGAGGCGTTCGGCCAGCGCGGCAACGGGAGGTACCGAGTTGTCATCATCACTGGCAAGAAAGACGACGCGCCGCCCGCTCTCAACCTGTGGATCGGCGGCCAATAGATCGGCGGGCAGATGATTGAAGCCCTTCACGAACTTGGCGCCATTGAAGGCTTTGGCGACGACGGCGGAAGACGGCAGGCCACCGAGTTCCTCAACTGCCACGCCATAGGCGTTGGTCACGTCAATAATCGTCTTCCCCTGCCAGTTCGGCAGCAATTTGGCGACGGCCGTATGCTCCAGAAAAGGCACAGCGAGGAAAATGACGTCGGCCTTGACTGCTTCAGTCAAGGTTTTGGGAATGACCGTGAATCCGATGGCAGCCGCATCGAATGCAAAGCTTGCCGGGTCGCGCGTGGTTGCAACGGACACTTCGATACCATCGCGGGCAAACGCTTTGGCAAGAGCATGGCCGATCTTGCCAAAGCCGATAATTGCGTAACTCATGTATTCTCCTTGGGTTTTTCGGCGTGGTTAGAGCTTGTAGCCGCCACTTGCCTCGATCGTCTGTCCGGTCACCCAGTGGCCTTCATCAGAAACCAGGAACGCCACGACGGAGGCGATTTCCGAAGGCTCGCCAAAGCGCCTTAGTGCGATTTCGGACTCGACCGCCTTCACGAGTTCGGGATTCTCTCGGAAAGTGGCATTCGCGTCCGTTCGCGTGTAGCCCGGCGCGACGGCGTTCGCGGTAATTCCGCGCGGCCCCAGCTCGGACGCGAGTGCATGAGTCAGGGTGTTGATGGCCGCTTTGGCCATGGAATAGACGGGCGCGGCTGCCATGGGCTTCGTGGCGGCGGCGGAAGAGATATTGATGATGCGCCCACCATTGGCTAGGCGACCCAGAGCGGACTGAACGATAAAGAAGGGTGCGCGGGCGTAGACGGCCATCAGGGTGTCCCAGCTGTCCGGCGTCGCGTCTTTGAAGCCAACCCAGCCGGAATTGCCAGCGTTGTTGACCAAGATGTCGAGAGTTTTGCTTCCGTTCCGCTTGGTGAACTCATCGTCGAGTGTGTCGAACAAGGTCGGGATAGTCGCCGGGTCAACGAGGTCTGCATGGATTGCAAACGCAGTGCCCCCAGCTTTCTCGATGGCTGCGACCGCGTCGTCTGCGCCAGATTTACTCGCGTTGTAGGTCAGCGCGACAGTTGCACCATCCTTTGCAAGACGTTCGGCAATGGCGCGGCCGATGCCCCGCGACGCTCCAGTGACGAGAGCGGTTTTTCCTTTGAGAGCGTATTCCATTTGATTTTCCTTGATCAGAGTTGCGCCGGGCCGGCGTCGTTTGTTAGAACTAGAGGCAGTCTAGATGCCTTGACATATCAAAACAATTGACGAAAGATCGCATAATTAAATCTATAATTTAGATGGCTCATGCTCGACAATGTCACTATCAATCAACTGCGCGCATTCGTTGCGGTATGCGATCAGGGAAGCTTTTCAGGTGCTGCGCAGAAACTCAGGCGCGCACAATCGGCCATCAGCCATGCAATCAAGGCGCTAGAAAGCGCATTTGATGTAGAGTTGTTCGAGCGAAACACACGAAAGGCGCAACTCACAGCGGCCGGGCACAGTCTCTTGCCGGACGCGCGAGCAGTAATCTCACGCACGGAAGAGATGAAGAACCGTGCCAGCTCGATCGCCAGAACCGGGGCGCCGCAGGTTTCAGTTGCAATCGATGCCTACTTCCCGCGCACTCACCTGATCGATTGCTTGTGGGCGCTGCAAGCGGAGTTCTGCAACGCAGTGATCGACCTGCGAATCACGACCATGCAAGGCGGCGAGAATCTGGTATTCGAAAGGGTGTGTGCCTTGGCTGTTACGATCGCGAACGTGCCCGAGGCGAACCCGGACGCCATAGAACGCCAATGGCTGTGTGAGGCCGAGATGGTGACGGTGTGCGCGCCATCCCACCCGCTGGCGTCGACACCGAGGCCCATCCCGATGGACGAGTTTGGCAGATACGTTCAGATCGTTGTCACGGACAACCAGCCGGGGGCGGGAAAGATCCAACAGGGCGTCGCGGGCAAGCGCCAGTGGCTGGTCAACGATCTCGGCGCCAAGCGCGATCTTCTCAACGCCGGTCTGGGCTGGGGGCACTTGCCACGGCACCTCGTTGGCGACGATCTGTCCTGCGGACGGCTCGTCGAGCTTGAACGCCACGCCTGGCACCTCGGGTCTCTCACGTTCATGATCTCGCAACGGCGAGGGTATGACCTCTCCCCGTGCGAATCTCGGCTGGTTGAGCTTCTCGGTAAACCTCAGTGCATCCTGGAGAAGGATGGGCAGCGCTCCCTCCCGGATTGTGATTTCCGGGAGATCTGACTGTGCTCCTTCCGTCCTTTCATCAGCCCATGCTCCGGCTTCTAATGCCCTGCGAAACTGTCCTTCAGCCAGTCATGCATCATCCGGTATGACCGCGCCGCGGCCTTCGGGTCGTAGCGGCAGTTTCCCGTCGTGGCAGTGGCCTCTGTCTCGGTGAAACAATGCACGGCGTGCCCGATTTCCACGAACTGCCAGTCGGCGGGGTCTTGCCGCATCTCGCGCGTGAATTCCGGCACGCCAGGCATGGTGGCGGTGTCGTCGGCGCCATTGATCGCCAGCACGCGCGCCTTGATGTTTTTCGCCAGCGCGGGATCGTCGGTGCTCAGGTCGCCGTGAAAGGAGATCACGGCTTTAATGTCCGAGCCGCTGCGGGCCAGATCCAGCACGACGGCGCCGCCGAAACAGAACCCGATCGCAGCCAGGCGGGATAGGTCGATCGGTGTGTGGCCGGCCTGGGCTTTCAGTTGTTCAAAGGCCTTGCCGATCCGCGCGCGCATGAGATTGCGGTCGGCATACAGGGGCTTGGCCGCAGCCTGGGCTTGCGCCGCGTTCGTCGGGCGGATGTGTTCGCCGTAGACGTCGGCAAGCAGGATGACGTAGTCCCGTCCGGCGACGCGCTTGGCTTTCGCGATGGCGATGTCGTTGACGCCGGACCAATTGGGCACCATGACCAGACCGGGGCGTTTGTCGTGCGATGCGTCGTCGTACACGAGCACGCCTTTGAATTGTGTGCCGTTCAGGGTCCAGGTCACGGGTTCCGCCACCATATCCGCAGCGGCTGGACGGACGAAGAACATCGCCAGCAGGATCAGCAGGGAACGTGCGAGTCTCATGGGTAGCCCCTCTCTCGATGCCTTCCGATAGCCTACGGGAATTCCTGCGTGATGGGAATCGGGAGCGCGTCGGGCCACACTCAGGGCGCGTCGTTAATGCTCCGTGATCCTGGCGCGCAGCTGTTTGGTAGCGCTGCGTTCGGCTTTTTCCTGCAGGCGGCGACGCCTGGCACCTTGCGTGGGTCGTGTGGGGCGCCGTATCTCAGGGGTGTCGCTGACCCGGTCAATGAGTTCCTGCAGGCGTGCCAGCGCTTCCAGCCGGTTTTGTATCTGACTGCGGCTGGATTGCGCCTTGATCACGATCAGGCCCGTTGCGGTGATGCGATGATCACGCAGGTTCAGCAATCGCTCGCAGATGGGTTCGGGCAATGAAGACGCCTGAATATCAAAGCGCAGATGGACGGCGCTCGAAACCTTGTTGACATTCTGGCCGCCGGCGCCTTGGGCGCGGATGGCGGTGAATTCAACTTCATTTTCCTGGATTGGGTAGCGGTGTTGCGGCAACGGCTGGCCTCTATGGATGGATGGACGCGACAGGGCGAATCATAGCGGTGCAGTCTCGCGCCACATCCCAGGCTGCAGGCCTTCGAGGCTCCAGGGCCCGATACTCATCCGTACCAGACGCAGGGTCGGCAGGCCCACGGCGGCCGTCATGCGCCGGACCTGGCGGTTGCGGCCTTCGTGGATGGTGATCTCCAGCCATGCGGTCGGAATGCTTTTGCGAAAACGCACCGGTGGATCCCGGGGCCAGAGTTGCGGTTCCGTCAAGCGGCGCGCCTGGGCGGGCAGGGTGGGGCCGTCCTTCAGGACAACGCCGTCCTGCAGAAGCTGCAACTGGGCATCGGTCGGCTCGCCTTCGACCTGGACCCAATAGGTTTTCGCCATCTTGTATCGGGGGTCGGCGATGCGCGCCTGCAGACGCCCGTCATTGGTCAGCAGGAGCAGACCTTCGCTATCGCGATCCAGCCGCCCGGCTGGGTACACGTCAGGCACGTCGACGAAATCCTTCAGTGTGGCACGCCCCTGGTCGTCGCTGAACTGGGTCAGTACACCGAACGGTTTGTTGAACACGAGCAGGCGGGGCTGCGCCGGCGGTGTCTTGATGGTGTGTCGCGCCCTGGGCTGCATGGGTCGGTGCGGCGGGTGGCGCGGTCGGGAACTGGGCGGCAACGGGCTCTCCATGCGGATAAGCGGATTCCAGAGGGACGTTTCAGTACTGTAGCCTAGTCGGAATTCCAGTCGCATGAGCGTTTTGCGACAATATATCCTTCGCTCCCCGGGAGGGAAGCGGAAAACCGTGCCGATTCTCAGCACGGACCTTATCGATATCGTCTGGTCATGACCACATCTTCCCCGACAAATACCGGCAGCAGCCAGTGGATTCACCAGATACGGGCCTGGGCACAGGAACTGGGGTTTTCCCAGATCGGTGTTTCAGGGGTGGATTTATCCTCGGCCGAGCCGCGTTTGCTGCAATGGCTTGCCCTGGGCTACCACGGTGACCTGCACTACATGGAACGCCATGGCCTGAAGCGCGCGCGCCCGGCGGAACTGGTTCCCGGCACGGTCAGCGTGATCACCGCGCGCATGCCCTACCTGCCGCGCGGCACATCGCCTGACTGGCAGGACCGCGAACGCGCACGGTTGGACGAACCCGGCGAGGGCGTGGTGTCGCTCTATGCCCGGGGGCGCGACTATCACAAGGTGGTGCGTGCGCGCCTGCAAAAACTATGCGACCGGATCGAGGCCCTGGTCGGCCCGTTCGGCTACCGCGTCTTTTCGGATTCGGCGCCGATCCTGGAAAAGGAACTGGCCAGCCGCAGCGGTCAGGGCTGGCGCGGCAAGCATTCCATGGTGCTCTCACGCGATGCGGGGTCGATGTTCTTCCTGGGCGAAATTTTCGTGGACTTCGCACTGGATCCGACCGATCCGGTCAGTGCGCATTGCGGCACCTGCACCGCGTGCATCGACGTTTGCCCCACGGGTGCCATCATTGCTCCCGGTGTGGTGGATGCGCGCCGCTGCATTTCCTATCTGACCATCGAAAATCACGGTCCCATCCCCGAGGAACTGCGCCCCCTGATGGGCAATCATATCTATGGCTGCGATGACTGCCAGACGATCTGTCCCTGGAACAAGTACGCCCAGACCACGGAACTCCCCGACTTCGATGAGCGCTCGCCGTTGGTCGGCCAGCAGCTCGTGGAACTGTTCGCCTGGGACGAGGCGATGTTCCTCAAGCGGACCGAGGGTGGGCCGATCCGGCGCATCGACCATGAACGCTGGCTGCGCAACATCGCCGTGGCGCTGGGCAATGCGCTGCGTCAGGCCGATGAGGCACAGGCGCAGGAATTACGCGCGGCATTACTGACCCGTGCCGACCATGAAAGCGCTATGGTGCGCGAGCACGTGGCCTGGGCGCTGGCGCAGCGGAATCCTGCGCCGTAGCCACTGACGATTCGGTGGACTCTGTTGCTGAATCCCCGATCGGCGGAACATGGTGAGCACTGCCGACGCGTGGTGTCACTGGTGATCACAGTCGATGGCAGTCTATTCCCCGCAAACCCGCCGCACCAGTTGCCGCAACCAGCGGTGTGCGGGTTCCATGTCCAGGCGTGGATGCCACATCTGCGAGATCGTGATGTCCTGGGTCGGAAAGGGCAGTTCGAAGGTCTGGAATGCCATGCCCCTTTTTCCCTGCGCGGAGGGATGAGGCAGGTACGAAGCAGGCAGCAGCGCGATCAAGTCCGATGTCGAGGCGACCGCCAATGCCGCCGGAAAACCAGGCACTACGCTGATCGCCTTGCGCGTCAAACCCATTTCCGCCAGCACGTCGTCGACCGGGCCATGAGATAGCCCTCGGCGCGAAGCGACCACGTGGCCGTACGAGACGTATTGTTCCGCCGTGATGGTGGGGGCGGACAGCAGCGGGTGGCCGGCCCGGACCGCACCGACGAAATGATCGTGAAACAGCGCCTGGAGGCGGATTTCCGGCCCCATGTCGCTCACTACCCCGATTTCCAGGTCGACCAATCCTTCGCGAAGATATCGGGAATCCTTGTCCATCCTGGGGGTGAAGTGCAGGCATATATGCGGTGCCGCGCCGGCGACGGCGGCAATCAGCTTTGGGCCGAATGCCTCGATGAACCCTTCGTTGGCTCGTATGGTGAATATGCGGTCCAGGGCAGACACATCCAGTTCGGAAACAGCGGGCGACAGCAGCATCCGGGTTTGGAGCACCGCGTCGCGCGTCCGTTCGCGGATCGCCTGTGCGTGAGGGGTCAGGACCATGTGGCGCCCTGCCCGTACGAGCAGCGGATCTCCGGTGACTTCACGCAGCCGGCCCAGTGTGCGGCTCATGGCCGAGGTGCTCAGGCCGATGCGGCGCGCGGCACCAGCCACGCTACCTTCGGCCAGCAGCACGTCCAGCGCCATCAACAGATTGAAATCAGGTTCTGGCATGCGTCGTGCCTGGCGGTTGCGGGAGTATCGTGGCAGGCGCAATATATGGCGCGCCATGCAATATATAACTGCAATCGGTGCGTCTTCCGCCTTGTCCTGGTCGCGATTATATTTTTTGACAGGATCAATGACAACAAGGTGGAATCCCATGGAATTGTTCACAGACATGCCCGGCGATGAAGGACTGCCGGGCCGCAAACGCGCGATCGTCATGGCGGCGTTGATGACCGCCACCGTCATGGTGGTGTTCGATGGTGCCGTGATCAACATTGCGTTGCCGTCCATGGCCGGCGCTCTGCGGGTTTCGCTGGCCGTTGCCGTGTGGTTTGCAAATGCGTACCTGTTGGCCGTCGCCATGACTTTGGCCATTTTTGCCGCACTGGCCAGCCGCCTCGGGTTCCGGTCATTGTTCCTGTTCGGCCTTGCCGTGTTCACCCTGGCGTCGGCGGCGTGCGCGCTGGCGCCCGATGCCTCTGTACTGATTGCCATGCGGGTTTTGCAGGGCCTGGGCGGGGCGGCTGTGGTCAGCATCGGGCCGGCGATATTGCGATCGGCGTTTCCCACTCGCTTGCTGGGCCGGGTTCTGGGACTGAACGCGCTGCTGATTGCGGCCAGCACCGCCATGGCCCCGATTGTCGGTGGCACGCTACTGGATACCTGGGGCTGGCGATGGCTGTTCGCCTTGAACATGGGGCCTGGTGTGATGGCGCTGGTGCTTGCCGCGAGATCCATTCCCGCGAGCTCGGCGCTTGTGCGTGAACCTTTCGATTCGCCGGGGGCGGTGCTGTCCGCCGTGCTGGTGGGGGCGCTGATCATGGCGGCCAATCATGCGGCGATGCCGGGAGACGGCTGGTATGCGTTGATCGCGTTGCTTGCTGGTGCGGGATTTGTCTGGCGCATGCGCCATGCCAGACAACCACTGCTGCCCCCCGTCATCTTTGCGTCCGCCCGGTTTTCACTGGCTTCCCTGACCTCGATGGCGTCGTTCGTCGGGCAGGGCGCCACTTTCGTGGCCTTGCCCTTTCTGTTCCAGAACGTGTACGGCTACAGCGCCTTCGAAACCGCGCTGTTGTTCACGCCATGGCCGGTGGGCATCGTGCTGGTGGCCCCTCATGCGGGACGGCTTGCCGACAGGGTGTCTCCTGCTGTGATCTCCACCATCGGCTTGTTCGTGCTGGCGGCCGGTCTGGTTTCGCTGGCGCTGTTGCCCGAGCAGCCGCGGATCTGGGACATCCTCGCGCGCTGTTTCCTGTGCGGGGTCGGCTTTGGCTGCTTTCAAAGCCCCAACAACCGTGAAATGCTGTCGAATGTGTCGCGCGAGCACAGCGGCTATGCCTCGGGAGTGCTGGCCATCATGCGCACGTTTGGCCAGTGCCTGGGGACCGCGCTGGTGGGGGTGCTGCTGGCCGTGTACGCGCAGGGCGGAGCTTCAACTGCGGCACGACAGGCGGTGCGGATCAGCCTGTGGGTTGCGGTGGCGGCGACGGCGGTGGCGGTCGTGCTCAGCCTGAGCCGGTTGCGGAAGGCGTCTTATTGTCTGGCATCGTGACATATGAACCATGAATTGCAGTCGGGACCGCTGGCGGGTAGGCTGAAGGCTCGGTTGCCGATAAGGGCTCTGCGCCGCATGATCCGTGAGACCTGCACGTGGTCGGTCGCACCGATCCATCTGGTCACAGTGCCCTGGCACTGCTTCTGGAACGGGGATGTCAGGGATGTGGGTGCCCTGCACGTGTGGCAGCAAAGTTGCCAGCAGCTCTACCTGCCGCGCCTGACCGGCCGCAGCAATACGGCGCTGATGGCCACCACCACGCACACGACGGCCAGCCCGTCCTGCCAACTGGGTCGTTCGCCGATCAGCATGCTGCTCAGGATGCCGACGATCGGTATGGCGGTGACACTCATGGCGCTGGTGGATGCCGGCAAGGCGCGCGCCATGGCGAACCAGATGACCTGGGCTGCGCCGTAGTTCAGCAGCATCGACCATAACAGTACGCCCCACATGGCAGGGCTTGCGGGCCATTGCGGTGCGGGTTCAGTGACCGAAGCCACCAGCCCGAGGGCCAACGATGACAGCGCCAGCATCCAGATCACCAGGGTTTCGGGTGCCAGCGTCAGTTTTGCGCGCTGCATCCAGACTGTGCCCAGCGCCCAGCAAAACGCGGCTGCCTGCATCCACACAATGCCCACGGGGCTACCGGCGAGCCTGCTGAGCTCGTTCCAAAGCAGCAGGGCGATGGCGATCAGGACGGCACTGACGGCCAGGGCCAGGCGCGCCGTGAAGCGTTCTCCGTAAAAAAACACGGACAGCAGCACGGTGAACACGGGCATGGTGAAGCCCAGGATGGCGGCCCGCCCTGCCGGTAGCAAAGAGACTCCGATGATGGATAGGCCATGCCAGCCCATCACGTTGGGCAGGCCCAGCACGACGACGCTGCGCCATTGCCGCGCGCCGCACGGCAACAGCGGAACCCCTTGTCGCCGGTAATAGATCAGCAGCACCAGGGCGCCGCCGGCCATGGTCACAGCGCGAAACCATAATGGGCTCCACTCGTGCAGGCCCAGTTTCATCACAGGCCAGTTCAAGCCCCACATCAGCGTGAGCAGAACGAGGCCGAGCAGTTGGCGGGCATTCAAGAGGGGCACCGAAATAAGAAAACGCGAGTCTGGATCTTAGCAGGCGTGGCGGATAGGGCGGTGAAACCGCCGCGCATCAAGCGCGTGGCGCTCGGCAATGTGCTTCGCCAGGCCGATAAGGCGGCCTGGCGCGGCGGGATCGGGGATCAGGAAATTCGCCTACGACTGGGAGGAGTCCTTTTCTGAACCCTCTGGCGTCGTTTGCGCAACCAGATGGCCGATGACATTGACCGGTGCCTGCGCAGGCTTTCTCGCCGCAGCGGCGGTCGTCGGCTGTGGCGCCGCCACTGAAGTCACCGGTGCAACAGCCGGTTGGCGTGTGACCGCGGCAGCCGGGCGCACGACTGGTTTGACGGCCGGTGCGCCCCGTTTAGCAGCGGTCTTGGCAACCGCCTTGGCTGTGGGCAGGCCCTTATCCGGCTTGCTCATGACAGGCGGTTTTGCGGAACGCGGATGAGATGCGGCCTGGCGCTTGGTGCGCGACGGGGCTTTGGCAGCTTTCTCCTTTGTGGGCGCGGCTGCTGCCGCGACAGGCTTTGCGCCGGACTGCGCATCCCGGACGGCGGATTTTACGGTCTGACGCGTAGACCGTTTGATGACCGGCCGAGTCCGGGAAGGGGCAACGATTGCCGGAGGCTGATCACGATCGAGTTCGGTCAGTGTCAGTTTATGCAGGCCAGACTGCAGGCCCTCGATGATTTCACCGAGCTGGCGTCCATAAGCCAGGTGATGGTCGAACTGATGCCGCACCCGCTGTGCAAACTGCGCCAGAGGATCAGGCTCTCCTGATTGCGTATCGGATGTCTTGACCCGGTCAACTGCCTCATCGAGGCGGCCTCGCACTGCCTGAAGGTTGAGGCTGACAAGCTTCTCGAAGCCATCCAGAAACAGAAACTGGACATGATGCACACGCGCCAGCAGTGCCTTCTGGCTATCGCGGATCTGTTGGTGCAAATCTTCCATGTGTGGTTCTCCGTTGTGAGGCCTGGGCTGGCGATGACCGCATTCGACCGGAGGCTCTCGATGGGACTGTCAATTGCTGCGTTGCAACAATTGAACATACTACAGGAAAATCAGTGCATTAGCGACGCAATTTATGCTTATGAAAAAGCGATCCAGGCGGAATGGGGGGTGATTGTGTCGGACGATCAGGTACAGCCTGACCCAACTGGCCTGCCAGGTCCTTGCTGCGCCTTGCGGATTTGGACATGGGTTTTGTCCCATGTGGATGAGGAAATAAAAGATCGATGCGGCTGATTCTTCAGTTTTTGATTGAAGGGATACGTGTTGTCCGGAATGAGAAATCAATCAATCGATTTTGATTGAGAATGATTTCTGTGTATTTGAATGATTTTCTGAAACTTGTCGGCGGTCAATGCCTGAAGGGTAAGGCTTCGTTAAGATGAAGTCGTCAATTCATCAATCAGGAGCATGACATGCAAAAAGTCGTTTTCAATATGGAACCCTTCACCTGTCCTTCCTGTGTCAAAAAAATCGAGAATACCGTCTCCAAGGTCGATGGTGTAAATGAAGTCAAGGTGATGTTCAATTCCGGCCGTGTCCGGGCCGAGTTCGATTCATCCAGGACAGATGCCGACATACTGCAGAACGCCATCGTGCAGTTGGGTTATCCGGTGCTGTCCAGGAAAGTTTCGTAAATACGACCGGAGTACGATATGAAACCTATCAATAATACCCAGGTCGCTGGCGGCGCAGGTCTGCTGCTGGCGATCGCACTGGCGTTGCATTTGGCGGGGTTCGCCCAATGGAAGGACTATGTCTTGATTGGGTCTTCGTTGTTCGCCGGCTATTTCATTGCCATCAAGGCCTTCAAGGCGCTGCGCATGAAAGCCTTCAGTATTGAATTACTGGTGACCATCGCAGTCGTCGGCGCCTTGATCATTGGCGAATACGTTGAATCCGCTGTTGTGACCTTTCTCTTCATTTTTGGCGGGTATCTTGAATCGCGTACCCTCGAAAAAACGCGGTCTTCCCTGCGTGAACTGATCGACCAGACGCCGACCGAAGCCACGGTGATCCGCGCGGAAGGCCACATCAAGGTCCCGGTCGAGGAAGTCGTCAAGGGCGACCGGGTGCTGATCCGCTCTGGTGAAAAGGTTGCGGTGGACGGGGTGATTGCCGCCGGCCGGGCGCTGATCGTCGAGGCGGCCATCACGGGTGAATCCGTCCCCGCCGGCAAGGCCGTGGGCGACCGGGTGTTCAGCGGCACCATCCTGGACAGCGGCTATATCGAAGTCACCGCCGACCGGGTGGGCGACGACACCACTTTCGCGAAAATCATCGAAATGGTGGAAGAGGCACAGGAATCCAGGACCAAGACACAGAAATTCCTGGATCGCTTCGCACAGATCTATACCCCCGGCATCGTCGTTCTGTCCATCCTCGTGTATGCAATGTCGCGCAACGTCGAACTCGCACTCACGTTTCTGGTCATCGCCTGTCCGGGGGCCCTCGTCATCTCGGCACCGGTATCCATGGTGGCGGGTATCGGCAACGGCGCGCGCAACGGCGTACTGGTCAAGGGTGGCGAAATCATGGAAAAGCTTTCCAGGATCGACGCGGTCGTTTTCGACAAGACCGGCACGCTGACCAAGGGCAAGCCCGAAGTCACCGACATCAAGAGCTGGGGCATGGACGACAGTACGCTGCTGCGTATGGTGGCGGACGCCGAAAAGGTTTCCGAACACCATTTGGGCCAAACCATCGTCGGCGAAGCCAGAAAGCGTGAGCTTTCCCTGGCGCACGAGCCGCAAGATGTGGAAATCGTGAAGGGCGGTGGCATGATCGCTACCGTAGCGGGCCGGCATCTGGCCATCGGCAACCGTAAACTTATGGTGGACCAGGGCGTGACCATCGATGCGGATGCCGAAGCCTATGCAATCAATCGCGAGAAAGCCGGCAACACCGCGGTGCTGGTGGCGGTCGATCGGCAGTTGGCGGGGGTTATCTCGATTGCGGACCAGATCAAGCCCGAGGCCAAGGCCGCCATCGCACAACTGCGGGATGCCGGCGTGAAAAAGGCCATCATGCTCACCGGCGACAATCGCCATACGGCGCAACTGGTGGGCGACGAGCTCGGCCTGGATGCGGTTCATGCTGAACTGTTGCCGCAGGACAAGGTGGCCTGGGTCAAGAAGCTGACGAGCGAAGGCTATCGCGTGGCGATGGTCGGTGATGGCGTCAACGATGCGCCGGCACTGGCGATGGCTGACGTCGGTCTGGCGATGGGGACCAGTGGGACCGACATCTCGATGGAAACAGCCGATATCGTGCTGATGTCGGACCGGCTGGACCAGTTTTCCCATGCGTATTCGCTGTCCAAGGCTACCGTGCGCAACATGAAGCAGAATACGGCCCTGGCCGTGGGCACTGTCGTCCTGCTGCTGGCCGGTGTGTTGCTGGGCAAGATCTTCCTGGCGTCAGGCATGCTGATTCATGAATTGAGCGTGCTGATCGTGACCCTCAATGCAATTAGACTGATACGCTACCGGGCGCCCGGAGCGTTTGTGCGAGCTCTGCCACTACCCAGGAGTCAATTCGCATGAGCATGAATTCTGTTCCTGAATCGTCTGAAACAGGGGGCGGCCACGTGCGGGTCCTGTGCGTGTCGCGGGTCCCGATCTTCAACCACTTGCCGCCCAAGGCGCTTGAGTCTGTCGCCAAGAAGGCGTTCATGCGCACCTATGAGCGAGGGGAATTCATTCATGGGCCCGGCGACAAATCGGACAAACTGTTTATCGTCCATCGAGGAAGCATCAAGGTCTATCGTCTTTCCGATTCAGGCAAAGAGCAACTCGTCCGGATATTGAAGGCGGGTGATTTCGCGGGCGAGCTCGACCTGTTCTCTTCGAGCGATCACGACTCCTATGCCGAAGCCATGCAGACATCCCAAGTCTGTACGATCCACCAGGCCGATGTGCGCGAGCTGCTGCTCGAATATCCCGACATTGGCCTGCATGTGCTGGCCGAGCTGTCGCGGCGCCTGGGAGCCAGTGAAAAACAAACAGCGGCCATTGCCACAGCATCGATCAATGCCCGGCTGGCGCTGTATCTGGCCGATCAGGCGGAACAGGCAAATTCCAGCGACTTCAGCTTGCCCATGAGCCGTAGAAACCTGGCGTCGTTCCTGGGCACCACGCCCGAAACCGTCAGCCGTCGATTGGGTGAATTCGAGGCGGCTGGCTGGATCAGGCAAACGGGGCAACGCCAGATCGCCATCCTCGATCTGGATGCGTTGCTGCTGGCTGAATAGCGGATGCAATCCCTGTTGTGGCGCATGGGTGAAGACGATGCCGATTATCGCGACCGGGAAGCCGTGCCTGAGGATGAACCCATAGGCTCGGAGAAGACGCGATCGGGCGCTCGATCAAGATCCAGCGTTGGCCCGAGTGGGACAATGCCAGTCGGATTGATGCTTCGGTGGCTGCGGTAATAATGCAGCTTGATGTGGTCGAAGCTCACGGTGTCCGCAATACCTGGCCGTTGATACAGCTCGCGTGTGTAGCTCCAGAGGTTTTTATAGTCGACCAGGCGTTTCAAATTGCACTTGAAGTGACCGTAGTAGACGGTGTCGAACCGGATCAGTGTGGTGAACAGTCGCCAGTCGCTCTCGGTGATTCGGTCGCCTAGCAAACAACGCTGGCGCCCCAGCGTGTCTTCCAGGGTGTCCAGGCAAGCAAACAGCGCTCTGACTTCCTGCTCGTAGACTTTCTGGGATGTTGCAAAACCCGCCTTATAAACCCCGTTATTGACCTTATCGTAGACCTTGCTGTTGATGGCGTCGATCTCGGGCAATAGATCTACCGGAGCGTAATCGCCTTCCCGCGCGCCAATGCCGTCGAAGGCCGAATTCAACATACGGATGATTTCGGAGGATTCGTTGTTGACGATGGTGTTTTGCTGCAGATCCCACAGGATGGGCACCGTGACTCGTCCGCTGTAATCGGCTTGTGCGCGCTGGTAGACCTGATACAGGTATTGGGCTTCACCAACGGGGTCGGCGATCACACCAGGACCGGGCTCGAATGTCCAGCCATGATCGCCCATGTAGGAGTTGACGATCGACACGCTGATCATCTTTTCCAGGCCCTTCAGGGCCCGCAGGATCAGAACCCGGTGCGCCCATGGGCAGGCCAATGACACATAGAGATGGTAGCGCCCCGCTTCAGCGCGGAAGCCCCCTGTGCCGGTCGGCCCCGGGCGGCCATCCGGCGTGATCCAGTTGCGGAACTGCGCATCACTGCGCACGAAGCGTCCACCTGTGCTGTCCGTGTCGTACCACTGATCATGCCATTTTCCATTGATCAAAAGTCCCATGTCATTTCCTTGCCTGTATTGCCACGCGTACCGCAGCGCTTATGTTTTTCTCCTCGCCTTACCAAGATATGCGCTCCGTGATGACGATATTTTATTAAGTATAAGAACAGAGAAAAATACGTCGTTTGCCGATTCTAATTTCCACATATGGAACAATCAGCGGGGCGACCCAGATTGTTTCCTGTTCATTTCACGGGGCGGACTTCGACTGGAAGGGCTATCATCACCTGGCGATCGCCGCCTTCACCGGGCAGCGACCCAGGCCCTTGGCCTGCCATGATTTTCAAGGATGTTAGTCGATGGAAGATTTGAACGGCCGCTACGGTCTGACCCCGGCCCACAGCGAAGTCGTGAAGGCGTGCGAGCTCATCGAGCCGTGCGCTACCCTGGATATGGGGTGCTCGAGCGGGCGCAATGCCCTATATCTGAGTCAGCGTGGTTTCGAGGTTACCGCTGTCGATGCCAATCCCAACGCCATTGCCACGTTGCAGTCCATCGTAGATCAGGAAGGGATCCGGACAATCAGGCCGCAGGTCTATGACATCCAGCAAGCCAATCTCGGTGCGGATTATGGCTTTATCGCCTGTACCGTGACCCTGATGTTCCTCGATCCGTCGCGCGTCAGCGCAGTGTTGTCCGACATGCGGCATCACACCCTGCCTGGGGGATACAACCTGATCGTCTGCGCGATGGATACCGACGCATATCCTTGCCCCATGAATTTCCCGTTTACCCTGAAGCCCAGTGAGCTGAGCCAAGCCTATGCGGGCTGGGAACTTGTCAAATACAACGAGGATCCGGGCACCATGCACAATGGGGCCCGCCTGCAGTTCGCCACGATGCTGGCGCGCAAACCGGATTAGAAAACAAACTCGTCACCCCTGGATGGTGCCTTTGGGCCCGGCTGCCTGGCCTTGACTGGGCACGCCGTCACAGCCAAGGAGCCAGGGTCTGGTCAGCGATGTCGGCCCAGCCCTGGTTCGCGGCGGGATTGGCCGGGCTGGGGTGTAACAGGTAGGCTGTCGGCACCTTGTCGCCTGCGATGGCTTGCGCGCGGCCATGGGCAAAGCGTCCGATACCAACCACGACGCGGGGTCCGATCGCATGAATCACGGCGTTCAGTGCTGCGTCACAGATGCCAAATAACGGTTCGCGTTCCGCCTTGTGCAATTGTTCCGGGACCAGATTGTGGTTATTGCGTAGAAACAGCAGAGGGCAGTAGTTCCAGACGAAAATGTCCTGGAAGAACCGGTCGGGGCTATTAAAACGCCGCCGCGCCCAGCCCCAGAAGCGATCCCCGCTGCCTTCGCTCCGGTGGCAGGCAAAGCCGGTGATCGGGTATTTTTCGTGCTGATCCGGCAGTGGGCCGCCCAGGGGTTTTTCGATCTTCAGCCAGTCGCGTGCCATGGAAACCGCGCCAAAGGGGACCCCGGTCTGGGCCATGCCCCAAGGGCCGGGGTTCATTCCGACCAGCAGGATGCGGCCCTTCAGGTTGCCGTACCGCTGCATGTATTCACGGTGCGCCGGCCACATGTAGATCAGTGGGTTATAGACGTGGCTGGCGCTGGGGAACGCCAGCACCTGCAGGCTGCCCGCGAGGACCCGCGCGATGGCGGTGGCGGTGTTGTCCAGGTCGAGGTCGGCTCTGGCGGTCACGAGTTTTGCCTGGGGAGTGAGGGAATCGGCGGTTGTGCGGACCTTGGCGGAAAATTCATTTGGTTGGTTCATGCCGACATTTTCTCCGAAATGTCGGAAGAAGGTGACGACACTGTGCCAGAATTCGCGGCCGACCACGTCGTCGCGCAAAGGCTTGTGCATGCCGCACCTCTGCACGTTGAGGCAGTGCATGGGGGTGTCTCAGAGATCCTGGGCGGGTCTATCTGGCCCTCGCGGTTATCTCGCTTGCCATGATCCCTAACGCGCAAACGCTCCGCGAGACCGCCACAGCAAGAACAGGCAGATGCCTGCCGGGATCAGCAGTGTGGCGTAGGCGATGCCATAGCTGTCCGTCAGTGACGCCACCCCGCCGAAAATCGGCGGGCCCACGACCACGCCCATGAACGTCATGGCCAGCGTGCCGGCCGTCGCCATGCTGGCTTGGTGCGGCGGGGCTTGCCGCGCGACTTCCGCCAGGTACACGCCGTTCCAGCCGATGGCGCTGCCGCCGAACAGGCACAGCGTCACTAGGGTGACGAGACTTGAATCCAGCTGCTGCAGCCAAGGCATGGTCAGCGCGCAGCATGCGACCAGCGCCGACAGGGCCATCAGTGTGCGGACTGCGCCCAGAGAGTGGTCGGACACATAGCCCCACAGCAGCCGTCCGCCCACGCCAGCGGCCTGGGAGACGGCCAGAATCACGCCCGCAGCGATGAGATCCATGCCCAGGTCATGGTCCAGGAAGGTGACCATGTATGAGGTCAGCGACAGTTGCGTGATTGAAAACAGGAACGACACGCCAGCCAGCACCGCCAGGCTGCGTTGGCCGAAGACCAACCGAAGCGGCCCGACCAGACCATTGCCGGCGGACAGCTTGCTCGTTGGGTCGCGGTCGGCGTCCAGGGGACCGCGCAGCGGCTGGGCCAACACTGCGCAGCATAGATTGGCGGCTGCCACCGCCAGGAAGGCCGCCTGCCAGCCGATCCACTGCGCCAGGCTGGGCACGATCAGGCCGGCCAGCACGCCACCGAGGGGCACGCCGGTCTGCTTGACGGAGAAGACGAAGGACATGCGGTGGGCCGGCGTGGTGCGGGCCAGAAGGTGCGAGCTGGCCGGTGTGATGGGGCCGTAGCCCAGGCCGATGAGCAAGGCGCCGACGGCCATTGCAGGCACTGATTCGATGGTGCACAGAGCCAGACCGAGCGCGCAGACGCACAGACCTGCCTGACTGATGCGGATGGCGCCGAAGCGCCGCGTCGCGGATCCCGACAGCAGGCTGGAGACCATGGCGCCGATGTAGGCGATGGCGACGTAGGTGCCAACATAGGCTGCCGGGATGTCGAGCAGCTGCGCGATCAGAGGCGTGATCGAGGGCAGGGTCAGCAGCGACATGGATACCAGCGACTGGATGGTCAGTGTGATGACGAGCGCGAGCGCGGATGAGTTCTCCGACGGGTTTTTCATGGACGGCGTGCTCAGGCTTGGCCGGATTCGACGCGGGCCAGCACGCGCCGCGCCTGCAGAACCAGGGGCAGATCGACGATCTTTCCGTCCAGCTGGACCGCCTGGCCGCCCGCTGCCGCGTCTGCCTCCAGTACGCGCCGGGCCCAGGTGATTTGATCGGGTGTCGGGTGCAGCGTCTGGTGGATGACCGCCACCTGGTGCGGATGGATGCACAGTTTGGCGCCGAAGCCAAAGCGCAGCGACCGCAAGGTGTCCGCCCGCAGGCGCTTGTCGTTTTTCAGGTCGACGGTGACGCCGTCCACAGGGGGCGCCAGATCATTGCAGCGACTGGCCATCGTCAAGGCGAAACGCAGGGGGGCGAGTTCGACCTCGTCGTCCGAGCAGTGGATGCCTGTGTCGGCCATGAAGTCAATATGCCCCAGTACCAGGCGGAGGACACCAGGCGCAGCTGCGATCGCAGACAGCGCGGCATGGCCAGCCGCGCTTTCGATCAGGGGCAGCAGGGCAGTGTCAGGCAACGCAGCATGGGCCGTTGCCAACGTGGCAGCGGATTCTGCCTTGGGGATCATCAGTCCGGTGGGAAGTGAGTCCAGCCCCGTCAGCCAGGCCAGGTCGTCCTTTCCGACGGACAGAGCGGGCGAGTTGATGCGGATGATGATGGGAACCGGGGATGATCGCAGGCTGGGCCAGGCAGCCGCGATGGCCTCTCGTGCAGTAGACTTCTCAGCCGGCGGAACGGCATCTTCCAGGTCGAGGACAACGGCATCCGCACCGCTGGCCAGTGCTTTTTCAAAGCGGTCCTGACGATTGCCCGGCGTGAATAGAAAGCTGCGGACGGATTCAAGAGGGTGTGGAGCGGCGTTTCCCATCAAGGTTCTCTAGTATGCGTTGCGTTTCATACTGTCTATCGCCATATGTTGATGATTGGCGTGGCCTGTTGGCATTCTTACTTACGATTCAGTGCCGGATGGTGTCTGTAGCTGCAGCGACATGGAATATGAAAAACGGTCGGCTGGGTGCAGATTGATCGCGACTTCGATGACGTGGTCGTTGTCGCTGAGATAACGGCGCATGACGACCAGGCCGGCCGAGTTAGGTTTGACGCTCAGACGTTTGGCGGCGACGGGGTCGATGATGGTTGCACTGATCTCTTGCTGGACTTGGACGATGGTCAGGCCATATTGCTTTTCCAGCAGGGTGTAGACGGGCAATTTCAGTGCGCCAATGAGCTTGCGGCTTCCTCCGTACGCAGCATTGATGTAAATGTCAGTGAGCGCGATGGGGAGTTTCCCCTTGTCGAGGTGCCGGAACCCTGTGACCTTCACCCAGCGTTGTCCCGGCGGGCATTTCAGGAGCGTCGCAAGTGCCTCGTCGGCGATCACGTCTTCTGCCTGTGTGGTGACCAGTCGGGTTTCTTTGGCGTAGCGTGGCAAGTCCGTAATGGCCGCCGTCGTCTGGATGTACTTGTTCTCCACGCGATTGGCTTTCACCCGGGTCCCGATGCCGCGTTGCCGCGTCACCAGTCCGCGCTCCAGCAGCCTGCGGATCGCTTCCCTCATGGTGTGGCGGCTGACGCCAAACTGTGTGCACAGGTCGAGTTCGGCGGGCAGCAGACTGCCCACGGGATAGAGGCCGCTGGAGATATCGTCCATGAGACGTTGTGCAACCAGGGCATATTGAGGTGGTTGGGCGAGCGCGGGTGGCGAGGCTTGCACGTTTAGAGGACTCCTGTGCTGGTCAATTGGCCGATGCGATCAGCATCGTAGCCAGCCTCTTTCAGCAGTTCCTCTGTATGCTGACCGAGCGATGGCGCAATACCGATCTTTTCGTCTTCGCCGGGGCAGCGGATTGGCGAGCTTAGCGTGCGGATCGTGCCGCGGGTCGGGTGTGGAGCTTCCATGATGCAGCCGCGTTCGTGTACGAAAGGATTCTCAAGTGCTTGGGCGACATCATAAACCGGGGCGACCGGGACCGTTCCAGCCAGCCGCTCGAGCCATTCGGCCGTGGTTGCTGTGCCGAGGACGGCATCCAGCTCACGGGTCAGCTGTGCGCGATTGGTCAGGCGCGCCTGGTAATTGATGTAATCAGGGTGTGTCGCCCATTCCGGCCTGCCGATCGCCTGGGCGAGATGGGGCCAGAATTTTTCCTTGTTGCACATGATGAACAGCCAACCGTCTTTGGTGCGATAGAGCTGGCTCGGCGTCAGCGAGGGGTGGGACGAGCGCGGTTCGCGCTTGACTTGGGTGCCCTCGTTCAGATACCAAGCGGCAACGTAGTTGAGATTGGTGAGCGCCACGTCGAACAGGCAGACATCAATGTCACGACCCTTGCCGTTGGCGCGGGCATCGATGATGCCGGCCAAAAGCCCGGTTACTGCCGTGATGCCTGTCATCAAGTCGACGATCGACAGGCCGAAGCGGGCGGGCGGCCCGTCCGGTTCGCCGGTGACGGACAGGTAGCCGGCCTCGGCTTGCATCAGGTAGTCGTAGCCGGGCCAGGCGGCGCGGGAACCTGTGCGGCCATAGGCTGACAAGTGCCCGCAGACGATGCGCGGGTTGTATTGGCTCAGGTCTGCATAGGTGAGTTTCAGCTTTGCAGCCAGATCCCCGCGCAGGTTGTCAAAGGTCGCATCGGCGCTTTTCACCAGAGCGGCGAGCACAGCCCGGCTCTCCGGGTGCTTGAGATTGAGCGTCAGGCTTTTCTTGTTACGGTTGAAAGCCTCGAAGAAGTGGCTGTCGCCCGGCCCGAAATAGTGGGGGCCGACCAGACGGCCGACGTCGCCGCCATCGGCGGGATTCTCGATCTTGATGATTTCCGCACCCAGATCAGCCAATTGTTGGGTCCCGAAGGGACCCGCTCCGTATTGTTCGAAGGCGATGATACGGACGCCAGTTAGGGGCAGGCTCATGCGGGATTCCGTTCAATCAGTTGCTTGGCGATGATGATGCGTTGCATCTCGTTCGTCCCTTCCCCGATCAGCAGCAGCGGTGCATCACGGAAGTAACGTTCGACGTTGTATTCCTTGGAATATCCATAGCCGCCGTGAATGCGCATGCACTCGAGCGCATTTTCCATGGCCGCCTCGGTGGCGAAATATTTCGCCATCCCCGCTTCCATGTCGCAGCGTTCACCGTGGTCATAGGCCCTGGCGGCGGATTCCACCAGCAGTCTCGCGGCTTCCGTTCGGGTCGCCATTTCGCCCAGTTTCAGCTGGATGGCCTGGTGCTGGCAGATGGGTTTGCCGAAGGTCTTGCGGTTCTGGGCGTAGGCAACGGCCTCGTTCTGGGCTGCGCGAGCCAATCCCACGCCGCGAGCGGCCACGTTGATCCGTCCGAGTTCCAGCCCACTGAGGACCTGCTGCAGGCCTTTGCCTTCGACCCCGCCAATGAGGCGGTTGGCAGGGATGCAGTAGTTTTCGAACACGAGTTCGCAGGTATCGATCCCGCGGTAACCCATTTTATTCAGTTTCCTGGCAACCTTGAATCCTGGCCCCTTTTCAGCGATGAAAAGGCTCATTCCGCGATGGCGTGGCTCCGCCTTGGGATCGGTCTTGACCAGGAGCGCAATGGTGTTGCCGTACATGCTGTTGGTGATCCAGGTCTTGGCGCCATTGACGACGTAATGGTCGCCATCACGTACGGCAGTGGTGCGAATGGACTGGAGATCGGTCCCCGCATCGGGTTCGGTCAAACCCACACCGCCGCGGAGCTCTCCGGTAGCGAACTTTGGCAGGTAGTAGCGCTTTTGCTCCTCGGTCCCGTTGCGTTGCACGGCGGCGGCCATGATGAGGTGAGAGTTGAGGATGCCGGACACACTCATCCATACGGTCGCGATTCGTTCGACGATCTTTGCGTAGGTCGAGGTGGAGAGTCCGAAACCGCCGTATTCCGGATCGATGATGCAGCCGAACAGTCCCAATTCCTTCATCTTGTCCACAATATCTTGCGGATATTCGTCGGCCGCCTCGAGCTGGTGCGCATAGGGGCGCACATCGGTCTCGAGGAATTTGTCGACCATGTCGAGAATCATCTGCTCGCTTTCTTGCTGTTCCGGAGTCATGTAAGTTCCTTATTGCGGGAGTCTGGATGGGGCTGTTCAGCCCCGTGCGGCCAGTCCTTCCGCCAGGTCAATGGCGGAGATGCCAGCGTCCATTCCAAGAATCAGATCGCGGACTTGTTCGGCCCGGCTGCGGGACGTGACCAGCAGCATGTTGTCCATGAACTTCTGTTCGATTTCCGTGCCGGGAATGGGCCGGTCAGCGGCACCGCGATTGATCTGTTCGCGGTGGTGCAGTGTCCTGCCGTCATGCAGGGTGACGATAATCTCGCCCGAGTAGTACTTCGGGAATGGGGAATTAGGATCCACCTCATAGTCGATGCGTTGCGCAAGATCCAGCACCTCGGGGTCGGACATCGCATTGCCCTCGAGATGCTGCAGACCAAAGTTGCCGCGCAGCAGCGATGTAGCGACGATGTAGGGGATGCTGAACTGCGCGTCGTAGCTGTTCTGCGGCCGTTTTTTCGTGGCAACGGGCTCGCACACGGTCTTCACGACTTCGCCGGGCACGAGGGCGCGGACCGATTTGATGTTGGAGGCTTTCAGACCATGTTCCTGATGCAGGATGGCAGCGGCATCGGCGCAGGCATGCGTGAAGTGGCAGGTCGGGATCGGTTTAATGGCGACCTGGGCGGTTTCCCACGTTTGTCCAAGTTCATCTGTCGCTAGCGACAGATCGATGTTGGGATCCGCGCCGAGATGGCTGGCGTACAGACCGAAGCGGCCCTCGTAGACCTGTTTGGGGCCGATGAAGCCGTGGCGAGCGAGCGATGCCGCCGTGAAACCCGCGCCTGCCGCCCAACCGGGATGCATGCGCTTGGTCCAGGCGCCGTCATTGAGAAATTCCAGGCTGCCGGAGCTGGTGCTCAGGGCGATGCCCTGCGCCATGGCCAACTGGTGGATGCTCAGACCCAGCAGGCGGCCAGCAACCAGCGAGGTGGAAAAGGCGCCGATCAAGCCGGTCGGGTGAAAGCCGACCTGATGGAAGCCGCCTTTGGCGACTGCGCCCAGGCGCGTCGAGGCTTCCATCCCCACTACGTAGGCGGCCAGAAGATCCTTCCCGGACATGCCAGCCTGGACTCCAACGCCGAGGGCCGCGGGAAAGCAGGCCGCCGTCGAGTGGATGACACCGCGTACATGCGTGTCGTCGTAATCCAGCCCGTGAATCAGGATGCCGTTCATGAGCATGGCATCACGCAGCTGCAGGCGGTTGGGCAGGCCGATGATCGGCACGACCCCCGTCCCTTCGGACAGCGCGGTGGTGGCAGAGAGCGAGCGGTGCGCGAACTCATAGTGAGTAGACGCATGTGCGATGCCAACGGCATCGAGAATCAGGTATTTGGCGCGTTCTGTGACGGCGCTGGGAATGTCCTCGGGCCGCAGGTTTGCGGCAAACGCTGCAAGCTTGGTCGCGATATTCGTGTCAGCTTGGGTCGATTGATCAGCCATGATAGGCACCCTCGGGTTAGTTCGCCTTGGCCGCGGCAGGTTGGCCCGGATGACGGGATTCGACGTCATGGCCGCGTTTGGGGATAAGGACAGAGCGGATGAAGGTCATGAAGACCGTGCCGTCAGCCTTCAAGCCGGTCGTCCGCACAGTCACGATGCCCTGCGTGGGGCGAGACTTGGATTCGCGTTTGTCGAGTACTTCGGATTCGGCATAGATGGTGTCCCCCGGGTGGACGGGGGCTGTGAGCTTGATGTCGGTCCAGCCCAGGTTGGCGATGGCTTTGCCGCTGACGTCTGCAACCGTCATGCCGAGCACGATGGCGAGGGTCAGGCCGCTGTTCACCAGCGGCTTGCCGAATTCGCTATTGGCTGCAAAAGCGTGGTCGCAGTGCATGGGGTGATTGTTCATCGTCAGCAGCGAAAACTGGATGTTGTCCGCATCAGTGATCGTCCTACCCGGAAAATGCTCGTAGATGTCGCCGATGGTGAAGTCTTCTAGGTAGCGGCCGAGGCTGAAGCGATGCCGGTTGCCGGAAGTACGGGTGGTCATGTCGCGCTCTCTCGTATGGTGTGTAAGAATGATCTAATATCCGAATGTCCGGACATTATGGATTTCGCGTCATGGCTTGTCAACCAGGGACTGGGATAGGTTGCTATGTTTTAATCGATTCCCTATGAAAATACGAGATTTATAGCCCCAATGGTGCTAAATAAGGGAAAACCTGAATGTCTGGCGCGTTGACAAGGATTTGCCTCAAATCCATAATGTCCGGACATTCGGATATAAAAAGAAAATGACAGGAGGCAAAAGCCTCCGGGCTCACAGTGATTCGCCGACGTCCGGGGGAATCGCCTGCGCGAAGGCAGTATCCGTCCTTTCAATCACCGGATTGGGCAGCGCTATTGGTGTTTTTCCCGCTCAGTTCTTCTATTTTCGGTAAGGTTAAATCATGAGTCGAACGCTAAGCATTGCCTCCGCTGCGGTTTTCGTCAGCTCCCTGTTTCTGATGGGCTATGGGCCCGGCGCCAGCGCGGACCAGGCTGGTGCAGCCGCTCCCATCAAGATCGGGATCGCGGTTTCCGATACCGGAAAATTTGCCATCGAGGGCCACTCGACCAAACGCGGTTACGAAATGTGGGCCGATCAGGTCAACGCACGCGGCGGCATCGATGTTGCGGGCACCAAGCGCCCGATCAAGATGATCTACTATGACGATCAGTCGGAGCCTGAAACGGCGATCAAACTGGTGCAGCGCTTGATCAGTCAGGATAAGGTTGATTTCCTGTTTGGCCCATACTCGTCTGGCCTGACCATCGCCACTTCCGCGATTGCGGCAAAATACAAGAAGATCATGTTTGCGGGGGCTGCAGCGGCCAACAGCGTCTTTGATCACAAAAATAAATATGTATTCAGCCCGCTGAGCCTGACCAGTAGCTACACCACCAGTGGCCTCAAGGCACTTAAGGCCAAGGGTGTGAAGACGATCGCCGTGATGCATTCGGACGATGCACCCATGACCGATGTCAAAAATGCCACGGTCAAGCAAGCCGAGGCAATGGGCATGAAGGTCTTGTCGGTCCAGACGGTGCCGGCGGATGCCACGGACATCACGGGGGCCATGCGCCAGATGCAAGCCACCAAGCCCGATGCCTTTGTCGAGGCTGGCACTACGCTGATGGGGCTGCTCGCCACGCGGACGATGCGCAATATTGGTTGGGCGCCCACTTATGTCCTGATGGTGCAGGCGCCGACGGAAGTGGCGTTCGTCAAGGAACTGGGTGCTGCCAACGCCGAAGGCATCATGGCGCCGACACAATGGGTGCCGACGGATAACCTCAAGGATAGTTACTTCGGAACGGCACGGGATTATTTCAATGCCTATGTCAAGAAGTACGGGTCCAATCCTTCGTATCTCCCGGCGGGCGCATCTGCGGCAGGCTTGTCCTTGCAGTGGGCCATCGAAAAGGCTGGCAGCACCGATACTGAAAAGGTTCGGCAGGCGCTGCTTGGGATGAAACTGGATTCGTTCTTCGGATTGATCGCATATTCGGGGGCGGATGATCCCAGCGGCTTGATGGGCGCCAATGTCCATCGCCAGATGCTGACGATTCAACTGGATCCTCAGGGCCGCCAGGTCGTGGTTGCACCCTTGGATATCGCAGAAGCCCCCATTCAGCCGCTCAAGCCGTGGGATGCCCGTTGACTCAGCGGGCATCGGCGGCGTGGATGAAGTGACGGTGCAACAGGAGGTGGGTCTTGCAGACAGCAATTCAGGTCGTCATTGACGGCGTCATATTGGGTGGCTTCTATGCGTTGATGGCGCAAGGGCTGGCTGTGGTATTCGGCATTATGCGGGTCATCAATCTGGCGCATGGTGAGTTCCTGGTCATTGGGGCCTATCTGGCGTGGATGTTGCATGAGTACCTGGGTATTGATGTCATCGCCGCCTTGCCGATCCTGATCATTGCAGGCTTCGTGATCGGGTGGGCCGTGTCCCGTGCGCTGGTCATCCCTGTATTGGAACGGCACGAGCTGATGCCGTTGCTCGTGACCTTCGGGCTTGCCGCCGTGATTCAGGGCATTCTGGCCTGGCGTTTTACGATCACGCCGCGCATGACGACGGCTGCGTACTCGGATTCAGTGTTTGAATTCATGGGGTACAGCGTCTCTGTCGCGCGGGTGGTCATGCTCGTCGCCGCAATCGTGCTGCTGGGTTTGTTCGTCCTGTTTCTCAATCGCACCAAGGCAGGCAAGGCCATGCGTGCGGCCGCTGAAAATCGCGAGGCCGCGCGCATTGTCGGCATCGATATCACCCGGATTCATTGCGCTGCTTTTGGCATAGGTGCAGCTACCGCTTTTGCCGCGGGGGGATTGTTCAGCGTGACACAGGGTTTCTATCCGTTTTCAGGCCCGCTCTTCACGTTGAAGGCTTTTGTCATCATCATTCTCGGTGGCAGAAGCATCCAGGGCACGTTGGCCGCCGCAATGTTCATTGGTTTGGTCGAGTCCACCTTGAGTGGCTACGTGCCCAACATCGGAACGGGACTCGGGACCGCGGCTGCTTTCGTTCTGGTGGTTGTGGCGCTTGCCGTCCGCCCCACGGGCTTATTCCGGTTGCAAGGGAGCAAGGCATGATCAATGCTGTATCCGGGTGTGGTAGCAGACAATGGGCAGCAGCGCTCATTGCCATCGTGGTGCTGGGCTTGATTCCGTTCGTCGGGGTCAACGACAGCCTGCTGCTGACGCTGAGCACCATTTTCATGTGGACCATTCTCTCGTCCAGCTGGAACATCATTTCGGGGTTCACCGGCTACGTGGATTTTGGACACGGTGTGTTCTTTGGGATTGGCGGGTATACGGCCGGCATCTTGATCGCAAACCACGACTTTCCCTTTGCGCCGACCATCCCTTTGGCCATGCTGGTTGCAGGCGTCGTGGCCCTGGTCATTGGATATCCCTTGCTGCGCTTGCGGGGCGTTTATTTTTCCATCGCAATGCTTGGGCTCTTCCTGGCGGTTCGTGAGCTGGCCTTGATTGCCAAGCCTCTGACCGGAGGTTCGCAAGGGCTGATACTGCTGTCGGAAGTCGATCGCTTCTTCTTCTACTACCTGTTCCTCGTTGGCGCCATCGTGGTCGTGGCCCTGGTCTGGTGGTTGCGGCGTTCGCAGCTCGGGGTGTCGTTGCTGGCGATCAAGGATGATGAATACGGTGCCGAGGCCCGCGGGGTCAACACGACTGCGCTCAAGCTGACGGCCTTCTGCCTGTCCGCCATGCTCACAGGCGCAGTCGGTGCTTGCTGGGCTTATGAGATCACGTTCATTGACCCGGGCATCCTGTTTCGGGACAGCTTTCTCATCAATGTAGCCATCATGGCAACACTGGGCGGCTTGGGCACGGTCTGGGGGCCTGTCATTGGCACGGCCGTTTTCCTGTCGGTGCGCGATACGCTGTGGGCCAATCAGGGGACCTCCTTTTTGATCGTATTTGGCGTCTCTCTGATTGTGCTTGTGTTGTTCATGCCTGAAGGGATCGTCGGCACCATCCAGCGCGGTGAGCGTACGGTGATGGGGCGCTTGATCCGACGGCTGCGCCATCGAGGCCCGTCCAAAGGCGAGGCATCCTTTTCGGCAGTTGCCATTCCTCCGGCCAGGATTGTGACCCATGACTAGTTGTGTTCAGTCCTCCAATCAGGCGACAACGATCGCCGATCGTTCGCTCTTGTTGCACGCAAGCGGCGTCGTCAAGAGCTTTGGCGGCATTCGAGCTGTCCAGGATGTGGATTTTGATGTGGCCTCCGGTGAAATAGTCGGTTTGGTCGGTCCCAACGGGTCGGGCAAATCGACTCTTCTGAGTTGCCTGTCGCGTGACATCGCCATGGACTCGGGCAGCATTCTGTTCAATGGCGCTGACATCTCGAAAATGCGCGCCATGGAGGCTGCACGCAGTGGCATGGGGCGGACCTTCCAGAATGTGCGGATCTTTCCGGAGCTGTCCGTCTGGGAAAATGCGCTGATGGGGCGTCAGTGGAAGGGTGTGGGTCTGCGCGGCCTGTTGTCCTCTGCCGACGACAGTACGCGCCGCCGCGCGACCGATTTGATCGAGCTCATGCGCTTCCCGCAGCTCACGCATGAATATGCGGGCAACCTGTCCGGTGGGCAGAAACGCCTGCTGGAATTGGTCATGGCCATGATGTCCAGGCCGCGGCTGGTCATGCTCGACGAGGCGACGTCAGGGGTGAATCCCACCTTGATCGAGTCGCTGAAACAATACGTGATGGGCCTGAACCGAGACGAAGGAGTGGCCTTCATCATTGTTGAGCACAATATCGGATTCATTTTCTCGATTGCTGACCGGATCGTTGTGCTCGACAGTGGCAAGATCTTGGCTAATGGCTTACCCGACGAAATACGACAGAACCAGGAGGTCATTGGTGCTTATCTCGGCGCTTGAAGTCAACATCGGCGAAAACCAGGCCGTTTCGGATCGCGAACCCATGCTTGAACTTAAGGGCGTAGTCGCAGGTTATGGCGGATTCGATATTCTGCATGGCGTCAATCTCGAAGTCCACAAGGGGGAAATCGTTGCCATCGTGGGGCCGAATGGATCAGGAAAATCGACGGTGTTCAAGGCAATTTACGGACTGATCAAGATCCGCCTGGGAGACGTGTTGTTCGAAAACAAGAACGTCACTTCTTTCGGGACTCAGGATCTATTGCGGGCCGGGATTGCAATGGTGCCGCAGCTGTCCACGGTTTTTCCTTCGATGAGCGTGTATGAGAATCTTGAACTGGGCATGTATCTGGTCAAGGACAAGGCCCAGGTGAAGCGGCGAATCAACGACATCCTGGAGCTGTTCCCCAGGTTGGCGGAGCGCCGCACTCAGAATGCAGGCACCCTTTCGGGGGGAGAGCGGCGGGCACTGGAAATTGGGCGGTCGCTCATGCTCAATCCTCGCATGATCCTCATGGACGAGCCTTCGGTAGGGCTGTCGCCCATTTTGACAAGCAACATGTTCCTGCAATTGCAGGAGCTGCGGAAAATTGCAGGCATCACGTTCCTGGTGATCGAGCAAAACGCCCGTTCCGCGTTGGAGATCGCGGATCGAGGTTACGTGATTCAGCGAGGTCTGGTCAGCCACACGGGGACGGGATCGGCGTTGCTGGCGGATGACGAGGTCCGTCGCTCGTTTCTCGGTGGCTAGCCGTGGCGAGTATTGCGCCTGGTCATCAACATATCATTTCACGCCGGAGGTATGAATGAAAAATCACGATGGGACAAGTGCCGTCGGTGACGTGGTGGAGCCCGCTAGCGTCTGGGTGGAACATTTTGCCGCGGCATCGTTGCCGTCCGCGGATGTCGCGGACCTGGTGGCGGGAGCCCTCAAGGCCAGCCAGGTGGTTACGCATGCGGCAGATCAGCTCACCTGGTTGACTCGGGACACGTTTGTCGAGGCCATGCGGCGTTTGGAGCAGCTTGATGCCCAGTGATCGTACCGAGATTTCATCCAGGACCTTATCCTTGTGTGAGCTTGCCGACGCGGCGCAGCAAGCCGTTTCCGCATGTACCATCGTAGAGACCAGCCTCAAGGCGATCGAAGAGACCTCTGACTTCAATGGCTTCGTGCGGGTCCATGGGGATAAGGCACTGGAGCGGGCGCGGCGTCTGGATCAGCTCAAGCGTGACGGAGGTCCCCGTGGTCCCTTGCATGGGATCCCCTTGGCGCACAAGGACATGTTTTTCCAGGCCGGCGAGCTGACGGAATGCGGTAGCCGGATCCTTGCTGGATTTCGCCCGGACCATACGGCAACCGTCCTCCGACGGCTCGAGCGGGCTGGTGCAGTGAATCTGGGGGCTTTGCACATGGCCGAATTTGCCATGAGCCCCACCGGTTTCAATGCACACTTCGGGCACGGCAGAAACCCCTGGTCGGACGCACATGTCAGCGGCGGCTCGTCCAGCGGCAGCGGTGCTGCTGTGGGCGGACGGTTTGTGGCAGGTGCGTTGGGTTCGGATACAGGGGGATCCGTACGGATTCCGGCCGCAGTCTGTGGAGTCACTGGGATCAAGCCGACGCAACATGCCGTGTCAACCTATGGCGTCATGCCCTTGTCCCCCAGTTTGGACTGTGTCGGTTTTCTGGCACAGACCGCGCGTGATTGCGCACGACTCTTGAGCGTGGTGTCGGGGCCCGACGATCTGGATCCTGCCTGTTTGGCGAGTCGGCCGCGGGACTATGAGTCTGGCCTGGAGCGGCCGCTCATGGCAACCGATGTGATCTGCGTGCCGCGATTTTCTTCCAGCGCGCTGCTGACGGATGAAGTGCGCGCGCTCGTGGAGCAAGCAGCGGAAGATCTGGCCAAGGCCGGGGCCACGATCCGGCGTGTGGCCTTGCCTGATTTTTCGGAAACAGGAGGGCTGGCCTCCCTGGTCTTGGGAGTCGAGGCGGCATCCATCCATGGCCAGTGGCTGGCCAAGCGTCCGAATGATTACAGCCATCAGGTGCGGCGCCGAATTCAGCGTGGTTTTTTATATCCGGCGACGCGCTATGCCGATGCCTTGCGTCTGCGCGCTCAGTATCAGGCCCGATTTCTGCAGGAGTATCTGAATGACGGCAGCGCATTGCTGTTGCCGGTGTTGCCCTGCGCAGTGCCGACCATCGAGGAAACGATTGCCGGCAGTGAACACGACATCGAGACGCGATTTGGCAATTTTTCGTATTGGACCCGGGGGATCAATTACCTGGGACTGCCTGGGCTGGCCTTGCCTGCGGGTGTGACGGCGAATGGCCTGCCCAACGGCATACAGCTCATTGGGCGGCCCTTTGCCGAGGCCACATTGCTGCGGGTTGGTCATCAGTACCAACAGCACACCCAGTGGCACCGACGGAATCCGCGCGCATGATATGAAACGGCCCGCCTGATTGCTGCTAGGACAGGTGGGCCTCATGCAAGGGGTCTTGGCTCCACCATAGAGGGCCGGTACATTGGACAGATTGGCGGAAATCTTGGCTTTACAGGCCATGTGGCGCTTTTCGACCGTGGAAAAATCCATGTAGGGAAAGTGGACGGCGCTTGACCTTGTAGACGTCCGGCCCAGCAAGGAATGCCGCAGCGCCATGGGTATCCACACGCGCCACCGGCTCCGACAGGCTGTGCGTATGTGGGTTTTCGAGGAAGGCAAAGACGTCGACCTTCTCGACTTCGGACTGTGCTATTCCGCCGCCAAAACACCTGCTCCTTCCAGCGGGGCTGCATGTGGTAGTAGAAATCGCGCTGTGACATGTATTTTTCCCATAGCCTGTTCAGTTCGGCACCCACGGTTCAGCGTTTCATTTCAGCGCATAGGGTAGCCAGGTGGAGACCGCCGGCACGTAGGTCACCAGCAGCAGGAACCCGATCATCGCGAAAAGCCATGGCGCCACGGCCACCGTCAGTTCGGTGATCCCCATCTTGGTGATGCCGCTGGCCACGTACAGGTTCAGGCCGACGGGCGGGTGGCACATGCCGACTTCCATGTTCACGACCATCAGGATTCCGAAGTGAACCGGGTCGATGCCCAGTTTCTGCGCGACCGGAAACAGTATGGGCGCCATGATAAGCACGATGGACGAAGGCTCCATGACGTTGCCGGCCAGCAGCAACAGGACGTTGACCACCAGCAGAAATGCGATGGGGCCGAGACCCTGGGCCAGGATCCAGCTGGCCATTTGCTGTGGAATGCTCTCGGAGGTCATCAGGAAGGAGAACAGCACCGCGTTGGTGATGATGTAGAGCAGCATCGCGCTCATGCTGGCCGAGTCCAACAGGACTTTCGGGACCTTCTTGATGGGCATGTCGCCATAGACACAGGTCGAGACGAAGAATGCGTACACCGCGCTCATGGCGGCAGCCTCGGTCGGCGTGAACACGCCAGCGTAGATGCCGCCCATGACCACGACGATGAGCAGCAGGCCCCAGACGCTTTCCCAGTAAGTGGACCATACGCGTTGCGATTCGTAGGGCAGCAGTTTGGCGTGGGAAAAGCCCCGGCCCAGGCGGTAGGCCATGTAGAGCCACGCGATCGATATCAGTACGCCGAACAGGCCTATGCCCTCAGCTA
This sequence comes from Castellaniella sp., assembly GCA_019104865.1. Classification (GTDB taxonomy): domain Bacteria; phylum Pseudomonadota; class Gammaproteobacteria; order Burkholderiales; family Burkholderiaceae_B; genus Castellaniella. The sequence continues at coordinate 29,806 of JAHRWZ010000051.1, read as the reverse complement.
CTGCCGGAGCGGTGATGGACAGCAGGCCGTAGAGCAGCGCGATGGCAATTGCCGGCGGCACGATGGTAAAGCCCACGCATAGCAGCAGGCCCCACAGGGCGTAGCCGGTGGCGGTCGTGGGACTGTGCTGTTCGAATTGGCAGAACCGGGGGTAGTTGTTTTTGCGCGCCATGTACCAGGTCACGAAACCCAGCAGCAGCGCCAGCAAGATGCCCGGTACGACCCCGGCAATGAACAGGTCGCCCACCGATGTGTTGGTGGACACCGAATACAGCACCATGACGATGGAGGGCGGGATCAGGATGCCCAGCGAGCCCGACGTGGTGATGATGCCCGCGCCGAATTTGTTGGGAAATCCTTGCTGCACCATGGCGGGCAGGATGATCGAGCCAATGGCCATGACCGTGGCCGGACTGGAGCCCGAAATGGCCGCGAACATGGCGCAGGCGAGCACGCCCGCCAGGCCCAGGCCGCCGTGCAGGTGGCCGATGATGCTGGTGGCGAAATTGATCATGCGCTTGGCCACGCCGCCATGCGTCAGGAAGCCGCCGGCCAGGATGAAGAACGGGATCGCCATGATCTCGAAGTTCTCGATGCCCGTGAACAGCTTCATGGCCACCGATTCGATCGGCACCTGCGTCATGGTGAACAGGTAGGTGAGTACCGTCAGGCCCAGCGCAATGGACACCGGCATGCCGGTGAGCAGCATCACAATGAGCAGGCAGAAGATGAATGCGGTTTTGCCGAACGCGAACAGCAGGGCGCCGAGCACCACGGCCAGGATGATGAAGATGTTGCGTGTGATGCGCGGATCGCCGACGGCCGGCGTCGCGAGCGGGATGCTTTGACTCATGATAGGGTTCCCAGGGCGGGCTGCGGTTCAATGCCTTCCACATGCGAGTGGTCATGCTTGGGCACGTTGCCGCTTTGCAGGAACTGCGCACAGACTTGCAGGAAGCGGAAGCACATCAGGTAGGATCCCAATGGCACGCACAGGAAGGCGATCCAGCGCGGCAGCTCCAGATCAGGCGAGATCTGGTCGGTTTGCGCCAGCGCCCAGACAAACTTGACGCCGAGTGTGCCGATGACCCCGGTGAATAGCGCGCCGGCCAGCAGCCCGATGACGATGAAGGCCTTGCGCGACGCCGGCTGAAGGCGGTTGACCATGACGTCCACACCGACGTGGATGCCGGTGCGCACGCCATAGGCGGCGCCGAACTTGGCCATCCAGACAAACATGTAGATGCACAGTTCCTGAGCCCAACTGGTGTTGAGCGACAGCAGCCAGTCCTGCAAATAAGGGATATTCACGCCGGCGGCGTAGCGGTGCAGCACCGCTACGAAGATGACCAGCGTCGCGGCGCCCATCAGGAAGGCGATCAGGCATTCCTCCAGGCGGTCGAGTAGCTTCATCATGATTACAGACGCTTCCCGGTTGTCTGGTAGACCTCGCCGATCAGTTCCTTGCCGATGCGGCTCTCTTGCTGGAGATGCACCCTCGCCATGGCCTTCTTCCACTCGTCCTTTTGTGCGGGCGTCAGTGTGATGATTTCGGTCTTGCCGGCGGCCTTGATGCTGGCCATGGCGTCGTCGTTTTCCTTCTTGGCGATGTCGTTGGCGTACTGGGTGGCGTCATGCATGGCGCCTTCAAGCGTGTCGCGGATGTCGGCGGGCAGGCCGTCCCAGAATTTCTTGTTGACGATCACCGCGTAGCCGATATAACCGTGGTCCGACAGCGTCAGGTATTTTTGCACTTCGTTCATGCGCTGCGTGTAGATGTTGGACGGGGTGTTTTCCGTGCCGTCGACCACGCCGGTCTGCAGCGCCTGGTAGACCTCGGAGAACGCCATGACCTGGGGAATGGCACCCAGGGCGCGGAACTGGGCATCGAGCACCTTGGACGACTGGATGCGCATTTTGTGGCCGCGGAAATCGGCCGGAACGCGAAGGGGCTTGTTGTCGGTCATGACCTTGAAGCCGTTGTCCCAGTAGGCCAGGCCCTTGATGCCCTTGGATTCCAGCTTGGACATCAGCTGCTTGCCCACCGGGCCGTCGGTGACTTTGTGCAGATCGGTGTAGTTGTCGAAGATGTAGGGCAGGTCGAAGAGTTCGAATTCCTTGACGCCCAGCGGGCCGAACTTGGCCAGCGATGGCGCCAGCATCTGCACCGAACCCAGCTGAAGGGCTTCAAGCTCTTCCTTGTCCTTGTAGAGCTGGCTGTTGGGGTAGACTTCGATCTTGACGCGGCCCTGGGTGCGTTCCTCGGCTAGTTTCTTGAAGTAATCGGCGGCCTTGCCCTTGGGGGTGTCCGATGCGACTACGTGGCTGAATTTGATGACGATGGGCGTTTCGGCCCCGGCGCTCAGCGCCACGGCGGACAGACAAAGGCCGGCAATCAGGTACCGAAGTTTCATGGCTTGTTTCCTCGTGTAAAGTATTTATGGCGCACAGAGCCGACCTATGATCGGAGGGGTGCTTTTTTCGGGTGCCCAGGAAGTTTCAGCCATGGGCACCGTCGCCGACAATACGTATATCCCACATTCATGATTCAGGACTTTCCCGAATGAACGCTCGCTCCGGCACTATGCCGAGGCAAGATTACGCGTCGCCGCGCTGGCTTGTGGGGTTGCCTCTGGCGGTCATCGTGCTCATTGTGGCGGGTGCCATTGCAGCCTTGCTGGCGTCGTCGCGTTTCGAGCGCGATCAGCGCGGCGAGCAGCTCATTTCCGATACGTTGTGGGCGGAACAGGCGATCGACTTTGAATCCCAGCGTCTGATCGAGGCCATGCGCATCATGGGGCGCGACCTCGATGCCGCTCCGGACGATGTCGTCCTCTTCCAGCGCCGCGCCGCCGATCTGCTGCAGCGTAGCGTCGAGGCCCGCGCGTTGTGCCGCGTTGTCTCAGATCTCCCGTCGCAGTCCTGCCTCCCCGCGTACTCGGGCAACGACATGCCGAATGCCGCAGCCGGCCGGGCGCAGATCTGGCGCGATACGCTGGAGCGCGCCCTGCGCCTTGGCCGACCGGCGGCCACGCTGCTGGGCGGCGATGGGACGCGGCACGATCTTTTGCTGGCGGTGCCCGTTCCCGGCAGCCAGCACGTTCAAGCGCTGCTCGCGGTGGTGTCGCTGGAGCGCCTGCTGAACAGCACGCTGCCATGGTGGTTCGCCCACGACAACGAAGTGACCCTGACCGACCTCAACGGCAACCTGCTGGCTGTGCGCGACGCCAGCGTCAAGGGGCTGGGCGTCTATACCCATCGCATCGAGGCGGGCGTGGCCGACCAAGCGTTCTACCTGAACGCCAACAGCACTCATGGATTGCCTCACCTGGTGCCGAATATGCTGACGGGTGTGGTGATCGCGCTGTCGCTGCTGCTGGCGTGGTCGGCATGGCTGTTGTGGCGCGACCTGGTTCGCCGCAGCCGCGCGGAGAACGCCTTGCGTGAACAGCAGGCCTTGCGGCAGGCCATGGAGGATTCGCTGGTCTCGGGTTTGCGGGCGCGTGATCTCGATGGCCGCATCACGTACGTGAACCCCGCGTTCTGCGAGATGGTCGGCTACGGCCCCGAAGATCTGATCGGGCACGGGCCCGACATGCCTTACCTGGCGCTGGAACTGAAAGATCGCTCGCGCCAGCGCCATGCCCAGCTGATGGCGGGAACGCTGTCCAATAAAGCCTGCGAATCGACGTATGTCCGTCGCGACGGGACCCGGCTGACCGTGCTGGTCAGCGAAGCGCCGTTGCTCGACGGCGCGGGGAAACAGACGGGCTGGATGGCCTCCATCATCGACATGACAGAGCAAAAGCGCGCGCAGGAATTCCAGCACCAGCAGAACGAGCGCATGAATCACATGGCGCGCCTGATGACGATGGGCGAAATGGCTTCCGCCCTGGCGCACGAGCTGAATCAGCCCCTGGCGGCGATCAACAGCTACTGTACCGCGGCGCTCAATGTCATGGCGCATGGTGGTGGCAGCGACACGGAGTCGTGCGGCCTGATCGAAAAGGCGCGCAGCCAGGCCGAACGGGCGGGGCGGATCATACGCCGCGTCCATCATTTCGTGCGCAAGACCGAACCGCTGCCCGGCCCTGTGGCCCTGGATGAAGTCATCGCCGAGCTCCTGCCCCTGATCCGGTTGCAGACAGCGCGCGCCGGGGAACCCATCCAGACGTCCATACCGGCGACGCTTCCCCGGGTGCTGGCGGATCGGGTGCTGCTCGAGCAGGTTCTGCTCAATCTCACACGCAATGCGTTCGAAGCCATGGCGCAATTACCGCCATCGGAGCGTCGCGTGATCATTTCCGCCGACCTCGTCCAGGCCGGCGAATCCGCCACGGCGGTGTGCGTTTCCGTGCGGGATTGGGGCGCGGGGTTGACGCAAGAAAACGCGTTGCAGGCTATGGAGTCGCCTTTCTTCACGACCAAATCCGACGGCATGGGCATGGGGCTGGCGGTGTGCCGCTCGGCCCTGGAGCTGATGGGTTCCCGCCTTCAATACCGCGGAGGCGAGGGCGGCGGCGCGTGTTTCTATTTCGATCTGAAGGTGCTCGAAGGGCAATCATGAAAACCGTTTATCTGGTCGACGACGACGAGATCATCCGCGACGCCCTGGGGGCGTTGTTCCGTTCACGTGGGCTGGCGCTCCAGGTTTTCGCCGACGGGCCGGCGTTCCTGGCGGCATGGGGTGGACGTAGCCTTGCGCGGCTGCCGGCCTGCCTGCTCATCGATGTGCGCATGCCCGGCATGAGCGGACTGGAATTGCTGGCGAAATTGAAAGAGGGCGGCCTGGCCGCGCATCACGCGGTCATTTTCCTGACCGGGCATGGCGATATTCCCATGGCGGTTGAGGCCCTGAAAAGCGGCGCCTATGATTTTCTTGAAAAGCCGTTCTCCGACAATAAATTGGTGGATCGGGTGCTGGAAAGCCTGGACTATGTCGATGGCGCGGCCGCCGCGTCATCGGAATCGCGAGACCTGAGCACGCGCCTGACCCCGCGCGAATACGCGATCGCCGAGCGCATCGTGGCCGGGCAGACCAACAAGCAGATCGGTGATGCGCTTTTCATCAGCGTGCGCACGGTCGAGGTGCACCGCGCGCGTATTTTCGCCAAGCTGGAGATCAAGAGCGCGATCGGGCTCGCGCAGCTGTGGGTTGCACCGCATCATTGACGAAACAGTCCCCCCGGTTCCGAGCAGGGAAAATTCTGGGGAACACGGGGGGCATTCCGATCGTTCAGAATGGATAATCCTGCCGGCCGTGTTGAATGGTTACGTCGCCTTCATACCCAAGCCTGACGTGCCCACGGCGCTGCGGAACCTGGCGATCGCCGTCGAACACTACAACGAGAAGCACCCTCACAGCGTACTGAAATACCGCTCCCCCAGGGAGTTCAGACAGCAGCAGGAATTATTAACCCAAGGGTGATCTCGTGTCCCGGATTACAGGGGCAAATCCACTACTTGCCAGCCTTGGCGTCGACTTCACACTTCTTCATGAATGAACTTTTCGCGGCGCCGGCGAGAGGCTTGCCATTCTTGTCGACCGCCTTCTCAGCGCAAGCGGATGCAGCAGCGCGTTTGGCATCGGCTTCGCATTTCTTCACAAATGAAGCCTTCGCGGCACCTGCGAGCGGCTTGCCGTCTTTGCTGACGGCCTTGGACGCGCAGTCGGACGCGGCAGGTGATGCCGCCGTGGCAACTTGCGTGAACAAAACAGTCGCCGCAAACAGGCTTCCCATGGCGTAAGAAATGAACTTATTCATATCAGCCTCTTCCTTTTGATGATGGATTGGGCAAAGCGCAATTCAGCATAGCATGGCGCGTTGACACTGATGATCGTACATTTGTACGAAACGGGCAATCGTGCCGTCTCGCAGATGGATCAGGTCACCCAGCAAAATGCCGCCCTGGTTGATCAGGCGGCCGCCGCCACAGATTCACTGAAAGAACAGACTCGTATGCTCTTGCAGGCGGTTTCCGTATTCCAGTTGTCGAACCGGCATGAAGACCCACAAGTACAAGAGGGGACTTATCGCGCATCACAACAGCTGTCTTTCGCTGAGCCAGCGGTACTGCTGGGCTCCCGGACTTGAGATCTTTCGCTTTGTTGCAAGGGCTATGTAACTTGTGAAATTTTCCTGGACCTCCAGGACGCCTTGCGTCACTGCGTAGCCGGAGAGCTTCTACAGGTTGGTTTGGTCGGCCAGTTTCGCGCTGAGGTCGAGCCCCCCACTGGTCGCGGTCGACACCGACCCAGTGCGGCTTGGCGACCTCGGCCACTTCGGCGGCCAGCTCAGGCAGGCCGGGCGCAGGATAGTCGAAGGCGAACAGCTCGTCGGGAAAGCCGTAGAAGTCGTGGATCGTGCGCGGTCACGCCATGGCGGTCACCGCCGTGGCGCCGATGAACCAGTGCGCTGAAATTACAAGCAGCGCGCGCGGTTGCAGAGCCTCTCCGAGTCGTCCCCACGCCCGGGTATAACCGTTGAGTTCCAGCGTATTCATCGGGCTGCCGTGGCCAATGAGAAGGGCGGGCATCATCGCCATGTTGGCTCCTTTGCCCGATTGGTCTGGGTACTGAAAATAGACGTGGGCTACCAGCCTCGAGACGCGTGTTGTGCTTCGTAATCGACCTGGCAGCTGTAACAGCGTTTGGCACTCGGGTATGCGTCCAGCCGTTTGTAGCCGATGGGGCTGCCGCAATCCGTACATAGACCGTAACGGCCTGCCTCGATACGTTGTTCTGCAGCGACCAGGTCCCTGACCTCTTCGATATCGCGCCTTACTTCAGTTTCGGAAATACCGCGTAAAAGATCGGCGGTCGCTGCAGCGCCCGGGTTGCCCGAGCGGCTGATCAGATCAATGTCGAAATCACGCTGAGCGCGGTTGGTCACGTCGCGGATTTCCGTCATTAACAGGGTCTTGCGTGCTTCCATCCGGGCTTTCAATGCTGCGATCTGGTCGCTGCGAAGCGTGCTGTCGGTGTTGGAGGACATGCTTTTACTCCGGATCGTGGATACCCTTCACCTAGAGTTCCAGGCTTGCCTAGCACTGGGTCAGGCGTTTGGCGGAATGGCCGAGACACCGGCGATTATAGCTCCCACCATGTTGCCGGTGGCGCGACCCGGGTCAATCAATTGCCATCCTGGTGCATGCCGTAGTTCTATTTTTTTTGTGCTCCCAGCCTCAAGCGTCGGCTTGGGCCAGAGGTTATATAGATGGCCTACATAGCGTGCGGGTTCAAGATCATTCGTTTCAGGGATGGCTTCCTCTTGACCACAGCCACTGTGAACTTCGCCGAGATAGATCCCTGCGCCTAGCCTCACTTCGAACGGATGGCGGGCTGCTAGGCCGGTCGCAACCATCACTTGATGGTCGACGGTCGTGTGTGGATCGGTGGCGTCCACCGGCGGCGCGGTCAGAGCCACCACGGAACAAGCAATAGTGCAAATATACTTGCTTCATTTGAGCCTCTTTGGAGGGTCAGGAAACGAGACAAATAGCTTCAGTCTCGTTGCCCTCCCGTGAGACGGCCGCTGCCTTGCATAAATCTACTGGCTACGGCGGGGACCACACAGCTTTTGACGCTGCTCATCGGTAAGTACGGCATCGATCTGCTTACGCAAGTCAAGTGAGCTTTCAAACATCTGTTTACGCACACCCTCCCTCTCGTCATACTTTTTGCGCGCAGCTTGTTCATCGAATTTCCCGTTCGCAGTAGCGTTACTCGAATCTAAACTCAATTCGCGCATTTTGCCCATGAGGTCCCACTGCTTGCGGCCAAATTCATCACGGATCGCCTCGATCTTCGTGCGCTGTTGGCTCGTAAGATCGAGCCCGTCAACGCTGCAATTTTGCGGACCATAGCCACCCAACATGCCTTGGCCCATTCCGAAGCTGCCCATCATCCCCGGACCCATGCCATAGCCGCTAGGCCCGTGTTCCCCACCCATCATGCCTGCACCGTAACCACCAGAACCTTGAGCCCCACCCATCATTCCCGCACGACCGCTATATGGCTGAGACCATGCAGACGTAACCAACAACAGACCCGCGGCAAAAACAAGCACTGTGTACTTTTTCATGTCATTTCCTTTCTGTTTGGTGATACGACTCATAATCTACCGCTCGAAAGTACTGCCTCTATTGACGCACATCAAATTGATACCCATCGATCCTGTAGACGGACACCCTCAGTCACTGATTGGATGCTACCCCTGTCTACTGAATCCTGGTAACTCCAGGTGCTTCGACCTCTGGCGCCGCTCCGGTAGGGCGGTATCGTGCAACTCTCCGTATTCGCAATGTCGCAGCACGAGCGCCGGCAATCGGGGCAGGTGGCCTGCCCGGTTGAGAGCGCGCTAAAAGTGCATAGCGATTTGGTCGTAACATCCTGACGTCCGGCTGTGGTAGGGCAACCCTCGCACGCTGATGCTGAGAAAGATTCGAGGTGATACGAATGTTGATCGCCAAAGCTGAGCTACTTCGCCTCACCAGCAGGAGGTTGCATAGGCATAGTAGGCTGCTGTTCCCCGGAGGGAATTGTGAGGTTATTCATCGGTTTGGCGGGCTCTTTAACCTTTAAACCTGCAGCGTCAACCTTCTGAACGCCTTTCACGCTCTTTGCTGTTGCGACAGCCTTCTTTACTTCGATTTCACTCGGGACGGTACCTGTCAACGTAGCGACGCCGTTGTTGGTTTCAACAGAGATGTCACCACTTTTGAGGTTCTTGGTAGCTGCCAGGTCTGTCTTGATCTTCGTGGTGATCCAGGCATCGCTCACCGCTTCACTTGCGGTTGCCGAATGGTCTACATTGACACTACTTTCTGCGGCGAGCGCATTTGTTTGCAACCCAAAGCCGAGTGCTATTGCGAACGCGATACTTGATAGGATTGTCCGTTTCTTCATGTTTCATTTCTCCTAATTTGATGAGGGCGATTTATTCGATATGCGCTCGCATCGGTTTTGAGCATCGTGAATGCGGATACTCCTTCTGTTTGTCCGTCAGAGCAGGCATGTATGGATAAGTTAACACCACGCATCTATTGTGCAGAATACGAAACGCTACCCGGTAGGGGCGGCTGAATTAATTGTTGATTGTTGGTGCAGCCTTATCAAGGGTTAATTAGTATCGGTATTTCATATTAAACATCTGATATTAAAAGAAAAACCGTAATTATCAGTGAGGGCCTTCGGCAGCTGTGTTTGTGGTCTGGTGTTTGGTAACATTTATTCTGAACCTATGCCATATGATTGATATTTGATTTTCTCCTGATGCTTCCGAATTTCAGCGCTACCAACGATTCATGCCGAGTGTTGGTTGAAGGTTGAGTATGAGTTGTCTTGGGGAATCGTGATTATGTTACACAAAAACACGATGAATCTCATTGCTGAAAGTGGTTTTGCGGCGAGGATTTAAAATGAACATGTTCCGTGAACGAACAGGAGCAGGATATGGAAAATACAATGCGAACATTGAGCGGCGCAGTTATTGCTGCAGTCTTACTGAGTTTGAGCGCGTGCAGTGGCATGTCCCGCCAGGGCCGTGGCACGGCCGTGGGAGCCGGGTCGGGGCGGTCGGATGGGCGGTGCTGACCGGCGGCAGTACCTTGGGCACCCTGGGTGGCGCTGCCGTCGGCGGCCTGGTTGGCCACGAGGCAGGCAAGAAATAGCCAGTTGATGGAGCCATCAGCAATCTGAACCAACGAAATGACAATAAGGTGTCTGTTTCAGGAGGAACGCTATGCTGTATTACTCCGCCGTCTTTCTCATCATCGCGCTGGTCGCGGGTTTTCTTGGCTTCTTCGGGATCGCTGGGCTCGCGGCAGCAGTTGCCAAGATTTTGTTCGTCATCTTTCTGGTGCTTTTCGTGGCATCGCTGGTGTTCGGGCGCAGGCGATCTTAGCCACCGCCGGCTGGCAGTCGTGAGCAGGTGTGGTCCACCTCTTACAGCATTTCGTCGGGCGTAAGGGGCGCGAGCAGTTTCGCCAGAAAGCGCAGCCATGCGCTGGTGTCGGGGTCGTGATCCACGATGCATGGGTGGTCAGCAGACGGTTCGTACCAGCGCAATGCCTCGTCGGGTGTGAGCTCAACCTTCCAGGCGTCCGCCGTGATGGCCGCCTGTATCTGGATGGCCGCCTGCTGTGCCAGCGGTGCGCTGCGAATCACGAGCGCGATTTCTGTGTTCTGCAGCCTGGAGCGCTGATCCAGGTTCATGGACCCAATTGCGAGGGTGCGATCGTCCACGATCACTAGCTTCGCATGCAGGGATGCGTGCGAACCCACGCTCTCGGAACCCAGTACCGTGTCGCGCAGCCGTGTGCGCTCACGCGCGCGCATCTCGAAGAGCTCGACCCCCAGGCGCAGGAGCTGCTTGCGGTGGTGTGCATAGCCGACCTGTGCGAGCAGCGCATCGGTGGATGCCAGAGAGTTGGTGAGCACCCGCACGCGGACGCCTCGCTTTTTCAGATTCGCGAATAGCGTCATCATCTGTGGCCCGGGTACGAAATAGGGCGAAACGATGACCACATCGTGCTGTGCGGTGCGCAACAGCGACAGAAGACCCTCGATCACGATGCCGTCCACATGAGCGCCATCGCTCTCGGGCACCAGCTTGAGCGGGCTGTCTACCAATAACCCCGCAGGTGCCCAGAGCAGCGGCAGCGAAGCCAGATCGAGTGCAGCAGGCAGGGTAGGAGGTTGTTGTTGGGGCGCGGGCTTCGCCAGCGGCGCTTCGGATGCTGGTTTTGCAGGCTCCCGCAGGCGAACCAGTTCGGCGGGTGTGATGAGCGACGCGACGGGGTACGCAAGCGGGTTGTTCCAGTAGCGGTCAAAGCTTGCGGACAAGCCGCGCACGATGGGCCCCGCAGCGAGCACATCCATGTCGATGAAGTCGCGCCCATCTGCCGTGCCGAAGTACGCATCCCCCAGATTGCGCCCGCCCACGATGCCCCAGGAGTTGTCGGCGACGTACAGCTTGTTGTGCATGCGGTGCTGAATACGCCGAAAGTCGTCCAGGGATCCCAGCGCGCGCAGTGTGCCTGACCTGCGATTGCCCGGCAGCGGGTTGAACATGCGCATTTCTACGCCGGGCACGCTTGCCATGCGCATGACTTGCACGTCGTGCCCGACGCTGTTGAAGTCGTCGAGCAGGATACGAACCCGCACGCCGCGTTGCGCCGCCGCACGCACGTCGCGCAGCAGGCTGGACACGGTGGAATCGACGTGGATGGAATAATACTGGATGTCGAGCGTTTTGCTGGCTTGTTGCGTCAGGGCAAGCCGTCCTGCATAGGCCATGTTGGGTGAGGGCAGCAGGGCGAACCCCGACAGATCGTGGGGGATCGAAGCCGGCCGCCTGTGTTCGGCGAGCTGACCGAGCGGTGTGCTGCCGGCCTGCGCCAGCGCGTGCGAGACCGGACGCTGCACGTCCTTGGGCAGGCTCGCGCAGCCTGCCACCAGCAGTGCTGTTGCAGCCAGACAAGTCAAAAGGCATCCGCGCGTCGGGTGGCGCCGTGTAGGCCGGACACCTGCTGTGAGAGCTTGCATGGATATCACATTGGGTTCGGCAGAATCAGTATCCTACCAGTTCCCATTCATGGATCCACGCCGCGCCATGTCAGCGTGCGTCGATCTTCTCGTGCAACCATGCAGCGGGGTCTGGCCCGGCCTGGGCCACGGCGGCTTCGGCAATCGGCAGGATGATGTCCAGATTGTCTTTTAGCGTCTGTAGCGTTGTTCGGGCTCGCGATAGGCCACCCAAGGATTGGGCAAAGGCCTCTTGGTGGACTGCAGTCAGTACCCAGAATGTCCCCAGGGTGCGGGCATATTGTCTTTGAAGTGTCTTGTTCCTGAATCGTTGCAGTATCTGCATGGCATGACTCCTGCCCCAAGCGCAGCAGATGCGCTGGGGTACTGTTTGATGTGGTTGGTTGGGAAGGTTGATGACCGCCCTGAGTAGGTCAGTTTTCAACTGGCGCCGACATCCAACTAGGCAAGGGGCCTGGCGTAGGGTGCTGTGGTAGGGCGGGGGCGCAGTCGCAGGATCAGCGTGCCGGTTGCGTAAAGCCGTCTGCTGCTGGGTGTGCCGTGAAACCGCCTGGGCTGCCTTGTCCGGTGGGTTCTGGGCGTTCGTCTTGCCGCGCGGGTGAACGATCCGGGCTTTCCGGATCGCCGCCCGCCGCCTGGTCTGCTGATACTGCCGAGCCAGGCTCAGTTGCCGACGGATTTGGGTCTGCAGATGACTGTGCTGGTGCTGCCGTGGGCATAGGTTTCAGGGCAGGCACCTTGATCCCCGCTTGGGCTAGCACCTTGATGCCGAAGTAGTGTTCCAGTGACGGACTGCATTCACCGGGTTGCAGACTGGAGGACAAGCGTGACTTCCGGATAGGGCCCCATGCCGAGCTTCACAGCCTTGCCGCCCTTCGTGTAGCGATAGACTCAGGCTTTGCCGGTGGCTCGTACGCGAAGGTACAGATTGTCACCATCGTTCAGCAGGTATTCGTTCGGACCAGGCTCGGCTGCCCCGATCTGAGTCTCGCTAAGTAGGCCCATGACTTGTACCCCCAGAGACTATTTTTGACGAAACCATTGTGGGGTACAAGTTGGGGTACAGACAAACGCGGGATGTAGGGACGCGCAGTGACACGTCTAGGGCGGTGAATTCTGCCTAAGGGATTGATTTTGTGGAGTTTTGAGATGTTCTGAACCGTGCTGGAACAGCACGGTGGTGGCCCGGGGCGGAATCGAACCACCGACACAAGGATTTTCAATCCTCTGCTCTACCGACTGAGCTACCGGGCCAAGACGCAGAATAATACACGAAAATTTGATCCGATGCAGACAAATGACCACGTCAGTGGCCCAATCTGAGTGCGGCGACCTATAATACCGACGTCCAGTCATGTAAATTTCCCTGCGGCATGTCCGTTGACGTCCTCACTTTTGGCTTGAATCATGTGTCCGCCCCGGTGTCGGTGCGCGAACGCGTGTCCTTTCCGGTCGACCTGCTGAAACCGGCGCTGGCCGGCCTGCGTTCCGCGTTTGGCGCGTCGGTGCGCGAGGCGGCCATCCTGTCCACCTGTAATCGCACGGAAATCTACTGCGCGGCCGATCCGGGCATCAGCGCCGAATTGCCGGGCTGGCTGGCGGAATTCAACCGGCTGGAAACCGGCCAGTTGACACCCCACCTGTACCAGTACCAGCGCAACGACGCCGTGCGCCACGCGTTCCGGGTCGCCAGCGGCCTGGATTCCATGGTGCTGGGCGAACCGCAGATCCTGGGGCAAATGAAAGACGCCGTGCGGGCCGCCGAACAAGCCGGCACGCTGGGCACCTTGCTGCATCAGCTGTTCCAGCGCACCTTTTCCGTGGCGAAGGAAGTCCGCTCGCAAACCGCGATCGGCGCCCATTCGGTGTCGATGGCGGCTGCCGCTGTGCGGCTGACCGAACGCGTGTTGGGCGATCTGTCCTCGTCGAACGTGCTCTTCATCGGCGCAGGCGAAATGATCGAACTCTGTGCGACTCACTTCGCGGCGGTGCGGCCCCGCCAGATCGCGGTGGCCAACCGCACGGTCGAACGGGCCGAATCGTTGGCTGCGCAGTTCGACGCGCGCACACTCAAACTGTCGTCGCTGCCGGAACATCTGGCGGAATTCGATGTGGTCGTCTCCTGTACAGCCTCATCCTTGCCCATCCTCGGTCTGGGGATGGTGGAAAGGGCTGCGCGCACGCGTCGCCACCGCCCCATGGTCATGGTCGATCTGGCCGTGCCGCGCGACATCGAACCCGAGGTCGGCCGGCTGGCCGACGTCTATCTATACACGGTCGATGACCTGGGCCGCATGGTGCAGTCGGGCACCGACGCGCGCCGGGCCGCGGTGGTCCAGGCCGAAGCCATCATCGAGGCGCGCGTGCAGCATTTCATGCACTGGCTCAGCAATCGCGCCATCGTGCCGGCCATCATCGACTATCAGCAGAATGCTGACGCGCTGCGCCTGGCCGAACTGGACCGCGCCCGGCGTCTGCTGGCGCGCGGCGACGACCCCGATGCCGTCCTCGAATCCCTGGCCTACGGCCTGACGCACAAATACATGCATGGGCCTTTGGCGGCGCTCAACCGCAGCGAAGGCACCGAACGCGCCCAGTTGTTGTCCCTGCTGCCGCGCCTGCTGCCCGAATCCGGCGCACGTCGCCGGTAGCGGTTTTTCCTCGTTTTATTTGCTCGACCCGGCAGGCCGACTGCCGGGTCGCGGCCCACTCTGAACCCCCGGAACCCACCATGAAAAGCTCGATGCGCAGCCGCCTGGAACAGCTCAGCCACCGTCTGGCCGAGATCGATGCTCTGCTGGCCGAGCCCGACAGCGCCGACGACATGGACCGGTTCCGCAAATGGACGCGCGAGCGGGCCGAGCTGGAACCCGTGGTCACGGTGTTCGAGTCCTGGGAGCGGACGTGCGCCGACCAGGAGGCCGCGCGGGACATGCTGTCCGACCCGGACATGAAGGCGCTGGCCGAAGAGGAACTGGCCGGAGCCGACGAACGGATCGAGCAACTGGAGGCCGATTTGCGGATCCTGCTGCTACCCAAGGATCCCGATGACGACCGCAGCGTGTTTCTGGAAATCCGCGCGGGTACGGGGGGCGACGAGAGCGCCTTGTTCGCCGGCAATTTGCTGCGCATGTACAGCCGCTATGCGGAAATCCGGGGCTGGCGCGTCGAGCTGATGTCCGAAAGCGCATCCGAACTGGGCGGCTATAAAGAAGTCATTGCCCATATCGAAGGCGATGGGGTCTATGGCCGGCTGAAATTCGAATCCGGGGCCCACCGGGTGCAGCGCGTGCCGGAGACTGAGTCCCAGGGCAGGGTGCATACGTCGGCCTGCACGGTGGCGGTCATGCCCGAGGCCGATGCGCAGGCGGACATCCAGATCAATCCGAACGACTTGCGCATCGACACCTTTCGCGCCAGTGGGGCCGGCGGACAGCACATCAACAAGACCGATTCGGCGGTGCGGATCACCCACCTGCTCACCGGACTGGTGGTGGAATGCCAGGACGACCGGTCGCAGCACCGCAACAAGGACAAGGCCATGCAGGTATTGGCCGCGCGCCTGAAGGATCGCCAGCAGCAGGAGGCCCACGCCAAGGAAGCCGCCCAGCGCAAGAGCCTGGTGGGCTCGGGCGACCGGTCCGAGCGCATCCGCACCTACAATTTCCCGCAGGGGCGGGTGACCGATCACCGGATCAACCTGACGCTCTACAAACTGGGTCAGATCATGGACGGCGATCTGAACGAACTGACAGACGCGCTGCTGTCCGAGTATCAGGCCGAACAGCTGGCGGCGCTGGCTCTGGAATGAGCTCCGCCATGGCGATGACGCTGCGTGAACGGCTGGCGGGCAGCCCGCTGCCGCGACTGGAAGCCCATCTGCTGTGGCAGCGGGCGTTGGGCGTGTCGCGCGCCTGGCTGATCGCGCACGACACGGATCCCTTGGATCCGGATCGGGTGGCGACTTATCAGGCGCTCGAAGATCGCCGGCTGGCGGGCGAGCCGATCGCCTATATCCTGGGCCATCGCGAATTCTGGGGGCGGGACTTTCTGGTCACGCCGGATGTGCTGATTCCACGTCCCGATACCGAACTGCTGGTGGACTGCGGCCTGCACGCGATCCAGCGCATCACGGCGCCGCGGGTGCTGGACCTGGGCACCGGCAGCGGCAGCGTGGCGATTTCCCTGGCGCTAGACCGGCCTGACGCCTGTGTTCAGGCGACGGATTGCAGTCGGGCCGCCCTGGCGGTCGCCGAAATGAACGCACGCGCGCTAGGGGCAAAACTATTGTTTTCCCTGGGAAATTGGTACGATAGTCAGTTGGGTTCGAGCCGTTATCATCTGATCGTCTCGAATCCGCCCTACATCGACGCACAGGATGTCCATCTGGCCCAGGGTGATCTGCGATTTGAACCACGCAGTGCCTTGACCGATGGTGCCGACGGTCTGCAAGCCCTGCGCCGTATCGTGCAGGGTGCGCCAGTCCATCTGGTGCCCGGCGGGGCGCTGTGTGTGGAACATGGCTGGGATCAGGCTGCGGCCGTCCGGGCCCTGTTCCTGTCGTCGGGTTTTGTCGATGTCTCCAGCCTGCGGGATCTGGCCGACATCGAACGGGTCACCTGGGGCCGCTTGCCGGCCTGAATTTTACGAGATCATCATGAGCGAAGCAGTCCAATCCGAAGTCCAGAATTTCATCCGTGAAACGGTCACCGGCCATCCGGTCGTTCTGTTCATGAAGGGTACCGCGCAGTTCCCGCAGTGCGGATTTTCCGGGCGCGCCATCCAGATCCTGAAGGAAATTGGCGTCACCCAACTGGTGACCGTCAACGTCCTGGAAGACGCCGAAGTCCGCCAAGGGGTCAAGGACTACGCCAATTGGCCCACGATTCCGCAGCTCTACATCAAGGGCGAGTTCGTCGGTGGCACGGATGTCATGAACGAAATGCACGCCAGCGGCGAACTCGCGAAACTGCTGAAGGACGCCGGGGCGATCGCGTGATCGAAAAACGCCGGCTGGTTGTCGGCATCAGCGGGGCGACGGGCGCGCAATACGCCATTCGCCTGCTGGAACTTGCCCGCGCCCATGGCGGCGTGGAAACCCATCTGGTCGTCTCCCCTTCGGGGGTGCTGAACATCCGTCACGAACTTGGCCTGGATCGCCAGGCCGTCCATGCCCTGGCGGATCGGGTCTACAGCCCGCGCGACGTGGGGGCGGCCCTGGCCAGCGGCAGTTTTGCCACAGCCGGCATGATCGTGGTGCCGTGCTCCATGCGCACATTGGCCGCGGTGGCGCACGGGCTGTCGGATAACCTGATCACCCGGGCGGCGGACGTCACCCTCAAGGAACGCCGCCGGCTGGTGATGATGGTACGGGAAACCCCTTTCAATCTGGCGCATCTGCGCAACATGACCGCCGTCACCGAGATGGGCGGCGTGATCTTTCCCCCGTTGCCCGCGTTTTACATGCGTCCCGCAAGCCTCGACGAGATGATCGATCACACCGTCTGCCGCGTGCTGGAATTGTTTGACGTTCAGGTGCCTGGCCCGCGCTGGGAAGGCATGGGTGCCGGCTCCGGCACGATGCCCGCGCCCCATTCCTGATCCGGCCAGGACGGTTCCATCACAGACTAGGTAGATATGCTCAAACGAGTCTCTGTTTCGCAGTTATGCGTCGGCATGTATGTGCAGGAACTGGGTGGGTCTTTTCTGGACCATTCCTTCTGGCGTTCGCACTTCCTGATTTCCAGCGAAAGCAAGCTGCGGCGGCTGCGGAAATCCTCGCTGGAATGGGTGCTGATCGATACAGCGCGCGGTCTGGATGTTCAGGATGCCGCGCAGGCTGCCCTGGGCGCGGCCGCCGCCGGCGCGGCCGTTTCCACTGCCGGCGCGCCCGTGGCGGGCGACGGCGTCACTGCGCAGGCGCGGGAAGCCCAGGCCTTTGAAGACGCGCATGACATCATCGACGGCTCGCGGGCGCAGATCATGCAGCTGTTCTCGGACGCGAAGATCGGCAACAAGACCGACCTGAGCAAGGCCCAGGGCTTGATCCAGGATATGGCGGATTCCATCGAGGGTCACCCGGATGCCTTGACCAGCCTGGCCCGCATCAAGCGGGCCGATCAGTACACCTACATGCATTCGGTGGCGGTTGCCGCCCTGATGACGTCGCTGGCGCGTACGATGGGCCTGTCCGACGATCAGGTCCGCCTGGCGGGTATGGCCGGCCTGCTGCACGACATCGGCAAGGTACACATTCCCGATGCCGTGCTGAACAAGCCTGGCCGCCTGACGCCCGCCGAATATGAACTGGTTCAGAGCCATCCGGTATCCGGCGCTGCGATGCTGCGCGCGGATGCCGAGGTGCCGCCCGAGGTCGTCGATGTCTGCCTGCATCACCACGAGAAAATGGACGGTCAGGGCTATCCCGACCGGTTGGCAGGCAATCAGATCAGCTTGATGGCGCGGATGGGCGCCGTGTGTGATGTCTACGACGCGGTGACGTCGAACCGGCCCTACAAGAAAGGCTGGGATCCCGCGTTCGCCCTGTTCAAGATGATGTCCTGGGAAGGGCATTTCGACCCCGAAATTCTGCAGGCCTTCATCCGCACCGTGGGACGCTATCCGGTGGGTTCGATCATCAGTCTGACGGATAGTGAACTGGGGCTGGCCGTCGCGCAGAACCGCGATACGCCCGAACTGCCGGTCGTCAAGGTGTTCTATTCCATTCGCTGGAGCCATGCCATCCCCGAACGGCGCGTCGATCTGGCCGAACCCGATTGCCCCAGCCGGGTGTTGCCGGTGCGGTTTCCGGTGGACTGGGCGCAGTCCGGCTTGCCAGTGCCGCCGATCGTCGGTTAAGCCGGGGATTTCGGCGCAAACCTGACCGGGTATCTCCGGGGACTGGCGATCAGACAATGCCCCGGGTGCGTCGCCCGATCAGGATCGCCAGCACGATGCCGATGGCAGCCAGCAGGCTGGTGGCTACCCAGGTCCATTGCCAGTCGTCGCCGGCCCGGTTCACGACCCAGGCGACCAGCGGCGGGCCGATGAACTGGCCAAATGAAGAGCATTGCTGCATCCAGCCGATGGTGGTGGAGGTCGTCTGCGGTGTCGGCGCCAGCGTCAGCGCCAGGACGAACAGCGTCGCGGGCACCAGTCCGCCCACCAGAGAAAAGGTCACGACGGCCAGAAATTGCGGGATCGCGGGCAGGTGCGCGCCGAATGCCGCATAGGCGCACACGATCATGGTGCCCAGCCCCGTCGCGAGCAGATGCCAGGCCCGAAATCCATGATGCAGCAGGCGTCCGGCCGTCAGGTTGCCGATGGCGTTCACCCCCGCGACGATGGCGGTCAGCAGGCCGGCGGTAGGGCCCGCCACGCCAGCCGTGGCATAAATCGTCGGCAGAAAGCCGATGATGGCGATCCACTGGCTGGAATAGGCGCCGAACGTCAGGGCGACGAGCCAGACGTTCGGCGAACGCAGCGTCGTGCCTACCAACGAGAGCGCGGGCGGGCGGGGGGGCGCGGCGTCGTGCGGCGGGTCCCCCGGCACGATGCGCAGCGTCAGCAGCAGGAAGACCAGCGTCAGGACCGACAGCAGCAGCCACAGCAGTTGCCAGTTGCCCAGGCTCAGGACCCAGGACCCGGTCAGCAGGGTGATGACGGTGCCCAGTGGCATATAGGTGCCCCACAACCCCATGATCCGGCTGAGCATGCCTGGCGGCACAATGCGGCGGATCAGGGATGGGATGGGCATGACGACCATCAGAAAGCCACAGCCTTCGACGGCGCGGCAGAGCAGCACCATCAGCCCGGAATCAAGCCAGGCGCCCAGCGCCGAGGCTAGCGCCAGGATGCCCAGGCCGCGGGCGATGCAGCGGCGCAATCCGATGCGTTCAGCCACCAGGCCGATGGGCAGGCCCAGCGCCATGCCGCCGATCTGCACGACCGACAGCAGGAAGCCGGATTGCACCAGGCTCAAGTCGAACTGTGCCTGCAGCTGGGGTAGGGCGGGTGGCAGCTTCCAGATGTGTAGCGCGGCGCAGATGCCGACCAGCACCAGGAATAGGGACGCACGGGCGGCGGCGCGGCCGTCCAGGGTATCGAGGCCCAGTTCGGGCCCGGGGATGGCTTGCGCATTCATCCTGAAACCGGTCTCCGGGGTAGCCATTGCCAGAACATCCAGGCCGCTACGAGGCCGAGGCCGCCGATCGCCATGATCCCGGTGGCCAGCGATGCGGCCGCCGTCAGGCCGGACAGCAGCAGGGGCCCGCCGCTGCCGCCCAGATCGGTGATCTGGCGCCACATGCCCAGAAAAACAGTGCGTCCTTCGCGGGGGGATGCATCCGCGCCGATCGTCATGATGATGCCCGACCCGATGCCGTTGCCCAGCCCCAGCACTATGCAGACGGCCAGCAGACTGGCAAAGCCGGTCGTCCAGGGCATGGCCAGCAGACTGGTCCCCATGATCAGCATGGAGGGCAGGGTGACCCACAGTCGGCCATGCTGATCCATGACCTTGCCGGCGGGATAGAACAGCAGCATGTCGACACCCCCCATGAGCCCGTAGATCAGGGCGGTCGTGGTGGCGTCCAGGCCGATGTGGTCGGCCCAGAGCGGAATCACGATCTGGCGGCACGAGCGCAGCGCCGAGACCAGGGCGGTGGCGGTGCCCAGGGTCAGGAAGACGTGGCCGTGCTCACGCAGCAGCGTTTTCATGCTGATCCTCGGCGCGGTTGCGGTCGAGCCGGGGGCGCGGGGTTCCAGATCGGGGATCGCCAGTGACAGGCCGCCCGCGCCCAGCATGGCCAGCGCGGCCGCCCAGTAGGCGCCTTGAAGACCCATCAGATGGATGAAGCCCGCTGCCGCGAAAGGCCCTGCGAACAGGCCGATGCGCATCGTGCCACCCAGCGTGGACATGGCGCGGGCGCGCATATGCAGAGGCACGGCTTCGACCAGGAAGGTCTGGCGGGCCAGCAGGAAGACCGCGCTGGCCAGGCCGATCATGAAGACCCCCAGGCCGAAGACCCACGGGGTGCGCGCACCGAGGCACAGCGCCAGCGCCAGCAGGCTGAAGGCCGCCGCGCCGACCATGGCGCGGCGTTCGCCGTAACGGGTCGCCAGCGCCGCCGCAGGCAGGTTGGCCAGCAGGGAGCCGATGCCCACCAGCGCGACGATCAGTCCGGCACCCGCTGAACTGGCGCCCAATTCGCGCGCGCTGAGCGCCAGGACCGGAAACATGGCCCCTTCGCCCAGACCAAAGAGCAGGGATGGCCCAAAGGCAGCCAGGGCGATCCGGCGCAAGTCGAAGTCTTCAGAGGATGCGGACACGTATCAGGCTTCAAGGAAACGATCGGCCATTGTCGCACAAGCCCCGTGCGTCGTCCGTGTCGTGCTGAAAGGTGTCAGGCGGAATTCCGCTGCGAGGATTGGCGGCGTTCCCGTACGATGGTCAGCCAGTTTTCGATGGGCATCGGGCGGGCCAGCAGGAAGCCCTGCAGCGCGTGGCAATCGTGCAGAAACAGCAGACGGGACTGCTCCTCGGTTTCCACGCCTTCGGCCACGACCCGTAGGTTCAGTTGGTCGGCCATCGCCAGGATCAGGCGCACGATGGCAACGCCGTCGGTGTCGTCGGGCAGGTCCTGGATCAGGCTCTTGTCGATCTTTATTTCATAGAGCGGCAAGCGTTTCAGGGATGCCAGATTGGAATAGCCAGTGCCGAAATCGTCGATGGAAAAGCGGATGCCCAACCGGGCGAGCGCCTGCATGCGCTGTGCGACGGCCTGGAAGTCCTGGATCAGTACGCCTTCGGTGACCTCGAAGATGAGCCGGTTGCCGGGGACGCCTTTCTGTTCCAGCATCTCGTACACGTAGTCGACGAACTGGGGTTCCATCAGGCGTTTGGGGCTGACGTTGATCGACAGGGGGTAGGTTTCCCCCAGCGCCTGCAGGGTCCGCAGGGTGTCGCAAGCGACGCCCAGTGTCCAGGCGCCCAGCAGGCCGATCAGGCCGGATTCCTCGGCGACCGGGATGAACAGGGCGGGGGAAATCGGCCCGTGGGTGGGGTGGCGCCACCGGGCCAGCAGTTCGCCGCCGGTGACCCGCCCGTCCCGGCCGAACTGCGGTTGCAGGTACAACGACAATTGCGGCGTGTCGATAGCCTGCAGCAGATCGTGTTCCAGCCATAGGCGCTGCTCGACCTCCGCCTGCAGGTCCCGCTCGTAGAAGGTGGCCTGATTGCCGCCCTGTTCCTTGGCCCGCTGGGTGGCCATGTCGGCTTCGCGCATGACGGCGTCGGTCGATGCGCTGTCGGCGCCGATCAGGGTCAGGCCGATGCTGGCCGTGATGAAGGCCGGACTGTCCGGCAGCGTCAGCGCGTTGCCGCAGATGGCCAGCCGTAGTTTCTCGGCCACGTGCATGGCCGTGCGGGCGGCATCATGTTGTTCGGGGCCCAACTCGTCGAGCAGCACCACGAACTCGTCCGCGCTGGTGTGGGCGACCAGGTCGCGGTCGCGCGTCATGTGGCTCAGGCGTTCGGCGATGCCGCACAGGACCTGGTCTCCTACATGGTAGCCCTGGGTGTCGTTGATCTTCTTGAACCCATCCAGGTTGATCTGCAACAGCGCGCCATAGGCGCGGTCCCGCCGGGAGTGTTCCATGACCTGGGACAGACGATCCAGCGCCGTGCGCCGGTTGGGCAGATTGGTCAGACTGTCGTAGAAGGTCAGCTGGTGCGCCTTTTTTTCGGCCTCCACACGTTCGGTGATGTCGGTGGACACGACGCAGATGGCCTCGACAGCGCCATCGGAACCAAGCAGGGGGGCCTTGATCGTCAGCAGCGTGCGGATGTCGGAGCCATCGGGCCGTGTGATCGACAGCTGGCTGACGTTGCGTTCACGGGTTTCCAGGACGGTCTGGTCGCTTTGCTCAATGGCCGATAGGGACGCGGGATCGGTGATGAAGTCCGCGTCGCGCCGTCCGACGATTTCGTCGGGGCCGACCCCCAGGAATTCCTCGAGTTTGTGGTTGGCAAAGACATAGCGCAAAGAGGCGTCCTTGATGCTGACGATGGCGTCGATGCTTTCCAGGATGGCATCCTGCCGTCGTACGCTGGACTGGAGATGCTGCCGCTGGCGGCCGAACCGGATTTTCAGCCACAGGACGACGATCAGCACCAGGGCCAGCAGGCTGCTCAATCCGGCGATGATCCAGGCGGCGTTGCGCCCCAGCAGCGAGGTGGGTTCGGACGACCGCCAGTGTGCCAGTGTGCGGAAATAAAAGGAGTCCGGATCGGCCTGCCAGCCCACCAGATAGCGGTCGATGGCCGCCAACACCGCCGGATGCTTGCCTATCGGGGTGGCAAAGAAGGCCTGGGTCGGCTGGAAAACGATCGCCGTGGCACTGACTCCGTAATCCTTGGACATCAGTTCACCGACGTAAAAATCGGCGGCCACCGCGTCGGCCTGATGCTGACGAACCATCTGAAAGCCTTCGTCCAGTTTCTGGACCGGGACCAGTTGTGTGTCGATCTTCAGGCCCGCCAGCGTGGCACGCAGGTAGTCCTGTTGCGCCGATCCGGCCAGGACAGCGAGCGTGCGGCCCTGCAGATCCGTGATCGATCGCAGGGCATTTCTCGGCAGCGCATAGATCTGGGACCAGCTGCGCAGCGCCGGCACATGGTGAAAGTTGATGGCCGTGGCGCGTTCTGGCGTGTAGTAGACGTCGGGCAGCAGGTCGATCTGGCGGCTGGTCAGCAGTTGCATGCAGCGCTGCCAGTCGCAGGCCTGCGTCTGCAGCGTCCAGCCTTCGCGGCGCGCGATCTCGTTCAGCAGCTCGCCCAGGATACCGGCGGGGCGGCCGTTTGCAGCGATGTAGATGTCGGGGATCTGATCATAGATGCCGACCTTCAGCGTCGTGGCCCGGGCATGCGTGGCGGCGAGCCCCAGGCTGAGCGTCAGGGCAAGCTGGAAAACCACGAGAATGACACGAGGATGCAGGCGCATGGACTTCACGTCGGTGGGTGGCGGTCTTTGGGCCGGTCGTGTTCGCCACGGGATGATCACGACACGGGACACTCAGGTGACGCGGGCGAGCAGGAATCTAATGTTGCAATCATACGGTGAAGTGTTGCAAACCAATGGACCATACAGCACGCCAGATTGTCAACAGTTTCGCCGATTGTGACAGGGGGCCGGAAACCGGGGGCGTACAATGCGGGGACGGTTTTTTGCATTCCCCCACGAAGGTGAATCATGTCCCAGGCATTCCTTGATGAAGCACGTGCCCGGATCGGGCAGCTGCGCGCCGACGGTTTCTACAAATCCGAACGCATCATCGCCAGCCAACAGGCTGCGCGGATCCGGCTGGCCGACGGCGCCCAGGTGCTGAATTTCTGCGCCAACAACTATCTGGGGCTGGCCAACGACCCGCGCCTGATCCAGGCGGCCCGGGATGGTCTGGCCGCCGACGGTTTCGGCATGGCCTCGGTGCGTTTCATCTGCGG
The DNA here is from genome assembly GCA_019104865.1 of Castellaniella sp. GTDB lineage: Bacteria > Pseudomonadota > Gammaproteobacteria > Burkholderiales > Burkholderiaceae_B > Castellaniella. The sequence continues at coordinate 5,756 of JAHRWZ010000051.1, read as the reverse complement.
CACCCAGGCTGGCCACAAGGCGCTGGAATCCGAATTGGCGGCGTGGCTGGGCATGGGGGATTCGATTCTGTATTCCAGCTGCTTCGATGCCAATGGCGGCCTGTTCGAAGCGCTGCTCGACGAGCAGGACGCCATCGTCAGCGACGCGCTGAACCACGCCAGCATCATCGACGGGGTGCGCTTGTGCAAGGCGCGCCGGTACCGTTACGCCAACAACGATATGGCCGATCTGCGTGTCCAGTTGCAGGCGGCGCGCGACGGCGGCGCCCGCCATGTGATGATCGCCACCGATGGCGTGTTCTCCATGGACGGAATCATCGCCGACCTGCCGGCGATCTGCGATCTGGCCGATGAATTCGACGCGCTGGTCATGGTCGATGATTCCCATGCTGTGGGCTTCATGGGCGCGGGTGGCCGCGGCACCCCCGAATATTGCGGTGTCCAGGGGCGGGTCCATATCCTGACCGGGACTCTGGGCAAGGCGCTGGGGGGGGCTTCAGGCGGTTACGTGGCGGCCGACCCCGTCATCGTCGATCTGCTGCGCCAGCGCTCTCGCCCCTATCTGTTTTCCAACACGCTGGCGCCGGCCATCGTCGCGGCGTCGCGCCAGGTGCTGACGTTGCTGCAAGGCAATGAAGGCGGGCGCCTGCGCGAGCGCGTCCATCAGAATGGCGACCGGTTCCGGCAGGCCATGCAGTCGCTGGGCTTCACGCTGGTGCCTGGACATCATCCGATCATTCCCGTGATGCTGGGCGAGGCGTCACTGGCCGGGCGCATGGCCGATGCCTTGCTGGCGCTGGGTATCTACGTGATCGGGTTTTCCTACCCGGTGGTGCCAAAGGGGCGGGCCCGCATCCGCACGCAGATGAGTGCCGCCCATACGCCCGAAGACATCGATCGCGCAGTGGACGCCTTCGCCCGCGTGGGGCGCGACCTTGGCGTCATTGCGCATTCCTGACCCCGGTATCCCGTCTCTGGCGCGTCCGGATGCATGGACAGCGGGGGCGGGCAACCGGGCAGACTATCCCTGATCCTGGAGTTCTCATGAGAGCCTTGGCCAAGATGCAGCCCGCTGTGGGGCTGGAACTGGTGGATGTCCCCAAACCCGCCATCGGTCACAACGACGTCCTGATTCGTATCCGCAAAACCGCCATCTGCGGCACGGACATCCACATCTGGAAATGGGACGAATGGGCCGCGCGCACCATCCCCGTGCCCATGCACGTGGGGCACGAATACGTGGGCGAGATCGTCGAGATCGGCCAGGAAGTCCAGGGGTTCAAAGTGGGCGATCGGGTGTCCGGCGAAGGCCACATCACCTGCGGGCATTGCCGCAACTGCCGCGCCGGCCGCCGCCACCTGTGCCGCAATACGCAGGGCGTGGGGGTCAACCGGCCGGGCGCCTTTGCCGATTATCTGGTGATTCCGGCCTTCAACGCCTTCCGTATTCCGGATGATGTGTCCGACGATCTGGCCGCCATTTTCGATCCCTACGGGAACGCCACCCACACGGCGTTGGCCTTCGATCTGGTGGGCGAGGATGTGTTGATCACGGGGGCCGGCCCGATCGGCGCCATGGCGGCGGCCATTGCCCGCCACGTGGGGGCGCGCAATGTCGTGATCACCGACGTCAATGATTACCGGCTGGATCTGGCCGCCCGCATGGGGGCCAGCCGCACGGTGAATGTGGCGCGCGAGGATCTGCGCGACGTCATGCGCGAACTGGGCATGACGGAAGGCTTCGATGTCGGGCTGGAAATGTCGGGTGTGCCCAGCGCGTTTGCCTCGATGCTGGAACAGATGAACCACGGTGGCAAGATCGCGATGCTGGGCATTTTGCCGGATGGCGTCGGCGCCGCCTGGAGCCAGGTGATCTTCAAGGGGCTGGAGATCAAGGGTATCTATGGCCGGCAAATGTTCGAGACCTGGTACAAAATGGTCGCGATGCTGCAAAGCGGCCTGGATCTGTCGCCGATCCTGACGCACCGTTTTCCGGTGGCGGATTTTCGGCAGGGGTTCGACGCGATGCTGTCGGGGCAAAGCGGGAAGGTGATCCTGGATTGGCAATAACGCTGGCCGGGGGGTATTGCCCGCACCGGCCAGCCTTGTCTTGGTTTCCCAATATCCCTGCACCGTCCGCGCGATTGCGGACGGTGCAGGGATATCGTCAGATACCGATCAAGGATACAGGCCGCGCACCTGACGGGCCTCGAGGATGCGTGTGCAGGCCACGATGAACGCGGCCGTGCGCAGAGAAACCCCATGCTGGCGGGCCACGCCCGACATGGCGCCATAAGCCGAACGCATCATGGCTTCCAGGCGGTGGTTGATTTCCTGCTCCGTCCAGAAGAAGCTGGAAAAATCCTGTACCCATTCGAAGTAGCTGACCGTGACCCCGCCCGCGTTGGCGACCACGTCGGGCACGATGACCGTGCCCTTGGCCGAAATGATGTCGTCGGCTTCGGGGGTGGTCGGACCGTTGGCGCCTTCGACCAGGATGCGGGTACGGATCAGGTCGGCGTTGTCGTGGGTGATCTGGCCTTCCAGGGCGGCGGGGATCAGGATTTCGGTTTCCAGCGACCAGAATTCCTTGGGGGTCAGGGTCTGGGTGTCGGCGGCACCCGCCACCCCGCCGTTTTCCTGGTTGTGCTGGATCAGCGCCGCGATGTTCAGGCCATGGGCGTTGTAGACGATGCCGGTGTGGTCATAGACCGCGATGACCTTGGCGCCGGCCTCGTCGAACAGGCGCGCCGCCGTGCCGCCCACATTGCCGAAGCCCTGAATCGTGACCCGGGCTCCCTTGATGTCGATGCCCAGTTCCTTCGCGGCCTCGCAGGCCGTCACATAGACGCCCCGACCGGTGGCTTCGACGCGGCCCAGGCTGCCGCCCAGGGAGACAGGTTTGCCGGTGACGACACCGGTCGTGGTGCTGCCCTCGTTCATGGAATACGTGTCCATCATCCAGGCCATGACCTGGCCATTGGTGTTCACGTCCGGCGCAGGGATGTCGCGGTTCGGCCCGATGATGACGCCGATCTCGCTGGTGTAGCGGCGGGTGATGCGTTCGAGTTCGGCCTGGGAAAACTGATGCGGATCGATACGGATGCCGCCCTTGGCCCCGCCGAACGGCAGGTTCACGGCGGCGGATTTCACCGACATCCAGGCCGACAGGGCCATGACTTCCGACAGTGTGACGTCCTGGTGGTAGCGCACGCCGCCTTTGCCCGGACCGCGCGAGGTGTTGTGCTGCACCCGATAGCCTTCGAAGTGGGCCACGGTGCCGTTGTCCAGTTCCACCGGGACATCCACGATCAGGATACGTTTTGGACGTTTGAGCGTTTCCACCCAGCGGGCCAGCGATCCCAGGTATGGGGTGACCCGGTCGACCTGTTCGAGATAGATCCCCCAGGGACCCGGATGAGCGGGGTCCAGATAGGACGGTAGGGTGTGCTTATGCTGTTCAGCCATGATCTGCAGCCTTTTTATGAATTCAGAATCGTCAAGGACATACAACCGGCACCATTTTAATGCGGCCTTCGCGTTCTGTGGCCTCGACCATGAAGGTTATATGGAATCAACGATTTGTTCGTTCCTTTGACGCCGCCCGGCGCGCACACTGGCATCGCTGTCCGGTGCCATGGCGACATGGTCCGCCTGACGATCCATTCGCCCTTTGGCCGGTGCCTGGCGTGCTGTTCGAAACAGTGCGCTCTGACCGGTAGCTTCCGGAGAACTTCCGTGTCCGAATCTCTGCCTGTGCCGCTGTTCCGCCGCTGGGAGGCCCTGCTGGCCCGGCTGGAGGACATCGCCGCCGCTCACCCGGATGCCCTCCTGGCCTCGTCCATGGGGGTCGAGGACACTCTGCTGATTCACGCGCTGGCGCAGCTGTCGCGGCCCCTGGGCGTCTTCATGCTGGACACCGGGCGGTTGCACGCCGAAACCCTGTCCATGGTGGACGTGATCCGCGACCGGTATGGGATCGAGACCCGTGTCATGCACCCGGACCCGGCCGCCGTGCAGGCGCACGTCGCGGCGCATGGCGAATTCGCCTTTTACGACAGCGTGGATCTGCGCAAGGCCTGCTGCGGCATCCGCAAGGTCGAGCCGCTGCGCCGCGCCCTGGCCGGGCATACGGCCTGGATCACCGGCCAGCGCCGCGAGCAGTCCGTGACCCGGACCGACCTGCCCGAGGCGCAGTGGGATGAGACGTTCGGTCTGCGGAAATTCAATCCCCTGTTCACCTGGTCCTCGGACGAGGTCTGGGGCGTGGTCCGTGCGCTGGATGTGCCCTATCACCCGCTGCATGATCGAGGCTATCCATCGATCGGCTGCGAGCCCTGCACGCGGGCCGTGCGCCCCGGCGAAGATCCGCGCGCCGGCCGCTGGTGGTGGGAACAGCGCGACAGCCGGGAATGCGGGCTGCATGCGTCCAACCTGAACGATCGACCGCGGGTCCGTCCCGCCTCATCCCATCCCGATTCCGTCGAGTCCTGATCATGAGCATGACCATCGCACGATCCACCCGCACCCACCTGGACTGGCTGGAATCCGAAGCCATCCACATTCTGCGCGAGGTCGCCGCCGAATGCGCCCGTCCCGTGCTGCTGTTTTCGGGGGGAAAGGACTCCTGTGTGTTGCTGCGCCTGGCCGAAAAGGCCTTCCGCCCGGGACGCTTCCCCTTTCCGCTGATGCATATCGACACCGGGCACAATTTTTCCGAGGTCATCGAGTTCCGCGATCGGCGCGTGGCCGAACTGGGCGAGGATCTGATCGTGCGCGGCGTCGAGGATTCCATCACCCGGGGTACCGTGGTGCTGCGCCACGCCACGGATTCGCGCAACGCGGCTCAGGCCACGACGCTGCTGGAATCGATCGCGGAGTTCGGGTTCGATGCCTGCATCGGCGGTGCGCGGCGCGACGAGGAAAAGGCCCGCGCCAAGGAACGCATCTGCTCCGTCCGGGACGAGTTCGGCCACTGGGACCCCAAGGCGCAAAGGCCCGAGCTCTGGAATCTGTACAACACCCGCGTGCATGCGGGTGAGAACATCCGCGTGTTTCCGATTTCCAACTGGACGGAGCTGGATGTCTGGCAATACATCGAGCGCGAGCAGCTGTCCCTGCCGTCCCTGTATTACGCCCACGAGCGTGACGTGGTGCGTCGCCAGGGGCTGCTGGTCCCGGTTACGCCGCTGACTCCGCCGCGCGAGGGCGAGCACCCCGAACGTCTGACGGTGCGGTTCCGCACGGTGGGGGACGTGTCCTGCACCTGCCCCGTGGCGTCCGAGGCGGCAACGCCGGCCGACATCATCGCCGAAACCGCCGTCACCACTATCACCGAACGCGGCGCCACGCGCATGGACGACCAGACCTCGGAAGCGTCCATGGAGCGGCGCAAGAAACAAGGATATTTCTGATGAATACGATCAATGAGCACTGGCCCGATGCCCCGGACGAAGGGGTGCTGCGCCTGATCACGGCCGGGTCCGTGGACGACGGCAAATCCACGTTGATCGGCCGCCTGCTGCTCGACAGCAAGGGCGTGTTCGCCGACCAGTTGCAAGCGATCGCCGGCTCGAAATATACGCGGGCGCCCGATCAGCAGTACGACCTGGCGCTGTTGACCGACGGGCTGGAGGCCGAGCGCGAGCAGGGCATCACCATCGACGTGGCCTACCGGTATTTTGCCACTCCGGCGCGCAAGTTCATTGTGGCCGACGCCCCGGGCCACGAGCAATACACGCGCAACATGGTGACCG